>NZ_JBIBHR010000002.1:0-320571 GCF_042957125.1 Streptomyces sp. NPDC008125
CGCCAGCGTTCGTCCTGAGCCAGGATCAAACTCTCCGTGAATGTTTTCCCGTAATCGGGATCACAACACGAGAGCGGAACGACCAGGTCGGAATAGGACCGGTCGTTCACAGCGTCCTCGCTGTTGTTGCCCACCGGACCGTTAAGGCCGGTAGGACTTTTCAAAGGAACCACCAACCTGCCGAAGCAGGCCGGGGTATCAACATATCTGGCGTTGACTTTTGGCACGCTGTTGAGTTCTCAAGGAACGGACGCTTCCTTCGGTCCCGTTTCACCGGGGCCCTCCGGGCGCTTCCCTTCGTTCTTGCGTTTCCGACTCTATCAGACTCTTATCTGTCCGATTCCCGGTCGAAGCGGGTCAAGCGATTTTCGCTTTCCAGTTCTTCGCTTTCGCGTTTCCCTTTCCGGCGAGTCCGACTCTATCAGATCCTTTCGGGCCTGATTCCCAGTCAGCGGGCTTGTCCTCCGGGCCGTTGCGGGCCCTTCCGACGAGTGAGACATTAGCGGATTCCCGGGCCCCGACGCTAATCGGGGCTGTTCTCTCGAACGGGCAATCCTCATTTCACACAAGCACACGCAAAGGCACGCGACGGAAAGCCGGGCCTTGTTGAGTGGTGGTGCGGAATGGCTGTCCGGGGACCGACCGGAGTCGGCGCTCACGTCGGACAACTCGGAGAACACTACGGATCGGAGTTCGGCGTGTCAACCCCGGGGACGGCCCCCCTCCGCGGGGCCCGCACCACGCGGCGCGGTGCGGGCCCCACAGGGGTCGAACGGGTCTGCTCCCGGGCGCCGTAGCGGGTCAGCCCTGGCCGGAGGCGAGCTCTCGGCTGCGGTCGCGGGCGGCTTCGAGGGCGGCGATCAGGGCGGCGCGCACCCCGTGGTTCTCCAGCTCGCGGATGGCGCTGATGGTGGTGCCGGCCGGGCTGGTCACGGCCTCGCGGAGCTTGACCGGGTGTTCGCCGCTGTCGCGGAGCATCACCGCGGCGCCGATGGCCGCCTGCACGATCAGGTCGTGGGCCTGGGCGCGCGGGAGGCCGAGGAGGATGCCGGCGTCGGTCATGGCTTCGACCAGGAAGTAGAAGTACGCCGGACCCGAGCCGGAGAGGGCGGTGGCCGCGTCCTGCTGGGACTCGGGAACCCGGAGCGTCTTGCCGACCCCGCCGAAGATCTCCTCGGTGGTGGCGAGGTGGTCGCCCGTCGCGTGGCTGCCCGCGGAGAGGACGGACATCCCCTCGTCCACGAGCACGGGGGTGTTCGGCATGACCCGGACCACCGGGGTGCCGGACGGCAGCCGGTCCTCGATGAACGCCGTGGTGATGCCGGCGGCGGCGCTGATGACGAGGCGGTCGGCCGTCAGGTGCGGGGCGAGCTCGTCCAGCAGGGTGCCCATGTCCTGGGGCTTCACCGCGAGGATGAGGATGTCCGCGTTCTTGGCCGCTTCCGCGTTGCCGACCGACTCGACTCCGTACCGGTTCCGCAGGTCCTCGGCGCGCTCGGCGCGGCGGGTGGTGACCAGCAGGTTCGCCGGGCGCCAGCCGGCCCGGATCATTCCGCTGAGGAGCGCCTCGCCGATCTTGCCGGTGCCGAGGACTGCGACTGTCTGGGTCATGCGGTTCACCCTCCGGGCTGTGCTCACGGTTCTCGGCACACGGTGTGCTCCGGACTCCGTCCCGTGCTCGTCGCGGTCATCCTCGCACCGGGCACGCCCGGAGCCGGTCGGGTGACCGCAGGGCGGACAGGCTCAGGCGGTACGGCGGCGCAGGGTGGCCGCTCCCAGGCCGAGGACCAGCAGGGCGCAGCCCGCGACCACGGCCACGTCCCGGACGAAGTCGCCGGTGACCTCGGGCTGGTGAAGCACCTGGTTCATGCCGTCCACGGCGTACGACATGGGGAGGACGTTCGAGATCGCTTCCAGGACGGGCTGCATCCGGTCGCGCGGGGTGAAGAGGCCGCAGAGCAGGAGCTGCGGGAAGATCACCGCCGGCATGAACTGGACGGCCTGGAACTCGGAGGCCGCGAACGCCGAGACGAAGAGGCCGAGCGCCGTGCCGAGCAGGGCGTCGAGCAGCGCCACCAGCATCAGGAGCCAGGGCGAGCCGACGACGTCGAGGCCGAGCAGCCGGACGGAGACGGCGGTGGCCAGCAGGGTCTGGACGACGGCGACCGCCCCGAAGGCGAGGGCGTAGCCGGCGATCAGGTCGCCCTTGCCGAGCGGCTGGGCGAGGAGGCGTTCCAGGGTCCCCGAGGTCCGTTCGCGCAGGGTGGCGATGGACGTCACCAGGAACATCGTGATGAGCGGGAAGATCCCGAGCAGCGAGGCGCCGATGGAGTCGAAGGTCCCCGGGCTGCCGTCGAAGACGTACCGCAGCAGGACGATCATCACGACCGGAATCACCAGCAGCAGCGCGATGGTGCGGGGGTCGTGGCGGAGCTGGCGCAGGACGCGGCCCGCCGTGGCGAGGGTGCGCGCCGGGGTGAGGGGCCGGGCCGGGGCGGGGGTGGCGGCGGGAAGGGTGTCGCTGCTCATCGCGCGGGCTCCTCGGGCTGGGCGGACGCTTCGTCGACGAGGCGGAGGAAGGCCTCCTCCACGGTGGTGCCGGCGGTACGGGTGCGCAGCTCCTCCGGGGTTCCCGTCGCGAGGAGGGCGCCCTCGCGCATCAGGAGCAGCCGGTGGCAGCGCTCGGCCTCGTCCATGACGTGGGAGGAGACCAGGATCGTGGTGCCCCGGTCGGCGGCGAGTGCGTGGAAGAGGTGCCACAGGTCGCGGCGCAGGACGGGGTCGAGGCCGACGGTCGGTTCGTCCAGGACGAGGAGTTCGGGCTCTCCGAGCAGGGCGACGGCGAGGGAGACACGGCTGCGCTGCCCGCCGGAGAGGTGGCCGGCCAGGGCGTCGGCGTGGCTCTTGAGGTCCACGTCGTCGAGGGCGCGGGCGACGGCGGCGCGGCGGGTGGTGCGGTGGGCGCGGCCGGGGAGGAGCACGGCCGCGAAGTACTCCAGGTTCTGGCGGACCGTGAGGTCGGAGTAGACGGAGGGGGCTTGGGTGACGTACCCGACGCGCGAGCGGAGGCCGGGGTGTCCGGCGGGGGTGCCCAGGACGTCGAGGCCGCCGGTGACCTGGGCCTGGGTGCCGACGATCGCGCGCATCAGCGTGCTCTTGCCGCAGCCGGAGGGACCGAGGAGACCGGTGATCCTGCCGGGTTCGACGGTGAAGCCGAGGCCGCGCAGCACGGTGCGGTCGCCGCGTACGACGGTGAGGCACTCGGCACGGACGGCTGCGGGCGCCGGGGCCCCGGGGGGTGGTGGCGCGGGGTCCGGCCCGCCGGTGCGCCGATTATTCATCATGTGATGAATATGCGCCGCGGCGATCCCCGCGTCAAGACATGGGAAAGCCCGGAGTCCCGGGAACGCCGGGCCTCCGGGCCGGATGCCGATGATCCGTCATCCACCTTCCGCCGTCCGTCCTCCGTCTGCGCGGTGGGCGGGGTCCTCAGACCGTGACGGTCGTCAGGTCGACGACGTACCGCTCCTCCACCGTGCCGTCGGGGAAGAGCTCCAGCAGGCGGGCGCCCTCCTCGGCGAAGAACCGGCGGTCGGCCTCGGCGTGCTCCTCGCCCCGCACCAGGAACGCGGAGTGGCTGGCGAGGTTGTCCAGGTGGGTACGGAGGCTCACCCGGCGGGACCAGGGCAGCAGCCGGCCCACGGGCCCCTGCTCGGGCAGGCCCACGGCACGGGAGGGAGTGCCGCGGGCGGGAGTCGCGTGCACGCCGTGGTCCGCGCCGAGGTGGCGGCGGATGCGCGCGTCCTGTTCGGCGACCCAGGGGGCCTGGTGGTCGGCGACGTTCCACCAGAGGGCGAGGACCCCGCCGGGGCGCAGGACGCGGACGGCTTCCGGCCAGGACCGGGCCTGGTCGGTCCAGTGCCAGGACTGGGCGTACGTGACGAGGTCGGCGGAGCCGCCGGCGAACGGGAGGCGGTTGCCGTCGCCCCGCACCACCGGCACCTCGGGCAGGGACCGGCGCAGTTCGGCGGCCATTCCGGCGCCCGGCTCGACGGCGGTGACGCGGGCGCCGCGCCGGACGAGTTCACGGGTGGCGATGCCGGTGCCCGCGCCCACGTCGACCGCGCTCAGCGTGGAGAGGGCGCGTCCGGTCGCCTCCTCCAGGGCCGCGAACACCTCCGGCGGATAGCCGGGCCGGGCGGCGGCGTACAGGGCGGCGGCCCCGCTGAACGAGAGCGCGCGGACCGGTCCGGGGGCGGGCGACGGAGTGGCGGGCTGTACGGGCGGCATGCGACACGTCCTTCGGGGAGTCGGAGGTACGGGACCGGCCCGTACCTGCCCTCGCGGGCCTACCCGCCCCCACAGGGATTACCTGGCCCTCGCCGGCCTACCTGCCCTTGCGGTCCTTGCGGGTCGCCGGGTTGCCGGTGCGGGTCGTACGGCGCTTGGTGTAGCGGGCGAGGGCGGCCTCGTACTCGGTGCGCAGCAGCGTCTCGCCGGGCGCTTCGCGGAGCGAGCGGACGAAGTACGCGAGCAGGGAGCCGACGAAGCCGATCGTCCTGAGGCCCCGCAGGTTGTCCTCGCGGCCCGGGTCCGCCGGGCGACCGCGGTAACCCTCCCAGGTCTTGCGGAAGGCGACGGCGCTGCACACGGCGAACATCAGCACGACCAGGACGTCGAGGAAGCGGCCGGTCCCGGCGATCTCCAGACCGCTGAAGGCGAAGCGCAGGACCACGCAGGAGCCGACGGCCGCGACCAGCGATCCGGCCGAGACGCCGACGCGCCGCAGCGTGTATCCGCCGTCGTGGCCGACCCAGGTGGTGCCGAAGAAGCGGAGCGTCTCCGGCTGCGGGCCGGGGGCCGTTCCGCCGTGCGGGCTCGCGCCGGTCGTTCCGTCGGTTCCGGTGGTCACGCTCTTCTCGCTCACACCGTCGATTATTCCGCGCGGGCCGGCCGGCGGGGTGCCCCCACGCCCGGCGGGCCGGCCCGGCCGGATCGGCTCAGGCGCAGCGGCTGGCGACCCAGCCGTCGCTGCCGGTGTGCACGTACGCGTCGGAGACGAACTCGCCGTCGGCGATGCAGTCCCAGAGGGCCGAGGAACCGTACGGGCCGGTGACCCGCTCGCCGACCTTCTGGCAGTAGATCCCGACGCTCACCCCGTAGGGCAGCAGCCGGAGGGCGGGGTAGCTCGTGCCCGGTCCGGTGCGGACGTAGACCCGGTAGCCCGGCGCGATCGGGTAGCGGGGGACTTCGTACGAGGAGAGCGGCACGACGCCGACCGGCTCGACGCCCAGGGTCACCGCGCTCTCCGGCACGACCGGCTCCTGAAGCACTGCGGCGGCGCCCGCCCGTTCGGTTCCGTTCGATGGTGCGACCGCTTCGACGACGTTCTCTTCAGTGGCCATGAGGCCCTCCCCCGGCTGTGTTCGGTACAGGTGACGCGCAGGCTAACAACCCTTGCGCGACAAGGACGAAGCATCGAATAGGCTCCGTGCGTCGCGCTTGCGGTCGAACACACGGGGGTGGGTGATGGCACCGCTGCGGGAATTCGGGCCGGGTCCGGAAGCGGAACGGCCCGAGTACGCCGGCCGGTACCGCCTGGAGGCACGGCTCGGAGAGGGCGGCATGGGGGTGGTCCACCTTGCCACGTCCGCCTCGGGGCTCCCGCTGGCGATCAAGATCGTGCACCGGCAGTACGCCGCGGACCCCGAGTTCCGGGCCCGTTTCCGGCAGGAGGTGGCGGCTGCCCGCCGGGTCAGCGGAGCCTTCACCGCGCCCGTCGTCGACGCCGATCCGGCGGCCGCACTGCCGTGGATGGCGACCCTGTACGTCCCCGGGCCGACGCTCTCCGCGCAGGTGAAGCGGAACGGTCCGATGAACCCGGCGCAACTGCGGCGGCTCACGGCCGGGCTCGCCGAGGCGTTGCGGGACATCCACCGGGCCGGGGTCATCCACCGCGATCTGAAGCCGAGCAACGTACTGCTGCCGGATTCCGGGCCGAAGGTCATCGACTTCGGGATCTCCCGTCCGTACGACAGCGAGCTGCGCACGGAGACCGGGAAGCTGATCGGCTCGCCCCCCTACATGGCACCCGAGCAGTTCCAGCGCCCGCGCGAAGTCGGTCCTGCCGCCGACGTGTTCGCGCTGGGCGCGGTACTGGTCCACGCGGCGACCGGGCGGGGGCCGTTCGACTCGGACAGCCCGTATCTGGTGGCGTACCAGGTGGTGCACGACGAGGCGGACCTGACCGGAGTACCGAAGGACCTGGCCAAGCTCGTCGGGCAGTGCCTGGCGAAGGACCCCGCGCTGCGGCCGACCCCCGACGAGATCATGGCGGCCCTGCTGCCGCCGTCGTACGACGCTGCCGCCTTCGTGCCGGCCCAGCGGAGCCCGGTGCCGGCGGAACGGGTGACCGGGGCGGAGACACCCGGCACCGGCGGGCCGGACGCGCGGGTGGACGGCACCGCGGAGCGGGACAGCGCGTCGGAGGGCGCCGCCGGGGGCGCCGGGCCTGCGCCCGGCACCGAGGCGACCCACGCGCGGGACGCGCCCGCCGCCGCGCGCCCCGCCCCGCCCGCCGCGGGGCGGTGGCGGCGCGCGGGGTGGATGGTGGGCGCCGCCGTGCTGCTGGCCCTCGTCGGCGGGGGCGCCGTGTACGGCGGGGTGCTCCCCGGCACGTCGCCGGGAGCGGGGCGGGGCACGACCGGGCCGGAAGCGGTGGCCGTGTTCGTCCCGTGGCGGACCGTCCTCCCGGGGGCCGCGGGCTCGATCCCGTACTGCTTCACGGACGGCGCGGGCGGGGACGCGGCCACGTCCGGCGGCGCGCTCTACTGCTCCGCGCCCGGTTACGGCGTCGCGCGCCTCGACCCCGCGAACGGACATGTCCTCTGGCGGCGGGACGCCTCCGCGGGCGAGAGGACACTGGCCGCGGAGAACGGTCCGGTCCTGGTCCGCGGTGCCGACGGCACCGTGCGGGCCTACCGCCCCGGGGACGGCAAGGAGGTCTGGTCGACGGACCCGGCCGTCTCCTCCGGACTCCTCCTGAGCGCCGGTGCCACGCTGCTCCGGATCGGAGCCCACGGTGCCGTCGAGGGGATCGACGCCGGGACGGGGGTGGTCCGCTGGAGCCACCGCTTCGCCGGGCACGCCCTGCCGGGCCTCGGATTCCACGACCCGGCGACCGGGGTCTCCTACCTCTACGAGAACACGGCGGAGGGGACCACCACCCTCGTCACCGCGATCGACGCGGCCGGCGGGGTCCGGTGGCAACGGCGGCTGGACGGAATGCTGGAGCCGGTCGGTACGTCGGGCGGATCACTGGTCCTGAAGGAGGAGAGGGCGGACACGACCGCGGACGCCCTGGTGCGGTACGACCCCGGGGCGCGGAAGGCGGAACGGATCGCGCTGCCGCTGCGGATGGCCGATCCGAGGATCGTCGTCGAGGGCGACACCGCCTACCTGCTGGCGCCCGGCGGCACGCTGGTGGCCCTGGACACACGGGCCTCGGCCGACGGCGGCGGCACCGAACGGTGGCGGCTGGAGACCGGGGTCGGGCTGGTGTCCGCCCCGGTGCCGGCGCGCGGAGACCGCCTGTACCTCACGGCGGCGGACGGACGGCTGCTCGCGGTGGACACCCGCCGGGAGAAGCTGCTCGGGCAGACGGCGCCCCGGCTGCCCGCCGGGAAGCTGGACCAGGCCTCCTGGCCGCCCGCGCCCGTCGCGGCCGGCCGGTGGGTCGTCGGCACGGCGCCGGACGGCTCGGTGTTCGCGGTGGACGGGAACGACCCGGCCGCCTGGTGAGTGACAGCAGGCGGATCCGGCCGAGCTGTGGGCGGCCGGCCGCGCATCCGGCCGCCCCGGCGGGTCCGGCCCCGGAACGCCACGACGCCCGGCCCCCCTCGCGGGGTGGCCGGGCGTTCCGCGTACGTGGTGTTCAGCCGAGCTTGGAGACGTCGCGCACGGCGCCCCGGTCCGCGCTGGTCGCCATCGCGGCATAGGCGCGCAGCGCGGCCGAGACCTTGCGCTCGCGGTTCTTCGGCGCGTACACGCCGTTCAGCGCCTCACGGCGGGCCGCCAGCTCGGCGTCCGGGACGAGCAGCTCGATGGAGCGGTTCGGGATGTCGATGCGGATGCGGTCGCCGTCCTCGACCAGCGCGATCGTGCCGCCGGAGGCCGCCTCGGGGGAGGCGTGGCCGATCGACAGGCCCGACGTACCGCCGGAGAACCGGCCGTCGGTGATCAGCGCGCATGCCTTGCCGAGACCGCGGCCCTTCAGGTACGAGGTCGGGTAGAGCATCTCCTGCATGCCGGGGCCGCCCTTGGGGCCCTCGTAGCGGATGACGACCACGTCGCCCTCCTCGACCTGCTTCAGCAGGATCTTCTCGACGGCCGCCTCCTGAGACTCGCAGACGACGGCCGGGCCCTCGAAGGTCCAGATCGACTCGTCCACTCCGGCGGTCTTCACGACGCAGCCGTCCACGGCGAGGTTGCCCTTGAGGACCGCGAGACCGCCGTCCTCGGAGTAGGCGTGCTCGACGGAGCGGATGCAGCCCTCGGCGGCGTCCGTGTCGAGGGTGTCCCAGCGCTCGGACTGCGAGAAGGCGGTGGCGGAGCGGACGCAGCCGGGGGCGGCGTGCCACAGCTCGACGGCCTCGGGGGCGGGCGAACCGCCGCGCACGTCCCAGTTCTTCAGCCAGTCGGCGAGGGAGGCGGAGTGGACGGAGTGGACGTCCTCGTTGAGGAGTCCGCCGCGGTGCAGCTCGCCGAGGATGGCGGGGATGCCACCGGCGCGGTGGACGTCCTCCATGTAGTACGTACGGCTCTTGGCGACGTTCGGTGCGACCTTGGCGAGGCAGGGGACGCGGCGCGAGATCTCGTCCATCTCCGGCAGGCCGAAGTCGAGCTCGGCCTCCTGAGCGGCGGCGAGGAGGTGCAGGATCGTGTTGGTGGAGCCGCCCATGGCGATGTCGAGGGCCATGGCGTTCTCGAACGCGGCGCGGCTCGCGATGGCGCGGGGCAGGACGGTCGCGTCGTCCTGCTCGTAGTGGCGCTTGGTGATCTCGACGATCGTGCGGCCGGCGTTCTCGTAGAGGGCGCGGCGGGCGGTGTGGGTGGCGAGCGTCGAGCCGTTGCCCGGGAGGGCGAGGCCGATGGCCTCGGCGAGGCAGTTCATGGAGTTGGCCGTGAACATGCCGGAGCATGAGCCACAGGTGGGACAGGCGTTCTCCTCGATACGGAGCATGTCCGCGTCGGAGATCTTGTCGTTGACCGCGTCGGACATGGCGTCGACGAGGTCGAGGGTGCGGACGGTGCCGTCGACGAGGGTGGCCCGGCCGGACTCCATGGGTCCGCCGGAGACGAAGATCGTCGGGATGTTGAGGCGGAGGGCCGCCATCAGCATGCCGGGGGTGATCTTGTCGCAGTTGGAGATGCAGATCAGCGCGTCCGCGCAGTGCGCCTCGACCATGTACTCGACCGAGTCGGCGATCAGGTCGCGCGAAGGCAGGCTGTAGAGCATGCCGCCATGCCCCATCGCGATGCCGTCGTCCACCGCGATCGTGTTGAACTCGCGCGGCACCGCGCCCGCGGCGTGGATCGCCTCGGAGACGATCCGGCCGACCGGCGACAGGTGGGTGTGGCCGGGGACGAACTCGGTGAAGGAGTTCGCGACGGCGATGATCGGCTTGCCGATGTCCTCGCTCGCTACGCCCGACGCCCGCATAAGGGCGCGCGCGCCCGCCATGTTGCGACCGTGGGTGACAGTGCGGGACCTCAGCTGCGGCATCGTCGCTCGCTCCTTCGACAGATAAAGAAAGACTGTCTACTTCGACGGAAAAGACTTCTCCGAGCGTACGCCCCGCCTCCAGGATCTGGACAGCCTGTCCGGATAGCGGGACGCGCTGCTCACGGAGCGGTCGGTTCGGCCCCGCCGGAATCCGTGCCACCGGGTGCGCCCGCCGCCGGGTCCACCGGGTCCGGCTGCGCGTGCGGGCCGTCCTCGGTCAGATAGCGCTGGATGGTGGGCGCGACCATCGCGATGATCCGCTCCGGGTCGGCCGACGCGAGCGGCTCGGTCCGTACGACGTACCGCAGGATCGCGATGCCGACCAGGTGCGAGGCGGCCAGCTCGGCACGGAACGTCGGGTCGGGTACGGCCAGCTCTGCCGCGATCCGCTCCAGCAGCCGCCGCAGTACGAAGGTCCGCAGCACCTTCGCCGCCGCCTCGTGGGTGAGCGCGGACCGGACGATCGCCAGCAGCGGCGCCCGGCTGACGGGGTTCTCCCACACGGAGACGAAGTAGCGGGCCATCCGCTCCCCCACCCCCTCCAGCGGGCCGCCCAGGATCTGCGGGACGACGAGGGCGGGCTCGAAGGAGAGCTCCACGGCTGCCGCGAACACCTCGTCCTTCGTCCCGAAGTAGTGGTGGACCAGCGCCGCGTCGACCCGGGCGGCCCGAGCGATGGAGCGCATCGACGCCTTGTCGTAGCCGCGCTCGGCGAACTCCGTACGGGCCGACTCCAGGATGCGGGTCCGGGCGTCCGGACCGTCCTGGGCGGCGGCACGCGAGGGGCGGCCCCTGCGGCGGGGGGCGGCGGGCCCCTCGGGGACGGAACCCGTGCGGTCCGGCGTGGAACGGTCCGGGGCGGCACCGTCCGGCGTGGAACGGTCCGGAGCAGCGCCCTCCGGCGTGGAACGGTCCGGAGCAGCGCCCTCCGGCGTGGAACGGTCCGGAGCAGCGCCCTCCGGCGTGGAACGGCAGGTCACGGCCGGGGCGTCCGCTTGGCCGAGGCGAGGTGGAGCCGGGTGAAGGCGAGCGCCTCGGCGAGGTCCGCCTCGCGTTCGGCGGAGGACATGGCCCGGCGGGTGTTGACCTCCAGGACCACGTGACCGTCGAAGCCGGTGCGCGCCAGCCGCTCCAGCAGCTCCGCGCAGGGCTGGTCGCCCCGGCCGGGCACCAGGTGCTCGTCCTTGCCGGAACCCTTGCCGTCCGCGAGGTGGACGTGGGCGAGCCGGTCGCCCATCCGGTCCACCATGGCGAGGCCGTCCGTACGGGCCGTCGAGGTGTGCGAGAGGTCGACGGTGAAGTGCCGGTAGTCGTCGTGGGTGACGTCCCAGTCCGGGGCGTACGCGAGCATCTCGCGGTCCCGGTAGCGCCAGGGGTACATGTTCTCGACGGCGAACCGGACGTCGGTCTCGTTCGCCATGCGCCAGATCCCGTCGACGAAGTCGCGGGCGTAGTGGCGCTGCCACCGGAACGGCGGGTGGACCACGACGGCGGAGGCGCCGAGCCGCTCGGCGGCGGACCTCGCCCGCTGGAGCTTGACCCACGGATCGGTGGACCAGACCCGCTGCGTGATCAGCAGACAGGGCGCGTGCACGGCGAGGATCGGGACCTGGTGGTAGTCGGAGAGGCGGCGCAGCGCCTCGATGTCCTGGCTGACCGGATCGGTCCACACCATGACCTCGACACCGTCGTACCCCAGGCGCGCGGCGATCTCGAAGGCCGTCGCCGTCGACTCCGGATAGACCGAGGCCGTCGACAGGGCGACCTTCGCATCGGGGATGCGCACCGCTGGATCTGCCACCTGGACAGCGTACGGGCCCGATCGCGCGCCGCCGAGAGGGCGGGGGCGAAAGTGAGAAGGGCCATGACCCCGCGTGGACGGCCGTGGGCGGCCCGCCCGTGGGCCCCGCCCGCCGCCCGTCGGCGTCAGCTCAGCGCGATCCGTTCGGCGGGGAGGTGGTCGAGGCGGCGCAGGATGACGCCCTCACGGAGCGCCCAGGGGCAGATCTCCAGCTCGGTGATCCCGAAAAGGTCCATCGCGCCCTCGGCGACGAGCGCCCCGGCGAGCAGCTGGCCGGCCCGGTCCGGGGAGACGCCGGGGAGGCGGCCGCGTTCCTCGGCGGTCATCGTGGCCAGCTTGGGCACCCACTCCCCCAGGGCGGCGGCGGAGAGGGTCCGCCGGGTGTACAGCCCCTCCGTGGAGCGGGCCGCCCCGGCTATCCGGGCGAGCTGCTTGAAGGTCTTCGAGGTGGCGACCACGCGGTCGGGCCCGCCGTGGCGGCTGAACTCCCCGACCGTGCGGGCTATGCCGGCGCGGACGTACCGGCGCAGCTCGCGCAGCCGGGCCGGGTCGGCCGGGCGGGCGGGATCGCCGGGCAGCCAGCCGGCCGTGAGGCGGCCGGCGCCGAGCGGCAGCGACACGGCCGCCGCGGGCTCCTCGTCCAGTCCGAGGGCGATCTCCAGCGAACCGCCGCCGATGTCGAGCAGCAGCAGCTTCCCCGCCGACCAGCCGAACCAGCGGCGGGCGGCCAGGAAGGTCAGCCGTGCCTCCTCCTCGCCGCTGAGGACCGCGAGGTCGACCCCGGTCTCGGCGCGAACCCGGCCCAGCACCTCGTCGGCGTTGGTGGCGTCGCGTACCGCCGAGGTGGCGAACGCCAGCACCTCCTCGCACCCCTTGTCCTCGGCGGCCTGGACCGCCTCGGCCACCGTGGCGACCAGCCGGTCGACGCCCTCGCGGCCGATCGCCCCGTCCGCGTCGAGGAGCTGGGCGAGGCGGAGCTCCGTCTTGTGCGAGTGCGCGGGCAGCGGCCGGGCGCCGGGGTGGGCGTCCATCGCCAGCAGATGAACCGTGTTCGACCCCACGTCGAGGACTCCGAGTCTCATAGCCGGAACGCTACGCCGAAAGGGACTTACGCTTGGCGCGTGCCAAAGACGAACAAGACGAAGCCGGGCAAAGCGACGAAGAAGCCCAGGACGAAGCAGGATCAGGATCAGGAGAGTCAGCGGACGGAACAGAACGGACCCGACCGGTCCGACGAGAAGGGGATCGACTTTCCCCGGGCGTGGGTGGAGTTCCCGGACCCGGCCGACGACGAGCAGGTGTTCCGCTGCGACCTGACGTGGCTGACCTCCCGGTGGACCTGCATCTTCGGCAGCGGCTGCCAGGGCATCCAGGCGGGCCGGGCGGACGACGGCTGCTGCACGCTGGGCGCGCACTTCTCGGACGAGGACGACGAGAAGCGGGTGGCCGGACACGTCGAGCGGCTGACCCCGGAGATGTGGCAGTTCCACGACGTCGGTACGTCGACGGGGTGGGTCGGCATCGACGACGACGGTGAGCGCCAGACGCGCCGCTGGAAGGGCTCCTGCATCTTCCAGAACCGCCCCGGCTTCGCCGGTGGCGCGGGCTGTTCGCTGCACATCCTGGCGCTGAAGGAGGGCAAGGAGCCGCTGGAGACCAAGCCGGACGTCTGCTGGCAGCTCCCGGTCCGGCGTACGTACGACTGGATCGACCGGCCCGACGACACCCGGGTGCTCCAGATCTCCATCGGCGAGTACGACCGCCGGGGCTGGGGCCCGGGCGGTCACGACCTGCACTGGTGGTGCACCTCGGCCACTTCCGCGCACGGCGCCGGTGACCCGGTGTACGTGACGTACCGCCCCGAGCTCACGGAGCTGATGGGCGAGGAGGCGTACGCGCGGCTGGTCGGACTCTGCGAGCAGCGGCTCGCCTCGCTGCTGCCGATGGCCCCGCACCCGGCCGACCCGGTGACCCCGGCCTGAGGCCGGGCCGGTATCGCGTCCCGATCCGCCGGTTCCCCGGGCCGGCGGTTCCCCGGGCCGGCGGTTCCCCGGGCCGGCGGTTCCCCGCCGGCTCCTCGGCCCGCCGGCTCCTCAGCCCGCCGGGGAGCCGCTCGGCGAGCCGGCGGGCGGGGACGGTTCGGACGGGGACGAGTCGGGCGGGGACGGTTCGGACGGGGACGGTTCGGACGGGGCGGATGACGGGCCGGACGGTTCCGCCGCGCCGCTCGTACCTGCCGGGTCCGGCGAGGTGCCCGGCGGCGGCCCGGCGGAGTCCGCCGGGTCCGGGGTCTTTCCGGACGAGGCCGCGAGGACGGGCGTGGGCGCCACCGGTGGCGTCGGCGCGGCCGGCGGCGTGGGGCCGGGCGGCACGGCGGGCGCCGCGTGGTGGAGCGGCCCGCCCGCCGGGAAGCCGGTGAACGCGGGGACACGGCCACGGCCCTCGATCCGTACGTGCTGGGACCCGGGCGCCAGGACGACCCGGGCCCGCCAGGGGTGGCGCGGCTCCCGCGCCCGGTCCACCAGGACGTGCACGGTGATGCTGCGCCCGGCAGCGAGCGTGCCCGCGGTGTGGTCGAGCCGCAGCCAGCGGGCGTCGGTACGGGCCGCCCAGACGACGGGGGCGCCCCCCGAGGCCGTCAGCCGGAGGCTGGTGACACCGCCGGAGGTCCGCGCGGCGACGGTCAGCGCCCCGGCCCGGCGGTGGGCGCCGCCGGTGGTCTCGGCGCCGATCACCTCGGCGGTGACGTCCGGGGCGAGGACCCCGTCCGGCGAGCCGTCCCGGACACCGGCGCGGACGTCCTGCGCGTGCCCGTCGCCGCCGCGCCCGTCACCGCCGCCTCCCTCCGAGGGCCGACCGTGTCCGCGGCGCCGGTCGTACCCGTCGTGGCGGCCGTATCCGTCCCGGCCGTCCGCGAAGGTCCCGGCCGAGTCGCCGACCGCGTCCATCTCGGTCGCGGCGGCCGAGGCGCCCCCGTGCCCGTCGCCGGCCCACGGCGCTCCCCGGTAGGCCGCCGCCCACAGGGCGATGACCGGGGCGGCGACGACCGTCGCGACCACCGTCGTCGTCATGAGCCGGGCGCGCAGCCGGTCGCGGCGGGCCGCGTGGTCCTTCGGGTCGAGCGGGTAGCCGGCCCGGTCGAAGCGCGGGGAACCGGCGCGCGAGCGCTGGGCGTGCACCATGGCCACGCGCACGGACGGGCGGGGCGCCTCCACGACGGGCAGCCCGGCGGCGGGGGCCACGGCCACGCCGGGCCAGGGGCCGGTGGCCCCGGCACGCTCGGCGGCCCGCCGGCAGCCCGGGCAGTCGTCGACGTGGCGGACGAGTTCGCGGCGCAGCGGGGCGGAGAGCAGCGACTGGCGGTTGCCGGTGAGGCGGCGGGCGGCGGTGCAGGTGCCGTACTCCGCGACGGCGAGCGCGGCCCGGGTCCGCTCGACCTCGCAGGCCGCCGCCGCGATGAGCTCGCGGGCGGTGGCCGGGTCGAGTCCGAGCACGGAGGCGACGGCCCGGGGGGTGAGCCCGTGGCGTACGGAGAGTTCGAGCGCCTCCCGCTGGTCGGGCGTGGTGCCGGCCGCCTCCGGCCAGGCGAGCCGGGCGAGTTCGCGGCGGCGGGCCTCGGAGGCGGGGGACTCCTCCGCGGGCGGCACGACCGCCTCCTCGGGGGTGGCCCGGGGAGCCTGTGCGGGGGCTTCGGCGGGCGTCCCGGCAGGGGCTTCGGCAGGACTTCCGGCGGATGTCCTGGACGTGCCGGTGACCGCGCCGGCAGCCGGGGCCCCGGCAGTGCCGGCGACCGGGCCCGGAGCGGGAGCCTCGGCCGGGGCGGCCAGGGCGAGGGCGTCCGCGAGGACGGCACCGCGCTCCTCGCGCGCCCCCCGGCCCGAGTCCCTGGGCGTCCTCCGGTGGGCCTGGCGGCCGCGCTTCTGCTCGGCGAGCGCCCGCAGGCACATCCACCGGGCCAGCGCGTACAGCCAGGATTTACGTTCCTCCTGGCCCGTGGGGCACCGGCCGTCCTGGCGTTCCGCGACGGCGAGTACGGCTCCGAGCGCGTCGGTGGCGGCTTCGTGGTCGCAGAGGGCGGAGAGGCAGTAGGTGAAGAGTCCGTCGAGGTACGGCTCGTAACGTGCGGGCGGGCGCTGCGTCGGGAGGTGGGGGGCGCGACGGTGCGATCCGGGTGCGCCGGTGGTGTGCGCGGGGGGCTCCAGCCTGCTGCTCGTCACCTTGCGACCGTAAGCAGAGGAGGGCACCCCCTCGGCGCCCCTTCCGGACTTTTAACCCCTATGGGTGAACGATCGCTCGAAAGGGGACAGGAACTCCCCATTCCGACACGTGCGCCGTTGTGCGCCCCCAGCGCTCCCGGAGCTCTCACGCCGCCCCACGCGGGCTCACACGCTCCCGTGCGCCCCCGTGGGCTCCCACCCGGAGCCCACGAGGCGTACGCACAGCCGGGCGGCGTCCGGCGGACACCTACCCCACCCGGCCGGACGCCAGCAGCGCGCGGTGCGGCAGCACCAGCAGCTTCTCGTCCTCGCCGCCCGGGAGCGCGAACTCCGCGCTGAGCGCTTCGTAGTGGCGCTTGATCTCCGCCACCGTGGCGGGCGTCTGGGCGGTGACGATGCGACCGATCGTCGCCACTCCGGACGCGGCCCCGCTCCACCACTCCTCGACGGTGGCCCGGTGGTCCCAGGCGAGGGCGGTACAGGAGACGTCGGTCAGCCCGGCCCCCGCCAGCAGCGCGGCGAGACCCTCGGGGGTCTGCTCGAACGCCTCCTCCGGGGCGAGCGGGGGCACCTCCGGCGGGCGGAGGGCTCCGGCGGCGGCGACCGCCCGGCCCAGCAGCCGCTGGCCCGCCCCGGCGTCGGCACCCCAGATGGTGACGGCTATCCGGCCGCCGGGGCGGGTCACCCGGCGCAGTTCGGCGAGCGCCTTGCGGGGGCGCCCGACGTGGTTGAGGACGAAGTTGGCGGCCACCGCGTCGAACTCGCCGTCGGCGAAGGGCAGCTCGGGCAGGAGCGCGACGCGCACGTCGGCCGCCGGGGCCGCCTCGGTGGCGCTCTTCACCATGTCCGGTTCCGCGTCCACGGCCGTGACCACCGCGCCCCGCGCGCACGCCGCGACGGCCACCGCCCCGGTGCCGGTGCCCACGTCCAGCACACGGGCACCCCCGCTCACGCCCGCCGCGTCCAGCAGGTCGGGCACGGTACGGGCGCAGAGCCGGGCGAAGGACGCGGCGTAGGCGTCGGCCAGGCCCGCCCACTTCAGGCGCTCGGCCTCGTCGAACGGTGTGCTGGTGCTGGTCATGCGGTCCCCTCCCACAACGGGTCCGCGCTCGCCCGCGGCCCTCCGGAAACCCCATTGTCCTGGCCGGGCCATAAGGTGACGGCATGGCTGCCCGTACGAAGTCCACGAAGGACCGTCCGTCCTACCGCTGCACGGAGTGCGGATGGACGACCGCCAAGTGGCTCGGCCGCTGCCCGGAGTGCCAGGCCTGGGGCACCGTCGAGGAGTTCGGCGGCGCGCCCGCCGTGCGCACCACCGCGGCCGGCCGGGTCTCCACCGCTGCGCTGCCCATCGGCCAGGTGGACAGCCGGCAGGCGACGGCCCGCTCGACCGGTGTGAGCGAGCTGGACCGGGTGCTGGGCGGCGGGCTCGTCCCGGGTGCCGTGGTGCTGCTGGCCGGGGAGCCGGGGGTCGGCAAGTCGACCCTGCTGCTCGACGTGGCCGCGAAGGCCGCGAGCGAGGAGCACCGCACCCTCTACGTCACGGCGGAGGAGTCCGCGAGTCAGGTCCGGATGCGCGCCGACCGCATCAAGGCGATCAACGACCACCTCTACCTCGCGGCGGAGACCGATCTCTCGGCCGTGCTCGGCCACCTCGACGCGGTGAAGCCCTCCCTGCTGGTGCTGGACTCGGTGCAGACGGTCGCGTCGCCGGAGATCGACGGTGCGCCCGGCGGCATGGCGCAGGTCCGCGAGGTCGCCGGGGCGCTCATCCGCGCCTCCAAGGACCGGGGCATGGCGACCCTGCTGGTGGGCCACGTCACCAAGGACGGTGCCATCGCCGGGCCCCGGTTGCTGGAGCACCTGGTCGACGTGGTGCTCTCGTTCGAGGGGGACCGGCACGCGCGGCTGCGGCTGGTCCGGGGCGTCAAGAACCGTTACGGCGCGACCGACGAGGTCGGCTGCTTCGAGCTGCACGACGAGGGGATCACCGGTCTCGCCGATCCGTCGGGCCTCTTCCTGACGCGGCGCGACGAGCCGGTGCCCGGCACCTGCCTGACCGTCACCCTGGAGGGCAAGCGGCCGCTGGTCGCCGAGGTGCAGGCGCTCACGGTCGACTCGCAGATCCCGTCGCCCCGCCGCACCACCTCGGGTCTGGAGACCTCGCGGGTCTCGATGATGCTGGCGGTGCTGGAGCAGCGGGGCCGGATCAGCGCGCTGGGCAAGCGGGACATCTACAGCGCGACGGTGGGCGGGGTGAAGCTCACCGAGCCCGCCGCGGACCTGGCGATCGCGCTGGCGCTGGCGAGCGCGGCGAGCGACACCCCCCTCCCGAAGAACCTGGTCGCCATCGGTGAGGTGGGTCTCGCCGGAGAGGTGCGGAGGGTCACCGGCGTGCAGCGCCGGCTGGCCGAGGCGCACCGCCTCGGGTTCACGCACGCCCTGGTCCCGAGCGATCCGGGCAAGGTCCCGGCCGGTATGAAGGTCACAGAAGTGGCCGACATGGGTGATGCTCTCAGGGTGCTGCCGCGCCGGTCTCGTTCGGAGGCACCACAGGAGGACGGCGCGCGCCGGTAGACTTTGCCCTGGTCTCGCCCGCTCGCACGCGCGGCACGAGGGACGCAAGGGCACCGCAAACCTGTGACCGGAGGAGTGCAGTGGCAGCCAACGACCGGGCATCATCGCCCGGAAAGTCCGGCCAAGGCACCGGTAACGAAGCGCTGATGCGCGCTTCGCTGAGCGCGGTCGCGCCCGGAACGGCCCTGCGTGACGGGCTGGAGCGCATCCTGCGGGGGAACACCGGCGGGCTGATCGTCCTCGGCATGGACAAGACCGTCGAGTCGATGTGCACCGGCGGTTTCGTGATGAACGTCGAGTTCGCCGCGACCCGTCTGCGCGAGCTGTGCAAGCTCGACGGAGCGCTCATCCTCGACAAGGACATCACCAAGATCTTGCGGGCGGGCGTCCAGCTCGTCCCGGACGCCTCGATCCCCACCGAGGAGACCGGCACCCGTCACCGCACGGCCGACCGCGTCTCCAAGTCGTGCGGTTTCCCGGTCGTCTCGGTCTCCCAGTCGATGCGCCTGATCGCGCTGTACGTCGACGGCGAGCGGCGGGTGCTGGAGGAGTCCTCCGCGATCCTGTCCCGCGCCAACCAGGCCCTCGCCACGCTGGAGCGGTACAAGCTCCGCCTCGACGAGGTCGCCGGCACGCTCTCCGCGCTGGAGATCGAGGACCTGGTGACGGTCCGGGACGTGACGGCCGTCGCGCAGCGCCTGGAGATGGTCCGCCGGATCGCCACGGAGATCGCGGAGTACGTGGTCGAGCTCGGCACCGACGGACGCCTGCTGGCGCTCCAGTTGGACGAGCTGATCGCGGGCGTGGAGCCGGAGCGGGAGCTCGTCGTACGCGACTACGTCCCCGAGCCGACGGCGAAGCGGTCCCGCACGGTCGGCGAGGCACTGACCGAGCTGGACGCGCTGAGCCACCCCGAGCTCCTCGAACCCGCCGTGGTGGCCCGGTCGCTGGGGTACAGCGGTTCGCCCGAGACGCTGGACTCGGCCGTCTCGCCGCGCGGTTTCCGGCTGCTGGCGAAGGTGCCGCGGCTGCCCGGCGCGATCATGGAGCGGCTGGTGGAGCACTTCGGCGGACTGCAGAAGCTGCTCGCGGCGAGCGTGGACGACCTGCAGACCGTGGACGGCGTGGGCGAGGCGCGGGCGCGCAGCGTCCGCGAAGGCCTCTCCCGGCTCGCCGAGTCCTCGATCCTGGAACGGTACGTCTGACCCCGGAGCGGGCCCGGCCCGCACGGCTCGGCGTTACGGGCCGGGCCTCGGCGTGACGGCCCCGACGGCCGGGGTCAGTCCTTGGCGAGGACGAAGGACGCGCGCTGGATCGGCTCTCCCGGAGCCTCGGCCTCCAGGAGGTATGTCCCCGGGGCGGCCTTCCCTGTCTGCGGGGTCGCACAGTGCGGGGCGCTCCTGGCGCGGTTCCAGTCGATCGTGCGGATCACCGTCTGCCCGGCCGGGACCTTGAAGAAGAGGCTGCCGGACGCGGTCGGGCAGTCCTTCGAGGACCAGACCTGGTCGTCGTCGTCCCCGCTCGCGTCGGTGACGGTGAGCACCACGGCCTTCGGGCCGAGGTCGGCCTTGCAGTCGCCGGTGGACGTGTTCTTCGCGATCAGCTCGAACTTCGGGGTTTCCTCGGGGTCGTACGTCACCTTGGTGCGCACGCTCAACTGCACGGCGGCGGGGCGGCAGTCCGGGAGCGCGGAGCTCGCGGGGACCTGAACGCCCGCCGTGCCGCCGGTCGGAGCCGTGGAGCCGTCGGCCGTGCCCGAGGAGGCTTCCGCGCCGGCCGGGGGGCTCGCGCCCGGATCGCCGCCGTCACCGTTCGACCCGTCGGCCGACCCGTCGGACGACCCGTCGGAACCGCCACCGGTCTCGCCGGAACCGCCCGACTCGTGCCGCCCACCGGGCTGTTGGCTGATCGCCGGCCCGGAGTCGGAGGGGCCGGGGGTGATCGACTGCGCGGGCTCGGAGCTGCCGGGCTTGGCATCGGGCGGGCTCTTCCTGCCCGCGCCGGGCAGAAAGACCCAGGCGAGCAGAGCGGCGAGGAGCGCAACCAGAATCGCCGCTACCACCCTCCGTCGCCAGTAGATGCTGGAGGGAAGCGGGCCGACCGGTTTGCGCAGAGATCCCACGTCGCAAACTGTACGAGAGATCGCGGCCAACTCCCGCCCCACCCGCCGCTCCGATCGTCAACTTTTACGGATCATCATTCCGCGAGGGCCTGTTGAGAAGGTGCTGAGGGCGTACCGCGCGGCGCACACACCGGGCAACCGCGAAAGACCGGCACAGAGGGGACAGAACGGGTGGCGTTGTTCGCCCAGAGGCTCTCGCCGGGGGCGACACCCCCGTGCCCGTGACCGTCGCCGGGCCTTCCGTGCCAGGATCGTAGGTGCGATGACTGCCACGACTTCGACACACACGCCCCCCGCTTCCCTCCTCCACACCCCCGTCATCGGGTGGTTCGAGCAGCACGCCCGCGATCTGCCCTGGCGCCGCCCCGAGGCGGGCGCCTGGGGCGTGATGGTGAGCGAGTTCATGCTCCAGCAGACCCCGGTGAACCGGGTCGTCCCGGTGTACGAGCAGTGGCTGGCCCGCTGGCCGCGCCCGGCCGACCTGGCCGCCGAGGCGCCGGGCGAGGCGGTCCGCGCCTGGGGCCGGCTCGGCTACCCGCGCCGCGCGCTGCGCCTGCACGGCGCGGCGCAGGCCATAACGGAACGCCATGGCGGCGACGTACCCAGTGAACACGCCCAGCTTCTGGCGCTGCCCGGGATCGGCGAGTACACGGCGGCGGCGGTCGCCTCGTTCGCGTACGGACAGCGGCACGCGGTGCTCGACACGAACGTCCGCCGGGTGTTCGCACGGGCGGCCACCGGCATCCAGTACCCGCCGAACGCGACCACCGCCGCCGAGCGCAAGCTCGCCCGCGCGCTGCTCCCCGAGGAGGACGAGCGGGCGGCGGCCTGGGCCGCGGCGACGATGGAGCTCGGCGCGCTGGTCTGCACCGCGAAGAACGAGGACTGCTCGCGCTGCCCGATCGCCTCGCAGTGCGCCTGGCTGCTCGCCGGGAAGCCCGCGCACCAGGGCCCGGCCCGCCGGGGCCAGGCGTACGCCGGTACGGACCGGCAGGTGCGCGGACGGCTCCTCGCGGTGCTGCGCGACTCCGTCGCCCCGGTCTCGCAGGCCGCCCTGGACGCGGTGTGGGACGAGCCGGTGCAGCGGGCCCGGGCCCTGGACGGCCTGGTGGCCGACGGACTGGTGGAGCCCCTGGCGAGCGGCCTCTACCGGCTGCCGCTGACCTGACCGCTGCCGCGGCGCTGGATACGTCCGGGCCCGGTCGCTCCGGGTACGGCGAAGCCCCGGGACTGGAACAGTCCCGGGGCTTCGTGGATCAGCCGTGCTCAGCGCTGGGCGCGGTACCGGTCGGTCAGACGGACACGTGGACGGTCCGCAGGTAGTTGACCGGGTTGATCGCCGAGCCGTAGTTGGCCGTGGTCCGGACCTCGAAGTGCAGGTGCGGGCCGCTGGAGTTACCGGTGTTGCCGGAGAGGCCGATCAGCTGGCCGGTCTTCACGGTCTGGCCGATACGGACGTCGATCTTCGACAGGTGCGCGTACTGCGTGTACTTGCCGTTGGCGTGCTTGATCACGATCGCGTTGCCGTACGCCGGGCCGTCGCCGCCACCGTTCGGGCCGGCCTTGACGACCGTACCGCCGTGGGCGGCGTGGACGGCGGTACCGATCGGCACCGCGAAGTCCTGGCCGGAGTGCTTGTGGGCCCAGCGTTCGCCGCCGGTGCCGTAGGTGGCGCTCAGGGTGTAGTGCTTCACCGGGACCTGCCACGAGGCGGCGTTCTTCTTCGCGGCGGCCTGCTTGGCGGCCGCGGCCTTCTTGGCGTTGTCGGCCTGCTCCGCGGCGGACTTCTTGGCGTCCACAGCGGCCTTGGTCTGGGCGGACGCCTGCTTGGCGACCGCGTCGGCGGTGGTGGCACTGGTGAGGGCGACGGTGCCCGTGGTGCCGGAGGCGAACGCCGCGCCAGCACCCAGGACCATCGACGCTCCCAGACCGGCGGCCAGGACAGCGCCGCGGACACGAGAGGTGGACGGGCGGGTGGGGGTCGTAACGCGCTTCGACATACGAGTAGGTCCTCCGAAGATGGGGGCCCCCGGTCGTTCTGTCCGAGGGTGAAACCCGAGCGTTTGTCCGGGCTTGCTCCACATTGGTAACCCGCCCTGGAACGATGCTCAAGTACCCCATCTACGAGGAAAAGCCGTAGACCGGACACCGGGAATCGGGGGCGGGACGTCCCGCCGGAGAAGCCGCGCGGGCCCCGGAAACCTCCCGTCGCGAACCGCTGAACACCAGGTGAAGCCGGTCGGAATCGGATACAACCCCAGAATCACGGCAGATCGTTTCGACTTCCCAAGGTCCCGACCGCCTCCGGGACCAAAGACCTTCCGGCGATCCCGGGCACCGCTACGAGCCCACCTAGTAGGCTCGAAATGGCCTGTGCGCCTTGTCACCGCCGCTGGGACCAAGGGATGTCCGCTTTGGGACCTTCGGCACGCCACGTCATCCCGCCGCCGGGCAGGCGGTACCGGACCGGGGGCTGCCATGAGTACCGACGAGAACCACCCCGTGGACCGGATCGAGCTGGCCGACGCCGTCGAATCGGTCCGCGACCAGCTCATCGAGGCCGCGGCCCGCGCCACCGGCCGCCCCGTCGTCTTCGGCGTGGGCGACATCCAGATGGAGTTCACCCTGGAGCTCCGCAAGGAGGCCAAGGCGGGCGGCAAGGTCAAGGCCTGGGTGGTGGAGGCAGGCGCCGACGCCTCCCGCACCACCGGCATCACGCACAAGGTCGCCTTCACCCTGAGCCCCCGCAAGGCCGACGGCTCCGGCCCCCTGGAGATCGGCAACGACGCCCCGGGCGGCAGCACCGCCCACTTCGGACGGGGACGCGACGGCGCATGAGCGGGGTGCTTCCTCCGGTCCCGCGTATGCGGCACGTGCGTCGTCCACGCCCCGTACGCCCCACGGACCGCACCGTCGTCGTCCAGTCCGCCCGCCAGGGCAGCGGGGTGCTCCTCACGGACCGGCTGGTGCTGACCTGCGCGCACGTGCTGGGGGGCGAGGCGAGCGCGTCGGTCGCGCACCCGGACCTGCCCGTACCCGTGACCTGCCGCGTTCTCTGGGTGGACGCCGAGCAGGACGCGGCGCTCCTGCTGGCCGACGGCCCGCTGCCACCCGTCCCGCCGGTGCGCCTCGGTGTGCTCGCCTCGGCCCAGGCACTCCCCGGCTGCGAGATCACCGGCTTCCCCGAGATCCAGCGATACGGCTCCGGGCGCCATCTGGAGGCCGACCAGTACACCGCCACCGTGGTGCCTCTGGCAGGGCTCCTCCGCAACCTCCTGGCCTGCGACCTGGACAGCCCGCCCCCGGTCGCGGACGAGGACGGCGAAACCCTGCTGAGCGGCCTCTCCGGCGGTCCGGTCTTCGCCGGGGCGGTCCTCCTCGGCCTCGCCCGCCGGATACCGCCCCGCCGCGACGGACGACGGGTGGAGTGCGTCTCGCTGCGCCCCGTGCTGGAGTCGGCGGGCTTCCGCCAGGCGTACGAGCAGACCACCGCGTCAGAGCCCCGCACGGAACAGGTTCACGGCACCTACCCGGCCGACATCCGGTACGAGGAGGAGTACGCGGACGCCCTCGGCGCGGCCTACCGCCGCACCAGGATCTTCGGGCTGGACGAACTGGGCCGTCGCGACTCCGAGTGGGACCTGGACACCGCGTATCTGAGCCTGGAAGCCGAGACGGGCGGGCGGTGGACAGGCAGGGAGGCCGGCAGAGTCCGAGTGCCTCGTGGACGCGGTACTGATCCCACTCCCCGCCGCATCGACGATCTGCTGACCGACCGCCCCCGGGTACTGCTCCGGGGAGACGCGGGGGCCGGAAAGACGACGTTGCTGTGGTGGCTGGCCGCCCATTCCGTCGCCGGAACACTGCCGCCCCGGCTGGCGGCCCTCAACCGCCTCATTCCCTTCGTCGTCCCGCTGCGCACGCTCCGGGCACGCGAAGAGCGGCTGCCCGCCCCCGCAGGTCTCCCGGAAGCCGCCCGGCTGGCCGTGGACACAGCTCCGGACGGCTGGGCCGGGCGGGTGCTGGAATCCGGCCGTGGCCTCCTTCTGGTCGACGGGCTGGACGAGGTGCCCCCCGGAGAGCGGGAGGAGGCATACACCTGGCTCACCCGCCTTCTCGCCCGCTATCCGCAGACCCGCTGCGTGGCCACCGTCCGCCCGCTCGCCGTCGAACCCGACTGGCTGGCCGCCGAGGGCTTCGAGGAACTGCGGCTGCTGCCACTGCGCGACGAAGACATCCAGGCCTTCGTGGCCGCCTGGCACAAGGCGGCCCGACTGGACGACGACGACCACGGGCGGCTGCACGAACTGGAACGGGACCTGGCCCGCCAGTTCCGCGGCAACCGCACGCTGAGTGACCTGGCCCGCACTCCCCTGCTCTGCGCCGTGATCTGCGCCCTGCACCGGCGCCAAGAGGGCTTCCTGCCGAATACCCGCTGGAAGCTCTACCGGTCCGCTCTCGGCATGCTCCTGGGCAACCGCGACCAGCGGCGGGGCATCACGGACCCCGAGGGCATCACCATGGAGGTGGAGGAGCAGATGCTGCTCCTCCAGCGGATCGCGATCTGGCTGGTGCGCGAAGGCCAGACGGAGTTCTCCCGGGACCAGGCCCTGCGCCAGCTGGACCGGGCGCTGGCGGGCATGGAACGGGTGCGGAAACAAGGAACGACGGACGCGATCCTCACCCACCTGCTCAACCGCAGCGGTCTTCTCCAGGAACGGGCGGACGACAGCTACCAATTCGCCCACCGCACCTTCCAGGACTACCTGGCGGCAGCCGAATTCGTCGAGTCGGACCAGATCAACGAACTGCTGCGGGTCGCCCACGACGAGTCGTGGGCGGACGTGATCGCGCTGGCGTCCGGACACTGCGGACGGAGCCAGCTCTCCGCACTGGTCAACGGGCTGCTGGACCAGGCGCAGTCGTACGACGAGGACGCGCTCGGTGCCTACGGCGTGGCAGCGGTGCGCGTACTGGCCGCCCTCTGTGCCCAGCAGGCGACGTGGCTGGACGACGGGACGCGGGAGCGGATACGCGCGGCGCTCACCGAACTCTTCCCGCCGAGCTCACTGGAGATGGCGGACCTGCTCGGATCTCTCGGCGCGGATGCCTTGGCCCATCTGCCGGATCCGTCCGCTCTCCCGGCCGATCCCGGCGACGGGCGGTTCACCGTCTGGCTGCTCGGGGCGGTCGGCGGACGGGAGGCTCTCGCGTACGCCCGCGCATGGGTCGCGGCCTCCCCCGCGTCGGCGGCGGAACTGTCCACCGAGTGGCCGAACTTCCCCACCGAGGAATTCGCCCGGGACGTCCTGGCCGGGGGGAACCTCGACGGAGCCCATCTGTCCATCGGCAGCCGTGCCGAGCTGCTGGCCCTGCCTCACCTGGGTCCCGCCGGGCGGGCCCTCGTCCTCACCCTCGACGGCCCGTTCGAGGAAGGCGACCTGCGGCACGGGCTGCGGCACATCCGCCCCGAGTCCCTGACCCATCTGCGCAACCCGCTGCTCACCGACCTTTCGGTGCTCCACGACAGCGAACACCTGCGGCGGCTCGCTGTCGACGGGTGCCCCGGCGTCACCGATCTCGCGCCCCTCAAGGACTGGCCCGCCCTGCGGCGACTGATTCTCCGCGACGACCACGTGCCGATGGACCGGCTCACGGTCCTCAGGGAAGTGCCATGGCTCCACCACCTGCAACTGAAACTGGCGTCGGCCATCGGACACCTGAGCGAGCTTCCGCCCCTCCCTGGCCTGCGGGAGCTGGCCCTCGACGCATCCGGCGCCGTAGAACTGGACAACCTGGGCGAGTGGACCTCGCTCCAGCTCCTGCGCCTGCGGAAGGTCTCCTCACCTGCTTCCCTCATGACCGCGCTCCGGGCCGCCCCGCGTGTCACGGCAGTGAGCCTCACGCACGCCCTCGACGGACCCTGGCCGCGGCACGAGGAGCCGCTGCCCCAGCTGTCCGCACTCTCCCTCATGGTCGGCCCGGGTTCCGGCGCCGATCTGCGTCCGCTGCGTGACCTGTTCCCGGACCTGCGACGGCTCACCCTGCGCGGTCGAGCGGGTACGACGATCGATGTGAGCCCGCTGCGCGGGTGGCCGACCCTGCACATCGAGGTACTCCTGAACGGCGGCTCACTGGTCGGGGCCGAGGGTCTGGAAGACGCCCGCCTGACCGTGACAGCGCGCTGACCCCGATCGCCCCGCGCACGAAGAAGCTCGCCCCGCACACAGAAACTGCCCCGGACCGATAACCGGTCCGGGGCAGCCCCTCGACTGACTCACACACTCACGCCTGGAACTACGACGCGTCCTTCGTCATGTTCGGGCCGGCGCCACCGGCGGCCGACTCGACCGGCGGGACGTCGGGCAGGGCCGACTTCTCCTCGCCGCGGAAGGTGAACTTCTTCTCGTCGCCTTCGCCCTCCGTGCCGACGACCACGATGTGGCCGGGGCGCAGCTCGCCGAAGAGGATCTTCTCGGAGAGGATGTCCTCGATCTCGCGCTGGATCGTCCGGCGCAGCGGCCGGGCGCCCATCACGGGGTCGTAACCCTTCTTCGCGAGCAGGTTCTTCGCGTCCGTGCTGAGCTCGATGCCCATGTCACGGTCCTTGAGACGCTCATCCACCTTGGCGACCATGAGGTCGACGATCTGGATGATGTCTTCCTGGCTGAGCTGGTGGAAGACGACGGTGTCGTCGACACGGTTCAGGAACTCGGGCCGGAAGTGCTGCTTGAGCTCTTCGTTGACCTTGACCTTCATCCGGTCGTAGTTCGTCTTGACGTCGCCCTGGGCCGCGAAGCCCAGGTTGAAGCCCTTCGAGATGTCCCGGGTCCCGAGGTTGGTCGTCATGATGATGACCGTGTTCTTGAAGTCCACGACCCGGCCCTGGGAGTCGGTCAGGCGACCGTCTTCCAGAATCTGGAGCAGGGAATTGAAGATGTCGGGGTGGGCCTTCTCGACCTCGTCGAAGAGGACGACGGAGAACGGCTTGCGGCGCACCTTCTCGGTGAGCTGGCCGCCCTCTTCGTAGCCCACGTAGCCGGGGGGCGAACCGAACAGGCGGGAAACCGTGTGCTTCTCGCTGAACTCCGACATGTCGAGGGAGATCAGCGCGTCCTCGTCGCCGAAGAGGAATTCGGCGAGCGTCTTGGAGAGCTCGGTCTTACCGACACCGGACGGGCCGGCGAAGATGAACGAGCCACCGGGGCGCTTCGGGTCCTTCAGGCCGGCCCGCGTACGGCGGATCGCCTGGGAAAGGGCCTTGATGGCGTCCTTCTGGCCGATGACGCGCTTGTGGAGCTCGTCCTCCATGCGCAGCAGACGGGAGGACTCCTCCTCCGTCAGCTTGAAGACCGGAATGCCGGTGGCGGTCGCCAGGACCTCGGCGATGAGCTCGCCGTCGACCTCGGCGACGACGTCCATGTCGCCGGCCTTCCATTCCTTCTCGCGCTTGGTCTTCGCGGCCAGCAGCTGCTTCTCCTTGTCGCGGAGGGAAGCTGCCTTCTCGAAGTCCTGGGAGTCGATCGCCGACTCCTTGTCGCGGCGGACGCCCGCGATCTTCTCGTCGAACTCGCGGAGGTCCGGCGGCGCGGTCATCCTGCGGATGCGCATCCGGGAGCCGGCCTCGTCGATCAGGTCGATCGCCTTGTCCGGGAGGAAACGGTCCGAGATGTACCGGTCGGCCAGGGTGGCGGCCTGGACCAGCGCCTCGTCCGTGATGGAGACGCGGTGGTGGGCCTCGTAGCGGTCGCGCAGGCCCTTGAGGATCTCGATGGTGTGCGGCAGCGACGGCTCCGCGACCTGGATGGGCTGGAAACGGCGCTCGAGAGCGGCGTCCTTCTCCAGGTGCTTGCGGTACTCGTCGAGCGTGGTCGCACCGATGGTCTGGAGCTCACCACGGGCCAGCATCGGCTTCAGGATGCTCGCGGCGTCGATCGCGCCCTCGGCGGCACCCGCACCCACGAGGGTGTGGAGCTCGTCGATGAACAGGATGATGTCGCCGCGGGTGCGGATCTCCTTGAGGACCTTCTTCAGGCGCTCCTCGAAGTCACCGCGGTACCGGGAGCCGGCGACCAGGGCGCCGAGGTCCAGGGTGTAGAGGTGCTTGTCCTTGAGGGTCTCGGGCACCTCGCCCTTGACGATCGCCTGGGCCAGGCCCTCGACGACGGCCGTCTTGCCGACGCCGGGCTCGCCGATGAGGACCGGGTTGTTCTTGGTCCGGCGGGACAGCACCTGCATGACCCGCTCGATCTCCTTCTCGCGCCCGATGACCGGGTCGAGCTTGGATTCGCGGGCGGCCTGGGTGAGGTTGCGGCCGAACTGGTCCAGCACCAGGGAGGTGGAGGGGGTGCCCTCGGCGGGACCGCCTGCGGTGGCGGCCTCCTTGCTGGTGGAGTAACCGGAGAGCAGCTGGATGACCTGCTGGCGCACCCGGTTGAGGTCGGCACCCAGCTTCACCAGGACCTGCGCGGCGACGCCTTCGCCCTCGCGGATCAGGCCGAGCAGGATGTGCTCGGTGCCGATGTAGTTGTGGCCGAGCTGGAGGGCCTCGCGGAGCGACAGCTCCAGGACCTTCTTCGCTCGGGGCGTGAAGGGGATGTGGCCGGACGGGGCCTGCTGGCCCTGACCGATGATCTCCTCCACCTGCTGGCGGACCGCCTCGAGCGAAATCCCGAGGCTCTCCAGGGCCTTAGCGGCGACACCCTCACCCTCGTGGATAAGGCCCAGGAGAATGTGTTCGGTGCCGATGTAGTTGTGGTTGAGCATCCGGGCTTCTTCCTGAGCCAGGACGACAACCCGCCGCGCGCGGTCGGTGAACCTCTCGAACATCGTTAATCGCTCCTCAGAGCGGTCAGGCAGTTAGGGGTCGGTCCCCTCCCTGTCCTTCCGCAGCTTAGTCCCGCAAGCGGGGACCGCTCATTCCAACTGCCGACCGGATCACCCCCGCCGCAGCGGGAAAACCTTGCCGATCAGCCGACACCTGCTCCAACCCGATGGTGCGAGACGATGTTCCCGCAGGCCAGGCAGATACCCCTGTCACCACTACGCCGGTGGCGAACGTGAGACGCCCCGGTCCTCCTGCCGCCCCCTCCCACCAGTGATGTCTTACCCGCAATTACAGACAGTCCATGCGGCGCGTGCCCGTTCCCTCCGCTACGGGCGAACAACCGCGTGGCGCCGGACGCTCCCTCGCGCGCCCTTGACGGGAACCCTTCGTGGCGTTCCGCACACGACGCGTGACATCCGCCTTTGCCCCGAGGCCGCCGGCCGGAGACCCTCGCACGGCGGCGGAAGTCCCCGCGTAACCCGGAAGGCGGTCCGGCGGTTCATCGCACATGAGCCCCATCGTCCCGCCCCCTCGTGCCCCGCAGCGGGCCGACACGTCGGCACTGGTCCCGTCGGGTCGCCGGTCGGACCCGGACGCGGGAACGCGCCGGAAGGACGACCGCACGGAGCACACGGAGCACACGGCCGCGGCCATGGAGCGGTGGTACGAGGAGGTGCTCGGCTGGGCGACCGACCGGGGCCGGCCGCTGAAGCTGCCGACCGGGGTGCGGTTCGACGTACTGGAGCTGCCCGCCGCCGCGGGTCGCGCGGTGCTGCGCAGGTTCGGGCGCACCGGCCCCGTGGCGGTGGCGCAGGGGCGGATGCTGCTGTTCGTGGCGGCCGGGAGCGCGGAGGAACTGCCCGGGCTGCTCGACTGGCTGGAGTGGGGCGGCATCGCGCTCGATCTCGTGGGCATCGGAGCCGGTGGCGGGATCACCGCACCGGCACCGCACGGGGCACCGTGGCCCCCTCCGCCGGGAGCCGCGTCCTGGCTGCGGCCCCCCGAGCCGCCGCGGGGCGCGGACCTTTTCCTTCCGGCCCTCGCGGATCTCGGGAGCAGGGGTGGGGATACTCCCGATCTCGTACGGCTGGTGGATATGGCGGCGACGGAATGCCACCGGGTCCGTTTGAGGCGTTCCCGGTCCGGTCCGCCGGCCGCCAGGCCTTCGGGTCAGCCGTTGGCCTGCTCGTAGGCCTCGCGGATTTCGGCGGGAACGCGGCCGCGGTCGTTCACGTTGTGGCCGTTCTCGCGGGCCCACTTCCGGATCTCGGCAGTGTCCTTGTTGCCGCCCGTGCCGACACCGAGCGCACGGCCCTTGCGGCCCGTGGCGGCACGGCCACCGGTGCGGCGTCCGCTCTTGGTGTACGGGTCGAGAAGGCCACGGAGCTTGTCCGCGTTGGCCGTGGTGAGGTCGATCTCGTAGGTCTTGCCGTCCAGCGCGAACGTGACGGTCTCGTTCGCCTCGCCGCCGTCGAGGTCGTCAACAAGAAGGACCTGAACCTTCTGCGCCACGAGATATCCTTTCATCGAAAATGGAGTACGCGGAAAGGAAACCGCTTTTCCCGGGAAAACACAAACCCCAGGGAGAGGTTCAGGACCCGGGGAACACGGGAAACGGGCGCGTATCGGACATAGGGATCGCCTTCGGGATCGGCACACTTCTACCGATCACAGGTGCAGAAGCATCCGGCTGTTGCCCAAGGTGTTCGGCTTCACTCGTTCGAGACCCAGGAACTCGGCGACACCCTCGTCATAGGAACGCAGCAGCTCACTGTAGACATCCGTGTCGACCGGCGTCTCGCCGATCTCCACGAACCCGTGCTTGGCGAAGAAGTCGACTTCGAAGGTCAGGCAGAAAACCCGGCGGACCCCGAGCCAGCGCGCGGTCTGCAACAGCTTGTCGAGAACCTGGTGCCCCACTCCGGTGCCCTTGACCCGGTGATCGACGGCGAGAGTTCGTACTTCGGCGAGGTCTTCCCACATCACGTGGAGGGCGCCGCATCCGACCACCCGGGCGTCCTGGTCGCGTTCCGCGACCCAGAACTCCTGGATGTCCTCGTAAAGGGTGACCGTCGCTTTGTCCAGGAGGATGCCGTCGGTCACGTAGCCGTCGAGCAGCCGGCGCACCGCGCCCACATCGCTGGTCCTGGCACGGCGAACGGTGATGGCGGGCTTTTCGACCGCCGAGTCGGTTTCACCTTCGGTTTCCGGCTCGTTTTGCGTCAGGTCTGCAGACATGTCCCGACGCTATCGCCCACCGTCCTCGGCCGTGCCGTCGACCGGGTCTTCGGCGGGGACTTCAGGGGTGGATCCGGTGGAGACTTCGGCGGGGAGTTCGGAGCCGGGGCCGACGGGGACTTCCGCCGGGCCGTCGGCCGGTTCCCGGGACGGGCCGCCGCCCGTACCGCCCGCCGGGCCCACAGGCGGCGCCGGTTGCTCCGCCGCGCCGGCCGCGCCAGGAGAAACGATCCGCACGGCGTCCCTGAGGGCCTCCCGCTGCTCGGCGGACATCATTCCGAAGAAGGCGACGAGGGCGGCGGCGGGGTTGTCGCTCCGCGACCAGGCGTCGTTCATCAGTGCGGCCGAGTAGGCGGCGCGCGTGGAGACGGCCGTATACCGATAAGCCCGGCCGTCGACTTCCCTGCGGACCCACCCCTTCTGGTGAAGGTTGTCCATAACCGTCATGACGGTCGTGTAAGCGATCGAGCGTTCGCGCTGAAGGTCTTCCAGGACTTCTCGCACGGTGACGGGACGGTTCCATTGCCAGACGCGCGTCATCACGGCGTCTTCCAGCTCTCCCAATTGACGGGGCACACGGCCACCTTAATGCGAGATGTCCGAAATGCGTAGTTATTTTTCCTGGGAGGCCCGAACCCGGAGAACCCCGGAGGGGACAGAAAAGGCGCACGACTCGATGCGCGTCGTGCGCTCTTGGAGTGCGCCGGGTTGTGTACGTGACACGGGGGGCGCGAATTACGTCCCGCGCGCCGGTCAACGGGACCGATAACCGTCCGCGCGGTCGGTTGTGTCCGGGGAAGACACGCATGACTCGCGCCGCGGGTATACCCGCGGCCCCGGGGATACCCGCACCGGGGAAAACGGGCCCGCAAACGCCGGAACGCGGGACGAATCACGGTCGGCACCGGGCGGGGCGCCGGATACCGTCCCGGGCGCGGCCACTCACGAACACCGCATACGAACACCGTGGGCGGCACCGCTCACCGGCCTCGTATACGGCCGCCGCATACGCCCCCGGGTGCACGCGCCGGTTCCACCGGAGCCCCCGGGAGCGAGGCGAAACCGGCGGGCGGAATCCGGCCTGCGAAACCCCGTGGGTGTAACCGGCCGACGAAACCGACCGGGGTGCCCGGGAAATGCGCCGCTCAGGCGCTTTCGGCGGCCGGGGTCTGGCGTGCGGCCTCGGCGCGGGCGAGGGCGGCGTCCACGGCCGCGTCCTCCTTGGCCTTGTTCGGCCCACCCTGGCTTTTCACCATCGTCATCACGAGGCGGATGAAGAATGCGGCCATCACGACAGGCGGAATGAGCGCCTTCACGTAGTCCATGCCGTCCAGAGTAGCGAGCGCGGTACGGCGGCCCGCAGTGCCCCTCCCGGTGGGTCGGGGCCGGACCGCCGTGAGGGCTGTCCCGTGATCCGCGGTGGATCGGTGCACGGCGTCGGACGCGGTGCGTCCCACGGCGCGGGGGCGTCCGCGCGCTGGATGTACGCGGACGCTCCGACAACACGGCGAGGTGCCGCAGCTGCCGTCGCGCACCCACCGGGGATTGCCGGACAGCCCGTTGCGTACGGGAACGCGCCGGGCGGTCAGCCGGCGGCGCGCTGCTCCTCCGGCGGCGGCACCGGGCGGCGGCGCGGCGGGAAGACCTCGGACGGCTTGGGCATCGGGCGGTCGCCCGGCGCGGGCGGCCGGGACGGCGCGGCCGGGCCCGCGGGGCGCTGGGGTTCGGCCGCCGCCCGGCCGCCCGGCAGGGCGAGCAGCCGGCTACGGGGGCCCGGCGCGGTGAGGGCGGCGCCGCGGCCCGCCAGCCGGGCCCGCACCGAGCGTTCGGCGAGCACCTGGCAGCGCTCCAGGAGCAGCGCCGCGACCGGTCTGCCGCGCAGCGCCCGCAGGGCGGCCAGGTCGTCCGCCCTGGGGTCGTAACCGGCGGCCAGGGCGTCCTGGAGGAGCTCCAGGTAGCCGGTGACGGAGCCGGGGAGGGCGGCGCGGTAGCGGGCGAGGTCGGCGAGCAGGAACGCGCGGAGCCGGCCCGCCTCGCCGACCGCATCGTCCACCGCTCCCGCGAGCCGCAGGCAGTCCTGGACATCCTCGTCGGGCAAGGGCATGGGGTGGAGGGCAACGGCGAGAGCGCGTCGGAGTACCCGCAGCTCGTCCGCACCGAACGCCATGCCGCCTCGTGAACCGTAGGGCGTGGGCATGGCGCGACAGTACGTGCTAAAGGGACAAAATCCTCTTAACTGGTCACCTGTGGCGCGGCGCGTACCGGTGCCGCCGCGCCGTCTCCGGGCGACGTCGTCGCAGGTGCGCCGGGGTGCTCGCCTGCGACGACGCCGCCCGGCTACATCCGCGCGACGTTGCGCTCGTAGACCAGGCGGAGCCCGATGAGGGTCAGCCAGGGCTCGTGCTCGTCGATGACGGAGGCCTCGCCCAACACCATTGGCGCAAGGCCACCCGTCGCGATGACGGTCACGTCGTCCGGGTCGTCCGCGAGCTCGCGCTTCATCCGGGCGACCACGCCGTCGACCTGGCCCGCGAAGCCGTAGACGATGCCCGCCTGCATGGCCTCGACGGTGTTCTTGCCGATGACGCTGCGCGGGCGGGCCAGCTCGATCTTGCGGAGCTGGGCGCCCTTCACGCCGAGCGCCTCGACCGAGATCTCGATGCCCGGGGCGATGACACCGCCGGTGTACTCGCCGCGCGCGGAGACCGCGTCGAAGGTGGTGGCGGTGCCGAAGTCGACGACGATCGCCGGGCCCCCGTACAGCTCGACCGCGGCGACCGCGTTGATGATGCGGTCGGCGCCGACCTCCTTGGGGTTGTCCATGAGGATCGGTACGCCGGTCTTGATGCCGGGTTCCACGAGGACGGCGGGCACGTCGCCGTAGTAGCGGCGGGTCACCTCGCGCAGCTCGTGCAGGACGGAGGGGACCGTGGAGCAGATCGCGATGCCCTCGATGCCGTCGCCCAGCTCGACGCCGAGCAGCGGGTGCATGCCCATCAGCCCCTGGAGGAGCACGGCCAGCTCGTCGGCGGTGCGCCGGGAGTCGGTGGAGATCCGCCAGTGCTCGACGATCTCCTCGCCGTCGAAGAGCCCGAGGACGGTGTGGGTGTTGCCGACGTCGATGGTGAGCAGCATCAGGCGTGGGCCTCACCGGTGGCGGCCTCGCGGAAGTCCAGGCCGATGTCGAGGATGGGCGAGGAGTGGGTGAGCGCGCCGACCGCGAGGTAGTCGACGCCCGCGTCGGCGTAGGCGCGGGCGGTGTCCAGGGTGAGCCGGCCGGAGGACTCCAGCACGGCGCGTCCGGCGACGAGCGCGACGGCCTCCTCGGTCTCGCCCGGGGTGAAGTTGTCCAGCAGGATCAGGTCGGCACCGGCCTCCAGCACCTCCCGGACCTGCTGGAGGGTGTCGACCTCCACCTCGATGGCCAGCTCCGGGAACTCCTCGCGGACCCGCTTGAACGCCTCGGCGACGCCGCCGGCCGCGATCACGTGGTTGTCCTTGACCAGAGCCGCGTCGGAGAGCGACATCCGGTGGTTGACGCCGCCGCCGCAGCGGACCGCGTACTTCTCCAGCGCGCGCAGCCCCGGGGTGGTCTTGCGGGTGTCGCGGACCTGGGCCTTCGAGCCCTCCAGGACGTCCGCCCACCGGCGGGTGGCGGTGGCGATGCCGGAGAGGCGGCAGAGCAGGTTGAGCGCGCCGCGCTCGCCGGTGAGCAGGTCGCGGGTGCGGGTGGTGACCGTCAGCAGCTTCTGGCCCGCGGTGACGCGCTCCCCGTCCTCGACGTGGCGTTCGACCTCGAAGTCGTCGGTGCAGACGATGGAGAGCACGGCCTCGGCGACGCGCAGACCGGCGACGACGCCGTCCTCGCGGGCGGTGAAGTCACCGGTGGCGACGGCGTCCTCCGGGACGGTCGCGACGGTGGTGACGTCCACCCCGCCGTCCAGGTCCTCCTCGATGGCGACGTGCGCGACGTCCTCCACCTGGACGGGGTCGAGTCCGGCCTCGGCCAGCAGTTCGGCGAGCGCGGGGTCGAGGCCGCACTCCAGGGCGTCGGGGTCGTACTCGTCGGAGGCGCAGCCGCAGTCGTCGCCGCAGCCGCCCGCGGACGGTGCGGGGGCCCCGATGTGGATCAGCGGAACGTCCACCGGTGTCGGGCGGTTCTCTTCGGGCGTGCTCACGGTCGCGGCTCCTCGGGGGCTTCGGGCGGTGCGGTGCGGTGGGGCGGTGGTGCGGGGGCGGTGGTGCGGGGGCGGTGGTGCTGTGGATCGCGGTCGGTTACGGGCGTACGGGGTCGAAGTCGGCGCCCTCCGTACGGCGCACGGCGAGCGTCCGGTCCACGCCGACGCGTACGACGAGGTGGGCGCGCCAGTTCTCGTCGTCGCGGTCGGGGTGGTCCTCGCGCCAGTGGCAGCCCCGGGTCTCCGCGCGCGCGGAGGCGGCGGCGACCAGGACCCGGGCGACCAGCAGGAGGTTGGTGGTCTCCCACGCCTCGACGCCCGGAACGGCGGCCTTCCCGTCGGGCGCGCCGGCGCCCGCGGCGCCGTCGTGCAGCGCCTCCAGCTCCCGGGCGGCGGCGGCGAGGCTCTCGGCGGAGCGGAGCACCCCGGCGCCTCGGGTCATGATCCGCTGGATCGTCGTACGGGTCCCGGGGTCGAGCAGCGCGGCGCGCGGACCGGCCCCGGGGTGGACCGCCTCGGTGCGGGCGGGGCGGCGCTCGGCGATGTCGGCGGCGATGCGCTCGGCGAAGACGAGCCCCTCCAGGAGGGAGTTGGAGGCGAGGCGGTTGGCGCCGTGCACGCCGGTGCAGGCGGTCTCCCCGCAGGCGTACAGGCCGGGCACGGTGGTGCGTCCGTGCAGGTCGGTACGGACGCCGCCGGAGGCGTAGTGCGCGGCGGGCGCGACCGGGATCGGCTCGGTGACCGGGTCGATGCCGTGTTCGCGGCAGGCGGCCAGGATCGTGGGGAAGCGGCGCTCCCACATCTCGGCGCCGAAGTGCCGGGCGTCGAGGTACATGTGCTGGGTGCCGCGCAGCCGCATCTGGCGGGTGATGGCCTTGGCGACGATGTCGCGGGGGGCGAGCTCCGCCAGCTCGTGCCGCCCGGTCATGAAGCGCGTACCGGCGTCGTCGACGAGGTACGCGCCCTCGCCGCGTACCGCTTCCGAGACCAGCGGCTGCTGGCCCTCGGAGTCGGCGCCCAGGAAGAGGACGGTGGGGTGGAACTGGACGAACTCCAGGTCCGAGATCTCCGCTCCGGCCCGCAGGGCGAGCGCCACGCCGTCGCCGGTGGAGACCGGCGGGTTGGTGGTGGCGGAGAAGACCTGGCCCATACCGCCGGTGGCGAGCACCACGGAGGGGGCGCGGACCGCGCCGACCCCGTCGTGCTGGCCCTCGCCCATGACGTGCAGGCTGACCCCGGCCGTACGGCCGTCGGCATCGGTGAGCAGGTCCAGGACCAGGGCGTTCTCGATGGTGTGCAGGGCGCGGGTGCGTACCGCCTCCACCAGGGCGCGGGAGACCTCGGCACCGGTGGCGTCGCCGCCCGCGTGCACGATCCGGTTCCGGTGGTGGCCGCCCTCGCGGGTGAGGGCGATGTCGCCGCTCTCGTCGGTGTCGAAGAACGCGCCGGTGTCGATGAGCCGGCGCACCGCGCCGGGGCCCTCGGTGACCAGGGTGCGGACGGCCGGTTCGTCGCAGAGGCCCACGCCGGCGACCAGGGTGTCGTCGAGGTGCTGCTCGGGGGTGTCGCCCTCGCCGAGCGCGGCGGCGATGCCGCCCTGGGCCCAGCGGGTGGAGCCGTCGTCCAGGCGGGCCTTGGTGACGACGACGGTGTCGAGTCCGGCGGCGACGCAGCGCAGGGCGGTGGTGAGCCCGGCCACGCCGGAGCCGATGACCACCACGTCGGCGTCGATGGTCCAGCCGGGTTCGGGGGCGGTCAGCCGTATTCCGGTCACGAGGGGGCTCCCAGGTCGAGGGGGATGTTGTCGATCAGACGGGTGGCTCCGACCCGGGCGGCGACGGCGAGGACGGCTTCGCCGCCGTCCCGGTCGTCGGGGACCTCGGTGAAGTCGGCCGGGTCCACCAGGGCGAGGTAGTCGAGTACCAGTGGCTCGGCGGCCCGGGCGGCGTCCTCCAGGACGGCGCGCGCGGCGGCCCGGACGGCCTCGGCCGTGCTGCCGTGCGGCGCGAGCGCCACGGCCTGGGCGTCGGCGGCGAGGCGGGACTCGCCGAGCGCGTTGAGCCCGGCGACCCGGTCGGTGCCGGTGCCCTCCGGACCGGAGCTGTTTCCCTCCCGTGCCGGGCCGCCGGTGGCCAGGGCGCGCTCGCGCAGCGCCTGCTGGGCGGCGAGCCGGTCGCGGGCGGCGAAGAGGGCGGCCGACAGGGCGAGGGCGGTACGCCGCTCGGCCGGCGACAGGAACCGGTTGCGGCTGGAGAGCGCGAGGCCGTCGGCGTCCCGGACGGTGGGTACGGCGGTGATCCCGATGCCGAAGTTGAGGTCGCGGACCATCCGGCGGACCAGCGCGAGCTGCTGGGCGTCCTTCTGCCCGAAGAGCGCCTCGTCCGGGCGGGTCAGGTGGAGGAGCTTGGCGACGACGGTGAGCATCCCGTCGAAGTGCCCGGGGCGCGAGGCGCCTTCGAGGCGCTCGCCCATCGGCCCGGCGGTGATCCGGACCTGCGGGTCGCCGCCCGGGTACACCTCCTCGGCCGAAGGGGCGAAGACCACGTCAGCGCCGGCCGCCGAGGCCACCGCGAGGTCGGCGTCCAGGGTGCGCGGGTAGCGCTCCAGGTCGGCGGCCTCGCCGAACTGGAGCGGGTTCACGAAGACGGTGACGACGACCTGGCCGCCCGCTCCCGCCGCCTCGCGGGCGGCCCGGATCAGGGTGCCGTGGCCGTCGTGCAGTGCGCCCATCGTCATGACGACCACGCGGCGCGCGCCCGCCGGGCGCTCCAGCGCCTCCAGTGCCCCGGCGGTGTGCAGCAGGACGGCGGTGCCCGCCCGGGTGGGTGTGGCGGTCATCGGGGCTCCCCCGGGTCTTCGTCGTCGGTGGGTGCGGAGCCGGCCGGGCGGCCGGTGCCGCGCGTGCCGTCCGCGAGGACACCGAGCAGGTCCTCGGCGGACTCCGGCTTGAGCAGACCGTGCGCGAGGGCCCGGTCGGCGGTGGCGCGGGCCATCGCGAGGTACCCCGCGACCATCTGCGGGGCGTGCGCGCGCAACTCGCCGACGTGCGCGGCGACCGTCCCCGCGTCGCCGCGCGCCACCGGGCCGGTGAGGGCCGCGTCGCCGGAGCGCAGGGCGTTGTCGAGCGCGGCGCCGAGCAGCGGACCGAGCATCCGGTCGGGGGCCGAGACCCCCGCCTTGGCCAGCAGCTCCATCGCCTCGGCGACCAGGGTGACCAGGTGGTTCGCGCCGAGGGCGAGGGCCGCGTGGTAGAGCGGGCGGGCCTCCTCCTCGATCCACTCGGGCTCGCCGCCCATCTCGATGACGAGGGCCTCGGCGGCGAGCCGCAGCTCCTCGGGCGCGGTGATCCCGAAGGAGCAGCCGGCCAGGCGCTGGACGTCCACGGGCGTGCCGGTGAACGTCATCGCGGGGTGGAGGGCGAGCGGCAGGGCCCCGGCGCGCAGCGCGGGGTCCAGCACCCGGGTGCCGTACCGCCCCGAGGTGTGGACCAGGAGCTGGCCGGGCCGGACGGCGCCGGTGTCGGCGAGCCCCTGGACCAGGCCGGGCAGGGTGTCGTCGGGGACGGTGAGCAGCACCAGGTCGGCGCGGGCGAGGACCTCGGCGGGCGTCACCAGCGGCACGTCCGGCAGCAGGGCGGTGGCCCGGCGGCGGGAGGCGTCGGAGACACCGGAGACGGCGACCGGGCGGTGCCCGGCGAGTTGCAGTGAGGCGGCGAGGGCGGGGCCGACGCGGCCCGCTCCGACGACGCCCACGGTGAGGCGGGCGGGGCGGTCCCTGGCGTCGAGAGGATCTCTCGGAGATGTCGTGTTCACGCGGCTATGGCCTTCCGTTCCAGTCCGCGGGGGGTACCGGACGATTCCTCTGCATGCTACGCCAGCGCCCCGCACCGGCTCCGCTCTGTCCACAGCCTGTGGGTAACTTCCCGGGCCCCATCCCGGCCCTGGTGCCGGGTGTCCCCCGACGGCCCGCGAAACCCCCGGGTGGGCCGCCCGGACCGGCGGGGCGATGATCGTCGCATGGCAGCAACGGACCAAGAGAAGATGCGGCAGCGCCGGCTGACCGCCTGGAAAGCCTCGCACCGCGTCCTGGCGCGCACCTCCTCCGACGGCACGCTCGGCGACCAGCTAGCCGCCCTCGCGGCGGGCGCCGGATCGGTGTACGACACGGACGAACCGGCCGACATCTACGGCGACGGGGTCGTCGCCGAGGTCGAGAAGCGGGTGGCCGGGCTGCTGGGCATGGAGGCGGCGGCGTTCTTCCCGACCGGCACGATGGCCCAGCAGGTCGCGCTGCGGTGCTGGGCGGCGCGAACTGGCAACGCCACCGTCGCCCTGCACCCGCTCGCCCACCCCGAGGTCCACGAGAGGGGGGCGCTCGGCGCGGTGAGCGGGCTGCGGACGGTGTACCCGACGACCGCGCCCCGGCTGCCCACCGCCGAGGAGGTCGCCGACTTCGCGGAGCCGTTCGGCACCCTGATGCTGGAGCTGCCGCTGCGGGACGCCGGTTTCACCCTGCCGGCCTGGGAGGAGCTGACCGAGGTCGTGGCGGCGGCCCGGGAGCGGGACGCCGTGGTGCACCTGGACGGCGCCCGGCTCTGGGAGTGCACCCCGCACTTCGGGCGCGGTCTGCCGGAGATCGCGGGTCTCGCCGACAGCGTCTACGTCTCCTTCTACAAGTCGCTCGGCGGCATGTCCGGAGCGGCCCTGGCCGGCCCCCGGACGCTGGTCGAGGAGGCCCGCACCTGGCGGCACCGCTACGGCGGCCAGCTCTTCCAGCAGTACCCGGCCGCGCTCGCCGCCCTCATCGGCCTGGAGAACGAGCTGCCCCGGCTGCCCGCGTACGTGGCCCATGCCAAGGTGGTCGCCGCCGCGCTGACGGAGGCGTTCGCGGAGTCGGCGGTGCCGTGGTTCCGGCTGCGCCCCGAGCCCCCGCACACCCACCAGTTCCACCTCTGGCTGCCGTACTCCACCGAAGTGCTGGACGAGGCGTCGGTGCGCCAGGCCGAGGAGACCGGCACGACCCTCTTCCGCCGCTGGTCCGCGGGCTCCCAACTGCCGCCCGGGGTCGCGTACACCGAGGTCACCGTGAACGCGCCGGGGCTGGAGTGGACGGCCGGGGACGTACAGGAAGCGGTGCGCGCGTTCGTCGCCCGCCTGGGCTGAGCCGGTCCGGGGCGGCCGGCGGGGCCGCCGCCGTCACCACCCCCGCCAGGCCCCGGCCCGCCTGCGGGCTTCCGCCTCGCGGTGGGCGCGGTACCGGCGGCGGAGGTCGCGCAGGACCTCCCGGTCGTGGCTGCCGGGCGGGGGCGGCGGGCGTTCGCCGCGCCGGCTCGCGCGCCAGGTGTCGTACATCTGCTGCTGTATCGCGTCCATGGCTTCAGCCTGCGCGGCCCCGCCCGGCCGTGCGCGCCGATTGACGTCTCCCGTCAAGCGGAACGCACGGCCGGGCGCGCCGCGCCGATTGACGTCTCCCGTCAAGCGAAGTGCACGACCGGGCCGGCACCCCGCACCATGGTCCGGTGAGCGTGACCATCGACATCGCCGGGCTGCCCGCCGACCGCATCCTTTTCGAGACCTCCCCCTTGGCCGAGCTGGGGATGGCGCTGCACGCGCTCTCGGAGCCGGGGCACCACCCCGGACTGCACGGCTGGGTCACCGCGACCGCCGCCGCGCTCCCGCCGGACCTCGCGGACCGGCTGCACGAGGCGGAGTTCCTCTGGCGGAACACCTTCTCCGACATCTTCGTGCCGTTCGCCGGTCTCCCGGGCGGCAGCGGCCGGGCCGGCGCGACCCTCGCCGAGGACATGGACACCCTGGACCGGCTGAGCGAGGAGCAGTTCGTCTCCGCCGCGCTGGAGTTCACCTCCTGCACCTTCTACGGCACGGGCATCGCGTCCCCGCTGACGAACGCGGCGGCGGCCGAGCGGGCGCGGGACATGGCCGCCGCGCGCGGCCCGCGGCAGACCGACTTCACCGAACGGCTGCTGGCCGACCCGGGCTCGGTACGCGCCTGGCTCCGGCGGCTCTTCGAGGACTGCGAGGAGGCGTTCTTCGCCGACACCTGGAACCGGGCGCGCATCCCGCTGGTGGCCGACGCCCGCCACAAGACGGAGCTGCTCCGCCGCAAGGGGCTCGGCGAGGCGGTCGGGGCGGTCTCGGCGGCGCTCTCGCTGAGCGAGGAAGGCGACCGGATCGTGGTCGACAAGCTGAACGCGGCCCGGACCACCGCGACCGGCCCCGGGGTCGAGCCCGGCATCACCTTCGTCCCCACCGGTTTCGGCTGGCCGCACCTGATGATCGGGCACGCCCCGGCGTGGCGGCCGGTGATCCTCTACCCGGTGCACCGGCCCGAGCTGCCCTCGCCCGCCTCGGTGGAGCTCGTCCGGCTGCGACTGGAGGCGCTGGCCCACCCGCAGCGGCTGCGGCTCTGCCGGAATCTGGCCCGCGCCCCCCACACCACCGGCGAGCTGGCCGACGCGCACGGCATCACCTCCCCCGAGGTCTCCCGGCACTTGTCGGTGCTGAAGAAGGCGGGCCTGGTCACCACGCGGCGGCGCGGCCGGTACGTACTGCACCAGCTGGACCTGACGGTCGTCGCCCGGCTCGGCAGCGACTTCCTGGAGGGCGTGCTGCGGTAAGGGTTGTCCCGATATTCCTGGCGGGACAACCCTGAGGAGCCGGGTCAGCGCGCGCCGCCCGCGCGGACCAGCCCCGACTCGTAGGCCATGACGACGACCTGGACCCGGTCGCGCAGCCCGAGCTTGGTGAGGATGCGGCCGACGTGCGTCTTCACCGTGGCCTCCGAGAGCACCAGCCGGCCCGCGATCTCGCCGTTCGACAGCCCCTGGGCGACCAGCAGCATCACCTCGCGCTCCCGCTCGGTGAGCCGCTCCACGCGCTTCTCGCCGGGGCCGGCGGTGGCGCTCGGCAGCATCGGGGAGAACCGGTCGAGGAGCCGCCGGGTGGTGGACGGCGCGACGACGGCGTCCCCGCTGTGCACCGAGCGGATCGCGTTCAGCAGCTCCCCGGGCGGCACGTCCTTGAGCATGAAGCCGCTGGCCCCGGCCTTGAGCCCGGTGAAGGCGTACTCGTCCAGGTCGAAGGTGGTCAGGATCAGCACCTTCGGCGGATTCTCCTGCGCGCAGATGCGGCGGGTGGCCTCCACCCCGTCCAGCCTCGGCATGCGGACGTCCATGAGGACGACGTCCACGGCGGTGGCGCGGAGCACCTCGATCGCCTCGGCGCCGTCGCCCGCCTCGGCGACCACCTCCATGTCCGGCTGGGCCGCGAGCACCATGCGGAAGCCGGTGCGCAGCAGCGCCTGGTCGTCGACGAGCATCACGCGGATGACTGCCATGGGTCGGGGGTCCTGTCTCGTGGGGTGTGGAGTGGGGGTCACGGGCCCGGCTTCAGCGGGAGCAGCGCGCTGATCCGGAAGCCGCCGCCGGGGCGCGGACCCGCGTCGAGGGTGCCGCCGACCATGCCGACGCGTTCCCGCATGCCGATCATGCCGTGGCCGGCGCCGTCCGCTCCGCCGTCCTCGTACAGCTCGTGCGGGGCGCCGCGTCCGTCGTCCTCGACGAGCAGCCCGAGGCCGTCGTCGAAGTAGACCAGCCGCACGCTGGCCCCGGCGCCGGGGCCGCCGTGCTTGCGGGTGTTGGTGAGCGCCTCCTGCACGATGCGGTACGCGGTCAGCTCGACGCCGCTGGGCAGGGGGCGCGGGGTGCCCTCGACGGTGAAGTCGACGGCGAGGCCGGCCTTGCGGACCTGTTCGACGAGTTCGTCGATCTGCTCGACGTCGGGCTGGGGGACGTACTCGCCGCTCGTCTCGGTGTCTCCGGTGCGCAGCACCCCGAGCAGCCGGCGCATCTCGGCGAGGGCCTGGCGGCCGGTGGTGGAGATGGTCTCCAGGGCCTGGCGGGCCTGGTCGGGCGCCGCGTCCATGACATAGGCGGCGCCGTCGGCCTGGACCACCATCACGGAGACGTTGTGGGCGACGACGTCGTGGAGCTCGCGGGCGATCCTGGCGCGCTCGGCGGCGACGGCGACCTTGGACTGGGCCTCGCGCTCGCGCTCCAGCCGGGCGGCCCGCTCCTCCAGTGCCCGGAAGTACGCCCGCCGGGTCCGCAGCGAGTCGCCGAGCACCCAGGCGAGCACGAACGGCACGGTCAGCACGACCACCACGAAGACCTGCTGGACCCAGCCGCCCTGCTGCTCCGGCCAGCGCGCCTGCGAGATCCCGGCGGCGCCCAGGCCGCAGGCGAGCGCCAGCCGGGACGCCCAGCGCTTCCCGGACGCGGCGACGGTGTAAATGATCACCAGCAGCGCGAAGTCGGCGATGCCCGTCTCGACGCCGAGCGCCACCTGGGCGATCCCGATCCCGAGGGCGAGCAGCAGCATCCGCTCGGGCATCCGGCGGCGCAGCGCCACCACGGCGCAGAGCCCCAGGATGACCGGCACCGAGCAGACCCGCTCCCGCAGCCCTGCCGGGGGCCCGGCCACGTAGGCCACCCCGGAGAGCCCGAGCAGGACGACCGCCCAGAAGCAGTCGACGCCCGTCGGGTGTCTGCGGAGGAAGTCGTAGAGGCGCTGCACCTTGCCAGCGTAGGGAAGGGCGCGGGTACCCGGGGTCAACCGGAGGGCCGATCCGGTACGGCGGCCCGTACTCCCCAAGGTGGAGAGGAGCGGGAGAGCGATGCCGGAGACTTGCCCCGTGACGGAAGAATGGCTCGGATGGGGTGCGGCGGCGCGGGCCGCGCTGTACGGCGACGGCGGGTTCTACCGGAGGCCGGAGGGCCCGGCCGGGCACTTCCGTACCTCGGTCCACGCCTCCCCGCTGTTCGCCTCGGCGGTGGCCCGGCTGCTCGCGGAGACCGCCGCCGGGCTGGGTACGGACACCGTCGGCCTGGTGGACGTGGGCGCGGGGCGCGGGGAGCTGGCCGCCGGGGTGCTGGCCGCCGCTCCGGCGGGGCTGCGGATCACCGCGTACGCCGTGGAGCTCGCGGACCGTCCGCCGGGCCTGGATCACCGGATCGAGTGGTGCGCGCGGTTGCCGCAGGGCGTCACCGGACTGCTCTTCGCCAACGAGTGGCTGGACAACGTGCCGCTCGACGTCGTGGAGGTGGACGCGGACGGCACCGCCCGGTACGTCCTGGTCCGGGCCTTTGACGGCGCGGAGCGGCTGGGCGGCCCGGTGTCCGGCGCGGACGCGCGGTGGCTGGAGCGCTGGTGGACTCCGGCCGGTCCCGGCGACCGGGCCGAGATCGGGCTGCCGCGCGACCTGGCGTGGGCCGAGGCGGTCGGCTCGCTGGCGGCGGGGCGCGCGGTGGCCGTGGACTACGCGCACGTACGTGGTGCCCGGCCGCCGTTCGGCACCCTGACCGGGTTCCGGGCCGGCCGCGAGGTGGATCCGGTCCCGGACGGCTCCTGCGACCTCACCGCCCATGTCGCCCTCGACGCCTGCGCCGCCGCCGGGGCGCCCTCCGGCGGCCCGGCGCCCGAACTCCTCGACCAGCGCACCGCCCTGGGCCGCCTCGGCGTCTCCGGCGGCCGGCCGCCGCTGGCGCTGGCCTCCACCGACCCCGCCGGGTACGTCCGGGCGCTCGCGGCGGCGGGCGAGGCGGCCGAACTCACCGCCCGCGGCGGGCTCGGCGACTTCGGCTGGCTGGTGCAGCGGGTGGAGTGACCGGCAAGGAATACTGGGCCGCATGACGGAGACGACGGTCGGCATCGGTGGCGCGGCGGAGAGCACCGACATGGTGCTCAACATCGGCCCGCAGCACCCCTCCACGCACGGTGTGCTCCGGCTGCGGCTGGTCCTGGACGGCGAGCGCATCCTGAGCGCCGAGCCGGTCATCGGCTACATGCACCGGGGCGCCGAGAAGCTCTTCGAGGCCCGCGACTACCGGCAGATCGTGATGCTCGCCAACCGCCACGACTGGCTGTCGGCGTTCTCCAACGAACTCGGTGTCGTGATGGCCGTCGAGCGGATGCTCGGCATGGAGGTCCCCGAACGGGCCGTCTGGACGCGGACCCTGCTGGCGGAGCTGAACCGCGTCCTCAACCACCTGATGTTCCTCGGCTCGTACCCCCTCGAACTCGGCGGCATCACGCCGATGTTCTACGCGTTCCGGGAGCGCGAGGAGCTCCAGGCCGTGATGGAGGAGGTCTCCGGCGGCCGGATGCACTACATGTTCAACCGGGTCGGCGGCCTCAAGGAGGACCTCCCGGCGGGCTGGCTCGGCCGGGCCCGGGACGCGGTGGCCTCCGTACGCTCGCGGATGGACGTGTACGAGGACCTGGTGCTCGGCAACGAGATCTTCCGGGGCCGCACCCGCGACGTCGGGGTGCTGACCGCCGGGGCGGTGCACGCGTACGGGGTGTCCGGGCCGATCGCCCGCGCCTCGGGCGTCGACTTCGACCTGCGCCGCGACGACCCGTACCTCGCGTACGGGCAGCTGGCGGACGTACTGAAGGTCGTCACCCGGACCGAGGGCGACTGCCTGGCCCGCTTCGAGTGCCTGCTGGAGCAGACGGTCAACGCGCTGGACCTCGCGGACGCCTGCCTGGACCGGATGGACGCGCTGGCGCCCGGGCCGATCAACCAGCGGCTGCCCAAGGTGCTCAAGGCCCCCGAGGGCCACACCTACGCCTGGACCGAGAACCCGCTCGGCATCAACGGCTACTACCTCGTCTCCAAGGGCGAGAAGACGCCGTACCGGCTGAAGCTCCGCTCCGCCTCGTTCAACAACATCCAGGCGCTGACGGAGCTGCTGCCGGGCACGCTGGTCGCCGACATGGTCGCGATCCTCGGCTCGCTCTTCTTCGTCGTCGGCGACATCGACAAGTAGCCCCCGGACAGGCCCCGGGGACCGTCCTCGTCAGGAAGCCGCGCCCCGCAGGCCGGAGGGGCCGGAGCGGTCCCGGGCGTCCGGCTGCGCGAGGTCGATGACCTTGCCCACGGCGCGCGGGTCACCGGCGTGGCCGCGGTGCACGGCCAGCGCCTCCTCCCCGACCACGTCCGCGAGGTCCTCCTCCTGCACGGGCCGGGCCGCCTGCACGGGCCGGGCCGCCTGCCGCGGCCCGGGCGCCGTACCCGTACCGGCCGCCGTATCCGTCCCGGCCGCTCCGCCCGCGTCCCCGGGCTGGGTGCCGAAGAAGTCGAACCCGCCCTGCGGCACCTGCGCCCGGCGCGGCGCGGAGTGCGGTACGAGAGCCGAGGCCGCGGGGACCGTACGGGCCGGTACCGGGGCCGCCCCGGCCGGCCGGGGCGCGGGCAACGCGGCCTGCTCACCGGGCTGCTGCCGGAGGCCTGGCTGTCGTGGTGCGCGCGGGGCCGGGGGCGCGAGGTCCGCCGGGTGCGCGCCGTTGCCGCTGGTGCCGTTGGCCCGGTGGTCGGTGGGGTGGCCGCCGTAGGCGGCATGGCCGCCGGCCGCCCGGTCGCCGTACCCACCGGCCGTACGGTCGCCGTACTCCCCGGCCGCCGCGTGACGGCCCCTCGGCCCGGCCGCCTCCGCGGCGGACTCCCGGGCGCGCTCGGCGAGATCCTGCTGCCGGGCCGGCTCGGCGGTCCGGCGGGCCTCCTGGAGCGCGGCGTTGCGGGGCAGGTCGCGCAGGGCACGGGCGGCGGCGAGGTACGCGGACGGGGTCGGCGTGGACCGGGCGGGCGGCAGTGCGATCGGGGTGGCTGCCGCCTCGATGGCCAGCTGCCTGCGGCCCTCCAGCGCGCTGGCCCGCTCGGTCTCGGCGGTGGCGTACCGGCGCAGCAGCCCGGCGTGCTCCCCGCGCAGTCCCGCGAGCTCCATCCGCTTGGAGCGCAGTTTGGTCTCCAGCCGGGTGCGCAGTTCGCGCGCCTCCTCCAGCTCCTGTTCCAGCTCCGCCGCCCGCTCCTCGGCCCGCCATTCGGCCCCGGCCTGGGCGCGCTGGAGCTCCGCGACACGGAGTCCGGCGGCCCGGTCCCAGGTACGCATCAGGCAGGCGCCGACGAGACCGGTGGCGGCGGCGGCCGTCGCCAGCAGCCTCAGCGGGAGCGTGTCCAGGGGCGCCCACGCACCCGCGGCCAGTGCGACCGACACTCCGGCCACCGCGGAGGGCGGCAGCAACTTGTGCAGGGGTGGCGAATGGCGATGGCGTCCACGGGGCATGGCTGGAATTTACCGCGTGCGATGGGCGTACGGGAGCCCGCCCGGCTCTTTGTTCTCCTGCGGTTACCTGACACCGCGTCGAACAACGCCGGGCGCCTCATTGCTCCCGCTTTCCGGCGGCCGGAGATCCCGTCGGAAAATCTCCGGCCGCCGGGCGGTCGCCCCGGATACCACCGCCGGAAACCACCGCCGGAAACCGGCCGCCGGTACCGGCCCGCGTAAACCGGTCCGCGTCACCCGGTCCGTCCGATACCCGCGAGCCCGATACCCGCGAGCCCGACACCGCGAGCCCGATTCCGGGGGACGGGCCGTCAGCCGATCAGCTTCTTCGAAGTCAGATACTCCTTGGCGACATCCGCCGGCTTGGCGCGCTCCGCGTCGACCTTGCGGTTGAGTTCCGCGAGGTCCTCCGTGGTCAGAACCCCGGTGACCTTGGCCAGCAGTCCGGCGACCTCCGGCGACCCGGCGTCCTTGGCGTTCACCACGGGGAGGAGGTTGTCGGCGTTCTGGAGGTGCTTGTCGTCCTCCAGGAAGACCAGGTCGTACGCGTCCAGGACGGCATCCGTGGTGGTGCTGAGCACCAGTTGGTCCACCCCGTCCTTCACCGCCTGCTTGGACTGCGGAGTACCGACGCCCTTGGGGTCGATACCGGCCACGTCAATGCCGTAGGTGGCCTTCAGCCCCGGGGCGCAGAAGGGCCGCACCGCGCACTCGTCGCCGGCCGCGATCTTCACTTCGATCTTCGACTTACCAAGATCCGAAAGGGTCGTCAGCTTGTTCTTCGCGGCGAATTCCTTGGTCACCGCGAAAGCATTCTGGTCGACCGCCTCTCCGGCCGGAAGGACCTTCAGGCCGAGCGGGGTCGCCAGCTTCTCCAGCGCGGCGACGGTGGCCGCCACGTCACCGGAGGCGACCGGGGTCTTCTCCGCCTCCTTCGCGCCGTTCACCTTGGCGTTGAGGAATTCCGCCAGGGTCGCCGCGTATTCGGGGATGACGTCGATCTCGCCCTTCTCCAGGGAGGGTTCGTACAGCTCCCGGTTCTCCACCGTCGTGATGGAGGTCTTCCAGCCTCCGTCGGCGAGGATCTGGGAGTAGAGCTCGGCGAGCACCCTGGACTCCGTGAAGGCCGCCGAACCGATGACGAGCGTGCCCTTCCCCGCCTCCGCCGGGGCGGAGGAGGCGGCGTCCTTGCCGCCGTCCTTCTCCAGGCTGTCGCCCCCGCAGGCAGCGAGCGACCCGGCCAGCGCGATCGTCCCGATGACCGCACCCGCTATGCGCGAGGTTCTGCTCATGTTCCTTCTCCGTCCAGGGATGTTGAGAATCTTGAGTCTGTCGACGTTGTCGCGTGAGGGTTTCGGAGTGACAGCGTTCACGCCCGGCGCCCCCGCCGCCGCAGCGGCGACAGCAGCCGGTCGAGCGCCAGCAGTACGCCCTCCACGGCCAGGGCCAGCAGGGCGACCAGGACCGCCCCCGCGAACACCTGGGCGGTGTCGTAGCGGTTGAACCCGGCGGTGATGACGCGTCCGAGCCCGCCGAGCCCGGCCATCGCGGCGATCGAGGCGGTGGCCACCACCTGCACGGCGGCGGACCGCAGCCCGGACATGATCATGGGCTGGGCGAGCGGCAGTTCCACCCGGAGGAAGACCTGCGTCCCGGACATCCCCATGCCCCGGGCGGCCTCCACCACCGCGCGGTCCACCCCGGTCATACCGACGTACGTGTTGGTGAGCAGCGGTGGCACCGCGAACAGCACCAGGGCGATCACGGTCGGGAGATAGCCGGAGTTGCGCAGCGGCGTGAGCATGAAGAGGGCGAGCACCGCGAAGACCGGCACCGCCCGGCCCACGTTGGAGATGTTGATGGCGAGCGCGCCGCCCCGGCCGAGGTGGCCGAGCCGGAGCCCGAGCGGCAGCGCGATCGCGCAGGCCACCAGGAGGGCGAGCCCGCTGACGTAGAGATGCTCGGCGAGGCGGTGCGCGGCCCCGTCGGGGCCGGACCAGTTGGAGCCCGTGACCAGCCAGGTCCAGGCGTCCGCGACCACTCCCACGGCTCAGCCCACCTCCTTCGTCGCGGCGTTCGCCGCCGGCGCCTTCTTCGTCGCGCGAGTCGTGGCCGTCGCGGGCGCGCCCGCCCTTGCCCGGGTCCACGGGGTCAGCCACCTCTGCACCCCGAGCAGCAGCAGGTCCGCCGCGACGGCGAGCAGCACGCAGAGCACCGAGGCGGCCAGCACCTGGGCCTTGAAGAGGCTGGGCAGGGCGTCCCGGATGAGGTTGCCGAGTCCGCCCTTGCCGACGAGCGAGCCGACCGTGGTGAGTGCCACGGTGGAGACCGAGGCGATCCGCAGACCGGCCATCAGCGCGGGGAGCGCAAGGGGGATTTCGACCTCCCAGAGCAGCCGTACCGGCCCGTACCCCATGCCACGGGCGGCCTCCTTGACGTCTTCGGGCACCGCTTCGAGCCCGGCCAGGATGTTCCGTACGAGGATGGTCAGCGAGTACAGCACCAGTCCGGTGACCACCAGCGCGGCGGACAGCCCGAACACGGGCAGGAGCAGCGAGAACATCGCCAGCGACGGCACGGTGTAGATCACCGTGGTCAGTCCGAGGACCGGTCCGGCGAAGTGCCGCCCCCGGCGGGCGAGCAGGGCCAGCGGGAACGCGACGACCAGGCCGATCGCCACCGACACGGCGGTGATCCAGACGTGCTGGACGGTCGCGTCCGTGAGCTCCTGGCTGCGGGAGCGCAGGTACTCGCCGCAGATCCAGTCGTTCGTCAGCAGGCAGTCCGCCGCAGCCATCCGCCCCCACCTCCCCATCCCCCGTGCCGGCCCGATTCCGGGGTACGGGCCCTTCCCGGGCCTTCCGGCGGCGGGCACGGCGGCGAGCCTATCCTCGTCCACGGACCCGCACGGAGGCCGTCCCGTTCCAGCAACACGCCCGTCACAAAGGGCGCGCCACAAGGGGGAATCATGATCCGGTTCGAGAACGTCACCAAGCGGTACGCCGACGGCACGACGGCCGTGGACTCGCTCTCCTTCGAGGTGGCCGAGGGTGAACTCGTCACGCTCGTCGGCCCGTCAGGATGCGGCAAGACGACCACCATGAAGATGGTGAACCGGCTGATCGAGCCGACCGAGGGGCGCGTGCTCCTCGACGGCGAGGACATATCCGCCGTCGACCCCGTCGAGCTCCGGCGTCGTATCGGCTATGTGATCCAGCAAGTGGGCCTCTTCCCGCACAGGACGGTCCTGGAGAACACCGCCACCGTTCCCCATCTCCTCGGGTGGAAACGCGCCAGGGCCCGCGAGCGTGCCGCCGAACTCCTGGACCTGGTCGGCCTCGACCCGTCCGTGCACGGCGACCGCTACCCCGACCAGCTCTCCGGCGGACAGCGCCAACGCGTCGGCGTGGCAAGGGCGTTGGCCGCCGATCCGCCGGTCCTGCTGATGGACGAGCCGTTCGGCGCGGTCGACCCGGTGGTCCGCGAACACCTGCAGAACGAGTTCCTGGGACTCCAGGAACGGGTCCGCAAGACCATCCTCTTCGTCACCCACGACATCGAGGAGGCGGTACGTCTCGGCGACCGGATCGCCGTCTACGGACAGGGCCGCATCGAGCAGTTCGACTCCCCCGCCCGGGTGCTCGGCGCCCCCGCGACCCCGTACGTCGCGGACTTCGTCGGCGCCGACCGCGGCCTGAAGCGGCTCTCGGTCACCCCCGTGGCGGAGGCGGATCTCGACCGGTCCCCGGTCGCCCGCCCCGGCGAACCGCTCCGGGACGCCACCGCACGGATCGCCGGGGACGGCGCCCGGTGGGCGGTGGTGCTGGACGACCAGGACCGCCCGGTGGGCTGGCTGCCCGCCGGGACCGGACCGTCGTCCGCCGGTAAGGACGCCACCGTCCGCGACGGACTGCGCCCCCTGGACGCCCGCCTCCCGCTCGGCGCCCCGCTCCGCAGCGCCCTCGCCACGATGCTCCGGCACGACGCGGGGTGGATCGCCGTCGTGGACGACGAGGAGTCCGGCCGCTATCTCGGCACCCTCACCCCCGACCGGCTGCACGCCGCCCTGCGCCGCTCGATCGGTGCCGACGCGGCGGACCGGGCCGGGACGGAGGCCGTACCGCCGAAGGAAACGGCCGGGCGGGCCGAGTGACGGGGCGCGGGCGGGCCGACTGACGGCGCAGGGGCGGGGCCGGCAGCCGTACGCGCCCCGGCACCGCCACGCTCTACGCTGGACGCATGAGTAGCTTGCGCGGACGGGGCACGGTCGAGGGCCTGCCGGAGTGGGACCGCTGTGCGGTCATGGGTGTCGTCAACGTGACCCCCGACTCCTTCTCCGACGGAGGCCGGTGGTTCGACACCACGGCCGCGATCAAGCGCGGACTGGCCCTGATGGCCGACGGCGCGGACCTGATCGACGTCGGCGGCGAGTCGACGCGGCCCGGGGCGAGCCGGGTCGACGAGGACGAGGAGCTGCGCAGGGTGGTGCCCGTCGTACGCGGGCTGGTCGCCGAGGGCGCCGTCGTCTCCGTGGACACCATGCGGGCCCGCGTCGCCGAGCAGGCGGTCGCGGCCGGCGGGGTACTGGTCAACGACGTCAGCGGCGGTCTGGCCGACCCGGACATGGTCCGGGTGGTCGCCGGGACCGGGGCACCGTTCGTGGTGATGCACTGGCGCGGGTTCAGCGAGTCCATGAACGCCCGCGCGGTGTACACGGACGTGGTGGGCGAGGTCGTCGCCGAGCTGCGCGAGCGCGTGGACGCGGTGGTCGCGGGCGGGGTCGCCCCCGAGCGCATCGTGATCGACCCGGGCCTCGGCTTCGCCAAGGACACCGCCCAGGACCTGGCGCTCGTCGCGCACCTGGACGCGCTGCGCGCGCTGGGCCGCCCGCTGCTGGTGGCCGCGTCCCGGAAGCGGTTCCTCGGGCGGACCCTCGCCGGTCCGGACGGCACCCCGCCCCCGGCCCGGGAGCGCGACGCGGCGACCGCCGCGATCTCCACGGTCTCCGCCCTGGCCGGCGCCTGGGCGGTCCGGGTCCACGAGGTCCGGGCCAGCGCCGACGCCGTACGCGTGTGCCGTGCCCTCGAAGGAGCCGCGTGACCACGCCCCCCGCGGACTCCGGCGGGGACGACACCCCCGGCATCCCCGACGCGGCCACCGACGTCGCCGCCGTGGAACAGGCGAACACCGACTTCTACGAGGCGATGGAGAGCGGCGACTATGAACACCTCGCCGGCCTCTGGCTGCCCGGCGAGGACCTCACGGTCTCCTGCGTCCACCCCGGCTGGCCGGCGCTCCGGGGCCGCGGCGACGTCCTGCGCAGCTACGCGCTCATCATGGCGAACACCGAGTACATCCAGTTCATCCTGACCGACGTGGACGTCGCCATGACCGGGGACACCGCCCTGGTCAACTGCACGGAGAACATCCTCAGCGGCGGCCCCGCCGAGGGCGACGACACGGTCGGCCCGCTGGTCGGGCAGCTCGTCGTCGCGACCAACGTGTTCCGGCGCACCCCGGACGGCTGGAAGCTCTGGTCGCACCACGGGTCGCCGGTCCTGACCGAGTCCGACGAGGAGCCGGAGCGGGAGTCCCCGGCCTGAACCGGCCGCACCCGGCGCTCACGCCACTGTGGGCACTCCCGGCGCGGGGGATTGAGCCCCGGGAACAGCGGGTATACGCGGACACCAACGCCCCCGGCAACGGTGCGCACCCCACCAGGGGCGGGCGCCGGACCTGCCCCACCTACCCGACGCCCCGCTCTGTCGGTGCTCGCGGGTAGATTCGGCAGAAGGCGTCTTCGCCGGGGCGCGGTGCCGGTATGCCGGGGCGCGCGGTCCCGGCACCCTCCGAAAGGAAGGTTTCCGCGCCTCGTGGACCAACAACAGCAGGAGTGATTCGCGTGGATCGTGTCGCGCTGCGCGGCCTCAAGGCCCGTGGACACCATGGCGTCTTCCCCCGGGAACGCGAAGAAGGCCAGGTCTTCATCGTGGACCTGGCCCTGAGCCTGGACACCCGGGCCGCCGCGGCCGCCGACGATCTCTCGCGGACCGTGCACTACGGCATCGTCGCGGAAGAGGTCGTCGCCATCGTCGAGGGCGAGCCGGTCGACCTGATCGAGACCCTCGCCGAACGCATCGCCCAGCAGTGCCTCAAGCACGAGGGAGTCCACGAGGTCGAGGTGGTGGTCCACAAGCCGGACGCCCCGATCACGGTCCCCTTCGACGACGTGACCATCACCATCACCCGGAGCCGAGCATGACAGCATTTTCCGCCCGCGGGCAGAGCGATCCCACTGTCCAGCCGGTGCCGGCCTCGGTCGTCCAGCAGGTGGACGACGCCGACATCACTCTCTCCAACCCGAAGCGGGCCGTGATCTCGCTCGGCTCCAACCTGGGCAACCGCCTGGAGACCCTCCAGGGCGCTATCGACGCCCTGGAGGACACCCCCGGCGTCCGGGTCAAAGCGGTCTCCCCGGTGTACGAGACGGAGCCCTGGGGGGTCGAGCCCGGCTCCCAGCCGTCGTACTTCAACGCGGTGGTCGTGGTGAAGACGACGCTGCCGCCGTCCTCGCTGCTGGAGCGCGGCCACGCCATCGAGGAGGCCTTCGACCGCGTCCGCGAGGAGCGCTGGGGTCCCCGCACCATCGACGTCGACATCGTGGCGTACGCCGACGTGGTCTCCGACGACCCGCACCTCACACTGCCGCACCCCCGGGCCGGCGAGCGGGCCTTCGTCCTCGCGCCCTGGCACGACGTGGACCCCGAGGCGCAGCTGCCGGGCGCCGGCCCGGTCGCCGAGCTGCTGGCCGGAATCGGACGGGACGGCGTGCTGCCCCGGGCCGACCTGGAACTCCGCTTGCCCGAGTAGTCGTTAGGCTCTGAGGGCTGTCCCCGGTCCACCCGGACCACGGACAGCCCTGGGCAGACATGTACGGACGGACCCCGCGGACACCTCGCGGGTGGATCGCGGACGGACCGCGGGCAGCGAAGGGCGGCTTGATCGGTGAGGCAACTACGGCTCCGAGTGCTGGCCGGGCTCTTCGCCGGCGCGGGCGTGCTGTCCTGGGCCGGTGCGCGCCTCTGGAACGCCCTCGGCACCCTGCCGAGCGTCCCGCTGGCCGCCCCGATCGTGCTCGCGGCCATCGCCGCGGTCCTGCTGGCGACGGCCCTCTCGCTCAGGTCCCGGCTGCGCGCCCAGCGCGAACGCCGCCCCGGAGCCAAGGGCGTCGAGCCGCTGATGGCGGCCCGGGCCCTCGTTTTCGGCCAGGCCAGCGCCCTGGTGGCCGCGCTGGTCGCCGGGGTGTACGGCGGCACCGGCGTGTTCCTGCTGAGCTATCTGGACCTGCCGCCCCGCCGCGACCAGGCGATCTACGCGGGCGCCGCCGTGGTGGCGTCGTTCGCCGTCATCGCCGCGGCCCTCTTCCTGGAGCGCGTCTGCAAGCTCCCCGAGGACCACGACGACGACAAGAGCGTGGCCGCGGCCTGAAGGCCCGGCCGCGCCGAGCGAAGTGCCGTACGCGTCAGCGCGCCATGATGAGGCTCATCGCCTCGGCCCGCGTCGCCGGGTCGCGGAGCTGTCCGCGTACCGCCGAGGTGATCGTCTTCGCCCCGGGTTTGCGAATCCCGCGCATCGACATGCACATGTGCTCGCACTCGATGACGACGATGACGCCGCGCGGCTCCAGGATCTCCATCAGGGACTCGGCGATCTGCGTGGTGAGCCGCTCCTGGACCTGCGGCCTGCGGGCGTAGACGTCCACCAGCCGGGCCAGCTTGGAGAGCCCGGTGATCTTCCCCGAGGTCGCCGGGATGTACCCCACGTGCGCGACCCCCCGGAACGGCACGAGGTGGTGCTCGCAGGTGGAGAAGACCTCGATGTCCTTCACCAGGACCATCTCGTCGTGCCCCAGGTCGAACGTGGTCGTCAGGACGTCCTCGGCCTCCTGGAAGAGCCCCGCGAAGATCTCCCGGTACGCCCGCGCGACGCGCGCCGGGGTCTCCCGGAGTCCCTCGCGGTCCGGGTCCTCGCCGACCGCGATCAGCAGCTCCCGTACGGCGGCCTCGGCCCGCTTCTCGTCGAACTCGCCGTACGGGCTGTTCGCGTGAGCGCCGTCCAGCGTCACCGGGTCGGTCATCTGTGCCTCGTTCCTCTGCGCGCCGGCTGCGCGGTGCCTGCACGGCCCAACGGAAAGCCGCGCCCCCCAGGCTAAAACCTGGGGGGCGCGGCATCCATTCCGGTACGGGCGGGCGGCGGGTGAGGGCCGTCACACCTGTGCGGTACGGGGTCAGCTCTCCGGACGGTCCTCCGAGGAGATGTCCTTGCTGCCGGCGGTGGTGTCCGTGGACGCCGCCGAGCCGTTGGCACTCGCCGAGCCGTTGGCGCTCGCCGAGCCGTTGGCGCTCGCCGAGCCGTTCGTCAGGGCGAGCTCCTTCGGCGAGAGCACCGGCGGTCGCGTCGACGGAGTGCGCCGGGCCGAACCGGTCCACGCCGGGCGGGCCGGACGCTTCACGATCGGGGCGAAGATCTCCGCGATCTCCTCCTTGCCCAGGGTCTCCTTCTCCAGGAGCTGGAGGACCAGGGTGTCGAGGATGTCCCGGTTCTCGACCAGGATCTCCCACGCCTCGTTGTGCGCGGTCTCGATGAGCTTCTTGACCTCTTCGTCGACGAGCGCGGCGACCTCTTCCGAGTAGTCGCGCTGGTGACCCATCTCGCGGCCCACGAAGGGCTCGGTGTTGTCACCGCCGAACTTGATCGCGCCGAGCCGCTCGGTCATGCCGTACTGCGTCACCATCGCGCGGGCCGTGGCACTGGCCTTCTCGATGTCGTTGGCGGCACCCGTGGTCGGGTCGTGGAAGACCAGCTCCTCGGCCGCGCGCCCGCCCAGCATGTACGCGAGCTGGTCGAGCATCTCGTTGCGGGTCGTGGAGTACTTGTCCTCCTCCGGGAGCACCATCGTGTAACCGAGGGCACGGCCGCGGGAGAGAATCGTGATCTTGTGCACCGGGTCCGACTGGGGGGAAGCCGCCGCGACCAGGGCGTGTCCGCCCTCGTGGTACGCGGTGATCTTCTTCTCCTTCTCGGACATGATCCGGGTCCGCTTCTGCGGTCCGGCCACGACGCGGTCGATCGCCTCGTCCAGGGTGGAGTTGTCGATCAGCTTCTTGTTGCCGCGCGCCGTGAGGAGCGCCGCTTCGTTCAGCACGTTCGCCAGGTCGGCGCCGGTGAAGCCGGGGGTGCGGCGGGCGACGGCGTTGAGGTCGACGTCCTCCGTGACCGGCTTGCCCTTCTTGTGCACCTTGAGGATCTCCAGGCGCCCCAGCATGTCCGGGCGGTCCACGGCGATCTGACGGTCGAACCGGCCCGGGCGCAGCAGCGCCGGGTCGAGGATGTCCGGCCGGTTGGTCGCCGCGATCAGGATCACGCCGCCCTTGACGTCGAAGCCGTCCATCTCGACGAGCAGCTGGTTGAGCGTCTGCTCGCGCTCGTCGTGACCGCCGCCCATGCCGGCGCCGCGGTGGCGGCCGACGGCGTCGATCTCGTCGACGAAGACGATCGCCGGGGCGTTCGCCTTGGCCTGCTCGAAGAGGTCACGCACCCGGGAGGCACCGACACCGACGAACATCTCGACGAAGTCGGAGCCGGAGATCGAGTAGAACGGCACGCCCGCCTCGCCGGCGACGGCGCGCGCGAGCAGGGTCTTGCCCGTACCGGGGGGCCCGTAGAGCAGGACGCCCTTCGGGATCTTGGCGCCGACGGCCTGGAACTTCGCCGGCTCCTGGAGGAACTCCTTGATCTCGTGGAGCTCCTCGACGGCCTCGTCCGAGCCCGCCACGTCGGCGAACGTCGTCTTCGGCGTGTCCTTGGTGATCAGCTTGGCCTTGGACTTGCCGAACTGCATGACCTTGGAGCCGCCGCCCTGCATCTGGTTCATCAGGAACAGGAAGATGACCACGATGAGGACGAAGGGCAGGAGCGACAGCAGGATCGAGAGGAACGGCGACTGCTTCGACGGCGAGACGGTGTAACCCTTCTCGATGTCACCGCTCTCGAACTTCTGCTGCATCGTCTCGGCGAGATCGACGCCCTGGCTGCCGATGTAGCTGGCCTGGAACTTGCTGCCGGACTCGCCCTTGAGCTTCTCGCCGTCCTTCAGCTCGATCTTGAGGATTTGTTCGTCACCGGTGGTCAGCTTGGCCGACTCCACCTGGTTCTTGCTGATCGCCTGGACCACCTTGGCGGTGTCCACCGTCTTGTAGCCGCCGGACGAGCCGACGACCTGCATCAACACGACCACGGCGAGGACGGCCAGCACGATCCACATGACCGGCCCACGGAAGTATCGCTTCACGTCCATCCATACGGAGCGAAGTCGCCCCGTCCCTCCTGCCCGTAGGTAAATGCTGCTGTGAGATTGAGACTGCTCTTCGGACCGTACCCCAGCATTGTGGCCTTCGACCGCCGAGGACGTACCGGAAACCCTTATTCGAGACCTTCAACGGCGGGAGCGGGGTAAGGGTTCCCGACGCCGCCGTGTTCCGGGGAAGGCCCCCGGCCGGCGTGCGGCGGGGGCCTCCTCCCGACAGGCTCTCAGCCGCCGTAGACGTGCGGGGCGAGGGTGCCGACGAACGGGAGGTTGCGGTACTTCTCCGCGTAGTCCAGCCCGTAGCCGACGACGAACTCGTTGGGGATGTCGAAGCCGATCCACTTCACGTCGATCGCGACCTTGGCGGCGTCCGGCTTGCGCAGCAGGGTGCAGACCTCCAGGCTCGCCGGCTCGCGCGACCCCAGGTTGGAGAGCAGCCAGGAGAGCGTCAGCCCGGAGTCGATGATGTCCTCGACGATCAGGACGTGCTTGCCCTTGATGTCGGTGTCCAGGTCCTTGAGGATGCGGACGACGCCGGAGGACTGGGTGCCCGCGCCGTACGAGGAGACCGCCATCCAGTCCATCGTGGCGGGGGTGGACAGCGCGCGCGCCAGGTCGGCCATGACCATCACCGCGCCCTTGAGGACCCCGACGAGGAGCAGATCCTTGCCCGCGTACTCCGCGTCGATCTTGGCGGCGAGCTCGACGAGCTTCGCGTCGATCTCTTCCTTCGTGAGGAGCACCGACTGGAGGTCGCTGCCCATGTCCTTCTCGTTCACCCGCGTCTCTTTCTTCGCCCGCCCGGCCCGGTGTGTGTCACCCGGGCCCGGCCGGCCGTCTCGCCTGCACGTCAGCCGCTTGCTCTTCAGCTCTGCCGGATGACCAGTCTGCCACCCTGCCGCCGGGCTTCGACGCGGCCGGGCAGGTTGAGGGCGCGCTGGCCCCGCCATCCGGTGATCAGGCGGTCCACTTCCTCGACGTGCCGGGCGAAGAGCGAACCGGCCGGGGCGCCCGCGTCGATGACGGCGCGGCGCAGAACCCGGCGGCGTACGGCGGGCGGGAGCGCCCAGAGCTTGGCGCAGTCCAGCTCGCCGTCGTCGTCGCGCACGGCGCGCTCCGCCTCGGCGGCCCAGCCGTCCAGGGCGTCGGCATCGTCCCGGGAGAGCTGGGCCGTACGGGCGAGTGCCTCGACGACGCCCTTGCCGAGGGCCTTCTCCAGGGCGGGCAGGCCTTCGTGGCGGAGGCGGGAGCGGGTGTAGGCGGGATCGGCGTTGTGCGGGTCGTCCCAGACGGGGAGGGACTGGACCAGGCAGGCCTTGCGGACGGTCTGCCGGTCGAGCTGGAGGAACGGGCGGCGGTAGCGGCCGGCCGGCCCGGAGGCGGCGGCCATGCCGGAGAGCGAGCGGATGCCGGAGCCCCGGGCGAGCCCGAGCAGCACCGTCTCGGCCTGGTCGTCACGGGTGTGGCCGAGCAGGATCGTGGCGGCGCCGTGGCGCTCGGCGGCGGCGTCGAGCGCGGCGTAGCGGGCGTCGCGGGCGGCGGCTTCGGGGCCGCCTTCGCGTCCGACGTGGACGGCGACGGCCTCGACGGGGTCGAGGTCCATGGCGGTCAGCCGGGTGACGACCTCGGCCGCGCGCAGTCCGCTGCCGGTCTGGAGGTTGTGGTCGACGGTGATGCCGCCGGCCCGGACGTCGAGCTTGCGGGCCTCGAAGGCGAGGGCGGAGGCGAGCGCCATGGAGTCGGCGCCACCGGAGCAGGCCACCAGGACGAGCGGTCGGCCGGCGGCCGCGGGCCGTTCGGGAAAGGCCGTCCGGCCGGCCCCGCCGGCTTCGGCGAGGCGGGAGTGGTGGGCGCGGTCGGGGTGGAGTCCCTGGCCGGCGCGGAGGGTGTGTTCGGTGAGTACGTCGTGGAGTACGCGGCGGACCGCCAGGCGTATCGCCGCGACCGCAGGATGGGGACCCATGTCCGGTGCCCTTCTGGAGTTCTGGGGGGTGCCTCCGAGTGGCGGGACGGCGAAGTGCCGTCCCTGACGTCACTCAGAGTGCGTCGATGGTGACAGAGACAAGCTGTTCACCGAGCATTGCACGGCTTCCCATGCCCTCATGGTCCCTCGGATGGGTGATTGGAGGACCTTTATCCGGCCGTGGGCCGCGTCAAGATCACGAATCTGCCTTACGGTGCACGCGCGCGACCCACTCCGCGGGGGCGGCGATCTCGGCCTTCGTCGGCAGGGTGTTGGGCGAGGTCCACACCCGGTTGAACCCGTCCATGCCGACCTCGGCGACGACGGCGCTCACGAACCGCTCGCCGTCGCGGTACTGACGGAGCTTCGCGTCCATGCCGAGCAGTTTGCGCAGGGCCAGGTCGAGTCGGCCCGCACCGCGCGCCCGGCGCTGCTGGAACTTCTCGCGGATCTCGGCGACCGAGGGGACCACGTCGGGCCCGACCCCGTCCATGACGAAGTCGGCGTGCCCCTCCAGCAGGGACATCACGGCCGTGAGCCGGCCGAGGATCTCGCGCTGGGCGGGCGTCTGGACGAGGTCGACGAGGCTGCGTCCGCCGCCCTCGCCGCGCTCTCCCTCGGGCCGCCCGCCGACGAGCGACTGCACGGCCTCACGCAGTTGTTCGACGAAGGTGGCGGGGTCCACGTCGGTCTGGTCCAGGAAGGACTGGATCTCGCCCTGGAGGTGGTCGCGCAGCCAGGGCACCCCGGTGAACTGGGTGCGGTGGGTCTCCTCGTGGAGGGCCACCCAGAGCCGGAAGTCGTGCGGGTCCACGTCGAGTTCGCGCTCGACGTGGACGATGTTCGGGGCGACCAGGAGCAGTCGGCCGCCGCCCTGGTCGAGGGCGGGCAGCTCCCGGCTCGCGGGGGCGAAGGTCTCGTACTGGCCGAGCACCCGGGAGGCGAGGAAGGAGAGCAGCATGCCGAGTTCGACGCCGGTCACCTTGCCGCCGACGGCCCCGATGACGCTCTGGCCGGGACCGCTGCCGCGCCGCTCCGACATCTTGGAGAGCAGCGGGCGCAGGAGTTCGCGGAACCCCGCGACGTTGGCCTTGATCCAGCCGGCCCGGTCCACGACCAGGACGGGCGTGTCGGCCGGGACGGGGGCCCCTGGGCCCACCGGGATCATCCGGGTGAAGGAACGGACGTGTTCCTCCGAGGCCTTGGCGTGGCGGCGCAGCTCCGCGACGACGGCGCGCGCCTCCTCGCGGTCGATCTCGGGACCCGGGCGTACGAGCCGGGTCGCGGTCGCCACCGCGAGATTCCAGTCGACCATCTCGGCACCACCGATGCTCGTCATGCGTCAACCGTACGTGAGGGCGCGCTTCCGTGGAGGGGCGTTGACGGCCGTCGCCCGCATCGGGCGACGGCGCCGCGGGGGCGTCAGCCGGTCCGGGTGGCCAGTGCCGTGGCGAGGTCGTCGAGGGCCTTCTCGGCGTCGCCGGGGGCGGTGGTGCCCGAGGTGAGGAAGGCGAAGGCGAGCAGCCGGCCGCGTGGGTCCACGACCGTGCCGGCCAGCGCGTTGACGCCGGTGAGGGTGCCCGTCTTGGCCCGTACGAGTCCGGCGCCGCCCGACTTCTCGCCGTAGCGGGCGTCGAGCGTGCCGCTGAAGCCGGCCACCGGAAGCCCGGTGAGGACGGGGCGGAGTTCGGGGTGGGCGGGGTCCGCCGCGCGGGCGAGGAGGCCGGCCAGGAGGGCGGCGGAGACCTTGTCGTTCCGGTCGAGTCCGCTGCCGTCGCCGAGCCGGGCGCCGGTGACCGGCAGGCCGAGCTCCTTGAGCTGCGCGGTGACCGCTGCGCGGGCCCCGTCGAAGCCGGCCGGGCGGCCGGCGCCGATGGCGGTCTGCCGGGCGAGGGCCTCGGCGAGGTCGTTGTCGCTGTTGGTGAGGGTCCGTTCGACCAGGGCGCCGAGCGGCGCGGAGTGGTGGGTGGCGAGGGTGGCCGCTCTGGCGGCCGGCCGGTGGGAGCGGGGTTCGCCCGTCGTGTTCACGCCGTTGTCCTTCAGGTACCCGGCGAACACGCGTGCGGCGTCGGCCGCGGGGTCGCCGGTGCGCGCGGCGGGTCCGTGGTCGCTCTTGTCGAGCCGTCCCTCCCGCACCATGAGGGCGCTCACCGGCGCGATGTTGTCGTTGGGGCCGATGGGGTGACGGGCGGGCCCGGAGTAGGCGGAGGCGTCGTACGTGAGGGCGACCTCGCGCACCTTCCGGTCGTCGAGGGCCCTGGCGGTGGAACGGGCCAGCGCACGCAGTCCGGCCTCGTCCAGGGTGGGGTCGCCGCCGCCGACGAGGGTGACGGTGCGCAGGTCGGGCGAGGCGCGCACGGTGGTGTCGATGCGGTGGTCGGGGCCGAGCGCCGAGAGCGCGGCGACCGTGGTGGCGAGCTTGATGGTGGAGGCGGGGGTCATCGGCGTACCGGCGGCGCGTGCGTAGATCTGCTTGCCGGTGGCCGTGTCCACGACGACGGCCGTCGTACGGGTGCCGAGTGCGGAGGCCTTGACCAGCCGGTCCAGCTCCTTGGCCGGCGCCACCGCCGCACCGGCCGGGGCGCGGCCGGTGCCGAGTGCTGCGAGCACCGCGGCGGCGCTGGGGGCGGGTGCGGGCGCGGCGGGGCCCGCCGCGGAACTCCGGTGAGCTGCGTCACCTGTACGGCCCTGGTCGGCGGCCAGGGCGCGTTCGGCCGTACGCTGACCGTTGTCCCAGGGCCCGGCGGCGAACACGGCGCCGGCGGCGACCACCAGGCCGAGAACCGCGGAGCCTGCGACGAGCCGCCAGCTGTCCGGCAGGGCCGGTTTTCCGGCCAGGCTCTTCAGCTTGCCCCAGGGGTCCGACGGTTCCTTCGACGGTTCATCCACCGGCTCGGCCACCGTTGACCAGCCCCTTTCGCGAGCACACATCTGCGTGGGGGACACTTAACCACCAGTCGTATGTGTTGATCATGGAGGAGCCACCCGTGGAGTTCGACGTCACCATCGAGATCCCGAAGGGTTCGCGGAACAAGTACGAGGTGGACCACGAGACCGGTCGGATCCGCCTGGACCGTCGACTCTTCACCTCGACCAGCTACCCGGCCGACTACGGCTTCGTCGAGAACACCCTCGGCGAGGACGGCGACCCGCTGGACGCGCTGGTCATCCTGGACGAGCCCACGTTCCCCGGATGCCTCATCAAGTGCCGCGCCATCGGCATGTTCCGCATGACGGACGAGGCTGGCGGCGACGACAAGCTGCTGTGCGTCCCCGCGTCGGACCCGCGCGTCGAGCACCTGCAGGACATCCAGCACGTGTCGGAGTTCGACCGCCTGGAGATCCAGCACTTCTTCGAGGTCTACAAGGACCTGGAGCCGGGCAAGTCCGTCGAGGGCGCCGACTGGGTCGGCCGTGTCGCGGCCGAGGCCGAGATCGAGGCCTCCTACAAGCGTCTGCAGGACCAGGGCGGCGCGCACTGACGCGGTCCCCTTCGCCGGACATTCCGGTTCCGCTTCCGTACGGGTGGCGGGGCCGGTCCTGACGGAGGCCCAGGGGTCACCCGGGGGCTTCGTCGACAGCCTGAGGACAGCGTGAACGGGCGGTACACCTCATCGGTGTGCCGCCCGTTTCGCGTGCGGGTCCCTTGTCCGTGCCCATACTGGGCAGGAGTGCGGCCAGGACGCATCAGGCCAGGAAGAGTGAGGTCCAGCAGTGGCGGAACAGGGCGGTCCGGAGGACCAGAAGCCCCAGTCCGACGAGGCGCACAGTGCGTTCACCGCGCCCGCCGGAGTGGAGCAGCCCGTGCTGCCGCTCGAAGACGACCAGCCGACCTCGGAGTTCGCGGTACCGGCCGGGGTGCAGCCGGAGCCCCCCGGGCCCGGTTCCGCTTCCGGTCCGGGCCGGGCGGGAAAGAACCTCTCCGACTCGGACACCGGCGCCTCGGCCTTCACCCCGCCCCGGACGTACGACGCGAGCCAGACGCCCGCGTTCACCCCGGCGCAGGGCATCCCGATGGTCCGGCTGACCAAGGAAGCACCCTGGCAGGACCGGATGCGCACGATGCTCCGGATGCCGGTCACCGAGCGCCCCGCGGCGGAGAGCGTCCAGCGGACGGACGACTCGGGCCCCGCCGTACCGAGGGTGCTCGACCTGACGCTCCGTATCGGCGAGCTGCTGCTGGCCGGGGGCGAGGGCGCCGAGGACGTGGAGGCCGCGATGTTCGCGGTGACGCGTAGTTACGGTCTGGACCGGTGCGAACCGACCGTCACCTTCACGCTGCTCTCCATCTCGCACCAGCCCTCGCTGGTCGACGACCCGGTGACGGCGAGCCGCACGGTGCGCCGCCGGGGCACCGACTACAACCGGCTCGCGGCGGTCTTCCGGCTGATCGACGACATCACCACCGAGGACGTGGACGTCTCGCTGGAGGAGGCGTACCGGCGGCTTGCGGAGATCCGGCGCAACCGCCACCCCTTCCCCGGCTGGGCGCTCACGGCGGCGGCCGGGCTGCTCGCAGGGGCGGCTTCGGTACTGGTCGGCGGTGGCGTGGTGGTGTTCTTCGTGGCGGCGGCCGGCGCCATGCTCGGCGACCGGCTCGCCTGGTTCTGCGCGGGGCGCGGGCTGCCGGAGTTCTACCAGTTCACCGCCGCGGCGATGCCGCCCGCCGCGCTGGGGGTGGCGCTGACGCTCACCCACTGGAGCGATGTGCGGCCGTCCGCCGTGATCACCGGTGGGCTCTTCGCGCTGCTGCCGGGGCGGGCCCTGGTCGCGGGCGTGCAGGACGGGCTGACCGGCTACTACATCACCGCCGCAGCGCGCCTGCTGGAGGTGATGTACTTCTTCATCGGGATCGTGGTCGGGGTGCTGGTGGTGCTCTATCTGGGGCTCCAGCTGGGCGCCACGCTCAATCCGGAGGAACGTTTCGTCGCCCACGACCGGCCGGTGCTCCAGATCCTGGCGTCGATGGCGCTGAGCCTGGCCTTCGCCATCCTGCTCCAGCAGGAGCGGTCCACCGTGCTCGCGGTGACCCTGAACGGCGGGGTGGCCTGGATCATCTACGGGGCGATGGCCCGCACCGGCGACCTCTCGCCGGTCGCGGCGACGGCCGTGGCGGCCGGGCTCGTGGGGCTGTTCGGGCAGCTCTTCTCGCGCTACCGCTACACCTCCTCGCTGCCCTTCATCACGGCGGCCATCGGCCCGCTGCTGCCCGGTTCCGCGACGTACTTCGGGCTGCTCGGCGTGGCCCAGGGCGAGCTGGACCGGGGGCTCGCCTCCCTCTCCACGGCGGTGGCGACGGCGCTGGCCATCGCGATCGGGGTGAACCTCGGGAGCGAGATCTCCCGGCTCTTCATGCGGGTCCCGGGTACGGAGACGGGCGCGGGCCGCCGGGCCGCCAAGCGCACCCGCGGCTTCTGAGACCCCGCCTACGCGAACGGCGCCCGTCCCGTGCGCACCGGGAGGGGCGCCGTACCGGGGCCGGGCGGGCGTCAGCGCTTGGCGTGACGGCCGCGGCGGCCGGCGGGCGAGCTGCCGGAGGGGCCGTCGGAGGGGCTGCCGCCGGGGCGGTCGTCGTCCTGGCGGTTCGCGGCGGCCTTCTTCGACTTGGAGCGGGCCCGGAGGAACTCGATCGCGATCGGCACCACGGAGATCAGCACGATCAGAACGAGAATCGCCTCGATGTTCTTGTGCACGAACTCGATCTTGCCGAGCACCGCTCCGAGCACGGTCACCCCGACGCCCCAGAGGACACCGCCGATGATGTTGAAGATGAGGAACGAGCGGTAGTTCATCCGGCTGACACCGGCGATGATCGGCGTGAAGGTGCGGATCACCGGCACGAACCGGGCCAGGATCAGCGACTTCGGACCGTACTTCTCGAAGAACTCGTGCGCCTTCTCGACGTTCTCCTGCTTGAAGAGCTTGGAGTCCGGCCGGTTGAAGAGGGACGGTCCCACCTTCCGGCCGAAGAGGTAGCCGACCTGGTCCCCGACGATCGCGGCGATGCCGATCAGGAGGCAGACCAGCCAGAGCGGGTAGCGCAACTGGCCCGTGGTCACCAGGAGGCCCGTGGTGAACAGGATGGAGTCGCCGGGCAGGAAGAACCCGATCAGCAGTCCGGACTCGGCGAACACGATGAGGAGGACGCCGGGAAGTCCGAAGGTGTTGATCAGATAGTCCGGGTCCAGCCAGCTCGGGCCGAGCGCAAGCGTATTCAAGGGTCCGGGCTCCAGGATCGATCGATGGCGGCTGCGTGGCCGCCCCAAGCTATCAACGCCCCGGGGATGCTCCGGGTTCCAGTGGCCGCGGTGGGCGTGCGCAGCGCACCGACCGCGGCGAAGCTGGTCCCCAGGAGGTGTCGCCCATGGGCATCGAGGACTACGGCGGCGGCCAGAGCGAACACGCGGACGTGCTCGTCGTCACCACGAACGACGTTCCCGGGCACCAGGTGACCCGGGTGATCGGGGAGGTGTTCGGTCTGACCGTGCGCTCCCGCCACCTGGGCAGCCAGATCGGCGCCGGGCTGAAGTCGATGATCGGCGGCGAGCTGAAGGGGCTGACCAAGACCCTCGTCGAGACCCGCAACCAGGCGATGGAACGCCTCGTCGAGCAGGCGAGGGCGCGCGGCGCGAACGCGGTGCTGATGATGCGCTTCGACGTCTCCGAGGCGGCGGACGTGGGCACCGAGGTCTGTGCCTACGGGACGGCCGCGGTGATCAGCGAGTTGTGACGCCCGGCAGCACCCTTCGCGCGGGCGCGAAGGGTGCTGCCGGGCGTGGTGCCGGGCATGGCGCGAGGCGTGCTGCGAGGCGTGCGGGATAAGCGGCTTGTGCGGCATTTGCGTGGATAGGGTGAGCCGGTGGCTCCCTCCTCCGCGTCGCATCCCTCACCTGTTTCCCCGGGCTCCCTGCCCCCCTCCGCCCCCGTCGGTCACGGCCCGGCGCCCGCCCCCACGCCCGCCCGGCGGCTGCTGCCCGTCGTGCTGCCGGCGCTGGTGGTCGGCGTCGGCTCGGCGCTGATCCTGCTCGGCGTGAGCCTGCTGGCCGAGGAGTTCCAGGACGTCCTCTGGGAGACCCTCCCGGACGCGCTGGGGATCGGCCGCTACTCCTCGCTCTGGATGATCATCATGCTCACCGCGACCGGCGTCGCGGTCGGGATCACCGTCCATCTGGTGCACGGCCACGCGGGCCCCGACCCGGCCACCACCGGGCTGGTCGGCGCCCCGCTCGCCCCCGGGGTCGTACCGGGGCTGCTGCTGGTCACCGTGCTGGCGCTGGCGGGCGGGGTGAGCCTCGGGCCGGAGAACCCGATCACCGAGGCGAACATCGCGCTCGTCTTCTGGCTGGGCCGGCGGCTGGCCCCCGACGCGCCGGGCGAGCTGTGGGTGGGGCTCGCGGCGGCGGGCACCATCGGCGCCCTCTTCGGCACCCCGGTCGCCGCCGCCCTGATCCTCTCCGAGGTCCTCGCCTCCCAGCCGGGCCCCGGAGCGCTCTGGGACCGCCTCTTCGGCCCGCTCGCGGCGGGTACGGCGGGGGCGCTGACCATGACGCTCGCGGACCACCCCAGCTTCGACCTGTCGCTGCCCGCCTACACCCACACCGGCTGGGGCGACCTCCTGTCCGCGCTGGTGATCGCCTCGGCGGGGGCGGTGCTCGGCATGGCCGGGGTGCTGGCGGCGCCGTGGGCGCACCGGGCGTTCAAGGCACTGCGGTACCCGGTGCTCGCCATCACCGCCGGCGGGCTCGCGCTCGGGCTGCTGGGTGCGCTGGGCGGCCATCTGACCCTGTTCAAGGGGCTGGAGGAGGTGGAGGAGCTGGCCGCGTCGCCCGACGGCTGGTCGGCCGGGGAGTTCGCCGCGATGGCGGTGGTGAAGATGGCGGCGCTGGTGGTGGCCGCCACCTGCGGCTTCCGGGGCGGCCGGATCTTCCCGGCGGTCTTCGCCGGGGCGGCCCTGGGACTCTGCGCGCACGCGCTGGTCGACGCGGTGCCGCCCGCGCTCGCCGTCTCCTGCGCGGTTCTGGGGCTGGTCCTCGCGGTCACCCGGCAGGGCTGGCTGAGCCTCTTCATGGCCGCGGTGCTGGTGAGCGACCTGACGGTGCTGCCGGTGCTCTGCGTGGCGACCCTGCCCGCCTGGCTGCTGGTGACCGGGCGGCCCCAGATGCAGCTGCACGAGGACGGTACGGCGCTGCGGTGAGGGGCCGGTGAGGCGCGGGGCCGTAGCGCACCCGCTCTCCCGCCGGACGTGCCTGATGGGCTGTTTGTCCGTATCGTCACATGTGTACGGCCTCTTGGAGCCGCACGAGAACTCCCGCCGTACGGCCCGTCCCACCCGACGCCCGGAGGGTCTCGTATGTCCACGCCCGTCAATGTCGCCGTCGTCTACTACTCGTCGACCGGCACCATCGCGACGATCGCCAAGGCCCTCGCCGAGGACGCGGAGAAAGCCGGCGCCGACGTACGGCTGCGCAGGGCCGCCGAGCTCGCCCCGCAGGCCGCCATCGACTCCAACCCGGCCTGGGCCGCCAACGTACGGGCGACCGCCGACATCGCGGAGGTCGTCGCCGACGACATCGTCTGGGCCGACGCGGTGATCTTCGGCTCGCCGACCCGGTACGGGAACGTCGCAGCCCAGCTCAAGCAGTTCATCGACACCCTCGGCGGCCTCTGGCAGGCCGGTGCGCTGGCCGACAAGGTCTACAGCGGCTTCACTTCCAGCGCCACCGCGCACGGCGGCCAGGAGTCGACGCTGCTCGCGCTCTACAACACCATCCACCACTTCGGCGGCATCCTCGTCGCCCCCGGGTACACCGACCCGTCGAAGTTCGTCGACGGCAACCCGTACGGCACGTCGCACGTCGCCGGCCAGGGGGACATCCCGGTCGGCGAGGAGACGCTGACGGCTGCGCGCGTCCAGGCGGAGCGCGTCGTGAAGTTCACCCGGGCCATCAAGGCCGGTCTGGGCCGTACCTGACCATGCGCGTCGGATGAGCCGGGACCGACCACCCGGCGGGAACGGTCAGGCACGGCCCCGCCGCCGAGGGCCGACCAGGCGGTGAGGGGACGACGGGCCCGCGAACCGAGAGGACGTGCCGCATGCCGCTCCACAAGGGATCACACGGCAAGGACGGTTCCGGCAGGGGCCGGAAGCTGGCTCTCAACCCCTTCTTCGGGGAGGCGGATCCGACGGCCGGAATGACCTCGGCCCCGCCGACGCACCGGCTGCCGGACGGCCCGCTCCCGCCGTCCACCGCGTACGGGCTCGTCCACGACGAGCTGATGCTCGACGGCAACTCCCGGCTCAACCTCGCCACTTTCGTGACCACCTGGATGGAACCCCAGGCGGGGGTGCTGATGGCGGAGTGCCGGGACAAGAACATGATCGACAAGGACGAGTACCCGCGCACCGCCGAACTGGAGCGCCGGTGCGTCGCGATGCTCGCCGACCTGTGGAACGCCCCCGACCCGGCCACCGCCGTGGGGTGCTCCACGACCGGCTCCAGCGAGGCATGCATGCTCGCCGGGCTGGCGCTGAAGCGGCGCTGGGCGGCGAAGAACCCGGACCGCTACCCGGCCACCGCGCGGCCCAATCTGGTGATGGGCATCAACGTGCAGGTGTGCTGGGAGAAGTTCTGCAACTTCTGGGAGGTCGAGGCCCGGCTCGTCCCCATGGAGGGCGACCGCTTCCACATCGACCCGCAGGGCGCCGCCGACCTCTGCGACGAGAACACCATCGGGGTCGTCGGCATCCTCGGCTCCACCTTCGACGGGTCCTACGAGCCGATCGCCGGCCTCTGCGAGGCGCTGGACGCCCTCCAGGAGCGGACCGGTCTCGACATCCCGGTCCATGTCGACGGCGCCTCGGGCGCCATGGTCGCGCCCTTCGTCGACGAGGACCTGGTGTGGGACTTCCGGCTCCCCCGGGTGTCCTCCATCAACACCTCGGGCCACAAGTACGGCCTGGTCTACCCGGGGGTCGGCTGGGCGCTCTGGCGCACCCCCGAGGACCTCCCCGAGGAGCTCGTCTTCCGGGTCAACTACCTCGGCGGCGACATGCCCACCTTCGCGCTGAACTTCTCCCGGCCGGGCGCCCAGGTCGTCGCGCAGTACTACACCTTCCTGCGGCTGGGCCGGGAGGGCTACCGCGCCGTCCAGCAGACCTCCCGGGACGTGGCCCGGGGCCTCGCCGAGCGGATCGAGGCCCTCGGCGACTTCCATCTCCTCACCCGTGGCGACGAGTTGCCGGTCTTCGCCGTGACGACCGCGCCGGACGTGACGGCGTACGACGTCTTCGACGTGTCCCGGCGGCTGCGCGAGCACGGCTGGCTGGTGCCCGCCTACACCTTCCCGGCCAACCGGCAGGACCTGTCGGTGCTGCGGATCGTCTGCCGCAACGGCTTCTCCTCCGACCTCGCCGAACTCCTGCTGGAGGACCTGCGGGCACTGCTGCCCGAACTGCGCGAACAGCCGCGCCCGCTGAGCCGCGACAAGGGCGCCGCCACCTCGTTCCACCACTGAACAGCCGTCGGCCGCAGCCTACGTGCGGCTCTCCGCGATCAGCTCGAAGGCGGTCCTGCCGTCCAGGGACTCCCTGATGACGTCGGCGTGACCGGCGTGCCGGGCGATCTCCTCGACCAGGTGGACCAGGAACCACCGCAGGGAGACCTCCTCGTCCTTCGGGAACCAGGGAGCCTCCGGCAGTGGGAAGGTGGCGTCGAGGTCCGGCGCGGACCGGATGTACTCCTCGGTCTCGGCGGCGACGCCGTCCCAGAACGCCAGCACCTGGGGGACGGTCTCGTCGCCCACGAGCCGGAAGCTGTCCCCCCAGGTCTCCTGGGTGCGCGCCTTCTCGTTGGGCTGCCGCTGGGCCATCCGCAGCCAGTTCAGCTCGGTCTCGGCGACGTGCTTGGCCAGCCCGGAGAGGGAGAGCCCGCTGACGCTCGGCCGGCTCGCCGCCTGCTCCTCGGTCAGCCCGAGGAGGGTGCGACGGATCGCGCCGCGCTGGGCCTCGACGAAGGCGAGGAGGGTGCCGCGCTCGTCGCCGTGCGATTCGGACACGTGGGTGACCATGCTGACCGTCCCGGGGTCTCGGGCCGGCGCCCCCGTGGCCCCGACCGACACCTGCACGCTACGAGCCCTTGCGGACAGCTCCGGTCCTCAAGCCCCGGGACACGCGGTTCCGTTCAGAAAGGAAAGACCGTGCGGCCGTACTGGACCGAGATCCAGTGGGTCGTCGTGAAGGCGTCCACGGCCGCGTCGCCGTTCCGCCTGCCGAGTCCGGACATCTTCTCGCCCCCGAAGGCGGCCAGCGGATCGTCCTGCACGGTGGGGCCGTTGACGTGGAACATCCCGGTGCGGACGCGCCGCGCGAACCGCACCCCGCGGTCCACGTCGGCGGTGTGCACGGCCCCGCTCAGCCCGTACGGGGTGTCGTCGGCGATCCGTACCGCCTCGTCCTCCCCGTCGAAGGGGATCAGTACGGCCACCGGGCCGAAGACCTCCTGCGTCAGCAGGGGCGAGCCCTCGGGCACGCCGGTCAGCACGGTCGGTTCCACGACATTGCCCCGGGTACGGCCGCGCAGCAGCGCGGTGGCCCCGGCGGCGAGCGCCTCGTCGACCAGCCCGGAGAGCGCGTCGGCCTGGAAGGCGTTGATGACCGGCCCGATACGGGTGGCCGGGTCGCGCGGGTCACCGGCGGTGATCCGGGACGCCTCGGCGACGAACCGAGTGGCGAACTCCGCCTCCACCCGGCGGTCGACCAGGATGCGGTTGGCCGCCATGCCGACCTGGCCCTGGAAGAAGAACCGGCTGAAGACGGCGGCGTCCACGGCCGCTCCGATGTCCGCGTCCTCGAGTACGACCAGGGCGCTGTTGCCGCTGAGTTCGAGTACGCACCGCTTGAAGCGACGGGCCGCCCTGGCCGCTATCCGGCGGCCGACCCGGTCCGAGCCGGTGAACGAGATCACCGCGGGCACCGGGTGCTCGATGAACGCGTCCCCTATCTCGGCGCTGTCCGTGACCACCACGTTGAGCAGCCCCGGCGGCAGCCCGGCCTCCTCGAAGACGCGGGCCACGAGACCGCCGCCGACGACGGGCGCGTTCTGGTGCGGCTTCATCACCACCGCGTTGCCGAGCGCCAGGGCCGGTGCGACGGACTTCATCGCCACGACGAAGGGGAAGTTGAAGGCGTTGATGACGGAAACGACCCCGACGGGCCGCCGGTACAGCCGGTTCTCCTTGCCGTCCACCGCCGCGGGCAGCAGCCCGCCGACCGGGCGGACGGCCTGGCGTATCGCCTCGCGGAGGAGCTCACGGCCCAGATCGATCTCGTACCGAGCCCGGGGCAGCGTCCCGCCCAGCTCGTCGACGATGGCCTCGGCGATCTCGTCGGCGCGCTCCTCGACGACGGCCAACGCCCGGACGAGGACGACCTGTCGCTCGTGCGGACGGGCATCGGCCCATGCCGTCTGCGCGCGCTCGGCGGCCCGGTACGCGCGGTCCACCTCGGTGGTGGTCGCGACCGTGATGGCGCAGAGCTTCTCGCCGTTGTAGGGATTGACGTCGATGATGTCCCACGAACCGCTGCCGGTCAGCCATTCGCCATCGATGTACTGATGGGCCAGTTCATGGAAGAAGGACATGCAATCCCTTACTGCAGGCTTTCGCACTCTCCTGATCGACCGTCATCGTACGCGGGAGATCAGGCCTGTTGAAGCAGTCCGTGAAGGAGATCCCGGGTCTTGTCCTCCCCGGGGCTGTCGGCGCGCAGCCGGACCATGGCCTTTTCGTAACTCTGGACGTCCTCGGCCTTGTCGAGATAGAGCGCGCTGGTGAGCTGCTCCAGAAAGACGATGTCCGAGAGGTCGGATTCGGGAAAGCGCAGCATGGTGAACGCGCCGCTCTCGCCCGCGTGCCCGCCGAAACTGAACGGCATCACCTGGAGGGAGACGTTGGGGTGCTCCGACATCTCCAGCAGATGCCGCAGCTGGGAGCGCATGACGTCGCGCGATCCGTAGGGCCGGTGCAGGGCCGCTTCGTCGAGCACCGCGTGGAAGGCCGGTGCGCGCTCGGAGACGAGCACCTTCTGCCGCTCGAGTCGTAGCGCCACCCGGCGGTCGATCTCCGCCTCGGGCGCCCCGCGCATGCCCCGCGCGACGACCGCGTGGGCGTACGCCTCGGTCTGCAACAGGCCGTGCACGAACTGGACTTCGTAGATACGGATGAGGGATGCCGCCCCCTCCAGACCGATGTACGTCTGGAACCAGCCGGGCAGCACGTCACCGTAACTGTGCCACCAGCCCGCCACGTTGGCCTCGCGTGCCAGGCCGAGGAGCGACTCGCGCTCCGCCTCGTCCGTGACCCCGTAGAGCGTGAGCAGATCCTCGATGTCCCTGGCCTTGAAGCTCACCCGTCCCAACTCCATGCGGCTGATCTTCGATTCGGAGGCCCGGATGGAGTAGCCGGCCGCCTCACGCGTGATTCCGCGCGACTCGCGCAGCCTTCTGAGCTGAGAGCCCAGCAGGATGCGGCGCACCACGGATCCACTCGACTCGCCTGCCGACACTGGACAACCCTCCCCATAACTTTCCGGGCAACGGGGCCCCCGAACCCCGAGCACCGGATTCTGCCACCAAAACGCTCCGGGCCGTACTCATTCGGTTACAGAGAGGGGAAGACTTGCCGGAGCCATGGAAAATGCCGCACGGAAGAAATACTCCGTAACCACCACGGTACCGGGCACGTCCGGCGCGTGCACGTGCATCTGCCCTTGCATCTGCTTCAAGCATTCGGAAGCATGGCCCTTGCGCACCTGCGTGATCGTTCGTGTTGTGCCGCTGTGTCCCCGCAGTACCGCTCACAGGCAGTGCCGCTCGCAGCCGCGAATCCCGGGAGCACCTCGTATGAGGACTGATGGATCGACGACGCTCGAACCGTTACGGCGTGGCCTGCCCCCCACCGATCCCGCGGCGATCACGGCGTCGGCATCGATCACGCTCCCGGCACGGTACGAAGCGGTCGGCTCCGCACGGCACTTCACCCGCGGCACACTCCACCAGTGGCAACTCGACGACCGCTTCGACGATGTCGCCCTGGTCGTCTCGGAGCTGGTCACCAACGCCTTGCGCCACGCGCTGCCCGCCGATGTCGCCCGCGACCCGAACTCGCCGCCGGTACGGCTCCAGTTGGCCCGCTGTTCCACCCGTCTGATGTGCGCGGTCCGCGACCCGAGCCGGGAGAGCCCGATGGCGGGGGAGGCGGAGGACTCCGCCGAGTCCGGCCGGGGGCTGTTCCTGGTCGAGTCCTTCAGCGACAGCTGGGGCTGGCACCCGGTCCCGGCTCCCGGGAGCCCGGCAGCACCGACGGCCCCGCGCGGGAAGATCGTCTGGGCGGTCTTCCTGTTGACGTGCGACGGCGAGGTGGCCGACAACTCCCGCTGAGGAGAGGGCTGTCCGTGCCCCGCACGACCGAGTGCACGACAGCACGGGAACCGCGCCGAGGCCGGACCCGAGAAGACCGGGGGCCGGAGCGCGAGGGGGAGTCGCGCTCCGGCCCTCATCACGTCCGGCCCGACCGCGTGCCGGCGCCCGCACGCCCCAGGCCGCCCGCGCCCGCACCGAGGCCACTTCGGCGCCGCGCGCAGCGTCCCGCGCACTCCCGACGGCAGCGAAACCGGGCCGCACCGCGTCGCGAACGCTCAGGCTCCGGTCGCCAGGTGGTCGAACTCGCCGTCCTTGACGCCCAGCAGAAGCGCTTCGATCTCCGCCGGCGTGTAGACGAGTGCCGGGCCGTCCGGGTGACGGGAGTTGCGCATGGCCACATTCCCCCCGGGAAGTTTCGCGAACTCCACGCAAGATCCTTGGGAGTTGCTGTGTCTGCTCTTCTGCCAGACGACCCCGTGAAGCCCTGTGGCCGCCATGCCGTTGTACACGTCGTGCACAGAAAGCTCCCCGAGTTGCAAGGTGCAAGTGTCAACCAAGCGTCAACCAACCTGGATCATAGCGGTAATTCACATGCCAATGCATGGGCAAATGCACGTGCACGCGCGGTGGTCCTTTGATTACAGGGATTCCTGTCACCTGCAAATGGCACGTGCACCGCCGGAGGGCCTCCCGGGCAACCCTGACCGGCGGTCTCCGCCGCCGCAGCCCGGCGTCTTCCGGGCCATATCCGCGGGCCACGGCCGGTGCCGGCCCCGCGCCCCTCACCGCGCTGACGTCGCGGCGAGAACCGCGGGGGAACCGCCCGAGTGGCCTCCCCCGTATCCATGCTTTTCAGCGGGATTCCGGTTCCGCCCGGTCCTCCACTCCGGCTTCTCCGGCTTCTCCGGCTTCTTCTGCCTCTCCGTCTTCATCGCCCGGCCTCGCTCTCCGGCTGCTGGGCACGGCGCCCCGGTCGTCCAGCGCGAACGACAATTCCATCAGTGCGTCGAGCAGCAGCGCGGCTCCCCGGCGTACGACGGGGTCGGGAACGGGCTCCCCCGGTTCGGGTTCCTCGTCGTAGGGCGCTTCGAGAAAGTCCCAGTACGCCACCGACTCGGCCACCGGCCCCCATTCCGGGACCCGCCGTTCGCGTACCGCCTTCGCCCCCTTCTCGGTGGAGCCGCGCAGGGCGTCGGCGAGTTCCGCCGCGCCGCGCACGGGGGTCGCCGCGCGGTCGGGCAGGTGGGCCTCCAGCAGCATGGCGGCCCGGCCGAGCTGCGACAGCGCGTGCTGGGCGTCGGTGGCGGCCGCCCGGGAGAGGCCCCGGTGCCGTACCGGTTCGTACTGGGCCTTCTTCAGGGTCTCCGTCCACTCGACGCGGGCCTCGCGGGAGGCGATGAGCGCGGTCCGTACGTCGTCGTTGCTGCGGGCCGCCGGGTCCGCGTACTGGTCGATGACCCTGGCCGCGTACCGGCCGACCGAGGTCAGCCAGCCGGCGAGCCGGTTGCGCAGCCGCGGGGTCTCCCAGGCCGGGTAGACGGCGTACGAGATCATGGCCAGCAGCCCGCCGACCAGGGTCAGCACGATGCGTTCGGGAACCGTCTGCGACCAGTCGTTGCCCGCCATGCCGAGCAGGAAGACGACGTACGCCGAGATGCAGACCTGGCCGACCGCGTACCCGGTGCGCATCAGCAGATACATCAGCCAGGCGCAGCAGACGGCGAGCGCGGCGGAGAGTTCCGGGCCGGGGTGGGCGACCTGCACGACGACGGTGGCGAACGTGACCCCGACGATGGTGCCGCCGAAGCGCGCCACCGAGCGGGCGTAGGTCTGGGAGAAGTCCGGCCGCATCACCATGACCGCGGCCATCGGCGCCCAGTAGCCGTGGCCGAAGGGCAGCGCTTCCCCGATGAAGTAGCCGACGGTGGCGACCGCGGTGACCCGGATCGCGTGCCGCAGGATCGCCGATCCGCGGTGGAACTCGCCCCGCATCCGGCCGATCACCACCGGGACGAGCCTGACCAGACCGGGGCGGCGGCGGTGCGGGGTCTCGGGGTCGGCTTCCGAGCCGTGCCGGGTGCCGGCGCCCTCGGCGATCTCCACGACGTCGTGGAGGAGGGCGATCAGCCGGTCGGCCGCCCGCCGGGGCGGTCCGCTGGTGAGCCCGCCGGTCTCGGGTGCCTCCAGCGCCGCCAGCGCCGGTCCGCCGAGCCGGACCGGATCGCCGTGCCGGATCGCGCGGGCCGCCGCGTCGAGCACCGAGCCGGCCGCCTTGAGGAGCTCACGGGCGCGGTCGCGCTGCGGGCCCTCCTCGGGCACCCCCATGGCGGGGTCGGCCAGTGAGGCGAGGACCGGGCGGATGCGTTCGGCGACGCTCCGGGCGCCGTGCAGTTCGGCCGGGCGGTGGCGGGCCTCGCGGGCGGAGACGGCCGCCGCGTCGCGGGCGGTCATCAGTGCCTGCGGGTCGAAGGGCGCGATCGGGTCGTGGCGCAGCCGGCGGGCGTAGTCGGCCTCGGCGGCGAGAGCGTCGGCGAGCGCGTCGCGTTGGGCCCCCCATCTGCGCACCGGGAAGAGCACGATCAGGGTGGCCTGCACCAGGCCGCCGATGATGATCACTCCGGCGTGCGCGGCGGCGTCCAGGACGGAGGTGGGCAGGGTGATGGTGACGAGCATGATCGCCACGTTGGAGGAGGCGATGATGCCGCCGGTGGGGCCCGCGGCCCAGGCGAGTCCGGCCACGAAGGTCCAGAGGACCAGGACGGCGAGGAACACCACGCGGTAAGGGCCGGCGAGGTAGCCGACGAACGTCGAGATGCTCAGGCTGACGCCGGAGACCAGTGCGAGCACCGGGCGGGGGCGCCAGCTGCGCTGGAAGGTGGCGATGGCCGCCTGGAACGCGCCGAACGCGGAGCTGGCCGCGAGGACCGGCCCGGAGAGCGCGAGCGCGGTCTCGACCACCAGCGCCAGTCCGATGGCGCCGCGCAACGCGACGAGTGGCTCCAGCCGGGTCCGCTCGACCGTGAACCCCGAGCGGGCGGTCTCCTTCAGCGCCCGGAGCCAACTCATGGGGCGAGCGTAGCCGCGATACGGGGCAAGCCGGACCTTGGGTTCACCCGTCCGGGACGACTGCCGGCCGCCCCGGAGACGGACCGGGCGGACGACTGCCGGCCGCCCCGGAGACGAGCCGGGCGGGTGCCCGCGGGCGGCCGGCCCGAAGGCTCCCCGGCGGGGGCTCGCGCCCGGTCACACCTCGACGGCGGTTCCCGGCTCCAGCCGCTCGACCGGGACGCCGGTCAGGCCCTCCTCGCCGAGGAAGCGGGCGGTGGAGACCTGGCCGAGTTCACTGAGCATGAGTTCGTGGATCTGGATGACGCGCCCGGGCCGGACGGCCCGCACGTGGTCGGCGGCCTCACCGAGCTTGGTCCACGGGCCGCTGGTCGGCAGCAGGAGGGTGCGCACCGGGACGCCGGGCCGGGAGTAGGCGTCCCCCGGGTGGTAGACGGCGCCGCCGTCGACGAGGTAGCCGACGTTGTCGGGGCACGGGAGGTCGGCGTGGATCACCGCGTGCGACCGGCCGTGGACGGTGAAGGCGAAGGAGCCGACCGTGAAGGAGTCGCCCGCCGCCACGGCGCGGACGCGGCCTCCGTGGCTGCCGAGGGCCGCCGCGACGGCGGCGGTGCCGTAGACCCGCAAGCCGGGCCGGGTCTCCAGGGCGGCGGCGACGAGCTTCTCGTCGAAGTGGTCGAAGTGGTCGTGGGTGATCAGGACGGCGTCGGCCCGGCCGACCGCTTCCGCCGCGGCCGGGGTGAGGGTGCCGGGGTCGATGACGACGCGTGTGCCGTCCTTCTCCAGTGCGACGCAGGCGTGGGCGTACTTGGTGAGCTCCACGGTGGTGTCCTTCCGGCCGAGGATGGATATCTACAACTAAACTGTACACATAAGTTGTACAACCTGGCTGCATGGTTCGGGGATAGACTGCGGCCATGGACGACGCTCGACTGGCCGAGGAACTCCGCCTGACCATCGGACAGCTGGTCCGCACGGTGCGCACCGCCGACACGATGCCCCCCGGCGAGGCCGCCGTCCTCGGCTACCTGGACCGTGACGGCGCGATGACCGCGGCCGACATCGCGGAGCGGCGGGGCGTCACGCACCAGTCGGCCACCAAGGCCGTCGGGGAACTGCTCGGCCGGGGGCTCGTACGGACCGAGGCGCACCCCCTCGACCGGCGCAAACTCCTGCTCCACCTCACGCCGGCCGGCAGCAGCCGGCTCGCGGAGGAGCGCGGCAGGCGTGCGGAGTGGCTGGGCGCCGCGATCGACGACGCGCTCGGTCCCGAGGAGCGCGAGGTGCTCGTGGCGGCGCTGCCCCTGCTGGCGCGGCTGAACGAGCGCCTGCGGGCCGCGTAGGACCGGCCGCCCAGGGACCGGGCCCCGTCCGCGTACGGACCGGACACCGTCCTCTACGGGGCGATGCCCCGGCCCTCGCGTCCGCCCACCCGGGCGCGGTCGGCGGCCTCGGTGCCATGGGTCCAGCCGTCCAGGTCGGTGGCCCCGCGCACCCGGGTGGTGGTGGTCTTCGGGAACATCCGGTCCGCCGCGCCGGAGACCGCCACGTCGCGGGCGGCCAGCACGGGCAGCAGCGCGTCGGCCCCGGGCCCGTCCGTGCCGCCGCCGTCCGCGCCTGCGGCTTCCGCGTCCGCCTCGGCGGTGACCCGGGCGGTGTCGGCGGCGAGCCTGCTGCCGAGGCGCTGGGCGTACGCCATCAGGAAGGACTGCCGGAACGTCTTGGTCCGCTTCCGGCCGCCGGCCCGCTGCCCCGCCTCGGCCCGCGCCATCGCGGAGGTGCCCTGCACCAGCAGCGAGGTGAAAAGGAGCTCCACCGCCTCCAGGTCGGGTTCGAACCCGACGACCGTGGTGAAGCCGAGGTCGCTGTTCCACACGGCCCGGCAGCGGTTCGCCGAGGCGACCGCGTCGAGCAGGATCGCCTTGGCCGTCTCGTACGGGGCGTCGACCCCGATCCGGCAGGCGCCGGGCCGGTCCCCGCTGTGGGTACGGGCGGCGAGCAGCGCCTCGTCGATGCTGTGCCGGGCCATCAGCTCCTGGGCCTTGGTGGTGAGCGCCTCGGCCTCCTCCGGATAGTCGGTGGCCTCCGCCTTCGCCAGCAGGGCGCGGATGCGGGTGAGCATGCGCGGTTCGTCGTGGGCGGGCGGCGGGAGCCGGTTGCCGCCCGCGGCGGGGGTCTCCCCGGGCGGCGGTCCGACCGCCTCCACGGCGGGGAGCCGCAGCAGCAGCCGGTACAGCTCCAGCAGCGCGGAGGCGTAGCCGAACCGGTCGGGGCGGTTGCGCGGCACCGGCGGCGGCAGTTCGGCGAGCTGGCCGGACCAGCGCGGCGGAAGCGTCGCGTAGGCGGCGGTCTCGGCGGCGATCAGGGTCGCGGCGAGGGCCGCCCGCTCCTCGTCCAGCTCCCTGCGCACGAACCGGACGACGTCGGCGGGCTGCCAGCCCCGGGCCCAGGCGCGGCGGAGGAACTCCTCGCCGCGCCGGTGCGCGTCGTCGTCCGCGTCCGGGGCGGCGGCGAGCAGCGACGCACCGGCGTCCAGACCGGCGTCGTCCTCCGAGTAGAGAGCCGCCGCGCACGCCTGGTCGATCACCGAATCCATGGGTTCAGGGTAGAGGCGGGCCCCCGGTCACCCTTCCGCCCGCTCCTCCCCCCGCCCCTGCGCTCACCCTTCCTGAGGCGGGAGCAGCACCAGCTTTCCGCGTACGTGCCCGGCCTCGCTGACCCGGTGCGCCTCGGCTGCCTCCGCCAGCGGGTAGGTGTGGTCGACCGGGATGCGCAGCTCGCCGAGGACGGCCCGCCGGGCGTTGGCGGCGAGGCGTCCGGCGGAGGGGCCGCCGCCGCCGGCCGAGAAGGCGACGCCGAGCGAAGGAGCGTCCGCGTCGGCGATGGTGATCACCCGGTCCGTCGTGCCGCCGCGCAGCTCGATGGAGTCCGGCAGCGCGCCCCGGCCGGCCGCGTCGAAGACCGCGTCCACACCCTGGGGAGCGACCCCGCGGACCCGCTCGACCAGCCCGGGTCCGTACTCCACCGGGGTCGCTCCCAGCACCCGCAGATAGTCGTGGTTGGCGGCGGACGCCGTGCCGATGACGGTCGCGCCCCGGGCCGTCGCGAGCTGCACGGCGGCCGAGCCGACCGCTCCGGCCGCGCCGTGCAGCAGCAGCGTCTCCCCGGCGTCGAGCGCCAGTTCGTCGAGCACCCGGGAGGCGGTCTCGGTGGCCACCGGCAGCGCGGCGGCCGTCTCCCACTCCAGGCCGGCCGGTTTCCGGGTGATCTTCTCCGGGGCGGCCAGCACCTCGGTGGCGTACGCGCCCGTCTCGCTGTAGCCGAGCACCTCGTCGCCGGGGGCGAAGTCCGTGACGCCCTCGCCGACCTCCTCGACGATCCCCGCGAACTCGCTGCCCGGCGTCGCGGGGAGCGGTGTGGGGTGGACCTGTTCCATCCAGCCCTTACGGATCTTGTGGTCGAGCGGGTTGACCCCGGCGGCCCGCACCCGCACCCGGAGCCGGTTCGGAGCCACCCGGGGGGCGTCCACCTCCTTCAGCCGCAGCACCTCGGGGCCGCCGAACTCCTCGAACACGATCGCCTTCATCCCTGCTCCTGCTCCCCGCGCGCCGCGGTCCGCTCGTCGTCGCCCCCGTGCCGATCCCCCCTGCCGATCCTCGCGGCCGGTCCCCGGGGCTGCCTCCCGGGAGGCGCCGCCCGGGGCCGCTCCCCGTCGATGTCGGTGCCCGGTGCCAGACTCGGGTCCATGACGGAACGGTGGGCCCTGGCCGAGGCGGAGGGCGGCGGCGCGCTGCTCGTTCCGCTGGAGCGGGACGGGCGCCCGGCCGGTCCGGTGCTCCGCGAACCCGATCTCGCCGAAGCGGTCCGGGCCCGCCCCGGGGTGGTGCGCTGGGTGTGGCGGTCCACCGCCGGGATCTATCCCCGGCTGCTCGCCTCCGGGGTCCGCGTCGAGCGGTGCTACGACATCGAGTGCGCGGAACTGCTCCTCCTCGGCCACGCGGGGCGGCTCGGCGAACCCCGTTCCGCCGCGGCGGCCCTGGCCCGCCTCCGCGGCACCCCCGTGCCCGCCGACCCGCCACCCCGCGGCGCCGACCCCGGGGCGCAGTCCCCGCTCTTCGAGCCGACGGCCGGGGCGGAGGTTCCGTTCGAGGGGCTGCTCGACGTCTACGCCGACCAGCTGCGCCGCCACGCCGCGGCGGAGCACCCGGACCGGATGCTGCTGCTCACCGGCACGGAGTCGGCCGGGATGCTGGTCGCCGCCGAGATGAACCGGGCCGGGATGCCCTGGCGTGCCGATGTGCACCGGGCTCTGCTGAACGAGTTGCTCGGCGAGCGGTACGCGGGCGGTGGCGAGCCCCGGCGGCTCGCCGAGCTGGCGGACCAGGTGTCGGCGGCGTTCGGGCGGCGGGTGCGGCCCGATCTGCCGGCCGATGTGATCAAGGCGTTCGCCGGGGCCGGGATCAAGGTGACCTCGACCCGGCGCTGGCAGCTGGAGGAGATCGACCACCCGGCGGTGGAGCCCCTGCTCGCGTACAAGAAGCTCTACCGCATCTGGACCGCGCACGGCTGGGGCTGGCTCCAGGACTGGGTGCGCGACGGCCGCTTCCGCCCCGAGTACACGCCCGGCGGCTCGGTCAGCGGGCGGTGGACGACCAACGGCGGCGGGGCGCTCCAGATCCCGAAGGTGATCCGGCGGGCCGTCGTCGCGGACGAGGGCTGGCGTCTCGTCGTCGCCGACGCCGACCAGATGGAACCGAGGGTGCTCGCCGCGATCTCCCGCGACCCCGGACTGATGGAGGTCGCGGGACACGAGGGCGACCTCTACGCCGCGCTCTCCGACCGCGCCTTCCGGGGCGACCGCGACCAGGCGAAGGTCGCCCTGCTCGGCGCGGTCTACGGCCAGACCTCCGGCGACGGCCTGAAGAACCTCGCCGCGCTCCGCCGCCGCTTCCCGCGGGCCGTCGGCTACGTCGACGACGCGGCGAAGGCGGGCGAGGAGGGCCGCCTCGTACGGACCTGGCTCGGGCGGACCAGCCCGCCCGCCGCCGGGGCCGGGGACGACGGCGAGGCGGGGCTGCCGCAGGAGGGCGGCACGGCCGAGGAGGACGGCGCCGGGGAGGGCCGCCGGGGGTACGGCTTCACCCCCGGGTACGCCTCCTCCGACGCGCGGGCCCGGGGCCGCTTCACCCGCAACTTCGTGGTGCAGGGCAGCGCCGCCGACTGGGCGCTGCTGCTCCTCGCCGGGCTGCGCCGCACGCTCGCCGAGGAGGGGCTCCGGGCGGAGCTGGTGTTCTTCCAGCACGACGAGGTGATCGTGCACTGCCCGGCCGACGAGGCCGAGCGCGTGGTGCGGGCGATCCGCGAGGCCGGTGAGCTGGCCGGGCGGATCGCCTTCGGAGTGACCCCGGTGCGGTTCCCGTTCACCACGGCGGTGGTGGAGCGGTATGCGGACGCGAAGTGAGGGGCCGGGCCACCGACACGAAGTGACGTGCCCGCGCCCGCTGTTCGCGGGGCGCGGGCACTTCTGCCGTACGGGTGCAGCTACTTCATCTGGAGCTTGCGCCACTTGGGCGAGGTGACCAGGGCCTTGAGCTCGGCGACGGAGAGCGCGGGTTCGGTCCGGGTGGCCGTCCCGTCCTGCCGGTCGGCGTTGAAGGCCATGACCACGACCCGCATGCCGTCGGGGTACATGAGGTCGGCCGTCCACTGGACGATGCCCTGGCCGCCCTTCTCGCCCGGTGCCTGGCGGACCGTGAGCAGTGCCCCGCCCGGCAGTGTCTCGGCGCTGCCGTACAGGTCGCCCGCCACGTCCCGCATGTCGCGCTGGACGTTGATCCCGACGAGGGACTGGCCCTTGCCGTCGTCCACGACCAGTTCGGCGTACTCGCTGCCCTCGTCGTGCTGCTTGCGGACCACCGTGACGTCGTGCGGGAGGAGCTTCAGGAGCGTGGGCATCAGCGCGGAGTAGTCGAGCTCGGGGGCACGGCTCGGGGTGGAGGAGGGGGAGGGCCCGGCGGCCACGTCCGCCTCGGCACGCAGCCGCGGGATCAGGGTCTCCCACCGGTCGGACCGGGCCAGGGCGGTCAGCTCGGCACCGTCGACCGGGGGCGTGGTGCGGGCGGGCACGGCACTGCCGCCGAGCACCCCGCTGTAGACGCGGACATCGAGGGTCACCTCATCCTTCGTGACGCGGAAGCGGTTGCCGGCAAGGCCGTCGGCCCGCGGCTCGGACGAGCTCGGGGTGCTCGGGCAGCCTTCGTCCGACTGCGTCCCCGTCGTCCCGTCCGGGGCGTGGGCCGGGGGCGCGTCGATCTCGTCGAAAGCCCAGACCACGCCCGCGGGCGCGTCTCCCGCACCGTCCGACCCCGACAGGCAGAGGTGGTCCGTGGTGTTTCCGCCCGTGCCCGGCACCAGCCACTTCGTCGGGTAGAGGGAGGCGGTGACGGTGACGGGCCCGTCGCCGTCGTCGTACACGACGGAGGCCTTCGCCCCGGTGAGGGTGACTCCGGCCGTGCCGCCGAGGGCGTTCGCGACATGGACCTTCATCGGCGCCCAGCCCGCTTCGGTGCCGACCCCGGCTCCCTGGGAGACCTTCCCTCCGGGCAGCAGCGCGGTCAGCGTCTTCACCATCTCCGTGCCGGAGACGCCGTGGCCGGTCTTCCTGCCGGAGTCCTCGCCCCCGGCGCCCGGGGTCACCGTCTTCGTACCGGAGGCCAGTTCGGTCCCGGCCCCGGCCCCTCCGACCAGCCCGGTGGCCAGACCGCCGCCGAGGGCGACGAGCGCGAGGGCGAACGCGCCCCCGGTGACGGCGGCGAACCTGCGCCGTCGTACCCCGCGCCGTCCGATCCCGACCGCGCCGTCGAGCAGCGCGGTCCGGTCGGGGATCTCGAAGGAGTTGCCGGCGCGGCGGAGTTCTCCGCTCAGATCGTCTTCAAAGGGCATGGCAAAGTCACCGTTCTCGTTCGGTGGAGACAGCGTGGGTCGGGTCGGGCTTGCAGCGGAACGGAAGGGCCGGCTCGGGTACGTCGCGAACGTGGCGAGGCCGACTCGGGCTTGCAGCGGAAGGGAAGGGCCGCCGCCTCAGCGCGTGGCGAACTCGGCGAGGCTGCCGCCGAGCAGAGTGCGCAACCGGGCCAGCGCCCGTACGCACCGGGTCCGCACGGCTGCCGGACTCATTCGGAGTGCCTCGGCGGTCTGTTCGACACTGCGGTCCTCCCAGTACCTCAGCACCACCACCGCCCGGTCCTTGGGGGCGAGCCGGTCGAGGGCGTCGAGCAGCGTCATGCGCAGCGCTGGATCCGCCCCGGCGGGGGTGGGTGCGGTGTCCGGCAGCTCCGCGAGCGGACGCTCGCCGGTGGAGCGGCGTCTGCGGTGCGTGAGGAAGGCGCGGGCGAGCACCGTCTGGGCGTACGCCGCCGGATTGTCGATCCGGTGGACGCGGCCCCACAGCATGTACATCCGGCCGAGGGCCTCTTGGACGAGATCCTCCGCCAGGTGCACATCACCGCCGGTCAACAGCACGGCCGATCGGTACAGTTGGCCCGCGCAGCTCGCCGCGAACTCCCTGAAGTCCTCGACCCGCGACTTCCTCATGCGTTCCCCCGTCTCCCACGGCCGGTCCAGCCGTGCGCCCCGCACTCCTTCGACGCGATGGGCCGGGGAAATGTTTCATGCGAACGCCGAGCGATTTCCCGGCGGTTGTCCGGCGCCGGGACGGACGGGCGGGACCCGGTTCCCCGCACGGCTCCCCAACCCCCGTGCGCGCGGGTAGGTTCGGCGCCATGGACACTGGTCAGCCACTGGGCTCGGGACGCAGCGCCGACGTGTACGCACTCGACGACTCCTGGGTCCTGCGCCGCTACCGCGACGACGCCGACACCACCCCCGAGCTGGCGGTGATGTCCTACCTCTCCGCGTTCGGCTTCCCGGTCCCGCGCATCGGGCCGCCGGCCGAGGGGGCGGGCCCCGGCGATCTCGTGATGCAGCGGCTGACCGGTCCCACCATGGCCGAGGCGCTCCGGACCGGTTCCCTGGACGCCCGGCAGGGCGGCGAGATGATCGCCGGACTGCTGCGGGAGCTGCACGCGCTGCCGCCGCGCCTCTCCCCCGATCCGGAGGTCCGCATCCTCCATCTCGACCTGCACCCCGAGAACGTGATGCTGACCGGCCACGGTCCGGTGGTGATCGACTGGAGCAACACCACCGAGGGCTCGCCCGGGACGGACCGCGCCATGTCGGCACTGATCCTGGCGCAGGTCTCCCTCACCCCCGGCTTCCCGGGGGCGGAGGGGGTGGGCCTCGTGCTCACCGCGCTGCTCGACGCCATGGCCGGTGACGGGGGGATCGCCGGGGAGGACCTCGCCGGGGCCGTCGCCCGCCGCTCGTCGGACCCGTACCTCTCCGTCGCCGAACAGGCCGTTCTGGGCGAGGCGGCGGCGCTGGTGGCCGCGCACGGGAAGTGACGGGACGGCGGCGGGCGGGGCCGCGGTGGTCCGCCGGCTCATCCGCCGCCGCCGCCGCGACCCGCTCGCCCGGCTCACCCCGCGCGAACAGGAGGTCCTCGCGCTGATGGCGGAGGGCCGGTCCAACGCGTCGATCGCCGACGCCCTCAGCGTCAACGAGGGCACGGTCAGCAAGCACTTCGGCTCGATCCTGACCAAGCTCGGCCTCACCCTGTCCGAGGAGACGAACCGCCGGGTGCTTGCCGTACTGGCCTACTTGCGCGGCTGACCGGGGACGGAGGCGCCGGCCGAGCCCCGGCCGGAGGTCATCGCGGCGGCCGCGAGGGCCGTCGCCGCCAGGATCGCCCCGGCGACGAGCAGGGCGGCCCGCACGGCGGCGCGCGGAGCGTCCGTACCGGCGAGCGCCTCCGCCGTACCGCCGGCCGTACCGGCGAGGTAGACACCGCCGACGACCGCGACACCGAGGGTGCCACCGAGCTGCTGGACGGCGTTGAGGAGTCCGGCGGCCGTGCCGGTCTCCTGCGGCCCGACCCCGCTGAGCGCCACGGTGAAGAACGGGGTCGTGAACAGTCCGGTGCCCACGCCGGCGACGACGAGCGCGGCCGGCAGAAACACCGGGTACGCGTCGGGGCCGCTCGCCCCGTACGCGAGGAAGGCCGCCAGGAGACCGGCCGCGAGGACCGCGGTGCCGGAGTGCAGCACGCACGCGCTCCCGTACCGGGGGACGAGCCGGTCGCCGGCCACCCAGGAACCGGCGGCCAGCCCCACCGACCAGGGCAGCAGGGTCAGCCCGGCGGCGAGCGGCCCGCGGCCCAGGCCCAGTTCCAGGTGGAGCACCACCACGATCATGACGGCGTTCATCACCGCGAAGAAGAGCGTCGAGGTGCCGAGCGCCGCCGGGAACGCGCGACCCCGCAGCAGAGCCGGTTCGACCAGCGGAGCCCGGCCCCGGCGGGCGGTACGGCGCTGCTGGACGACGAACCCCGCGAGGACGAGGACTCCCGTCCCCGCGCTCGCCCAGGCGGCGGGTCCCGGGGTGCCCGTACCGCCGGTCAGCGGGCACACCACCAGGGCGATGCCCGCCGCCGCCAGCACGGTCCCGGCCGGGTCCAGGCGCGGGCGGACCGGGGCCCGGTCCTCGCGCAGACGCGGCGCGAGGAACAGCACGACGGCGGCGAGCGGGAGGTTGACGAGGAAGACCGCGCGCCAGGACGAGCCGAGCACGTCGGCATGGGTCAGTACGCCGCCGAGCACCGGTCCGAGCACGGCGGACAGGCCCATGACCGGGCCGATCGCACCGAGCGCCCTGGGCAGCTCCTCACCGTCGAACATCGCCCGTATCAGCCCGAAGGTCTGCGGGACGATCAGTGCGGCGGCGGCACCCTGGAGCGCGCGCAGTCCGATCAGCGCCTCCGGGCCGGGGGCGCACGCGCAGGCCGCCGAGGTGACCGCGAAGGCCACCACGCCGATACGGAAGACCCGGCGCCGCCCGGCCCGGTCTCCCAGGCGGGCACCGGTCAGCAGCGCCAGCGCGAACGCGAGGGTGTACGCGGCGCTGAACCACGGGATGGTGGCCTCCGCTCCGCCGAGACGGGCGTGCACCACCGGTGCCGCGACCTGGACGATCGTGGCGTCCAGCAGGTTCATGGCCTCGGCGACCAGCACCGCGACCAGGGCGGACCAGCGCTGCGGACAGGGGGTGTCCGGCACCGGGTCCGGGGCGGGACCGGTGGGTGTGCTGCGGCACGACGTACGGGACATGGCGCTCCCTCCGTGGAACGGGTGACGGCGGCCGGTGCCCGGCGAGCCGTGGCAGGGGACCAGGGTTCCGCGACGCCCTTACCGGATTCCAATCCCGAAGCCGGAAACCGTGATTACTTCCATCCGGCTCGGCTACTTTGGTGGATGTGCTCGTACTGGATGACCTGGACCGCCGCCTGGTCCACGCCCTGCACGTGAACGGGCGGGCGCCGTTCACGCTCGTCGCCGAAGTCCTCGGCTGTTCCACACAGACCGTGGTCCGCCGCTACCGGCGGCTGCACGCGCAGGCGGGTCTGCGCGTGGTCGCGCTCCCCTCGCCGCGCAGCTCGGGCACCCACCAGTGGCTCGTGCGGCTCACTGCCGCGACCCGCACCGCGCACGACATCGCCCTCGCGCTCGCCCGCCGCCCCGACACCTCCTGGGTACGGCTCGCCTCCGGCGGCACCGAGATCGTGGCCGTCATCCGCACCACCCCGGCGGGCCCGGACGCCCACGCTCTGCTGCTCCGGGACATTCCGCGCACCGCCGGAATCACCGCGGTCTCCGCTCACTACCTGCTGCACACCTACCTCGGAGGCCCGACCGCCTGGCGGGGCAGGGTCGACGCGCTCGACGCCGAACAGCAGACGCGGCTGGGCGCCGAGGGCGTCCCGGGCGCCGGTACGGCCCCCGGGCCGGCCACGTCCGCCTACCTGTTGACCGACGCCGACCGGCTGCTCCTGGAGGCGTTGCGCGACGACGCCCGGGCCGGCTACGCCGACCTCGCCGCCGCCACCGGCTCGACCGCGTCCACGGTGACCCGGCGACTCGCCGAACTGCGGGCGCGCGGCGCGCTCTTCTTCGACGTGGACGTGGACCCGGCGCTGCTGGGCGCGACCGTCTCGGCGCTGCTCTGGATGCAGGTGGCCCCCGCGCACCTGGACGAGGTCGCCCACGCGCTGGCGCAGCACGAGGAGTTGGCGATGGTGGTGGCCACCACCGGCCCCACCAACCTGGTCGCCCAGGCGCTCTGCCGGGACACCGACGAGCTGCACCGCTATCTGACCCGGAAGGTGGCCTGGAGCACCATCCACCGGATCGAGACCGCCCCGGTGCTGCGTACGTACAAGGCGGCGGCGACGCTCCGCAGCGGCTGGGGGTGAACGGTGGGCGGTGTCCCGCGCGTGCCGATGGGCATTGATCACGTACGGAATCCAGTACGGGCCGCCCGCGAGAGAATGCGGGGAAACGTGTCCCGGCAAGGGAACGGACGGGAAGAGGCAGCAAGATGACCGCACCGCACACGGGGAACACCCCCTGGCTCCGCCGCTACCACGCCGCAGGGGCGGATGCCGTGACCCTGGTGTGCTTCCCGCACGCCGGCGGCTCCGCCGGCTGGTTCCACCCGTTCTCGGCAGCCCTCGCGCCCACGGTCGGGGTGGTGGCGGTCCAGTACCCGGGGCGGCAGGACCGCTTCTCCGAGCCGTGCGTCGAGGACCTCGGCGAGATCGCCGAGACGATCAGCCGCGAACTTCTGGCCCTGCCGGGCCCGTTGGCCTTCTTCGGCCACAGCATGGGCGCCTCGCTGGCGTTCGAGGTGGCCAGGTTGCGGGAACTGAGCGGCGCCGAGCCGCCGTTGATGCTCTTCCTCTCCGGCCGCAGCGCCCCGGACACCCACCGCCCGCCGGGGCAGCCGGTCGGCTCGCTGGACGACGCGGGTCTCGTCGCGCGGATCAGGCGGCTCGGCGGGACGCACACCGAGCTGCTGGCGGACCCCGAGATCGTCGGCCTGGTGCTGCCCGCCGTCCGTGGCGACTACCGCGCCCTCGAAAGCTACCGCTGCCCGCCGGGCACCGTCCTGCGTTCCCCCCTCACCGTGCTGACCGGTTCCGAGGACCCGCTCACCACCGCCGAGGAGGCCGACGCCTGGCGCCACCACACCACCGGCACCTGCACCGTGCACACCTTCCCCGGCGGCCACTTCTTCCTGGAGGCCGAGTCCCCCGCCGTCCTCGCGACGATCACCGGCACCCTGGCGCGCATCGCCGTGTAACAGCCCCCGGGGGCGTGGAGTGCGTCACGTCCACCCCCGCACCCGCCGGGCGGGCATGACCGCCAAAGGCCCGCCCGGCCCGGCTCCTCGGCCCGCCCCGTCCGGCGACCGGGCGGCACACCGCAGGCACGGGCCCGGCTCAGCCCCGCGCCGCCCGGTCTGCCCAGCGGCGGGGCGCTGCCGACGAGTTGGCGGTGACCCGCGAGGATGCCGCCACTCCCGCGGCCACTCCGGCCGGTCGGCGCCGAAGCGGATGCAGTCGTTCCGCCGGTGTGGGCTGCGGCGCCTGTCGATCACCCGCCCCGGTCCTCATTGGCCGAATGGCCAAAGCACCCGGTGACTTTCTGGCGGATATTCTCCCCCCCGCACGGTCGGCACTCAGCATGATCAGGTCGACGACCAGTGGCGTCCGGCCGTCATCCGCCGGACGCACCAACCAGCGCGGGGCGAGAGGAGCGGTGCCATGGAGACGGTCCGGACGATGCCGGGCAACGGTCCCGGTGGCGGCCTGAAGCACAGGCTGACCAGGCGGCAGGACGTGTCCGCCGACGTGCCGTCCGGCAGCGAGCTGCGGCGCACCATGGGCATGTGGCAGCTGACCCTGCTCTCCGTCGGCGCGACCCTCGGCACCGGCATCTTCGTCGTCCTCGGCGAGGCGGTGCCCGAGGCGGGCCCCGCGATCATCGTCTCCTTCCTCCTGGCGGGCGTCACCGCGCTCTTCTCGGCCCTGTCGTACGCCGAGCTCGCGGGCATGATCCCGCGCTCGGGGTCCTCGTACAGCTACGCGTACGCCACCCTCGGGGAGCTCGTCGCCTGGGTGTGCGGCTGGTGTCTCATCCTGGAGTACGGGGTGTCGGTCGCGGCGGTCGCCGTGGGCTGGGGCCAGTACGTCAACGAGCTGCTCGACCTGGTCTTCGGCGTCACCCTCCCCGACGCCCTCGCCGCCCCGCCCGGTGCGGGCGGGGTCGTCAACGTGCCGGCCGCCGTCATCGTCGTCCTCTCCATGGTGGTGCTGCTGCGCGGTGCCAAGGAGAGCGCGGTCGCCAACGTGATCATGGTGGGCGTGAAGGTGGCCGCCCTGGTGATGTTCTGCGCCGTCGCGTTCACCGCGTTCCGCGCGGGCAACTTCACGCCGCTCTTCCCGCTCGGCGCCGCCGGGATGAGCGCGGGTGCCGCCTCGCTCTTCTTCTCGTACATCGGCTTCGACGCCGCCTCGACCGCCGGCGAGGAGGCGAAGAACCCGCAGCGCGACCTGCCGCGGGCGATCATCCTCTCGCTGGCCCTGGTCACCTTCCTCTACGTCGTGGTCGCGGTGGCCGCGCTCGGCGCGATGCCGTGGGGCCTCTTCGAGGGCACCGAGGCCACGCTCAGCGAGGTCCTAGTGCGGGCCGTCGGCGGCGGCAGCCTCTGGCCGATCCTGCTGTCGATCGGCGCGGTCGTGGCGACCACCAGCGTCGTGCTCACCGTGCAGTACGGGCAGATCCGCATCCTGTTCTCCATGTCCCGCGACGGACTGATGCCGCCGGTCTTCTCCCGGGTCCACGCGAAGAGCGGGGTGCCGCGCGCCAACACGGTGATCGTCTCCTCGTTCATCGCCGTACTCGCGGCGCTCGTCCCGCTGGGCAGCCTCGCCGACGCCACCAGCATCGGCACCCTCTTCGCGTTCGGCCTGGTCAACGTCGCCGTCATCCTGCTGCGCCGCCGCAACCCCGACGCGCCCCGCAGCTTCCGGGTGCCGTTCTCGCCGGTGGTGCCGGTACTCGGCGTGATCTGCTGCGTGTACATGCTCTTCAGCCTCGGCTCGGACACCTGGATCACCTTCGCGGTGTGGATGGCCGTCGGACTGGCCGTCTACGCCCTGTACGGGATGAAGCACTCCGCGCTGAACGGCACGAAGGCCGGCGAGCGGTCGAAGGAGGACCGGTCGTGACCCCGGCCCCCGCACCCCTCGACCTCACCTCCGACGTCGTCGCGCTGACCCGCTCCCTCGTCGACCTCCCCTCCGAGAGCGGCGAGGAGGGTCCCCTGGCGGATGCCGTCGAAGCCGCCCTGCGCGCCCTCCCCCACCTGAGCGTGGAGCGGATCGGCCACTCCGTCGTCGCCCGCACGTCGCTCGGCCGCCCCGAGCGGGTGATCCTCGCCGGCCACCTCGACACCGTGCCCGCCGCGGACAACCTGCCCGCCCGGCTCGACGGCGAGCGGCTGTACGGACTCGGCGCCTGCGACATGAAGGGCGGCGTCGCGGTCGCCCTGCGGCTGGCGGCAGCGCTCACCGCACCGGTCCGGGACCTCACCTACGTCTTCTACGAGTGCGAGGAGGTCGAGGGCGACCGCAACGGGCTGCACCGCATCGCCGCCGAACGCCCCGGGCTGCTGCTCGACGCCGATCTCGCGATCCTGATGGAGCCGTCCGACGCGGGGGTCGAGGCCGGCTGCCAGGGTGTGCTGAGCGCCGACATCACCGTGCGGGGCGCCCGCGCCCACACCGCGCGCGCCTGGATGGGAGTCAACGCCGCACACCACGCCGCGCCGGTGCTCCAGCGCCTGGCCGACCACACGCCGGAGCGGGTCCTCATCGACGGGCTGGAGTACCGGGAAGGGCTGAGCGCCGTCTCGGTCCGCGCCGGGGTGGCCGGCAACGTCGTCCCCGACAGCTGTGTCGTCTCCCTCAACGCCCGCTTCGCGCCGAGCCGTTCGCCGAAGGAGGCGGAACAGTACGTACGGGCGCTCTTCCCGGCGGACCGGTTCCCGCCGGAGGAGTACGCGTTCGTGGTGACGGAGGCCGTGGCGGGGGCGCTGCCGGGCCTCGACCACCCGGCGGTCGCCTCGCTGGTCGGTGTGCTCGGGGCCGAACCGCGCCCCAAGCTGGGCTGGACCGACGTGGCCCGGTTCACCGAACTGGGCGTTCCCGCACTGAACTTCGGCCCCGGCGACCCCTCCTTGGCGCACACGCCCGGGGAGTTCGTCCCGGTGGCCCAGCTCACCCGGTGCGAGGAGCGGCTCGCGGGCTGGCTGGCCTCCGCCTAGTCGGAGGCCAGCCGGGCGCTCAGCCAGAGCACCAGCCGCTCGTCGGGGTCGCCGAGGTCCAGGCCGACGTGCTCCCTGGCCTGCCGGAGGCGGTAGCGGCAGGTGTTGGGGTGCACGGCGAGCCGCTCGGCCGCGCCCGCCATGTCGCACCCCGCGTCGAGCCAGGCCAGCACCGTGCGGGCGTACTCCGTGCCGTGCGCCGCGTCGTGCGCCACCGTCCGGGCCCAGGCACCGTCCTCGAACTCCCTTTTTCCGGCCGTCAGTTCAGCGAGACGCAGCAGGGCCACCCGGGCCTCCACGTCCTCCACCAGTGCGACCGGGCGCCTCTCGTCGACGCAGCGCAGGACCAGGTCGGCGTCGGCCCGGGAGTCCGCCACCCGCGCCATCCCCGCGACCAGGGCTCCCAGCCCGCCGCGTACGGGCATCCGCAGGGCCTGTCCGGCCCGGTCCACGATGTCCTGCGCGAGCTGCCGGTGCCGGGCCGCGCCCCGCTCGCCGGCCGCCGGGAACAGTGCGTACACCACCCCGTCGAGGAGGGCGCAGGCGTGCCGCCCGTACCGCGCCTCGCACTGGAGCCGTACGAGGTCGAGCAGGCGCGACGCCGTCTGCTCGACGTCCGGCGCGGTGCCGGCGCCCGCCGGGACGAACGCCGCCACCCGCACCGGATCGGTGCCCGCGCCGAGCCCGAGGCGGTGCGCGGCGCCGGCCGGGTCGACCGTGCCGTCCAGGACCCGGCGCAGCAGGTCACCGCCGAGGTGGCGGGCGAGCTCCTGGGCGGCGCGGGCCCGCAGCAGCAACAGGGCCGCCGTGGAGGCGCCCTGCGCGAGGGCCTCCTCCGCGTCGGGGGCGAGAGCGCCGTCGTCGACCACCCAGACGGAGCCGAGCGTCTCGCCGCCCGCCCGCACGGCGACGGCGATCCGGGGCAGGCTGCCGGCGTCGAGCGCGGGCAGCCGCAGGGGCGCCGGGGCGGCGAACACGGCCCGGTACTGCTCGGCGTTCTCCGGACTGTCGGGGACCTGCAGCCCGAGGATGCCCTGCCGCCGGTCCTCGTCCACGACCTGCCCGGACACAGTGGAGTAGGCGAGGATGCGCTGGCGCCGGTCCTCGACGGCGGTGGCCCCGCCGGTCGCTGCGGCGATGGCGTCCGCCAGGGCGAACAGGTCCCCGGCGGCGGAGGGCGTGCCCCCGGACCGTGCGCCGACGGCCGAGGACAGCAGCAGGTGGACCCGGTGCCAGGCCGCGTCCTCGTCGACGGCGAGCAGCGCGATCCCGGCCTCCTCGGCCGCCTCGGCGGGTCCGTCCGCACCCCGTACGACCACGGCCGCCATGCCGGCCGCCGCCGCGGCGTGCAGCAGGGGACCCGCCGCCTGGGGGCGCACCCCGAGCGCGAGGAGCACGGCGCCCGGGGCGGGCGGGAGCGCCGCGTCGGCGTCGTACAGCAGGATCTCGCCGACCCGCACCCCGAGCCCGCCGGGGGAGGCGACGGCCCGGACGGAGGACCCGCCGAGGACGTCGAGCAGATCGCTGAGGGTGGGGGCGTCCATGGGGGCCTCTCGATTCACAGGGCTCGGTACGTGGCTCGCCGGTCCGCCGGTCCGCCGGTTCGGCGGTTCGGCGGTTCGGCGGTTCGGCGGCCCACCCGCCTTTGGCCGATCGCAACACGACTCTAGGGGCCCGTTGTCCCTACGGACAACCAGTCGGGGGCAGGGCGCGCGGAGACTCGAGACATGACAGCGACACCCTCAGTACGCGACCGGGCCGCGACCATCGCGCGCGCGGCCGGAGTCACCACCCGCACCGTCCACGACGTGCCCGGCATCGCGGCCGTCGCCGACTTCTTCAGCGACGTGTGGCAGACCCCGCGCAGCACCCCGCCCTACCCGGCCGAGGTGCTGCACAGCCTCGTGCACGCGGGCGGCGCGGTGCACGCCGCGTACACGGAGCAGGGCGAGCTGTGCGGCGCGGCCGTCGCCGTGTTCGGGGAACCGTCGGCACTGGACGTGTACTCCTTCGTGGCCGCCGCCCGCACCAGCGACCGGGGTGTGGGGCTCGCCGTGAAGGAGGCGCAGCGGGTCTGGGCCCTCGAACGGGGCGCCCGCACCATGCGCTGGACGTTCGACCCGCTGGTGGGCCGCAACGCCCGGTTCAACCTGGTGAAGCTGGGCGGTGCGGGCACCGAGTACCTGGTGGACTTCTACGGCCCGATGACCGACGGGCTGAACGACGGCGACGAGAGCGACCGCCTCACCGTCACCTGGGACCTGACCGCCGGGGAACGTACCCCCTCGCAGACGGCGGAGCCCGCCGCCGGTACCCCCGTCGTCCTCGCCACCGCGCCCGACGGCGCCCCGCTCGCCGTCCGCGCCGGGGAGACCGTCCGCTGCCGGGTCCCCGACGACGTCGTGGGGCTGCGCGCCGCCGACCCCGCGCTCGCGCTGCGCTGGCGCCACGCCGTCCGCGAGGTCTTCACCCGGGCGTTCGCCGACGGGTACACCGCCACCTCGATGTCCCGCGACGGCTGGTACACCCTCACCCCAGCCGCACCGCACACCCCGGCCGCCGCGCCCGCCCAGGAAGGCTCCCCGGCATGAAGCTGGACCGCGTCGAACTCCTCCACGTCGCCATTCCCCTGGTCACCCCGTTCCGTACCTCCTTCGGAACGATGACCACCAAGGACACCTTCCTGCTGCACGTCGTCACCGACGAGGCGGAGGGCTGGTCGGAGTTCGCCGCCGACCCCGAGCCGCTGTACTGCTCCGAGTACGTCTCCGGCGCCGAGACCGTGATCCGCGACTTCCTGCTCCCCCGGGTCACCGCCCGGCCCGGGCTGACGACGGCCGCCCTCGCCCCCGCCATGGCGAAGGTCAAGGGCCACGAGTTGGCGAAGGCCGCCCTGGAGACGGCCGTGCTCGACGCCGAGCTGCGGGCCCACGAGATGTCCCTCGCCACCTACCTCGGCGCCGTCCGCGACCGGGTGCCCGCCGGTGTGTCCGTCGGCATCAAGGACTCCGTCCCCGAGCTCCTGGACGACGTGGCGGGCTACCTCGCCGAGGGATACGTCCGGATCAAGCTGAAGATCGAACCCGGCTGGGACGTCGAGCCCGTCCGCGCGGTCCGGACACGGTTCGGCGACGCGCTGCCGCTCCAGGTGGACGCCAACACCGCCTACACCCTGGCCGACGCCGAACACCTGCGCCGGCTGGACGAGTTCGGCCTGCTGCTCATCGAGGAGCCGCTGGAGGAGAACAACCTCCACGCCCACGCCCTCCTCCAGCGCCGCATCGCCACCCCCGTCTGCCTCGACGAGTCGCTGCACAACGCCCGCGACACCGCCTCGGCCATCGCCATGGACGCCTGCCGGGTCGTCAACGTCAAGCCCGCCCGGGTCGGCGGCTACCTGGAGGCCCGCCGCCTGCACGACGTCGCCGCCGCGCACGGCGTGCCCGCCTGGTGCGGCGGCATGCTGGAGACCGGCATCGGCCGCGCCCCCAACCTGGCCCTCGCCGCGCTCCCCGGCTTCACCCTGCCCGGCGACACCTCCGCCTCCAGCCGTTACTTCGCCGAGGACATCACCGAGCCGTTCGTCCTCCAGGACGGCCACCTGCCGGTCCCCACCTCCCCCGGCATCGGCGTCACCCCGCTCCCCGACGCCCTGCGTCGCTTCACGACGGCACGGCGGGATCTGTACGGGGGTTCCGCGGGGCGGTGAGCCTCCGGCCGCTTCGCACGCCGAGGCGGACGGCCAGGCACAGGCCGGCGAGCTCGCGCCTCTCCGCCGGTTACCGTCCCAGCTGGAAACGGTCGGCCGTCGGGGGCGGATGGCTCCGCCCCGTGCGGTGCCGCTCATGCATGCCGAAGCCCGGACCGGAGAACTCCCGGTCCGGGCTTCCGCGTTGGCATCGGAGAGGCGCATTCTCCGCCACCGGCCAAGCTTTTGTGCTCAGTTGTCGCCGGAGTGCGACGGCCCGAAGAACTCGATCTCCGCGACGGCGACCTGCTTCTTCGGGGAGGTGTGGTACGCGGACTCGATGGTGAAGCGGACCTTGGTGACGTCGTCGTAACGGAAGTTGCGTGCCTGGCTGCCCGCCCCGTCGTCCAGGGTGAGCAGGCTGTGCGTGATCTCGCCGCTGGACCGCGTGACGGTGACGTCGATGCGGTGCGGGAGGGCCTGCTCGGTGTTCTTGTCGGCGCGCTTGGAGACGCCCGGGGTGACCAGCACGTTCAGCAGCCGGGTCGGGGAGTCGAAGGATGCCTCGATCCACTGGCCCTGGCCCGACTCGGAGACCCCCGGCCCCCACCAGGTGTTCTCGATCTTGTCGAAGGAGGAGTCCGGCTTGTGCCCCGAGTAGGAGCGGGAAGCGGAGACGTGGTCCGGGGAGAGGGGGGCGCGCTTGGCGAAGTGGTCGCGGGTCGCCCGGATGCCGTCGGGGATGTGGACGGCCGCCACGATCACCAGGGTCAGCACGATCGCCGCGCCGATCCAGCTCAGCACGCGGTCGAAGGTACGGCGCACCCGGGGCCGGTCGCCGGCCCACGGGGTCTCCCGGCTGCTGGAGTCGAACAGCCGGCGCCACCACGGCAGTCGGCGGCCCGGCGCGTGCTCGTCCCCCGCCATGGGCATCGCGCACCGGGTGCAGTAGTGCCGGTCGGGCCTGTTCCGGGTGCTGCACCAGGGGCAGGGCAGGCCCCCGTTGAAGCCGAGCTGCTCGCCCGGGGCCTGTACGGACTGCGGGCGCTGGGGGGCCGGCCGGCCGGGCAGGACCGGGGCGACGGACGGGGCCACCACGGGGCCGGGGTCGGCGACCGGGACGATGAGCCGGCGGGCGCGGTCCGACATGTCCCGCGCGTCCGCTCCTCCGTCGGCCGCTCCTGCGGGCCCTTCGTCCGCCGCCGCTCCGACGGGCCAGTCGTCCGCCACCGCTCCGGCTGCTCCGACGGGCCAGTCGTCCGCCGCCGCTCCGGCTGCTCCGGCCGGCCAGTCGTCCGCCGCCGCTCCGGCCGCTCCGCCGTCGGCGCGCCTGGCCGCCATGCGGGCCGCCCAGTCGTCCGTCACCCCCGGGACCTCCTGGGTGTCGGGCTCGTCGCGGTCGTCGTACGCGCCCTGCGCGGAGGGCCGGGTGCGCTCCGCCGGGGCGGCGTGTCCGCCGTCGTGCGCCTCATCGCGCGCACCGTTCCCCTCGGCGTCCCGTCGCTGCCGCGACTGCCGGGGCAGCCCCGCGCCGCCGCCGGAGCGGGCGAAGGCGTCCCACCCGGGTTCGGCGGACGGGGATGCGGCGGCCCGGCCGGCGGACGGGGGCGGCGTCGCGTGCCCGGCGGACGGGGGCGGGGTCGCCGGGCCGGCGGACGCCGCCTCCTGCGACGGCGCTCCGGCTGCCGCTCCCTGGGCGCGGGCGGTGCTCGCGGCGGCGGCCGGCGCCCCGCGGTCGGCCCAGCTCAGTACGGCCCCGCACGCGTCGCAGAACGACTGGCCCGGTTCCGCGCGGGTGCCGCATTCGGCGCAGTTCTGCGTGGTCATCTCTCCGAGGTCCTTTCGGACGGATCGCCGGCGGTCACCTGGACCGTGTACGGCATGTGGGCGGGCCGGGCGGCGGCCACGATGCCGTCCAGGCGGTGGTGGTCCGCCGTGGTCGGATCGGGCAGCGTCAGGTGTACGTGCAGATGGGGGCGCGGGCTGCCGGGGATCGGGCCGAGCGGGCGGGCGGTCCAGTCGGCCGCCCCGCTCTCGCTGATCTCCGGTGCGACGCCGAAGGCGAGCCGGACCGTCTCGGCCAGGCCGCGCCGGGTGCCGCGGATGCGGTGGAGGTACGCGGCGGTCGCCACGGCGGTGCGCAGCAGCGCCTCGGGTTCGGTGCCGTCGGTCTCCGCGCCGACCCAGGCGGTGAGCCACCGGACGAAGTCCACGGGTGCCAGCGAGGGCCGGAAGTAGGAGTCGACGCAGTCCAGCGCGGTGTGGATGGGTGCGACGACCTCGTCGAGTCCGGCGACGAAGCGCAGGGCGAGGTCGTCGTCGGCGAAGACGGCGGGCAGCATCGCGCCGATCGGCGCCGACGAACCGAGTCCGTCGATGGAGCCTCTCATCCGCGGCTCCCCCCGGTGCGGTCGCCGTCCGCCGAGTCCCCGATCACGCGGACGCGGTGGTCGTACGAGAACACCAGGGACGGCGGCGACAGGTCGATGCGGTTGGTCGCCTCGCCGCGCTTCCCGGTCAGCGGATCGGCGGGATACAGCACGACCTCGTCCACCAGCTCGACACCGGGAATCCGCTGGAGCACGGCGAAGGCCTCACCTGCCTGGACGGGCCGTCCGAACGGCCAGCCCCTGCCGTCGGCGCCGCCGGTCAGCGGGTCGAGGTGCTGGTAGAGGGCGTCGTGGACCCGTCGGCGTACCAGGTCGGTGTCGACGCCCCGGAAGGCGTGCACGGTGGCGACGACGGTGACGCCCTGGTAGAAGGGCGGGCCGACCGCCAACCTGGTCCCGATCAGGCGCCGTTCGTCCAGGTGACGGGTGATGCGTTCCAACAGCGCGTCACCGGGCACCAGTTGCTCGAACCGGAGGCGTCCGCCCGGGTCCGGTACGGCCTGCGGGACCACCAACACCCGTACCGCGTAGGCGCCGTACTCGCTCTCCTCGCCCTCCAGGCAGGTGATGCGCGCGGTCTCGGGCGCGGCCCGGCGGGCCAGCTCCTCGTAGTCGCGCAGGGTCACCGCACGCTCCTGGGCGCGCAGGGTGATCGGGGCGCGGACCTTCGCCTCCTCGACCGTCTCGCCGTCCACACCGCCGCGTGCGGCCTCACGGTTGACGACCTCGGAGACGTACGGGATGGAGGTGCGCAGGACCTGCACGGCGCCGCGCGCCACGTTGCCGGCCCGGCCGCCGCCGGTGCGGTAGCGGTGGGCGCGGACGGGTGAGCCCTTGGGGGCGGCCATCCCGTACCGGCGCAGGGTGCCGTCGGGTTCGCGCACCGCGGGCCCGAAGGCGATCTCGCCGGTGGCGGCATCCACGGTGACGTGGCGGTCGTCCGGGCCGGAGGCCGCGAAGTGCGGGACGACCTCCCAGTCCGTCCAGCCCTCGTGCTCGGCGGTCTGGAGCAGCACCGGCGGGGTGTCGCCGACCACGGGCGCGTGCGTGAGCCGCAGCCGCTGGCCGGGCAGCCCGGTGGACTCGCCGAGGGCTTCGTCGTAGACCGTCTCGGCGTGGACGACCGGGGCGGTCCCGCCGATGGTGAAACCCTCGGCGGAACGGACGGTGGGCGAGGTGGTGTAGAAGGGCTGGCCGGGCTGGGGTTCGGTGACCCGGCACCGCAGCCAGCCGGCCTCCTGGCCCGCGTTGCGGGAGAGCACGTGCCCGCCGGGGACGTGCAGGACCACCTCTCCGGGCCGGTTGAGGCCACCGGTGCCGTCCCGGTCGACCTCGCAGAGTTGCCAGCCGTCCTCGGTCCACGCCTCCCACACCAGGGGCGGCTGCCGCGGGTCCACGCCGACACCGTCGACCCTGCTGTCCAGTTCCAGGGCGACCGCGCAGTGCGGCACGGCGCTGGTCAGGCCCAGCAGCATGCAGTCGCCCGGGGAGGGCGACTCGGAGAAGCAGAGCACGTCCTTCCCGTCGTCGGCGAGGTCGTGCGTGCGGTCCAGGGCCGCCCCGCCCTGCCGTTGCACCAGGAGGTGGCTCAACGAGCTGCTCCATACGGTGAGTTCACGCTCGGTCGCGAAGACGACCGCCTCCTCGTCGCCGGTGCGCGGGGTCGCCACCTCGGTACCGAGCGGTACCGTCACCGGCTCCTCCTGCGGCGCGGAGAGCCAGAACGTCACGTCCGTACGGGCGGCGGAGGGCGGGAACAACGTGATGCCGACCAGGTCCAGGAAGGCCAGGTGGTTCTTCTCCGGCACCCGGTTGAGCCGGTAGACGACCTCGTCGGCCATGTGGGCGACCGTCTCGACGAGGGTGATGCCCGGGTCGGAGACGTTGTGGTCGGTCCACTCCGGGGCGCGCTGCTGGATGTAGCGCTTGGCGTCGTCGACGAACTGCTGGAAACGGCGGTCGTCGAGGTTCGGGGAGGGGAGGGCCATCAACGGTCGCTTTCGGGGGAGTCGTCCGGGCGGGGGCCGGTGTCGGGCTCGTCGTGGGACGGGATGACGTAGAACGGGAAGACGAGGCTGCGGGGGTTGTTGGTGCCGCGGATCGAGTAGCGGACGTCGATGTAGAGGACGGACTGGTCGGAGCCCACGGTGACCTCGACGTCGTCGACCTCGATGCGCGGTTCCCAGCGGTCGAGGCTGGCGTACACCTCGTGCTGGATCCGGCCCGCGGTCTGCTCGTTGACCGGGGCGAACACCAGGTCCTGGATGGCGCATCCGAAGTCCGGCCGCATCGGCCGTTCCCCGGGCGCCGTCGACAGGACCAGCCGGATCGCCTCCTCGACCTCCCGTTCCCCGCTGACCAGGGCGATCCCGCCGGTGGGACCGATGCGCAGGGGGAAGGACCAGCCGGACCCGACGAACTGCTCGGCCATCAGGCGTGCTCCTGGCTTCCGTTGGGGTTCTCGCTCATATCACCGGGATTCCGTTGGCCAGGAAGGCGGGGGACGTGACCAGGACCGTCGGGGCCTTGATGGTGGTGTTGACGGCCGAGGTGACCTGCACGGTTCCGCCGCCGGTGAGCATCGCGGCGCCCACGGCGCTCATGTTCAGGGCACCGACCGAGTTCAGCCCCAGCTCGCCCGCGGCCCTGACGTTGACCACGCCGCCGCCGCTGATGCTGAGCGGCCCGCCGCTCTTGATGGTCAGGGCGCGCCGGGCGCTGAGGGTCAGGTCGGTGCCGGCCTCCACCGAGACCGACCGGCTGCCCTTGATCTTCACCGTGCCCTTGCTGTCCACGACGATCTCGGTGTTGGTCCGGTCCAGGTGGATGGTCAGCTGTTGGTCGCCGGACGCCAGCCGGACGCCCTGTTTGCGGCCTCCGGTCTTCTGGCTGAGCAGGTCCATGCGGTTGCCGTCCCGGTCGGAGACGGTGTGCCGGGCCGCCTTCCGCCGGGTGGCGTCGTGCAGCGGCACGTCCTTCACGGGGGTGGGCACGTCCTTGCCGTTGTAGAGCCCGCCGATCACGAACGGGTGGTCCAGGGCGCCCCGGTCGAACCCGACGAGCACCTCGTCGTTGACGTCCAGCGGGAAGATCCCCCCACCGGCGAGGCCGCCCATCTGCACGGTGCGCGTCCAGTCGCTGACGTAGGTGTCGTCCAGCCACGGGAAACGCAGCCTGACCCGCCCCTGCTTCAACGGGTCGTTCACGTCCGTGACCAGCGCGTTGGCCACGCCGGGCAGCCGGGGCGCGGTCTCCGAGCCGCCGGAGGTGAGGCCGTAGAGCGAGCGCCACTGGCGTCCGCTGACCGTCACCCAGGTCTCGTAGTGCTTGCCGTCGCCGAACAGATGGCGCACCGAGGTGGCGGTGTACTTGCCTTCGAAGGGCTTGCCCACGTCGGCCAGGGCCACCGGAATGCCCGGCCGCAGCCTGGGGTTGCCGCGCGTGACGACCTCCACCTCGGCGAAGGAGGAGGTGATGTCGTCGGCGAGCGCGTCGGCGGCGAACTTCACCTCGGCCTGCTTGTCGTACGGGGTCCCCGTGTCGACCAGCGGGGCCGTACCGAACTTCCCGGCGGCGGCACCCGGGGTGGTCCCGATCCCGATGGCCGGGTTGGAGAGCGCGGGCGAGACCGCGGTGAGCTCCTTCTTCGTCGTGACGTCCCAGCCGCGCGCCTCGACCTTGCCGACCTGGTCGGCGGCGGTCACGGCGGCCCGCAGCCGCAGGATGTCGTGACCGGCCTGGAGCACGAAGGGGCTCTTGTCGCCGTCGGTGCTCGGCGAGGGCGCGCCGGAGGACGGCTCGGGCGACACGAACTGGAACTTGCCCTTCGCGTCGACGGACATCACCATCTCGTTCTCGTCGGCGAGCCGCGCGAGGAAGTCCCAGTCGGTGACGTTGGACTGGCTGATGAACTCGTACACCGTCTTCGTCGACTGGATCCGCCCGATGGGCACCCCGTCCTGGGCGGCCAGCTTCCGGGCGATGTCGGACGCGGTCTGGTTGCGGAAAGCGGTCACCCGGCGCCGGCGCAGCAGGCGGTGCCCGAGGTCGTACCCCCGGACCACGGCGAAGGTGCCGGTGCCGTCGTAGTCGACCTCCAGGCCGGTGACCTCACCGGTCAGCAGGGGATCGCCGGCTCCGTGCCCGTCGGCGATCGGTGTGATGACCACTGGGGTACCGAAGGTGACCCCGAGCTTGCCGAGGATCGTCCGGTACGGGTCCCGGAAGGTGAGCCGGAAGGCGGCGGGAACACCCATCCCCTGGTCCACATGGCTCTCGACCAGGGAGTCGGTGAGATCGGGCGGCACCTTGGCGCCGCCGATCAGGACGTCGACGACACTCGAGTACGCGGCGCGCACCATCAGCCACGCACCTCCTCTGCGGACGGCATGATCAATTCGGTACCGGGGGGCAGGACCCGGGGATCGTCGATCCCGTTGGCCCGCGCGATCGACCGCCAGGCGGCGGCGCTCCCGTACTCCCGCCAGGCCAGCGACTGCAGCGAGTCGCCGGCCACGACCCGGTGGACGCGCTGCGCGGTGAGCGCGCCGGACGTCGGGTTCTGGCCCCTGGTCTTGCTGGGGATCTCGGTCAGCTGCAACCGGGCGGTGGCCCGGATGGGGACGCCCGTCGTGCCGAAGACCGTGTACGAGACGTCGACGGAGCTGATGTAGGCGGTGAACCGGACCGTCGAGAACGCCCCCCACTGGAAGACGACCCACGGCGGCGAGGGCTTCTTGGCGCCGATGCTGCGCAGGGTCACCTCGCAGCAGTCGAGCAGCGACTCCACCTTCTTCAGCACGGTGTTGCCGGTCGGCTTGTCGGAGGAGTCGAGGAAGATCTCCAGACCCATCTGCATCGCCTCGACACCCATGAACTCCGGCTTCGCACCCGTCCGTTCGATCTGCGCCGGAGTGGCCGTCCACAACGCCCGCCGACTCAGCGAGAGTTGCGCCGGGTTGAAGTCGAAGGCGAAGGTCTCGATGATCCCGCCGGGCGTCATGCTGTCGCCCACCGGAGGTTCGTGGATCGCCAGGTTGGCGCGTACGAGGCTCTTGCCGGCGCCCTTGCTGCCCTTGGCCATGGTGTCGGCCGCCTCTCAGTTCGTGAATCCGTGGTGGACGATCTCCAGGACCTCGGTCGCCACGGCCGGGCTCCCGGGGTCGAGGGTCGGCCCGGTCCACCGCACCGGAAGCACGTCGATCAGCCCCCAGCTGGCCACCTCCGACCCGTCCGCCCGCAGCGCCGCGATCTGCGCGGTGGGCCGGGTGATCCCGGTCTGCACGGACGAGATCCACTTGGCGACCTTCGCCGTGTCCGGGGTGAGGGGACGGGTCAGCCGGATCGTGGAGAAGGTGACCCGGGTCGGCAGCGCCCACACGAAACCGTTGTTGCCGCCCTCCTGGTGGTGCTCGATCTCCACCTCGGAGGACAGTCCCTCGCACCCGTTGAAGTAGCCGAGGCTCTCGCCGTCGATGCTGAGGGAGAACCAGATGGTGGAGCCCGGATCCAGGCTGGAGGGCATCGCGGCGGACCTTTCTCTCTGTCGTGCGTGCGGGGCGGTTCGGGGCGGTTCGGGGCGGCTGTGCCGGCGGTGTCCGGCCGTGGCCGGCGGGGTCAGCGGCGCGGGTCGCGGAGCTTTCCGATCCGCTCGCGGTCCAGCCGGAGTTCGGTGCGGATCAGCCTGGTGATCCGGCCGATGAGCTGGTGCGCGAGCGCGTCGAGCTGGAACTCGGTGAGCTCCTTGGGATCGAACGTGTTGTCGGGGACCGTCCTGTACTCCGGCGGCGGGTCGTACGGAGGCGGCGCGTACGACCCCGAGGCGGCGGCGGGGGCGTAGGGGGGCGGCGGTCCGGCCGGCGTGTACGGCGGCGGCGAGGGCGGGCGCACGGGCGGCGCGGTGTGCATGAAGGGCCCGGCGACCGTGGCCGCCGCGGCGGCGGCGAGGCTGCCGATCGCGGACGAGCCGGACCGGGGCGGGGTCGTTCGGGTTCCCCCCTTGGAGTGTTTGCCGAAGAGCCGCTGGACGACCGGCATCGGGGCCGCCGGAGACGGGTGCGCCGCAGGGGCCGGGAGCGGCGCCACGACGGCGGCGGAGTGGCCGGCCGCGGACCGGGCCTGGGCCGCCGGACGACGCAGCGGCACCACCTTCGCGGGAGCCGCCGCGACAGCGCGCTGGAGCACGGCCGGGAGCGGCCCGGCCGGCAGCGGCGACCGTACGGAGCCGGGCGCGGCTGCGGGCAGAGGCGGCGAGGACGGTGAAGCCGGGGCCGGTGAAGCCGGGGCCGGTGAAGCCGGGGCCGGTGAAGCCGGGGCCGGTGAAGCCGGGGCCGGTGAAGCCGGGGCCGGTGGAGCCGACGGCTCCTGGAGTACGGGGAGTTGGGCCTGCTGGACCGGGGGCCGCGCCGCCGGAGACCGCGGTGTCCCTGCCTGCGGCAGCGGGGGCAGTGAGGGCAGCGGGGGCCGCGACTCCGCCGGGGACCGCTGCACGAAGGGAAGCGGCGGGACCGGCGGAAGGGCGTGGGCGACAGGTGCCCCGGCCGTACGCGGAGCCGTACGCGGGAGCCGGGCGGACATCGGCGCGGCATCCGTGGGCACGGCCCGCATCGGGGCGCCGAGGGGCGAGCGCCGCACGGTCACCGGAGACGGGACCGGGGCCGGGGCCGGGGTGCCGCTCGCGGACGGGGCCGGGGCGGCAACGGCCCGCTGCACGACGGAGGCCGGAGCGGAAGTGCGTACCGGAGGAGCGACCGGCTCCGCCGTCGCGTCCGGGGCGACGGGCGCGGCGGCAGGCCGGACGGAGGGCGCGGCACCCGCCGGGCCAGGCAAGGACGCGCGCGCCGCCGGTGCCGAGGTGATCGGAGCCCCCAGGCCCGCGCGCGACGGCGGACGGGCGGCGCTCCCCGGTACGGGGGCGGCGGCCCGGCCCGGAACGCCGGAGGGGGCCGCCGCCCGCTGGACGACGGGGGTGCCGGGTCGCACGGGGATACCGGCCGGGGCTGTCGCCCCGGACGCGGGCGCGGGGGACGTCGCCGGGGCGGTGGGCTCACGCACCGGCCCCGGTCCGGCCGCCGGGGCGGGCCCGGTCGTCGGGGCGGGCCCCGTCGGCCGACCGGACTGGGCGGACTGACCCGACTGACCGGACTGACCGGACTGACCGGACTGAGCGGACTGCGCGGGCCGACCGGACCGGGCGGGCGCGGCGGGGCCGGGTGCCGGGGTGCCCGGGTGGGCGGAGGCGCGTTGGACGGCGGCCCCCGGGACCGGCGGAGCCACCGGTACCGGGCCGGACGGCGTCCCGGCGGGGGTGCCGGACGGCGTCCCGGACGTGGAGCGGGGGCCGCCCGGTGCCGTCGGCATGGAGCCTGACGCCGCAGCAGCGGTACGGGATGGGGCCGTCGGATCGCCGCCGGGCCGCCGCGCCGACGTCGCGGGGCCTCCCGGCAGCCCGCCGGGCGTGGCCGACGGGGGCTGCTGGGGGGTGCGGCCGGACGACGCGGACCGCGGCCGCGCGCTGTCGGGCGCTCGCTGGACGACGGGCAGCGGCCCTGCCGTACGCGCGACGGGCGCGACCGGGGCTGCCGAGGGCAGGGCCGCACCGGAAGCGGCCCCGTCCGACCTCGGTGAAGGCGTGCCGTGCGGGGGCTGCTCGCCCCCGGCGTCGCTCCGCACGGCGGCAGCACGCCCGCCGGGAACGTCACCGGCGACGGTGTGCCGCACCGGGACATCGCCGGTCGTCGCGTGCCGCACCGGAACGTCGGCCGTCGCCGCACGCTGCACCGGAACGTCGTCGGCCACCGCACGACGGCCCGCAGCACCCTGACGCGCCGCCCCCGCGTCGCCACCGGCGGAAGGGCCCGGCGCGACCGGAGGCCGGGCGGGACCGGAGGCCGTACCGGCCGGGGCCCCGGCGTCATCGCCACGGCCACGCCGCCCCGAGCCGCCGTCCGGGGAGGGGCTGCCGACAGGCCCGACGGCCCCCGGCGCGGGGTCCCCGACCGGCACTGCGGGTGCTGCGGAGACGGCCGGCGCCGCGGGCACCGGGCCCGTCGGATGCCGGGTCGGCTGCACGGCCGAACGCTGCGCCACCGAAGGCTGCACGGCCGAAGCCCGCACCACCGAAGGCTGCGTCACCGAAGGCCGCACCGTCGGCGGCTGCGCGGCTGACCGCTGCACGGCCGGACCGGAACCCGCGCGGCTGGAAAGCGCCGGACCGGGCCCCGCGCTCGCCGGACCGGGCCCCGCCGGACCGGGACTGGCACCCGCCGGACCAGGGCCCGCCGGGCCGGAACCTCCGCCCGAGGACGCCCCCGCCGTACCGCCTTCACGCGGTGCGGCCTCTCGCCGCGCCGGGACGGCGGGCGGTTCGGTGCCGGAGGCCGCACCGGCGGGGTGGGCCTGGGGCCCGGGAGCCCCGCCGGACGTCCGCGCGGCGCCGCTCGCCGGGGCGCCGCCCGCGGCGACCGCACCCGTGGGAGCCACGCTCCGGCGGGCGACCGGCAGGGACCGCCGCTGTACCGCCGCCCCGGGCTGCGCCCGCGTCAGGGGCGCCGGCCGGGGCGAGGCGCTCGCCGGGACCGGTGTCACCCGCAGACCCGCGTGCGGCGGGACGGACGGAGCCGGGGCCCCGGGGTGAGGCGCACCGGCATGACGTACCGGCACCGGCACCGGCACCGGCACCGGGGCGGAAGCGCGTTGGACGGCGGCCCCCGGGGCCTGGGCGGGTCCGGCCACGGGGCCCGGACCGGTCGTCGCGGCGCTGCCGCGTCCCGCCCGTACCGCCTCCGCACCCGGGCCGGGGACCGGCGGGGCGCTCCGCTGCACGGCCGGGACCGGGGCCGTCACCGGGCGCCCGGTGCCCGTCCGCTGGACGGCAGGGCCCGGGACGGCGGGGCCGGAGCCGGCGGGGCCAAGGGCGGGCGCGGGCTGTCCGGGCGCACCCGGGAGGCTCGCGGGGAGGGCCCGCAGCGGGACCGCCGGGGCGCGCTGCACCATGGCGTCGTTGCCCGCCAACGGCAGTGTGCCCGCACGGCGTTCGAGACCGGGTACGGGCCGGGCCGACGCCGGGACCGTACCGCCGCCGAGCACCGAGGCCGACCGGCCGTCCAGGACCGCGTGGGACGCGGTACCCATGAACGACGGGTTCTGCCAGGTCGGCAGCCGGCCGCCGAACCCGGGGTCCGCGACTCCTGCCGGGCCGGTGGCCACGGCACGCCGGATCGGCGGCAGGCCGGTCCAGGACGCGGCGACCGGTGCACGGCCGCCCGCCGGCCCGGCCGCGGCCGTCCGGCCCGCGTCGGCGCCGCCGTGCGCGGACTCCGCCGCGCCTTCGGACGGCACGGCCGCCATGCCCGTGCCCGTACTCGACGCGGCATCCGCGCCCGTACGCGCACCGCCCGCCCGCCCGGACGTGAACCGGTCCAGGAACCCCACGGCTCAGCCCTCCGCGCCTGCGCGCGTCACGAAGGACGCGATCTGGTCGGTGTAGCGGCGGCGGTCCTGGTGTTCGAGGTCCAGGATCTGCTCCAGGCTCCAGTGGAAGTGGTAGGCGACGTACGCGATCTCCTCGTGCAGCCGGTCGTTCGCGTACGTCACGATTCCCCCAGGCGGCTCCCGCCGAGTTCGACCTCGAAGGGTTCGGAGCAGTGCGGGCATTCCACCGACGCGCGGGTGTGGCCCTCCGCGTTGATCTGACGGTAGAAGTCCTGCAGGAAGGCCAGGTCGGAGGCGAACATGTTCTCCACGATGCCGTCGTGGATCATCGGCAACGTGCCGAGCCGGGTGATCACCCGGCCCAGCAGCACCACCGACAGGAACGCCGGGTTCTCCTGGACGCGCACGTCGCGCAGCGGGACGAGTTCGTCGCGCGCCGTCGAGAGCCGCATGACCCCGTCCCGGTGGACGGTGCCCGACTCGTCCACGTAACCACGCGGCAGCTGGAACGCGAACTCGGTGCGCAGCTCGTAGCGTTGCTGCTGCTGCGGCTGCGGCACCTGCTCCTGCTGCGGCGGTTGCGGGAGCCGCGCGGCGGGCTGCGCGTCGGGTACGGCGGTGGGCGCGGGCAGCGCCTCCTCCGCACCGGGCTCCGGGGCGAACCCGCCGGCCCTGGCGGCCGAACGGCGCATTACTCGATGACCAGTTCTTCGAACACGATGGTGACCGTCTCGGTGAGCGCGGACGCCTCGCCGGCCTTCACCGTGCTCGCGTCGATCTTGCTGCACCAGGCGTTGCGCAGGTGGTAGCGCTTCACCGGGTTGTTCTGGAAGTCCATCATGATGATGGAGGCGTTCTTGCGGGCCGTGGTCATCTGGCCGGAGATCGACTGGTTGATCCACTGGGTGAACGAAGCCGACTGCGTCATACCGCGGATGACCGTGCAGGTGCCGTTCTTCTTCACACCCGGCATGTTCTTGACCACGTTCTGGCCGTTGGGGGTGTTCTGCTGGTAGGTGATGACGTCCTGCTCGATGCTCATGCCACTGACCTCGGCGAGGTACTCGACCATGACACCGTCGATCTGCAGGCCGAAATTGTGCGAGGTGAGGGCGTCACCCGGCTGGAGACTCATGTGTTCGCTGTCCTTGTGAAGGTCTGTGGGATGGCGCTACGGCGGTGAAGCCGACCGGGCCCGGGACCGCGACCGGGTCGAAGCCCGAGGCCCGGGTGGTGACCTGCCGGGAGCGGCCGGTCACCACCAGGATCGGCTGCTATTCCTCCAGCTCTCCGTTGCCGCTGGAGAACTGGGCCAGTCGGAAGATCACGAACTCGGCGGGCTTGACCGGCGCGATGCCGATCTCGCACACCACGCGGCCGACGTCGACCGACTCCGGCGGGTTGGTCTCCTCGTCGCACTTGACGTAGAAGGCCTCCTCGGGGCGCTGGCCGAAGAGGGCGCCGCTGCGCCACTCGTTGGTCAGGAACGCCGAGATGTTGCGCCGGATACGCGCCCACAGGGCGTGGTCGTTCGGCTCGAACACCACCCACTGGGTACCGAGGAGGATCGACTCCTCCAGGTAGTTGAAGTAGCGGCGGATGTTCAGGTAGCGCCAGGCCGGGTCCGAGGAGACGGTACGGGCACCCCAGATGCGGATACCGCGGCCGGGGAAGGCCCGGATGCAGTTGACGCCGATCGGGTTGAGCAGGTCCTGCTCACCGCGGGTGATCTGGGTCTCCAGGTCCACCGCGCCGCGCACGACCTCGTTGGCGGGAGCCTTGTGCACACCGCGCTCGGAGTCGTTGCGGGCCCAGATGCCGGCGACGTGGCCGCTCGGCGGGATCAGTACCGACTGCCCGGCGGACGGGTCGAAGGACTTGATCCACGGGTAGTACAGAGCCGCGTACTTGGAGTCGTAACCGGCCGTCTCCTGGCGCCACACCCGGATCTGACGCGCGTTCAGGCTGGGCGGCGGGTCGATGACCGCGACCCGGTCGCCCATGAGCTCGCAGTGCGCGATCAGCCCCAACTGGACCGCCTTGACGGCCTCCAGGTCGATCGCGCCGCGCTGGTAGGCGGCCATCAGGTCGGGCACCGCGACCATGGAGATCTCGTCGATGGCCTCCAGGCCGCCGAAGCCCGTGCGGTCCGCGGAGTCGCCCAGGTAGCGGGCCGCTCCGGGGTACGACTCGGTGGCCGAGGCGGCGGGCACGGCGGGGGCGGCGGCCGGCGGGGCCACGAGGGCCACCGTCTGCGCGTCCGGCCGGACCAGCTGCCCGGCGGGCGCGGCCTCGGCCACGGTGATGAGCTTGGAGCGCTCCTTCACCTGCGTGACGACGTAGGTACGGCCGCCCTTCTTGGCGGACACGTCGAAGGTCTCGACGGCCTTGTCCCCGTCCTTGACCGTCAGCTTGAACCGGTCGGCCGGGCTGTCGTCCTCCGGGAGCGTCACCTCGACGCTGAGCGCGCCGCTCGCGCCGGGCGCGATGGCCGCGACCGAGAACCCGCCGAGCGGCCGGAACTCTCCGGCCTCCAGCGCCGCCGGGGCGGTGGAAGCCTTCACGGCGGCGCGGCCGGAGCCGGCCGGGCCGTCGGAGGACGCCCCCTCGGTGGAGCCGCCCACGCGGACCACGTAGGCCGCGGAGCCGCCGTTGTTGAAGAAGCCGTAGACGGAGTGCGCGAGGTAGTACCCGTCGGTGAATTCACCGAACGACGCCACGTACTGGCTCCAGTTGGTGACCAGGGTCGGCTCGTTCAGCGGACCGCTCGGCGCGAGCCCCACGAAGGCGGCGACCGATGTGCCCACTCCCTCGATGGGACGCGAGCCGCTGGCCACCTCCTCGACGTAGACGCCGGGCGACAGATAGGACGGCATGTTCTGCTCTCCTCGGGGTACGAGACAGGAACCACTGTCACTCTCCCCCGTGCGGGAGAGCCGCCGAAACGTCCTCCGGGACCTGTTCGGGGGCACGGATGCTGCCCTTGTGGGCAGTTACTGGTCCCCGCCCGGCGCGGGAGTGATGACGCGTCAGCCGCGCCCCGGTTTCCGCCTCCTCCGTTCCGGGCGGAGGACTCCCTCCGTACCGGCCGGGGAGTGGCAGGTCTTCGGCCGGAGCGGGCCGGATGGAAGCTCCCACAGCTCCGGTTCTCTGCCTACCACGGCCCGCCCGTCCCCCGTAAGGGCCTCCCGGGCACACCGGGGGGCAGCCGGTCGCTCTTCGGGGAAGGCCGTACGGCCGATGAGGCAGCCCGTCGGCCCCTGCGGCCGACCGCCTCTGCCCGCGATCACCTGACCGGCGTCCGGACGCTGGCCTAGCGTGAACGGGTGAGCCTATGGACTTCTCTCGAACCCGCGTCGGCCACGGTCGATCCCGGCAGCAGCACCACCGTACGACTCCGTCTGCGCAACACCGGTGACGTAGTGGACGAATACCGCTTCGACGCGGTCGGCGACATCGCCCCCTGGACCACCGTCGAACCACCCACCCTGCGCCTCTACCCCGGAACCACCGGCACGGTCGAGCTGAGGTTCGCACCCCCACGCACACCCGACGCCACCGCGGGCCCCAACCCCTACGCCATCCGCATCACCCCCACCGAACACCCCGAAGCAACCACCGCGCCCGAGGGCAACCTCACCATCACCCCCTTCACCGAACTCCGCGCCGAACTCGTCCCCCCCACCGTCAAAGGCCGATTCCGCGGACGCCCCAAACTCGCCATCGACAACCTCGGCAACACCAAACTCACCGCCTCCCTCGGCGGCACCGACAACGGCGACCAACTCACCTACGAACTCCGCCCCAGCAACATCCAGATAGAACCCGGCCGCGCCGCCTTCATCACCACCACCCTCAAACCCCGCACCCTCATCTGGTTCGGCCCCAAAGAACAACGCCCCTACACCCTCACCGTCCAACGCTCCGGAACCACACCCCTCCCCGTCGACGGCACCTTCGTCCAACGCGGCTTCCTCCCCCGCTGGCTCGCCACCATCCTCGGCATCCTCATCGCCCTCACCATCACCTTCCTCGCCCTCTGGTTCGGCCACAAACCCACCATCGCCAGCGGCACCACCGAAAAACTCGTCGAAGCCGGCGCCACCCTCGCACCCAGCCCCACCCCCCAAGCCACCCTCGCCCCACCACCCCCAACCACCGCACCCACCACCGAACCCGCCCAACCCACCCACGACACACAGCCCGCATCGGGCGGAGGCGGCGGGGGAGATTCCTCGGACCCGAAGCCCCCCGAGGTACCGGAGCCGATCGGGCAGTGGCTGGTCAGGCCCGGCGCCCTGGGCAAGGACGAAACCGGCACCCACCCGCTCACCGTGACCGACGTGGCCGGTGCCGACGGGCACGGTGGCGCCGGCGCGTTCAACGGTTCGAGCAGCCAGATGATCTCGAACGGCCCGGTGGTGCCCACCGGACCGGGCAGCAGTTTCACGATCTCGGCATGGGTGTACCTCGACACCACCGCTCACTTCTCCACCGCGGTCAGCCAGAGCGGGACGCACAACAGCGCCTTCTACCTCCAGTTCTCCCCGGGCGAGAAGCGCTGGGCGTTCTCCCGGACACGCTCGGACGGCGGCGACAACGCCGCGATCGGCTACCGCGCGCTCTCCCTGGCCCCGGCGGCCCTGCACACCTGGACCCACCTGGTCGGTGTCTTCGACGGAGCGACCGGCACCCAGACGCTCTACGTCGACGGCGCCCCCCAGGGCTCCGTGCAGGACGCCTACCCGTTCACGACCACCGGCGCCTTCATCATCGGCCGGGCGAGGTACGCGGACGCCGACGCCGACAAGTTCGACGGGCGGATCAACGAGGTCGCGGCGTGGGACCAGGCACTCACCCGCGAGCAGATCAACGAGATTCCCTGAGCCCGGCCCGCCTGTGGAGGTGCCCCGGGATACGCCCGGGTGACGCCCCCGGGTGACGCCCCCGGTTGATACGCCCGGTTGATACGCCCGGGTGATACGCCCGGGTGATACGCCCGGGTGATACGCCCGGGTGATGCCCCCGGGATGCCCTGCGGGGCATCACCCGGGGGCAGCCGGGGTGCCCGGGGTGACCACGGGGACGCCTGGACGGGCACGTTCGGTGGCGGTGACAACTCCGTTGATCCGCAGGGCACATGGGAGCGGCCACTCGCTGATCTAACGTGAACGGGTGAGCCTATGGACTTCTCTCGAACCCGCGTCGGCCACGGTCGATCCCGGCAGCAGCACCACCGTACGACTCCGTCTGCGCAACACCGGTGACGTAGTGGACGAATACCGCTTCGACGCGGTCGGCGACATCGCCCCCTGGACCACCGTCGAACCACCCACCCTGCGCCTCTACCCCGGAACCACCGGCACGGTCGAGCTGAGGTTCGCACCCCCACGCACACCCGACGCCACCGCGGGCCCCAACCCCTACGCCATCCGCATCACCCCCACCGAACACCCCGAAGCAACCACCGCGCCCGAGGGCAACCTCACCATCACCCCCTTCACCGAACTCCGCGCCGAACTCGTCCCCCCCACCGTCAAAGGCCGATTCCGCGGACGCCCCAAACTCGCCATCGACAACCTCGGCAACACCAAACTCACCGCCTCCCTCGGCGGCACCGACAACGGCGACCAACTCACCTACGAACTCCGCCCCAGCAACATCCAGATAGAACCCGGCCGCGCCGCCTTCATCACCACCACCCTCAAACCCCGCACCCTCATCTGGTTCGGCCCCAAAGAACAACGCCCCTACACCCTCACCGTCCAACGCTCCGGAACCACACCCCTCCCCGTCGACGGCACCTTCGTCCAACGCGGCTTCCTCCCCCGCTGGCTCGCCACCATCCTCGGCATCCTCATCGCCCTCACCATCACCTTCCTCGCCCTCTGGTTCGGCCACAAACCCACCATCGCCAGCGGCACCACCGAAAAACTCGTCGAAGCCGGCGCCACCCTCGCACCCAGCCCCACCCCCCAAGCCACCCTCGCCCCACCACCCCCAACCACCGCACCCACCACCGAACCCGCCCAACCCACCCACGACGCACAGCCCGCATCGGGCGGAGGCGGCGGGGACAAGGAGTCCACCGCCCCGAAGGAGCCCGAGGAGACGGCGGCGACCGCGGTGAACCTCATGGCCGAGGACGACCCCACGGGCCGGCACATCTGCTACCGGGCGTTCATCGAGGGCGAGGGCTGGCAGCGTCCGGCCTGCGACGGCGCCATGGCGGGGAACGGCCGGAGCAAGCCGCTCACTGCCCTCAACATCGCCGTGTACGGCGTCAGCGGCTCCGCCGCCAACGCCCTCCCCCACGACCCGGATTCGACCGACGGACAGGCCCACTGGAAGACGCCCTGGACGGCCGTCGTCGCCGACGGCAAGGACAACTACATCGGCAGCACCGACGACGACGCCGAGGTGCTGGCCGGCTTCGGCATCAACGTCGGCTCCGGGCAGATCTGCCACAACATCCGCTTCACCGGGTCGGAGTGGACCAGGACCGCCACGTGCAGGGGGCCGCGAGGGGACTTCAACTTCGGCGGTACGACCGACAACTCCCGCGCGCTCGAAGCCGTCTCGTTCACGGTCCCCGCCGCGGAGTGAGACCACCGCCGGATGACCGGCGGTGCCGATCGAGCATCACCACCGAACGACCGTCACCACCGAACGACCGTCACCACCGAACGACCGTCACCACCGAACGACCATCACCACCGAACGACCATCACCACCGAACGACCGTCACCGCCGGGCGGGCGGCCTACCAGGTCCCCTCGCCCGGCACCAGGCGCCCGGCCTTGCGGTACTCGCGGCGGGCGCCTTCCAGCAGGTCGGCGGCGGTGACCAGGCCGTCGCGGTCGGCCGCGAGGTAGGCGGCGGTCACCACGGCACTGCGGATCGAGCCGCCCGCCAGCTCGAAGACCGAGGCCACCGGCCGCACGTCGACGTCCGGCACGCAGGGCACGTGGGAGAGGCTGTGCCGCCACAGCGCGAAGCGCTGCTCGACGTCGGGGAACGGGAAGTCCACAACCAGGTCGAGACGCCGGGTGAACGCCTCGTCGATGTTGGCGCGCAGGTTGGTGGTGAGGAGCGCGATGCCGTCGAAGGACTCCAGGCGCTGGAGCAGGTAGGAGCTCTCCATGTTGGCGTACCGGTCGTGGGCGTCCTTCACCTCGGACCGCTTGCCGAAGACGGCGTCGGCCTCGTCGAAGAGGAGGACGGCATCGGTGCGGTCCGCCTCGGTGAAGATGCGTTCGAGGTTCTTCTCGGTCTCGCCGACGTACTTGTCGACGATCGACGACAGCTGGACCGTGTAGAGGTCGAGGCCGAGTTCGGCCGCGACGACCTCCGCCGCCAGCGTCTTCCCGGTGCCCGAGGCGCCCGCGAAGAGCCCGAGGACGCCCCGGCCCCGGCCACCGCCCGCGCTCAGCCGCCAGTCGCCGAGGACCCGGTCGCGGTGCCGGGCGCGCAGGGCGAGTTCGCGCAGTTCGGTGAGCGGGCCGGGGGGCAGCACCAGGTCCCGCCAGTCGACGGCGGGCCGGATGCGCCGGGCGTGCTGTTCGAGGCCGGATGCGGACTGCTGGCGGGCGGCGAGCCGCAGGTGGGCGGGGGTGAGCGGAGTCCCGTCGAAGGCCGCGAGCCCGCGGGCCGCGCGGGCGGCACGGACGATGTGGTCGCCGGCCAGGTGGTACGGCGCGACGGTGGCGGCCAGGTCGAAGCCCGGCTCCTCGCCGAGCGCCGCCGCCCAGGCACCGGTCGCACCGGCACCGCGCGGGGGTGCCTCCAGGACCAGCGGGTCCGTGTCGGACCACAGCGGGTCGTACGGGCGCGGTCCGGTGATCAGCACCGGTACGTCGGCGGCACCCGCCAACTGCCGTACCAGCGCCTCCGGTTTGTCCGGCAGCCCCTGGACGACCACCGCGCGGCCGGTCAGCCGGGCCTCGCGCAGCAGGTCGGGCACGCGGTCCTCGGGTCCGGTGAACCGCAGGGCCGGCAGGCCCGCGACGCGCAGGGCGGCGGCGATCGAGGGCAGCCCGTCGCCCTCACGCCGCTCACGGAGGTAGGCCGTGACCGGCGGACCGGCGGCGAGCAGCGCGGCCAGACGGTGCACGAAGGGGCCGGTGGCGGTGTCGGGAGACGACCCCTGCCCGGCGTACGGCCCCTGCCCGCCGTACGGCCCCTGCCCGCCGTACGGCCCCTGCCCGGCGTACGGCTCTTCGTACGGGTCGGGGCCCGCGTCCAGCGGGTGGAGGTGCCCGGCGAGGGAGGCGTCCGGGGCGTCGTCGCCGAGGAGGTGGGCCAGCAGCCGGTCCGGTACGCGCAACGAACGGCTCAGAAAGGGACGTTCGGGCTCCTCCACCTCCAGCAGTCCGAGCGCGCGCAGGGGTGCCGCCGGGTGCAGCCGGGCCCGCGCGGAGGCCAGGTGGACGGGGATGCCGCAGAGGTCGAGGGCGAGCGCGGCGGTGGCCCGGCGCCGGCTGACGTCGTCGTTGAGGTAGCCGTACAGCGACTCGAAGCTCCGGTCCAGGTCCGGGGCGAGCGCGACGAGCAGAACGAGGGCGTCGAGTCCGGTCAGCCCGAGCCGGACGGCGAGGTCGGTCAGGCGGTCGGCGTACGCGTCGACGGGCTCGGCGACACCGAGCCGCGGGGGCTCCGCCGGGCTCAGCAGATGGTGGACCGCCTCGTTCGACACGTACAGGCCACGCAGCGGGTCGTTCGCGGTGGGGTCGTCGGCGGAGCGGTACTCGACCAGCAGCGCGACGCGCTCGCGCAGTTCGGCGAGGCGGGCGAGGAGCGACCCAGCGTGGTCGGCGTCGTCCGGCGGCGGGAGCGGGGCGCCGGCGGTCATGTGCGGTTGCCCGTGGCGCGGTTGCGACGGGCCGTTTTCCTGGCCTCCTGGGCAGCCGCGACCTGGTGGGGACGGTGCGCGCGCTCCGATTCGGCCCGGGTTCCGTCCCCGGCGGCGTCCATGGTGCCCAGGCGCACCGCGGCGCCCTCGGTGACGGGCGGCCCGGCGTCGTACTCGGGGTAGGCCGGGAAGGGTGCGGTGATCACCAGGTCGAGGGAGGGCTTGAGTTCTCCGCCGAGCGCGGACCAGATCTCCGCGAGCGAGCGGGCCTCGGTCTGGATGCCGGCCACCGACAGCGGCACGGTCATGCCCAGCGCGCCCAGGGCTCCCGGCAGTTCGGAGGGGGCGATGAGTTCACGCGGGATGAGCGTGGCCAGCGCGGCGGAGAGCAGCCGGTGTTCGTCCTGGGGCTGCTTCGTCCAGGCCGTCACCAGGTACGACAGCCGGAACCAGCGCGGGGGTTGGCGGCGTTTGACGACCACGTCCCGCTCGTCGTACACGGGGACGTGGCCCCGCTGGCGACGGTTGACGTCCTCGCGGATGTCGTACAGATAGGCGTTGATGGTGGGCGCGTTGCGCCGGGCGGCCCAGTCCCGGGTGGGGGCATCGAAGGCTATGTCGATGCCCGAGCCGCTCAACGCGCCTGAGCCGAGAAGGTTTTTGAGGACCTCGTCCACTTCGTGGATCACCGTCGTGCTCCCGCCCTGCCGTTCCCGGCCCCGCTGTAGTCCGTACCGCCGTGCCGCCGCCGTGATCCGCCCGGCCGCCCCGGACGATCCTGCCTCCCGCGCCGCCCGTCCCCGCAGTCGCGCCGGGACGTCGGCCGGGCAGACCGTGCCGCCCCCAGGGGCGGCTCCGGTTGCCCTTCCGGTCAGATGTAGCCTTCCCTCAAGGCCTGAGCCACGGCGTGCGCCCGGTTGCGGAGGTGCAGTCGGGTGGTCATTCCGTGCATGACGTTCTTGACCGTGCGTTCGGAGTAGGACAGCTTCTTGGCGATCTCTCCGGTGTCGAACCCTTCGGCCACCAGCCGCAGTACGTCGACCTCACGCGGCGTCAGGCCCGACACCGGGGCGCCGGGCCGGCCTGCCGCGCTGCGGTGCAGCGAGCCCACCTGGGTGATCAGCCGGCCGAGCAGGTCGGACGGCAGGTCGCCGTCACCGCGGGCAGCCGCGTGGACGGCCTGCAGGAGCCGGGCGGCGGTGGCCTCGTGGCGCCACACGATGGCGCCGACACCGCACTCGATCACGTCGAGCAGTTCGGCCTCCCGCAGCGCTCCCACCACGAGCGCGGCCCGCGCGCCCTCGCTGCGCACCAGTCGGCGCAGCCGGGTCAGCACCGACTCGTCGAGCGAGTCCTCGACGAGCAGCAGCACCATGCCGGGGCCGGTCTCGTTCTCGTCCCGGAGGTCTATCTCCGGGTACCGGCGCAGCTGGCTGTGGACTCCCTCGCGCGAGATCGGGTCCTTGGTGTGCACCCCGACACGTATCCGCTCCACGGGGTCGGCCGGGCCGGGCTGTGTGCTGCGCGTGGCGCTGTGCAACCGAATTCCCCCAAGTCCGCGTGCGTGGAACCCGGTTTCCGGTCGGCTACGGGTCCGCGGCTCCCACCTTCGTGGAACGGCTGGGGTGCCCGCCATCGTGGAACACCACGAGCGGTACCACGAGATCGGCGGTGACCGCGGATCACGGCACCACCCGCCGCGGGCACGGCGCCCGGGGCGGTACGCGGGGGACGCCCCGTTCACCACCGTCACGAAAAGGGGACAGAATGTCCGGACCCTACAGTGAGCAACCGCGCGAGCACAGGGGTGCGACAGAACTGATCGCGACGAGTGCTGCCCGTGCCCGCGCGGGCCACGGTGGTGCGGTGCTCCTGCGCGGGGCCACCGGCACCGGCCGGACCACCGTGCTGGAGGCCGCCGCCGAGGCCGCCGACGGGCACGGCATGCGGGTGCTGCGGGGCCGCTGCTCCCCCGGCGACGCCACGGTTCCCTTCGCCGCCGTCCACCACCTGCTGCGCTCCGGGACGGTGCCGGAGCCCCCCGCCGGGGCCGGCGGAAGCGGCGCGGCAGGCGGGCGGGAAGCGGGCGCCCGGGAGCAGGACGAGCGGGAACAGAACGAGCGGGAACAGGGCGACCGGCTGCGGCAGTTGCTGGTCGCCCGCGCCGAACAGGTCCCCCTCCTGGTGGCCGTTGACGACGTGCACCTCGCGGACGCGTCCTCGTACCGGTGGCTGGTGGAGACCGCCCGGCACGTGGACCGGCTGCGGCTGCCGGTGCTGCTGGTGGTCACCGAACGCAGCCAGTACGACGTGGGCGCGCCCGCACCGGGCTTCGCCCGCGGCCTCTCCCCCGCCCTCGTCCGTACCCACACCCTCGCCCCGCTCACCGCGGAGACGACGGCCGGCCTGGTGCGCGCCAGGTTCCCCTCGGCCACCGGGGCGTGGGTCGAGGCGTGCACCCGGGCGGGTGCGGCGAGCCCGCTGCTGCTGCACGCGCTGCTCGACGACCTCGGCGCCTCCGGTTCCCTCCCGGCCGTACCCGAGAGCGCCGCGGCGCTGTACCCGGGGGCGTACACGGCGGCGGTGTCCTGGTGGCTGGAGAGCGCCGGGCCCGAGACCTCGGAGGTGGCGCGCGTCCTCGCGGCTCTCGACGAGGAACCGGACCGCAGGAGTCCGGAGCAGCCCCGCCCGGCCGGTACCGGCCCGGACCGGGCCGCCGAGGAGCTCGGCCGACTGCTCGCCGAACTGTCCGGCGCCGATCCCGCCCGGGTGGCGGGGTGGCTCACCGCGATGACCGGGCTCGGCCTGTTGCGCCCCGGCGGCGACGGCAGGCCCCGCTACGCCCATCCGTTGCTGCGGGACGCGGTCCTCACCTGCGTCCCCGCGGCCCGGCGGTACGCCCTGCGCGGAGCGGCGGCCGAGGTGACACGACGCTGGGGCGCCCCCGCCGAGACGGTCGCCGGGCACCTGCTGCTCGCCGGTCCGGTGGGTCAGTCCTGGGCACCCACCACGCTGCACGGCGCCGCCTCGCTGGCTCTGCGCGCCGGGCGGAACGGCGACGCCGTCGCCTATCTGCGCCGCGCCCTGGACGAACCGCTCCCGGCCAAGCAGCGGCAACGGCTGCTGACCGATCTGGGTTCCCTGGAGTACGCGGGCGCCCAGTCGTCCGCCGCGATCCCCCGTTTCACCGAGGCACTCGCGCTGGCCGGCACCCCGCGTGAACGGGTCCGCGCGGCCGTCGCCCTGGGCACCGCGCTCGCCGGGCGCGGCAGGACGCGCGCGGCCCTGGAGGTGCTGCGCAGCGCCGACGGCCAGCTCGCCGGCCACCCCGGCCTGGCGAGCACCCTGCAGAGCGCGACCGTGCTCCTCTCCGACCAGGACAAGACGGTCCGCCAGGAGGTCTACCGGTGGCTGCGCGCCACCGCGGAGCGCACCCCGGAGCTGGTCAGCCCGGCCGCTCAGGCGCTGCTCGTCCGGTACGCGGCCACCGCCGGGCTGACCTCGGCCGACGAGGCGATGCGGAAGGTACGGGTCCTGCTCGCCGAACCGTCCGACCCGCTGGCCGAACCGTTTCTGTTGGGCGCGGCGGCCACGGTCGCGCAGTGGGCCGACGAACTCGACGAGGCCGAGGAGCTGGTCGACCGCGGCCTGGCCGGCCGGCCCCCCCACCTTCCGCACCCCATGCACATGGCGCTGGTCAACGTACGCACCGACATCGCGGCCGCCCGGGGCGAGTACACCCGCCTGCCGGCCGGGTCGTCCGCCGCCGGGTCCACCGGGCTCGCCCCCGCGCACGCCCATGTGCTGACCGGCCTCGTGGAGGGCGGGCGCACCGCCGAGGCCCGGCGGCTCGCGGACGCCTTCGACCTGCGGGACGCACCCGATTCCTGGGGCCGCAACCGGTTCCTCTACGCACGAGGGCTCCAGCGCGTCTCGGCGGGAGACCCGTCGGGGGCACTGCACGACTTCCTGGAGTGCGGGCGCCGCCAGGCCGAGCGCCAGGTGGTCAGCCCGGTCGTGACCCCGTGGCGCACGGCGGCCGCCCTCTGCTGCCAGGTTCTGGGCAGTCCCGGGCAGGCGCTCGCGCTGGCCGAGGAGGAACTGCGCCTGGCCCGCGTCTGGGGCACCGCGCGCCCGGTGGGCCGCGCGCTGCGGGTGCTCGGGACGGTCACCGGCGGGCGTCGCGGTCTGCGGATGACCGAGGAGTCCGTACGGCTGCTGCGGGACTCCCCGACGGAGGTCGGCACGGAACTGGTCAGCGCGCTGCTCGCGCAGGGCCGGGCGCTGACCGCCGCCGGGGAGCACGTCCGTGCCCGCAGATGCCTGCGCGAGGCGGCCGAACGCGCCGAGCGGTTCGGCGCGGTACGGCTGCGCACGCTCGCGGAGCAGGCCCTGCGGGAGAGCGGCGCCCGCCGCCCCACCCGGGCCGCCACCGGCGCGCGCTCCCTCACCGCCAGCGAACGCCGCATCGCCCGGCTGGCCGCCGACGGCCACACCAACACCGAGATCGCCGACCTGCTGCACCTGGCCCGGCGCACGGTGGAGACCCACCTGACCAACACCTACCGCAAGTTGGGGATACGGCGACGGATCGAGCTGGTCACCTCGCTGGGCCCGGACTGAGCCAGGGGCCGCCCCTGCGGTCGCGGCTCCGGAGTCCGAGCCCCGCGCCGTGGCTACGAGGCGGCCGGGGGTGTCGGTGCCGCCGCCGGGGCGACACCCAAGTGGTTCTCCGGGTCGCGGAGTTCGGGCCCGGCCGTCCGGACCATGCGCTGGGCCAGCGGCTCCGGCACCCGGATCACCACCGGCTGCGGCAGAGTCAGCTCCCGCACGGTGGGACCGCCGGTCCCGTCCATTCCCACGGCGGCCCGGGCACGGTTGCCCACCTCGGCCACCACCCTGACGTCCAGGGTGAACCGGACCAGAACCGACTTCGTCTTCGGCTTGACCAGCGGCCAGGACCCGGCCGAGTTGCCCGCGGCGGCGGCGGCGCCGCCCGACCCTCCCACCGTGCCCATCAGCTGGTTGAGCCGGAGCTCGTCCGGGTTGAGCAGGGCCGCGCCTCCCATCCCCCGTCCCGACCTGCTCTGCTCGGCGGAGACGGAACCGTCGCCCTGCGTCGGGCGGGGCGCTCCGAGGTGGCTCTGGCCCACCGTCTCGAACGTCATCGTGTCGCCGACGCCCAGAACCCGTCCCTCCCGCAACCGGGCATGGACGGAGGCCCGCAGATCCTGGCCCTCGACGCCACTGGCGTGCACCGGCGGCAGGTCCGCCCCGGCGGAGACCAGCAGGGGCAGCGCCGCGATCATCCACTCGGTGGAGATCGCCTCGTTCAGCGCGTACGCGGCCGCCTGCCCCTTGTCCCGGAAGCGCTCGCCACCCCCTGCGGCCTGGACGGCGCTCCCCATCAACTGCCGTACGCGTGGGGCTCCCTGGAACCCGTTGACCTGCGCCTCCAGGGGGAGCTGCACCCCGCGGGCCCGCCAGGCCCCGTGGTCGGGCCGGGCCGCACCGGACCGGTCGGCGGGGGCCGGACCGCCCGGAGCCGGGACGGCGGCGGGCGCACCAGTCGTGGGCGCGGCGGTCGTGGGCGCGGCGGTCGTGGGCGCGGCGGTCGTGGGCGCGGCGGTCGTGGGCGCGGCGGTCCGGGCGGGCGCGAGGGCCGGGGCGGGCGTGCGCACGCGGCCGAGGGCCTCCAGGTCCTTCACCGGGACCCTATGGGTCAGTTCCAGACCGCTCAGCCTGGCCAGCGACACCCGCGCGCCCGAGGCGCCGAACAGCTCCAGGTTCGCCGTGATCGGCACCCGCATCTTCGCCGAAGGCGCGGACTTGGCCTCGGCGACCAGCTTCATGCCCACCTGGCCCCGGCTCGCGGAGCCGTGGCGCCGGGACGAACCGGTGGCGAACCCCGCTCCGCCCCCGCCGCCCACGCCCTTCAGGCCGCCCAGCCCGTCCTCCGGCCGGGCCGATCCGGCGAATACGCCCTCCACCCCCTGCGTCACGCCCTGGTCGCGGGTGCCGGCCTGCTGGGCCACGGCCGCCGTGATGTACTCCATGTCCCGCCCGTCGTCCGCGTCCTGCAGGAACGTGCCGTGGTCCGACCGGTCGATCCTGAACACGGCCCAGTAGGGCGTGTTGCGTCCGTCGAACAGCTCGACGGTGACGCCGCCGTCCATCGCGCCGGACAACAGCCCGGTGGAACCGCTCCGGTCCAGGACCCGGAGCAGCCGCTGCACGTTGTCGTGGCGGTCGTTGAGCTGCTGCCTCGGCAGCAGATCCTCCGCGAGCCTCCTCCGCGGGCCCCTGGCGAGGCTGTCACGCAGCTTTCCGAGCAGCGGAACGAAGTTCGGCAGGTTCTCGATCATGCCGAGACCGAGCGGCAGCGCACGGTCGAGGACGTGCCCGGCCCCCGAGGCGGCCCGGGCGGGCGCGGTGGACTCGGCGGGCCCGGTGGACTCGGCGGGCGGCGCGGTGGTGCCCGCCCCGGTCGGGGCGGCGGGGGCGGCCGGGGCCCGGCCACCTCCCGTACCCTCGCGGGCGGCCCGCTCGGCGCCCGTACCCGAGCTCTCCCCGCTCTCCGGGTCCCGCTGCCGGGCCGCCCGCGCCTCGGCTGCGGCCTTCGCCCCGGCCTCCCGCTTCTCCCTCCGTTCCACCTGTCTGCGGACGGACGCCGGGAGCTGGGCCTCCGTCAGCCATACCGCGGCCTCGGCCGGCAGGGTCAGGGCGCGGCTCTCCACGTACGGTCCGCCGGTGGTGACCCCGACTTCGGCCACCATGTGGACCAGCAGGTCGCACTGGACCAGGTAGAGCGGAGCCTTCTTCGGCGTGTGGGCGTTCCGTTCGACCGTGCCGGAGACGGCGGAGCTCTCCGCCCCGCCCTCCGACGCGGTCCGGTGGTACGCCAGCCCCTGGCTCGTCCGGCCGCCCGCGACGGTCTCGGAGCCCATGGCCCCGAACTGCCACGAGCTGCTGGTGCTCCGCCCCTCCTGCCCGGCGCTCTGGTGACCGCCCAGGACCAGGGTCTCCGTACCGGGCCCCGCCCCCTTGTGCAGGAACCTCGGGTTGGCCAGGGTCATCCGGCTGCCGACCGCCCCGTTCAGCGCGGCGAGGCGGCGCGCGTGGCGCAGGTTCTTCACCACCCAGCCCGAGGACGTCGCCTGCCGCAGTGCGGCGTGCAGCGCCTGCGGGCTCAGCCGCTCCTCGATCGCCAGCCGTGGTGCGAGGCCCTCCGTCGCCAGCGCGTCGTCGCCCCGCACGCCCGTACCCCGGGCTGCGGCCTTCGACAACAGCGCGAAGGCGAGATCCCGGACGGCCGCGCCGTCGCCGACGGTCTCCAGCAGCTGCCAGTCCCGCACCACCGACCCGGCCGCGGGCTTCTGCACGAGCGCGGCCAGGTCGCCGATGCCCGCGAGGGCGAAGGGACGCTCCAACGGGGCCGGCCCGGCCTTGCGCCGCTCGGTGTCCGCGTCCTGCTCGGACTTCTCCGAGTCGTCCAGGGTGAACTCCTGCGGCGTGCTCAGCCTGACGTCCTGCGCGCCCAGGTGCAGGGTGCTGATCGGCTGTGCCGTCGGCGCCTGACGGCCGGGGCTGCCCGGGGTGACGGTCCGGGTGAGCTTGCGCGGCCGGGAGGTCAGGGAGACGTTCACGTCGAGCAGGAGCGACGCACCGAAGACGGAGGCGGTTTCGGAGCCGTTGGTGAGGGTGTCGGTACGGGTGCTGGGGCCGCCCTGGTTGCGGCGCTTGCCCGACCACTGTTTCTCGTAGCGGGCCGAGGCCGTCAGGATGCCGGGGATCAACCGGGCCTGGCCCAAGGCCTGGACGCCGAGCGAGCGCGAACTGTTGCGCCCGGTCTGCGCGTTGCTGGTGATCCCGGAGTGCCCGCGCGTCATCCAGTCCTTGGTGTCGCCGAGGTAACGGGTGCCGTCGAGCCGCCCCTTGACCCGGACCAGCACGTCATGGCTGTGCGTCTTCGACTTGCGCCGCAGCCTTACCGGGATGCCGGTGGAGAGCAACTGGGCCTTGTTGGCCTTCAGGTTGGTCTCCGAAAGGGCGAGCGCGAGGCTGCGGTAGTTGCCCCGCTGGGTCTCGGCCTCCTCCGTGGTGGGGAGCTTCACCGCCCGGGTCCCCCCGAAGAGGGGGAGGTATCCGGCCAGCCGGGCGTCGTTCCCGAACAGTTCCGTCACGGCGTCCATCGTCGGACGGCTGTCGACATGGCTGAGGACGACGCTGGAGCCGTTCTCGTAGGCGAGATGCCGCTCGACATCGCGTTCCTGGCCGTCTTCTCCGGTCGCCTTCGGCTTCTTCACGAGCTCCCCGGCCTCCGTGCCCGGCGGCAGTGGCAGCCCGAGGTCCCGCGCCTCGTCGGAGCGCAGGCTCATCCACACCTTCATCGCGTGCGTGGCGGTGCCGAGCCGCGGGTTCAGGACCACCGCACCCGGCCTGGGCCCCGTGCCCTCCGCTGTGAACCGCACGGTCGCCAGATAGAGCACCTTCTCGCCGCGCACCTCTGCCCCCTGACGGCTCGTCACCGTCTGTTCGTTCATGGAGAACCGCGCCTTGCGGACGCCTCCCACGGGCATGACCGTGCCCCGTGCGGCAGCGACACCGGCGGGAGCCCCGAAGCCGAACGCCGGCCCCACGCCGAGCCGGGCGGCACGCCCGTCGCTCGCGGTCGCGGTCGCGGTGTGCTGGGACTGCTGGTGGGTCCGCAACTGGGTCTTGCCGGTGGGCCAAGCGGGAGTCAGGCCCGCGATGTCGGCCCGCATGCGGTAACTGCACGCCGTTCTGCCGTCCTTGGCCCACAGGTCCTCACCGACGACCCCGTCTCCGAGCAGCCGGGGCAGGTCCTCCAGGACGTTGGCTGTCGAGGTCGCCTCGTACAGCCGCGCGCGGCCGGGCGCGCCCGGGGCCGTGACCGACTGGTGCAGGACGGAGGCGACCGTGTCGAACAGCCCGCCGCCGCCCTCGTGGGGGGCCGCCTCCTCCGACACACCGACCGGGGCCAGGGAGTCGGCGAGCCGGACCCGCCGGGCGAACCCGTGGCTCGGGACCTCCGGTTCGATCGGACCCCGCGGCGCCGCGGTGCCGTCCGGGACGAGATGCTCCGTGGGCACCCGCTGAGTGAGCGTCCCGGTCTGCTGGAAGGGCTGGACGTCCCGCGTACCGCTCTTCTGCACCCGTACGTCGAACCGCACCCTGCGCTCCACCTCGACGGTGCCCTTGTCGCTGCGCAGGACGCGTGGTTCCGCGGCGGTCCGCTGGGTCCGGGACTCGTCGCCGCTCTCCCAGGGCCGTACCGCGCCGGTGACGGCGACGCCGCCCCACGTCCCCGGCAGACCGGGCCAGAGCAGGAAGGCCGTGCCGCCCACGCCCTTGTCGGACGAGTCGGCGGACGTCGCGCTCGCGGTGGCGACCGAGTTGTGCTGGACGTCGACCTTGGTCTCCTTGCCTTCCGGATGGTCCAGCACGGCCCCCACGGGTCCCTGCCGCCCGGCCGGAAGCGCGTTCCGCTCCTTCGCGGTGTGGAAGACGGGCCGCCTCTCGTCGTCGGCCGGGGTGATCCTGACCGTGACGTCGAACCAGTCCTTGCCCTTGGGGCCCCGCACCGCGAAGGCGCGCCCCTGCCCGAAGAAGGACTCCGGCCGCCCGGCCAGTTCGGCGGCGATCTCGCCGACGGTGTCTTCCCCGCCCCCGGCCGCTTTCCTCCCGGTGGCACCGGCTCCGTACCCGACGGCCCTCTTCACCGCACCCTCGACGAACTCGTGCCCGGTCAGCCCGTACACCGCCGACAGGCCCGCCGTCTCCAGCGACGCCAGATACGGCGGCAGGACCATCCCCGTCCCGGCCCGCCCGGAGGCCACCGACGCCGCCGCGGGGGCGGGTGCGGAGGCTGGGGCCGGTGCGGCCGGCGCCCGCCCCCGCCGGGCGTTCTCCACCACCGCCGAGGCCGCCGTGTTCCCGGCGGCCCGCTGGATGCCGAGCAGCATGCCCGGGGCGTGACCGGGCACGGAGCGCCCGGCCGCCGGTCGCGCACCGGCCGCCTGCCGGGAGGCCTCGGTCCTGCCGTCACCTGACTGCTGCCGTGTCCGCACGGGATCACCGTAGGGTCGCCCGTACCCGTGCGGGCGGTGCGGAACGGCTTTGGCCCGAGTCGCCGCGCACGCCTCACCCGCAGGTCATCTCCTGTACATGCGCGGGCCGTTCGGCACGGCGGACCCGCGTCGCCCCCTCCGTACCCCCCGCGCGCGGGGGGTGCACCGGGCGGATCGCTCCGCCCGTCTCACTCCGCGACCGGGGTGTGGCCGTTCATGGCGAAGCGGGGGGAGCACTTCTCGTCCGACCGGTCGCTCGCGTTCCAGACGCAGATCCACATCGTGTGCCCGGCGCCCGGGAGGTAACTCGTCTTCGCCGCCTTCCAGCGGGCGTAGAACGCGTACGCGGTGCCGTCGCTGCGGTGGAGTTCGGCGCCGCAGCTGCGGCCCAGGGATGTGTTGAGCACGCCCGCGAGCGAACCGGAGCCGTTGTCGTCCAGCCAGGCGGAGCAGCCGGCGGTGGGGCCGACCCAGTAGACGTCCGCCTCGGAGCCCTGGACCTGGGCCGGATCCTTGGTGCCGTCGATCCCCTCGATCGCCGTCGAGGTGACCCGGGGTGCGTCCGGCGCGGGCGGGGCGGACGTGGACGCGGCGGACGCGGCGGGTGCGGCGGGACCGGACGAGGCATGCGCTCCGCCGCCGGACGCGTTCGGTGCGGCGCTCGCGCCCACCCCGGCCGGGACGGCGGGGGCGGGGCTCCCGGACTCCCCGGACCCTGCGGAATCGGCGGTGGTCAGGGCCGGACGGCTCGGGCTCCCGGAGGCCGTCCGGGTCACCTCTGCCACGGGCTCGGCACCGGCCGACGCGCGGCCGGTCGGGTCCGCGGCGACCTGGTGCCGGAACACCGACGGGTCGAGCAGGACCCCTGCCGCGACGCCCAGGGCGATCAGCGCGGCGGCCGGAAGCAGGAACAGGCGTCCGCGCCGGCGACGGGGTGGAGCGGCGGGCGGCTGTGCGGTCCCGGGCGTGGGAGCGGCATCCGCCTCCGGCGGCGGGACGGTCTCCAGCTTGCTCACCGGCGTCGTGGCGAAGGCGCGCCGCGCGGCGATGCGTGCCACGACCTCGGAGGGCCAGGAGGGAGCGGTGACCGGCAGACGCGCGCGGGCCGTCTCCGCCAGCGCGGCGGCGGTGGGGCGGGCTCCGGGGTCGTCCGCGAAGCAGGATCCGACGACGGCGGCGAGGCCGGCGTCCACCGCGCGCAGCGGCTCGGCGTCCGGGACGATGCCGGAGGTACGGCCCGACGCCGCGTAGAGCACCAGCGCCCCGAGCGCGTAGACGTCCGCGGGCGCGTCCACGTACGCGTCCCCGGCCTGCTGTTCCGGTGCCGAGAACCCCCGCGTCCCGTAGCCGCCGCCGCTCCTGGTGAGTCTCGCCTGGTCCGCCGCGCGGGCGATGCCGAAGTCGATCAGCTTCACCCCGTCCCGCACCAGCATCACGTTGCCGGGCTTGACGTCGCGGTGCACGATCTCCAGCGCGTGCACGGCCGCCAGGTGGGCGGCCGTCTCGGCCAGCAGCAGCCACAGCGCCTCGGCGGGCAGCGGGCCGCGCATCCGGACCGCCTCGTCCACGGTGAGTCCGGGCACGTACTCCGCGGCGAACCAGGGACGTTCCGCGGTGCCGTCGCTCGCCAGCACCCGCGGTCCGACACCGGCCGGCACCCGGTAGAGGATGCCGACCTCGCGCTCGAAGCGCTCGCTGGAGACCAGCCGCGGCCGGACGCGTTTGACGGCGGCATACCCCTTGTCGGACGCCCCGAGGTAGACCTCCCCCATGCCGCCGATTCCGAGCAGGCCGATGAGGTGGAAGCTGCCGATCTCCTGCGGGTCGTCCGCGCCCAGCGGTTCGGCGACCGTGCCGTCCATCATCAGCAGTCCTCCGACCGCTCGTTCTCGGGGCGGGCAGGTTATCGAGCGACTCCGGCCGAATCAAAACCAGTTGGCGGCGGCGCACGAATCAAGCCGGACGCACACGCGCGGGAGGAACGGTCCCCACGGCGCCTTCGTACACTGACGCGATCCCGAGCCCGGAGGCAGGCGCGCATGGAGTACGGAAACTTCCCACCCCAGATGCTGCCGCCGGGCAGCCCCTCCGACCGGGTGCCCTCGGCGCCGCCGGGAACGATCTTCGTACTGGGGCCGGAGGGCGGGTACGCCGTACCGCCGCGCCGGTACACGCTGCTGTTCGGGCGCGACCGCGAGGACGTTCATGTCCCGGTCGGTGTCGAGGACCCGACCGTCAGCCGTCGGCACGGCGTGTTCACCCGCACGGCCACGGACGGCGACTGGTGGCTGGTCAACACCGGCAATCTGCCGATCGAACTGCCGGACGGAGTACTGATGCTCACCGGCCACAAACGGCTCATCGGGTCCGGGTACACCCCACTGGTGATCAACTCCACCAAACGCCGCTCCCACCTGGTGGAGGTCCGCGTCGTGGACGAGGACGACCACAACCCCCGTGCCACGAGCGGCGCGGAGACCGTGGACCCCGAGACGGTCTACGAACTCTCCCCGCAGGAACGGCTGGTACTGACCGCACTCGGCCGCCGCTACCTGGAGGGCCACGACGCCTTCCCGCTCCCGCTCCCCTGGGAGGAAACGGCGCGTCTGGTCAGCGCCTCCCCGTACGCGACCAAGTCCTGGACCCACAAGATGGCCGCGAACACGGTCGAGGACGTACGCGAACGGCTGCACCGCCGAGGGGTGCGCGGACTGCTGCGCGAGGAGGTCGGCGAGCCCGTCGGCTCGACCCTCAGCGTCAACCTGATCCGGGAGCTCCTGAAGACGGCGACCCTCAGCGCCCAGGACCTGGAGCTGCTGGCCGACACGGACTGAGCGCGTCGCACGCCGAGTGCCCCGGCCGGACTTCGGCCGGGGCACTCGGCGCTGCTCAGTCCTCCCCCTCGCGCTCGGCCCCTGCGTAGTACGTGACGTACTGGTGGCCGTTCTCCACCGCGAAGACGGCCGCCTGGTCGGACGCGGAGTTCCGCTGCTGCGACTGTGCTTCCTGCTGAGACTGCTGGGGCTGCTGCTGCTCGGGTTCGTGCGTCGTGCTCGTCACGTGGTTGTTGTCCCCCACGATGAAGGTGCCGGAGACATCCCCGGCCCGGATGTTCCCGCGAGTGGATTCCGGTGGCATGGCCGCCCTTTCTGTGGTCGGGCTGGGAGAACCGGCTGAGAGGTCCAGCTGGGACGGTCCTCGGATTCGGCAGGTCGGGAATCGGATGGTCGGGACTCCCGGCCGGTCAGGAATCGGATGGCCGGGAATCGACCGGTCGGGACTCGGCCGGTCGGGACTCGGCCGGTCGGCACTCGGCAGGTCGGGACTCGGCGGGTCATCCACCACAGTCGGTCTGCAGGCTGTCCAGGGCCGACAGCAGCGCCTCGCCCTGGCTCGACGTCTCGAAACCGGTCGACGGATCGTCCGCGTACGACTGGTACATGCCCTTCGTCTCCTGAATGGCGGTCAGCATGTCCTCCAGATCCGATGCGACGGAGCTGTCCTCGGCGCCCGAGACGGCGTCCTGGAGCGTGGATTCGATGGAACCGAGGTCGTCGATGGCAGCGGCGACGCCGGAGTCGGCCGCTCCGAAGTCGGGCACGACGGAGGTGGCGCCCGAGTTGTAGGAGGACATCGCGCTGTTGTACGAGTCGACCGCGGCGGACGCGGAAGCGGCATCGGTGTTGAACTGCGCCAGCTCCGGGTCCAGTTCCAGCAGCACCGTCGAGCACACCGGATCGACCGGGTCCGCGGCGCTCCCGTCCTCGCTCCCGTCCACGCTCGCGTCACCGTCGGAACTGGCCACGAAGCCCGAGGACTCCTCCGACCCGAACTGCTCCGACGTGGACGAGTGCGACACGGGCGATGACGGCTGGTCGTCCGCGTTGACCGCGAATCCCACGCCCACCACGGTCGCGAAGCCGAGTGTGCAGGCGATGACCAGCCCCGTGACCTTGCCCGTACTGGCAACGGCAGTGCCCACGGCCGTATGGCTCGCGCTCGTCGTGGTCGCGGTGGTGCCCGCGGCGTGCGGTGCGTGCGCGGCGGAGGAGTGCGCCGCCGAGAGGTCGATCGTGTGGGGCGCCGGTGTGGCCGGGTGCGCGCCGGTCAGGTGGCCTGCCGTGGCGTGCGGCTGTGCGGAGGCGTGAGCCATGTCGACCACCGGCCTCCCCGCGTTGGCGGGCAGGTGCGCGGCCACCGGCGCATGAGCGGCCACCGGCGCATGAGCGGCCACCGGGGCATGCGCGGCCACCGGGGCATGCGCCTGGACCACGCCGTGCGCCGTGGTCAACGGGTGGGCCGACGCCGCATTGGCCGAAGCCCCGTGCGCCATGGCCGCGTTGGCCGAAGCCCCGTGCGCCATGGCCGCATTGGCCGAAGCCCCGTGCGTCATGGCCGCGTTGGCTGCCTGCTGGGCCACCGGACCGGCCGCCTGCTGGGCCACGGAGTGCGCATGCAGGGTGGCGAGTTCCCGGAACAGCACGCCCGCTTCGAGCACCAGGGCCGTGGTCAGCGCGCCCCGTCCGATCGCCCTCCGTCGATTGCGGGCCTCGCCCAGGAAGAACTCCTCGCCCTGCGCGTCTCGCGCGCTCCTCGCCGCCGCCCAGCCGGCTCCGAGCAGGCTGCCCCACGCGTCGAACTGCCGGGACAGCGCCAGCTTCGGCGAGGCGGCACGGGCCAGCGCCACACCGAGCTGTGGGTGTCCGCCGCTCTCCGCCCGCCGTACCGCGACGTCCAGGGCCTGGAAGTGCGCCGCGACGTCGTCCGGAGTGGTGTCCGGCGCCTCGACCCACGCCGTGAACGCCCGGCAGAGCTGATCGGCGGGAAACTCCGTCCGCCGAAGGCCGAGCACGCAGTCGGCGACATCCGGCGGGCAGCTGTAGCCGGTCTCCGAAGCGAGCAGCAGGCCGTGCCGGGTCAGCCCCTCGGCGAGCGCCTCGGCGTCCGACCGGCGGAGCAGCCCGTCGAGGTGCCGGGGGTCCAACTCGGCGCCTGGCAGCGATCCGAGCAGGTACAACACGTCGCGCTCCTGCGGCTGGAGCCTGTTCAGCAGCGCGGGCAGCAGCTCGGGCAGCTCGCCGATGCCCGGCAGACTGCGGCCGGTGGCGGCCGCGAGGCCGATGCGCCGCAGCCGGAGGGGGTTGCCCTTCACCGCTTCGCAGAGCGCGGGAACGATCCCCGCCTCCTCCGGACCGAGTTCGCGGCCGATCAGCGATCCCACCAGTTCCGCCGCCGCCGGCGCTTCCAGCCCGGCCAGCTCGATCGCGTGCACGCTGTCGACCGCGGAGCGCCGCCGCGCGGTGAAGACGAAGGTGGACTGCTCGGCCATGTCGAAGAGCCGCCGCAGGTCGCTCTCGTCGAGCCCCACGTCGTCCAGATAGATCCGCAGCCGCAGGGTCTTCAGATGCTCCTTCAACACCTCCGCCGAGGGCCTGTAGTTCGGCGCGTCGAAGCTGATGTCGAAGAGCGCCTGCGCGATGTCGTCGGCCGTACGCCCGCCGGCCTCGACGTGGGCCACGCCCTCGGGCCCGCGGGGCATGGTGCGCGCGAGGTGGCGCAGCAGCGCGCTCTTGCCGACCCCGGGCGCACCCCAGATCTGCACCAGCTGCCGTGCCGCGATCGCCTCTCGCAGGCCTTCCGCGGCCCGCGCCCGGCCGAACAGCGGCTCGGTGGCGGCCCGCGGCAGCTGCGCGATCGGCCGCCGCTTGACCGGAACGGGCAGCGGACCGCTGGTCACGGTGACGATCGAGCCCGACTCGGCATTGATGTTGGTCAGGATGTTGCCGTTGCCCACGATCATCGTCCCGGGCACGTCACCTACCTGAATGCGCCCGGGCCGCTCCGGAACACCGTCGTTCTCCGCCATCTGCTCTCCCCCGTCCTTTCCCGCGTTCGGGTTGCCTCACCCGGTCACACTGGCGCCGAAGCCCCGCGCCGACCGGGCGTTTTTACGTGTTCGGCGAGATCGCCGCCGGGCCCGGCCGCGGCGGCGATCCGGGCGAGGTGGTCCAGGTCGAGGATCGTGATGCTGCGGTAGCCGGTCGCGACCGCTCCGGACGCCCGCAGTGCCCGCAGCGCCTTGTGGATCGACGACTCCGCCGCGCCGACCAGAGTGGCCATCTCCGGCTGCGAGAGCGGGAGTCGGGCCTCGTGCTGACCGGGCCGCCCGTAGGTGACGGCCAGGTGGTGCAGAATCCTGGCCAGTCGTCCCAGCACGTCGCAGCCGGTGAAATCGACGATCCGGCCGGTCGCCGTCCGCAACTTGGCCACCACGCTCGCGTTGAGCGCGAGTCCGACGGCGGGGTGCTGTTTCACGCACTCCGCCAGTTCGGTACGGAGGATGTAGCGTGCCAGCACCCGTCCGCAGGCGGTCACGGTGCCGACGCGCGGCTGGCTGTCGATCCCCGCGAGCTCACCGACCAGGTCCCCTGCCATCCGTACGGCCAGCAGCGCCTCACGGCCGTCCTGTGCGTGCGCGGTGACCTTCACCATGCCGCCGAGCAGGAGCAGCGAGAAGTCCGAGCGGTCCGCCTCGCGGATGGCGATCTGGCCTGCCGGGTAGACGACGCCGTGGCCGAGTCCGATGAGGACTCCGCGGTCGGACTCGCCGAGCCGGCCGAGCAGCCCGGCCGACGGCCAGTACGCCGCCGCGCCGCGCACACGTGTGTTGCTCATGGACGACACCTCTTCCTCGCGTGCGGCCGAAGCCGCACAAGCCGTATTAGTAGCCGTTCTCCTCGGGGACCCCTCCTCTACGGTCTCACCCATCATCTGGCTGACACCGGATAACCGGACGACGGCAATTGATCTTCGAATTGCTTGAACCCGTCGCGATCACGGAGGAATTGTGAATCCGAGGTACGAGTACCGAGCTTTGCTGGCGTGCGACATCGCGGGGTCCGCGGGCCGCGGCGAGCAGTATCTGCAGGAGATCCGCGGCGTCCTGCGTACCGCGCTGTCCGACGCCCTCGGTACGGCGGGTCCGGACGCGCGCGGGTTCGCGTCCGTCGACACCGGCGACGGCTTCCGGCTCGTCGCCCCGGCCCGACTGCCCAAGGCCGCGCTGCTGTTCCCGCTGCTCCCGGAGTTGTGTGCGCGGATCCGCGCGCACAACCGGCACGCCGGCCCGGAGACCCGGCTGCGGGTGCGGGCCGCGGTGCACGCGGGGGAGATCCGGTTCGATCCGGACGGCACCGTCTCCGGCGCCCCGTTCGAGGCGCTGGCCCGGCTGCTCGACTCGGCCCCGCTGCGGAACGCGACCCTGGCCGGTACCTCCGGCACCCCGCTGGCCGCGATCCTCTCGCGCCACGTCTACGAGGAGACGGTGGGGCACGGCTACGAAGGGCTCGAAACCGACGCCTTCACCGGGGTCGACGTCCGGGTCAAGGAGTACGCCTCCCGGGCCTGGCTCTGGTACCCGGGCAGCCCGGTCGGGCCGCGGGCCGTCGCCGACCAGCAGTCCGGATCCGTCGGGGGGAGAGGGCGGACCGAGCCGCAGGCGCCCTCGTCCGAACAGCTCGTCCAGGTCTCGGGAAACGGCACCGCGTTCACCGTCAACCGCGGCGAGCAGAACGTCACCCACACCGACCGGAGTTGATCCGCACCGATGAACGAGGAACTCGCGGTGCTCGCCACGAGCGGTGCCACCGCCCTGGTCTCCGCCATGGGCACCGATCTCTGGCAGGAGGCGCGAGGACTGATGAACCGGGTCCTCACCCGGGCCGGGCGCGGCAGCCGCCGCGACGAGCTGGCCGTGGAGCTGGACCGGCACTCGACCGCCACGAGGGGAGCGGTCGAAGCCGGTGCGGTCGGCTACTGGACGGAGGCCCTGTGCCACTTGCTCGAACAGAACCCGGATGCCGTCCGGGAGGTCACGGCCCTGGTGGCGCTGCGCTTTCCGGAAAGGCCGGACACGGCGATCCAGATCAATTTCGCCACCCATTCCGGTGAGGTGTTCGCGGTGCAGCGCGGCTCCCAGCATTTCGCCTCCGGTCCGAACAGCCGGGATTCGGGACGACTTTCCGATTCAGGCCAGTTCCCGGACACGGGCGGGCTCCGGAATTCGGGAGGACTTCGGTGAACCGGGACGACAGCCGGCAAGACGGGCTCATGGACGGACGGTTGCGGGCGGTGCTGTTCATGGCCGTCGTCGTCGGTGCCTTCGTCGAGGTCGGTGCGGAGCACCAGCGGTACGGCCTGCTGGTGAACGCGTTCGCCCTCGCGGCGGTAGGAGTCGTGGGCGCGGCAGCCGTGCTCGGATTCGGCCGTGCCGACGGTCCCGGCCCCGGGTCCGCCCCCGGGTCCGTACCGACGCCGGACCGGCTCGTACGGGAACCCGCGCCGGGCACGCCGGTTCCGGTCTGCCGCTACGCCGACGGACCGGCGGCGCCGCAGCCCCGGCCCCCGGGGCCCCGGCCGTTCCTGCGCGAGCGGCCGACCGACCTCGGCGTGCCCCGCTTCGGCGACGGCGCCCGTGCCCAGGGCTACCCCTGGCTGCTGCCGGAACGCACGGTGCAGAACGGGATCGCCGCCGACGAGGCCACCGTCGGTGCCTTCACCATCCGCGGGGCCTCGGTCATCGGGCCCGGCCACCGCTGCGGCCACCCCGCCGAGCCGCGCCAGGACTCGTACCGGATCGGGCGCACCCGGGACAGCCGGCACGCGATCGTGGCCGTGGCCGACGGCCTGTCCAGCGCGCCCTGGTCCGACACCGGCGCCACCACGGCCTCCAGCCAGGCCGTCACCCTGCTCCGCGAGCAGATCGAGACGGTGGGCTTCGCCGGGCTCGACGTGAAGGAGCTGTACGGGCGGATCGCGGCATCGATCGCCGCGCAGGCGTCGGGCCGGGGCGTCGCCACCTCGCACATGGCCACCGTGCTGATCACCGCGGTGCTCACCGAACCGGACGCGAACGGCGTCGCGAAGGTCTGGGTCTCCTGGCTCGGCGACAGTTCGGCGTGGACGCTCGACCCGCAGGTCCCGCTGTGGCGGTTCACCTCCGGCGAGGCCAAGGACCGGGCGGCCGCGGTCGTCTCGAACGAGGTCGCCGGCCGGTTGCCGGACACCCCCCACCTGGCCCGGGACCACTACCTCACGCTGCCTCCCGGCGCCGCCCTCGCCCTGGTGACGGACGGCGTCGGTGACGCGTGGGCGGACCCGGCGGGCAACGTCAACGAGTACTTCGCGAACGCCTGGCGCTCGCCGGTCCCGGCCACCCGGTTCACCGCCGACGTCGGCTTCGACGCACCCCAGTGCCTCGACGACCGCACCGCGGTCGTGCTGTGGAACGGCGGCCGGGCATGACCGGCTCCACTCCCGCCGACGGCGGTGCCGCCGGCCCGGCGGACGTCCGGCGGGACTGGAAGCTGCCGCGGACCGTGAGCCTCGGCGATCTCGGGCCGCTGGCCGATCCGGTCTCCGAGCACAACGGCCAGGCCATCGCCGTGAGGCCGCTGAAGGACCATCCGGGCTGGCTGGCCAAGCTCTACCGGCCGGGTCTGCTCCCGGAGGACGCCGACCGCCTCGACCTGCTGATCTCGGCTCCGGGCACGCTGCCGGAGGCGGACCGCGCACTCCTGTACGCCGGGACGTGCTGGCCCGCGGCCCGGATCCAGGAGCCCGGCAACCCGGCCGTCGGCTGCGTGATCCCGATGGCACCCGAGCACTACCGCTCCGAGCTGCGGCGCGGCGGGTTCGGCGAGCGGCGGTTCGTGGAGATCGACTGGCTGGCGAAGTCCGACGAGTCCATCGGGGGCATCGGACTGCCGCCCCCCGGCCCCGCGGGCAGGCTGGCCGCCTGCCTCCGGCTGACGGAGCTCGCCGCGATCCTGGAGACGCTGGGCCTGGTCTACTCGGACTGGTCGTTCTCCAACGCCTTCTGGAGCCCGGACCGGCGCTCCGTCTATCTCATCGACGTCGACGGCTGCCAGCCGGAGAAGATGCCCGACGTCCACCAGCCGAACTGGGCCGACCCGCTCACGCCGCCGGGTACCGACGCGGACGAGTACACCGACCGCTACCGGATCGGCCTGCTCGTCGCCAAGTGCATGACGGGCCGGCGGGACGCCCACGCCTTCCACACCGTCGCGGCCTCCCCGTGGCAGAACCAGCCCGCCGTCTCCGAGGTACTCCTCGACATGCTGCTCGCGACCGACCGTGAGCGGCGCCCCTCGGCCGCTCAGCTGAACCGGGCGCTGGACGGCGGTCCCTACCTCAGGCCCTCGCCACGTCCGGCCCGCGGCGAACTGCCGCCCTTGCCCCCGCCGCCGGTACCGCGGCCCCCCACCCCCGGTGACGCCGAGAACGGGGACGAGACCGAGGTCACGACCCCCGAACGCCCGGACTCCGACCTGCAGGCCGTCGGCTGGATCGTCGTCCTCACCATCGCCGTGGTCCTGCTCTTCCTCGTCACCGCCAGCCACTAGCCCGAAGGTGCACCCATGTCGCTCTGCCTGCCCACCTACGTGGTGATCGACGCGTCCTCGTCGATGAAACCGCACGAGGCCGTACTCAACGCGACCCTCGCCCGCCTGCACCTCAACCTGGCGATGAATCCCCGCGTCTCGGAGTTCGCCCGGGTCAGCGTGGTCGCCTTCTCCACCGATGTGCACGTGGTGATCCCGATGTCCGACATGGAGCAGGTGCCGGCCATGCCCGAGGTGATCTGCGGCGGCCGCACCGAATACGGCAAGACCTTCGACCTGATCCGGGAGTGCATCGAACGGGACGTCAGCGACCTGAGGGCACAGCACCTGGACGTACTGCGGCCGACGGTCTTCTTTCTGACCGACGGCAGCCCGACCGACACGCACTGGCAGGACGCCTTCCGCAGACTCGCGGACAGGAACTGGCCCCGCCACCCGCACGTGATCGCCTACGGCTTCGGCAGCGCGCAGCGCGCCGTACTGGAGAAGGTGGCGACCAAGGCGCTGTTCATCGCCGACGGTTCGGACACCGAGTCGGCGCTGAGCGAGGCGATCACCGGTCTGCTCAACACCCTGATCGCCTCGTCGGCGACCGGACGGATGCAGATCGCCACCGACGTCAGGGGCTTCACCTACGTCGAGGTCGCACAGGAGTACGTGGACTGATGAGCACCCCCGACCCACGCTCCCCGATCCCCCGGCCCTCGCGCGCCTCCACCGGACTGACCACCCTGGCCGTGGTGCTGCTCCTCTGCGGCGCCTCTGTCCAGCTGACCGGCAACCTCCTCGGCTCCCCCGCCAACGGAAGCGGAGGAGCCCCGCACCCACCGAAGACCGTCCAGCCGGCCCCCACCCGCTCCCACGCCACCCGGTCCGAGCCCCCGTCCCCCCTGCCCAGCCCCTCGGCCCCCCGCACGCCCCCGACAACGGCTCCCCCGCTCCGCCCCCCGGCCGCCCCCACCACCCCGACTCCCACCACCCCGACTGCCACCACCCCGACTCCCACCACCACAGCGCCCGCCACCACCGCGCCCCCCAGCACCGGCCCCGACTGCACCGAACCCGACGCGTGGCCCTGCGCCACCCCGTGGCAGGAGACGCGCGCCACAGGCGGATGACGCGAGCACCCCGTCACCACACCAGCCCGTACCGGGAGACACCCATGGGAATGCTGCACGCGATCCGGATGCAGAAACTCGTCGCGGACGCCAGGCGCGCCCGCGCTGAGGGGGACGACGTCTTCGAAGCCTCCATCGACATCGACCCCCGGGCCATGTCCCGGGTCAGGAACCCGATGAAGAAGATCCGCAAGGAGATCGACCTGGTCGTCCAGTCCGTCGAGGCCGTCGGCTGGAAGTGCGTGGACATCGGCCAGTTCATGTACTCGATCGACCTGACGTTCGTCCGGAAGCGCTGACTCGGCCACTGCCGCACCACCCTCCGTACGGTGGCCGCCCCGGCCGGCGTGGACATGGCCCTCGCCGCCGCTCCCTTCGGAACTCTTACGGCTCGCCACGCCCCGGCCACGACGGCGGGCATGAAAAAGCCCCAGGTCACGGCGAGTGAGTCCTGGGGCAATTCCGAGCCGCCTTCGGGATTCGAACCCGAGACCTACGCATTACGAGTGCGTTGCTCTGGCCAACTGAGCTAAGGCGGCACGCCCTGTCGCACCATGGTGCGATCAGCAGCGGGGCCAAGTCTACACAGTTTCGAGGAGTGCTCCGTACCACCCTCCCCGGGGCCCCTCCCCGCAGGTCAGGGCGGCCCCGGGGAGGGGCGGTGCGGGGCGGAGCCCGGTCAGGAGCAGGTGGTCCCCTTCTTCGGAACGGTGCCCTCCAGCAGGTAGCGGTTGATCGCGGTGTCGATGCAGTCGCTGCCCCGGCCGTACGCGGTGTGGCCGTCGCCGTCGTAGGTGAGCAGGGTGCCGGAGGTGAGCTGGTCGGCGAGGGAGACGGCCCACTTGTACGGGGTGGCCGGGTCGCGGGTGGTGCCGACGACGAGGATCGGGTCGGCGCCCTTCGCGTGGGTCGCGTGCGGGGTGCCGGTGGGGTCGACCGGCCAGTACGCGCAGTTCAGGGCGGCCCACGCGAAGTTCTTCCCGAAGACCGGCGAGGCCTTCTCGAAGCTCGGCACGGCCTTCTCCACGGCGGAGGTGCCGGAGAAGGCGGCGGGCAGGTCGAGGCAGTTCACCGCGTAGTTGGCGTACATGAGGTTGGCGTACGAACCGTCGGGCGAGCGCTCGTAGTAGCTGTCCGAGAGGGCGAGCAGGCCGGAGCCGTCGCCGTGCTGGGCGCCCGCGACGGCCTCGCGGAGCTGGGGCCAGGCGGACTCGTCGTACATGGCGGCGATCACGCCCGTGGTCGCGAGGGACTCGCCCAGTTCGCGGTCCTCGCCGGTCGGGACCGGCTTGGCGTCCAGGTCCTGGAAGAGCCGCTTCAGCTCCGCCGCCGCGTCGGCGGTGCTCGTGGTGCCCAGCGGGCAGTCCTTCTCCTTCACGCAGTCCGCCGCGAAGGACTCGAAGGCGCCCTCGAAGCCGGCCGTCTGGTCACGGTTGACGTCGACGGCGGACAGCGACGGATCCAGCGCCCCGTCCAGGACCAGGCGCCCCACCCGGTCCGGGAACAGGTCGGCGTAGGTCGCGCCCAGGTACGTACCGTACGAGGCGCCCACGTAGTGCAGCTTCTCGTCGCCCAGGATCTCGCGCAGGATGTCCATGTCGCGGGCCGAATCGGCGGTGGAGACGTACGGGAGGATCTTGCCGGAGCGCTTCTCGCAGCCGTCGGCGAACTTCTTGAAGGCGGCGCTCAGCTTGTCGATCTCCGCCTCGTCGTCCGGCGTCAGGTCGACCTGCGTGAACGCGTCCATCTCCTTGCCGGTCAAGCATTCGACAGGCTCGCTGCGGGCCACTCCGCGCGGGTCGACGGCCACCATGTCGTACCGGGCGCGGACCTGCGCCGGGTAGCCGAGAGCGGCATACCCCTGGAGGTACTCGATGGCCGAGCCGCCGGGGCCGCCCGGGTTCACCAGGAGGGAGCCGATCCGCTCGCCCGGCCCGGTCGCCTTCTTCCGGGAGACGGCCAGATCGATGTCCCCGTCCCCCGGCTTTCCGTAGTTCTTCGGCGCCTTCATCGTCGCGCACTGGAAGCCCTCGACGCCGCACTCCCCCCACTTCAGCTTCTGCGCGTAGAACGGGGCGAGGTCCTTGGCCGAGACGGTCGCCGAGGAGCCGACGGCGGACGCACTGGGCGTCGAACCGCCGCTCGTGCAACCGGAGACGAGCAGGCCGGCAGTGCCGAGCGCGGTAGCGAGGGTCTGGAGCAGGCGCCTGGAGTCCATGCCCGGAGCGTAGCCGTCCGGTGACGAGTCGTCCGATTTCCTCCTCATTTGGGTGAAGGGGAGGTGGAGCGGCCAGGCGGGCGCGGAGGGAGCGCGCGAGACCGCACCGAGCCGGGGCGGGCGCAGCGAGCTGCCGGGAACAGCCACGCCGCCCTGAGCCCGCACGGAACCGGCCCGCCCCGCACGGCACCCGCCCGGACCGCACGGAAAAGCCGCCCCGCGCTCTCAGCCTGCGCGCAGGGCCATCGTCATCGCCTCCACCGCCAGCAGCGGCGCCACGTTCCGGTCGAGCGCGCGGCGGCAGGCGATCACCGCCTCGATACGGCGAAGAGTCTGCGCGGGCGCCGAGGACTCGGCGATCCGGTCGAGCGCGTCCTGCGCGTCGGTGTTGGCGAGGGCGATCCGCGAGCCCATCTGGAGGGCCAGCACATCGCGGTAGAAGCCGGTGAGGTCGGAGAGGGCGAGGTCGAGGCTGTCGCGCTGAGTACGCGTCTTGCGTCGCTTCTGCTTGTCCTCCAGCTCCTTCATCACGCCCGCCGTGCCGCGCGGCATCCGGCCGCCGGCGGCCGCGCCGAGCGCCGCCTTCATCTCCTCGGTCTCCTTGACGTCGACCTCCTCGGCGACCTGCTTGGCGTCCTCGGCGGCCGTGTCGATCAGCTCCTGCGCCGCCTTGAGGCAGCCGCCCACGTCCGCGACGCGCAGCGGGACCTTGAGCACGGCGGCACGGCGGGCCCGCGCCCGCTCGTCCGTCGCGAGCCTGCGGGCGCGGCCGATGTGCCCCTGGGTGGCGCGGGCCGCGGAGTGCGCCCGCTCGGGGTCGATGCCGTCGCGGCGGATGAGGACGTCCGCCACCGCTTCCACCGGGGGCGTGCCCAGCGTGAGGTGGCGGCAGCGGGAGCGGATCGTGGGCAGCACGTCCTCCAGCGACGGCGCGCAGAGCAGCCACACCGTGCGCGGGGCAGGCTCCTCCACCGCCTTCAGCAGGACGTTCCCGGCGCCCTCGGTCAACCGGTCGGCGTCCTCCAGGACGATGACCTGCCACCGGCCCACGGCCGGCGAGAGCTGGGCGCGGCGCACCAGCTCACGCGTCTCCTTCACACCGATGGAGAGCAGGTCCGTGCGGATCACCTCGACGTCGGCGTGCGTACCGATGAGGCTGGTGTGGCAGCCGTCGCAGAACCCGCAGCCGGGAGCCCCGCCCATGGCCCGGTCGGGGCTGGTGCACTGGAGGGCGGCGGCGAAGGCCCGGGCGGCGGTGGACCGGCCGGAGCCGGGCGGTCCGGTGAACAGCCAGGCGTGCGTCATCTTCGAGCCCGGGGGGACAGGCTCGCCCTGGGCCGTCGCGGTGACCAGGATGTCGGCGTCACGGGCGGCAGCCGAGAGCTGCTCCTGCACCCGGTCCTGACCGACCAGGTCGTCCCATACGGACATGGTCACCGCCCTTCCGGTGGTGTCGTGCGGTCCTGCGGTGACGATGACCGGAGGCGTACTGCGCGCGGGGTACCGCGCGCTTCCATTGTGGGGGACCCCACCGACAATCCCGACGCCGTACGGTCTCCGGGGCGAGGATCACGTGCACGCGTCGCCGACGGCGGGCCCGCCGCATGCGAGCGCCCCCGGTCCGGGGGTCCGGTCCGGGGGCGGTCGGTGCCGTCGTACGCGTACGGCGGGGCGGGCGGGGGCGTCCTCAGCGGCGCGGGCGCCGTCGGCCGGCGCCGGATCCGTCCTCGTCGTCGTCATGTCCGCCGAGCAGCTCGTCGGCGAGCGTCGGCAGATCGTCCAGCGGGGTCTCCTCGGCCCAGTCCGGACGCGGCCGGCGCGGACGGTTCTGCTGCTGCTCGTACGCGGCGCGGTCGGCCGCCGGGTCGCCGCTGATCTGCGGCAGCTCGCGGGTCCGCTCGGCCTCGCTCTCCGCGGCGGAGGGCGCCGGGTCCTCGTCCCGGAAAATGCCCCGGGGAACACGGTCGGCCGGCGCCTCGGGGCGGTACGCCGGAAGCACGGTGGTCTCGTCCGCCTCCTCGCGGTACGCCGGAAGCACGGTGGTCTCGTCGGCTTCCGACGACCCCGCCTGCCCCTTCGCCCCGCGCGAACCGCGCGAACCGCGCGAACCGCGCGAGCCGCCGGAAGCACCCGAGCCGCCAGAACCGCCGGAAGCACCCGAAGAGGCCGAAGAGGCCGAAGAGGCCGAAGAGGCCGAAGAGGCCGAAGAGGCCGAGGCGGAGTCCGATTCCCCGTCCGTGGGACGCACCTTCGGGACCTGCTGGGTGACCTCGTTCGGGTTCACGACCGGTGTCGGCACCGTCAGGTCGTCCCCGGAACCGCCGGACGCGGCGGAACCGCCGGACGCACCCACCGAGCCCGACTTCGTCCACGGGTCCCGCACCGGACGCGAAGCCTCCGCCCGCGCCTCCTCCGCCTTACGCGCGACCTCGGCGCGCTCGGCGGCCAGCCGCTCGGCCTCCGCACGCTCCGCGGCGACCCGCTCGGCCTCGGCACGGGCCGCGGCCTCCGCCCGCGCCCGCGCGGCGGCCTCGGTCGCCGCACGCTCGGCGGCTTCCTCCTCGGCGCGGCGGCGGGCCTCCTCGGCGCGGACCAGGGCTTCCTCGGCCTTGCGCTGCTTCTCCAGCCGGAGCGCCTCGGCCTCCTTGCGGATCCGGGCCTCCTCGGCGGCCTGGAGGCGCAGCCGCTCCTGCTCGGCCTCACGCGCCTTCTCCTCGGCCTCGCGACGGCGCCGGTCCTCCTCCTCGCGGAGGCGGAGCTCCTCGGCGCGCTGCCGGGCCTCCTCGGCCTGGCGCTCGGCCTCGGCCTGGCGGGCCTCTTCCAGCTCGCGCTGCTTGCGCTCCTCCTCCTCGGCGCGCAGCTTGGCGAGCTGCGCCTGGCGCTCGCGCTCCAGCCGCTCCTCCTCGGCCTTGCGGGCGGCCTCCTCCTCGGCCTTGCGCCGGGCCTCCTCCTCGGCCGCCTTGCGCGCCTCCTCCTGGGCCTTGATCTCGGCGTCGGAAAGGGGCAGGACCCGGTCGAGCCGGTGGCGTACGACGGTGGTGATGGCCGCCGGTTCCTGGCCCGCGTCCACGACGAGGTACCGCACCGGGTCGGCCGCCGCGAGGGTCAGGAAGCCGGAACGCACCCGGGCGTGGAACTCCGGCGGCTCGGACTCCAGCCGGTCCGGCGCCTCGGTGAACCGCTCCCGCGCGGTGGCGGGGTCGACGTCCAGCAGCACCGTCAGGTGCGGCACGAGGCCGCTGGTCGCGAAGCGCGAGATACGGGCGATCTCGACGGGCGAGAGATCCCGGCCCGCGCCCTGGTAGGCGACGGAGGAGTCGATGTACCGGTCGGAGATGACGACCGCGCCGCGTTCCAGGGCCGGGCGGACGACGGAGTCGACGTGCTCGGCGCGGTCGGCGGCGTACAGCAGGGCTTCGGCACGGTTCGAGAGTCCGGCCGAGGACACGTCGAGGAGGATCGAGCGGAGCCGCTTGCCGACCGGGGTGGCCCCCGGTTCGCGGGTCACGACGACCTCGTGGCCCTTGGACCGGATCCACGAGGCGAGCGCCTCGACCTGGGTCGACTTGCCGGCGCCGTCGCCGCCCTCCAGGGCGATGAAGAAGCCGGTCGCGGCGGGCGCGACGGCCGGGTCGCCGCCACGCAGTGCCTCTCGCAGGTCGCGCCGGAGCGGGACCCCCGCGCGGTCGTCCGTCTTGGCGAGGACGAGTGCGGCGACGGGCAGCAGGAGTGCGCCGACGAGCATCAGGGCGAAGGCGGCGCCACCGTGGGCGAAGACGAAGTCTCCGGCGACGAGGCGGTGCCGGCCGAACGCGGCGGCCAGCAACGGGCCGCCGACCGCACCGACCGCGACGGCCACCCGGACGACCGCCTGGAGGTGCGCGGTGGTCCTGGCCCGCCGCGGCTCCTCGGTCTCCTGGTCGATCAGGCCGTGGCCGGTGTGCGCGGCGATCCCGGCGGTGTACCCGGCGAACAGGGCGATCATCAGCCCGGTCGCGGTGTCCGGCACCAGGCCGAGCACCAGCAGCGCCACGCCGGTGAGGGCGAGCGCGAGGGCCAGCAGCCGCCGCCGCGACAGCGCGGGCAGCACCTTCACGGCGGTACGGATGCCGAGGGCGGTGCCGCCGGTCAGTCCGAGGATCAGCAGGGCGTACGTCGCGGGCCCGCCGCCCAGGTCGGCGGCCTGGAGCACGGCGACACCGGCGGCCGCGGCGATCGCCCCGGCCACGGCGGCGCAGGCGGCGACCGTCAGCCGGAGCGCGCCGGTACGGCCCTTCTCGGCACCGGTCCCGTCCGTTCCGTCGGCCGGGCGGCGCAGTCCCTCCAGCGGCGAACGCGGCCGGGGGGTGGGAAGTCCCGGCAGTTCGAGGAAGTACAGGGTCGAGATGGAGGCGGAGAAAAGCCCGGCCGCGACGTACGAGCCGAGAGCCGCCTGGTGCAGCGAGAACCAGTCCAGCCCCGCGCCCAGGAGGTTGCCGACCAGGGTGGCGGCCAGCAGTACCAGCGCGGCGGCGGGCACCGCGAGGAAGTTGGTGCGCAGGGAGAGCCGGCGCAGCGCGTCCAGATGGTCGGGGAGCGGGCGTACGGCCGCGCCCTCGATCGGCGGGGCCGGCAGCAGCGCGGGAGCCGCGCTCTCCTTCGCCACCGACCACAGGCGTTCCCCGGCGCCGGCCAGGAAGACGGTGATCAGGACCATCAGGAGCGCGTTGTCGGGCGTCCAGTCGATCCAGAGCGGCGCGACGACCAGCAGCGCGAGCCGCAGCCCGTCGGCGCCGATCATCAGCCATCGCCGGTCCAGCACTCCGCCGGGGGTCGTGAGCGTCGTCAGCGGCCCCAGGAGTACGGCTCCGAAGAGCACGGTGGAAAAGATCCGGACACCGAAGACGGCGGCGACGGCGAAGGCCGCCCCGCGGTATCCGGTGCCGAATGAGCCCTCGACGACCGCCGCTTGCAGCGACAGCAGCACCAGCACGAGAAGGGCGAGTGCATCGCCGATCCCGCCGACGAGCTGGGCGCTCCACAACCGTTTCAGCGGCTGGATGCGCAGCAGAGCCCGTAGGGCGCGCTCGCGTGAGTCTGCGGCAAGTGTGTCGGAGGTGGGGCTCACGACCGTTGGCTGCTCGGCTCGCGTCATCCGTCCAGCCTATCGGCAGCCGTACGGTCGTCGTTGCCCCGGCCGAACATACGACCGTGCGGCGGACCGGAATGTCATGGCCGGGAACCCGGCCGGGAACCGACTCCGCCGCCTCCGCGGAGCATCGGGATCCACCCCTGAGGGGAGTGGGCCCCGGACACACGTCCGCCGCTCCCGGTCGAAGAACCGGGGGCGGCGGTCGCGCGTGTCGCGGGGTGCGGTGCGGCCCGCACGCCCGGTTCAGTCCTCCGTGGGCGTCGCCGAGGAGGAGGCGGAGCTCGTCGCCTTCTTCGCCGCCGTCGTGGTCTTCGCGGCGGTCGTCTTCTTCGCGGCGGTCGTCGTCTTCTTGGCCGCCGTCGTCTTCTTCGCCGCGGTCGTCGTCTTCTTCGCCGGGGCCTTCTTCGCGGTGGCGGCCTTCTTCGCGGGCGCCTTCTTCGCCGTCTTCTTCTTGGCGGGGCCCTTGGCGCGCTTCTCTGCGAGCAGTTCGTACCCGCGTTCCGGCGTGATCGTCTCGACGCTGTCGTCGGTGCGCAGCGTCGCGTTGGTCTCGCCGTCGGTGACGTAGGCGCCGAAGCGCCCGTCCTTGACGACCACCGGCGCCCCGCTGACCGGGTCGGTGCCCAGCTCCTTCAGCGGCGGCTTGGCGGCGGCCCGGCCGCGCTGCTTGGGCTGCGCGTAGATGGCGAGGGCCTCGTCGAGGGTGATGTCGAAGAGCTGGTCCTCGGAGGTGAGCGACCGCGAGTCCGTCCCCTTCTTCAGGTACGGGCCGTAGCGGCCGTTCTGCGCGGTGATCTCGACGCCCTCCGCGTCCTCGCCGACGACGCGCGGCAGCGACATCAGCTTGAGTGCGTCGGCCAGCGTCACCGTGTCGAGCGACATCGACTTGAAGAGGGAGGCGGTCCGCGGCTTCACCGCGTTCTTGCCGGTCTTCGGCGTGCCCTCGGGCAGAACCTCGGTGACGTACGGGCCGTACCGGCCGTCCTTGGCGATGATCTGGTTGCCGGAGACGGGATCGGCGCCCAGCTCGAAGTCGCCGCTCGGCTTGGCGAGCAGCTCCTCCGCGTACTCGACGGAGAGCTCGTCCGGCGCCAGGTCGTCGGGAACGTCCGCGCGCTGGTGGCCCTCGGAGTCCTTCTCGCCGCGCTCGATGTACGGGCCGTACCGCCCGACACGGAGCTTGATGTCGTTGCCGACGGGGAACGAGGAGATCTCCCGGGCGTCGATGGCGCCGAGATCGGTGACGAGCTCCTTGAGCCCGCCGAGGTGGTCGCCGTCGCCGTTGCCCGCGTCGGAAGCCTTACCGGCGCCGGCGTTGTCCTCGCTCGCGCCGAAGTAGAAGCGCTTCAGCCACGGCACGGACTGGGCCTCGCCGCGCGCGATGCGGTCGAGGTCGTCCTCCATGCGGGCGGTGAAGTCGTAGTCGACGAGCCGGCCGAAGTGCTTCTCCAGCAGGTTGACGACGGCGAAGGAGAGGAACGACGGGACGAGCGCCGTGCCCTTCTTGAAGACGTAACCGCGGTCGAGGATCGTCCCGATGATCGAGGCGTACGTCGACGGGCGGCCGATCTCGCGCTCTTCGAGCTCCTTGACCAGCGAGGCCTCGGTGTAGCGGGCCGGCGGCTTGGTGGAGTGGCCGTCGGCGGTGATCTCCGCGGCGGAGAGCGCGTCGCCCTCGGCGACCTGCGGCAGCCGGCGCTCACGGTCGTCCAGCTCGGCGTTCGGGTCGTCGGCGCCCTCGACGTACGCCTTCATGAAGCCGTGGAAGGTGATCGTCTTGCCGGAGGCGGAGAACTCGGCGTCCCGGCCGTCGCCCGCCCGGCCACCGATCTTGACGGTGACGGAGTTGCCGACCGCGTCCTTCATCTGGGAGGCGACGGTCCGCTTCCAGATCAGCTCGTACAGACGGAACTGGTCGCCGGTCAGCCCGGTCTCGGCCGGGGTGCGGAAGCGGTCGCCGGAGGGGCGGATCGCCTCGTGCGCCTCCTGGGCGTTCTTGACCTTGCCCGCGTAGACGCGCGGCTTCTCCGGCAGGTAGTTCGCGCCGTAGAGCTGCGTGACCTGTGCCCGGGCGGCGGAGATCGCCGTGTCCGAGAGGGTCGTGGAGTCCGTACGCATGTAGGTGATGAAGCCGTTCTCGTACAGCTTCTGCGCGACCTGCATGGTGGCCTTCGCCCCGAAGCCCAGTTTGCGGCTCGCCTCCTGCTGGAGGGTGGTCGTCCGGAACGGGGCGTACGGCGAGCGGCGGTACGGCTTCGACTCGACCGAGCGGACCGCGAAGGCGGAGTCGGCGAGGGCGGCGGCCAGGGCGCGGGCGTTCGTCTCGTCCAGGTGCATGACCTGGCCGGACGCCGCCTTGAGCTGACCGTCCGCACCGAAGTCGCGGCCCTGGGCGACGCGGCGCCCGTCGACCGCGCTGAGGCGGGCGGTCAGGGTGGACGGGTCCGAGGCGTCACCGGTGCGGCCGGTGGCGAAGGTGCCGGTCAGGTCCCAGTACGAGGCGGAGCGGAAGGCGATGCGCTCGCGCTCCCGCTCGACGACGAGCCGGGTGGCGACGGACTGGACACGGCCCGCCGACAGCCGGGGCATGACCTTCTTCCACAGGACCGGCGAGACCTCGTAGCCGTAGAGGCGGTCGAGGATGCGGCGGGTCTCCTGGGCGTCGACCATGCGCTGGTTGAGCTCGCGCGGGTTGGCCACGGCGGCGCGGATCGCGTCCTTGGTGATCTCGTGGAAGACCATCCGGTGGACCGGGACCTTGGGCTTCAGGACTTCCTGCAGGTGCCACGCGATGGCTTCGCCCTCGCGGTCCTCATCGGTGGCGAGGAAGAGTTCGTCGGACTCGGCCAGCAGCTGCTTGAGCTTCCTGACCTGGGCCTTCTTGTCCGCGTTGACGACGTATACGGGCTGGAAGTCGTGTTCGACGTCGACTCCGAGCCGCCGGACCTCGCCGGTGTACTCGTCGGGAACCTCTGCCGCGCCGTTCGGGAGGTCGCGGATGTGCCCGACGCTCGCCTCGACGACGTATCCGGGGCCGAGATAGCCCTTGATCGTCTTCGCCTTGGCAGGCGACTCGACGATGACGAGTCGGCGGCCGCCCTGTGCGGTCTCGCTGGTCGGGGACAACTTCGCTCTTCTCTCCGGTCGGCACTCGATGCGCATCCACGCGGCGGCGATGAGCCACTGGCGGTGCTGTCGCTGCGGAGTGTGACGGTACAACCCGCCCCCGTGTCAAACGGCAAAAGCCCGCAACGGCCACTCGAACGGTAACCCGACTTCCGGCATTCCTGCCGCCCGGACTGTCCGTTCCGCACTGCGTAGGGCAGCTGCCCGCGGGTTTCAGGACACCGGGGAAGGGGCGCGGAGGAGTGCGGAGAGGGTGCGGGGGGAGAGCGAAGAGAACGTGAACGGGCGCGCCGGACACGGAACGGGAGGGGCGACGGGCCGCATCCCGGGGGCCCTGCGGCAGCGGATTCGATCGCACCGGATTCGATCAGGCGCGGAGGAGGACCCATACGCCGAGGACGAGGAAAAGTACGCCGAAGAACGTGGAAAGCACGGCGGCGGAGACGGGGCTCACTCCCTGGGCCACCGGCGCGCGACGGGCGGTACGCGCCCCCGTCCAGACGAGGAGCGCCGCGCCGAACAGCGCGAAGACCGATCCCGCGAGAACCGCCGGCCCGCTCTCCATCGCTCCGCACCCCGTCCTGGCCCGCCTACGGACCCGGCCGTCCCGGTCGGCCGCGACCCGACCGGGACCGGCTCGTCCTCAGGACGCGCAGGGGGGAGGCTGCCATCCCCGGACGTCGGCCACGCGAACCCCGGGTGAACAGCGCCCCTCGCGCCCCGGGAGGCGGCCCGCACCGCGCCGCGGGGTGGCCCGCGCCCCCGTGGGGTGGTCCGCACGGCGTGGTGGAGTGGCCCGCACCCCGTAGCGGAGTGGCCCGCACCGCGTGGGGTGGCCCGCACCGCGTGGTGGAGTGGCCCGCACCCCGGGAGGCGGGCCCGCACCGCGCCGTGGGGGCTCCCTGCTCGTGGCGGATACGCCCTGCTCAGTCCCCGTGCGCCGGACATCGCCCGCAGGTCGCGCGCGGAATGCTCAGGCCGTGCGCCCGGCCCCGCCCGCCGCCGGCTCCACCGGCTCCAGGAAGCCCTCCTCGACCAGCAGCCGGATCGCCTGCGGGGTACGGTCCCGCAGCAGCACCGGGTCCTCACCCATCAACTGCGCGATGGCGTCCAGAATGCGGCCGGCGGGCAGCGAACCGTCGCAGACGCCCGCGAACCCGGCGCCCACCGAGTCGACCTTGGTGGCCCGGCGCATCCCCCGGTGCTGACGGAGCACCACGTGCTCGGGGTCCTCGGCTCCCGGCAGACCGACCTGCTCCTGCACGACCTCCTCGGCGAGGGTGAAGTGCCCCGCGAGCAGCGAGGCGTCGTCCTGGGCGCGCAGATAGTCCTGGCGGGCGAAGTGGGCGAGGACGGCCGGCCCGAGCGGCTGCTCGATGGTGTGCGGCCACTCCTCCACGACGATCGACGGATCGCCGGCAGCGGCCGCGGCGGACTTGCGCACCGTGATCCAGCCAAATCCGACAGCCGTCGTCCCGCGCGCCTCGAACTCGTCGAGCCACGCCTCGTACCGGGCGGTGTACTCGTCCGGATCGGCCCGGTGGTCACCACTGTCGCGCAGCCAGAGCTCGGCGTACTGCGTGACGTCCTGCACCTCGCGCTGCACGATCCAGGCGTCGCAGCCCTCCGGCACCCAGGAACGGAGCCGGTCCTGCCACTCCTCGCCCTCCGCGTGCTGCCAGTTGGCGAGGAACTGGGCGTACCCGCCGTCGTTCAGCCGGTCGCCCGACTGCTGGACCAGGGTGCGGCAGAGGTCGTCGCCGCCCATGCCCCCGTCGCGGTAGGTGAGGCGGGCGCCGGGTGAGATGACGAACGGCGGGTTCGAGACAATCAGGTCGTACCTCTCGTCGGCCACCGGCTCGAAGAGGGAGCCCTCCCGCAGATCGGCGGGCGCGGCGCCGGAGAGGGCGAGGGTGAGCCGTGTGAAGTCCAGGGCGCGCGGGTTGAGGTCGGTCGCGGTGACCCGCGTGGCGTGCTGCGCCGCGTGGAGCGCCTGGATACCGGAGCCCGTGCCCAGGTCGAGGGCGGAGGCCACCGGGGTACGGACCGTGATTCCGGCGAGCGTGGTGGACGCGCCCCCCACACCGAGGACGACCCCCTCCTCGTGCGATCCGATGCCGCCCGCGCCTCCGACGGCGCAGCCGAGGTCGGAGACGATGAACCAGTCCTGGCCCTCGGGGCCGCCGTACGGGCGGACGTCGACGGTCGCCCGCACTTCTCCGTCCTCCTCCCGCACCCAGCCGTCCTCCAGGCAGACGGCGAGCGGAAGGGCGGCCTTCGCCCGCTCCACCGGGACGGCGCGCTGGAGGAGGAAGAGCCGCACCAGCGTGTCGAGCGCGGTGTCGCCCCGGGTGGCGCGCAGGGCGGGAACCGTCTCGGCGCGTGCCAGCGCCGCGTAGGCCGGTGCGCCGAGCAGGTCCAGCAGCCCGTCCGCGGTGAAGGCGGCCGCGAGCAGTGCCTCGCGGAGTGCGGGAACGTGCTCGGACCGCGGAAGGCGGGGCCCCGTGGGGCTCGTCGGTGCTGAAGGGCTCTTCGTACTCACGCACCCATTGTCGCCGCTCCCACCGACAACGGCAGCGGCCCGGCCCCCCGAGAAGGGGTGACCGGGCCGCTGCTGCCGTCGTCGGTGCCGTCGGTTACGAGGCCTTGGCCGAGGAGGCCGGGGCGCCAGAACCGGGAGAGGCCGAAGCGGAAGGGCTCTTGCAGCTGTCCTGCTTGGCCATCGCGCTCCCGACCTCGCCGGACTGCAGCTTGTTCAGCGCGTTGGCGCCGCTGCTGCTGATGTTCTTCAACTCGTCGGCGATGTCCTTGAGACCGTCGGCGAACTTCGCCTGGTCCTCGGTGTCGAGCGCGTCCACCTTGGTCTTGAGGTTCGCGTACGCCTCGGAGGAGGCGTTGAGCCCCTTCACCGCCTCCTGCTGCGTGGCCTCACCGTCGTCGACGGGCGGGGCACCGGCCGAGTCGACGGCCGAGCCGAGCGCCTTGTACGCCTCTGAGATCTGCTGGAAGGCGGCCGAGTCGGTCCGCTGCACGTCGGCCGGCTGGCTGTTGTCCGCGGTCTGCTCCTGAATGGAGGCATTGGCGTCCGAGATCTTCTGCAATTGCGGCTGGATCTGGCCGCACACCTTCTTGGCCCAGTCGTTGACCTCGTCGTTGCTGTCGTCGCTGCAACCCGTCAGCGTCAGTACGAGTACCGCGCCGCCGGACAGTGCGGCCGCAAGCTTCTTGTTCACCGGATCGGTCCCTTCCAAGGCTCTCGGCCCCGGAACTTACACGCCACGTGGGCGACAACCGGGCCCCGGTCTCGGGGTATGTACCCTTTTGAAGCCATTTGCATCAAGAGCGGCAGGGGAGATTCAACTCACCCCGCACGCCCACGCCGACCAGCGGGACCGCCCCTCGGGCGGACTCCTCCCTTCACCCGAACGGATGAGAGCCTCCCCCTCGGGCCCCGCGCTCCCGCAGCGTCCGGCCAACGGGCCGTCAGCGCCCGTGTGGCGCGCCTGATATGAGCGCGCGTCACTTATCAGCCAGAGGTGCGCCGAGGCAGCCGCCGACGGTTCGCCAGGCGTTCTCCGGTGGTTCGCCGAAACCGCGCCTGGTGCCGCTGGGGGTGCCGCGTATCGCGGCGGGCGGCATCCAGCACGCGGCCGGCAAGGGTGCGGGAAGCAACGGGCAGCAGGCAGGCGGCAGTCTGCGGGGCAGCCCGAAACGACGCCTCGGCCGACCGCCATTCCGGCGGGACTCACGGACTGCAGGAAAGCACAGGCGGACACGCGGACAGCCGCACAGCCGCACAGCCGCACAGCCGCACAGCCGCACAGCCGCACAGCCGCACAGCCGCAACGATCCCGGCCTCAGCAGCCCCGAAGGCAACCCGTAACCGAAGAAGGCCCGGCCGGGACGCTCAGGGAAAGACCACTGCGGGCGCGGTCGGCCAGGTCATACGGATCACACCGCCGTTCACCCCCGACCGGACCTCCACGTCGTCCACCAGGCCCTTGATGACGGCGAGGCCCATTTCGTCCTCACCCTCACCGTCCGGTTCCGGCTCGGGGTCGTCGAGACCCACCGGCACGGCGTGCGAGGCCCGGCGGGCACTGGGAACGGCACTTCCGGCTTCGCTGCCGGGACCCGGCACGTCGTCGCCGACCTCGATGGAGAACGACTTCTCCTCGTCCGTCAGCACCACGGCCACCGGGGTGTCGATGCCATGAGCGTGGTGCAGCCCCACAGCCCGGCTGCACGCCTCGCCCACCGCGAGTCTGACCTCGTCGAGCACCGCTTCGTCGACGCCGGCCCGGCGTGCCACAGCGGCTGCCACCAGGCGGGCCGTCCGGACATGTTCAGGCTGTGCGCTGAAGCGGAGTTCAACGGTGGCCATGAGATCCCCTCGAACGTAGGGCGTGCGTCTCAGAGGCCCGGGCGTGTCGCCCGTACCCCTGTGTCTCCTCCGGGAGCCCACGGAGCGGACGGCCGACCCAGGGTCGACCGCCTGCTCAGCGCAGCCCGGCGCGGCTGCTGCCGCCCGGGCCGTCCACGGTCCGCCGACCGGGGCCGGCGGGCCGCTCCGACGTCAGTCGGTGGCGGCGACGGCCTCGTCGACCGTGGTGTGAATCGGAAACACCTTGGTCAGGCCCGTGATCCGGAAGATCTTGAGAATGCGCTCCTGGTTGCAGACCAGGCGCAGCGAGCCCTCATGGGCCCGGACACGCTTCAGGCCGCCCACCAGCACGCCGAGGCCGGTGGAGTCGAGGAAGTCGACGCCCTCCATGTCGACAACCAGGTGGTAACTGCCGTCATTCACCAACTCGACCAACTGCTCGCGCAGCTTGGGCGCGGTATACACATCAATCTCGCCACCGACCTCGACGACCGTACGGTCGCCACCAGGGCCGGACACATTGCGAGTCGACAGGGACAGGTCCACGGATCCTCCAGCACCTTGCTATCGAGCGGTCGCCCCTCGGTCTCCCCGACGGAGCCAGGGGACGGATCGCCAGCCGCGATGGCATTCAATCACTTACCTGCAGCCATGCACGACGCCTTGGGACCATTGTCCGTCACGCCAGTGACACACTCGGTGCCGATGGCCAAGAATCACCGCCCCAGCGGACCCGCCGAGAGCGGAGACTCCCGCCCCTCCCCCGACATGATCCTCGACCGACTCGCCGCGGGGGCGGGCCGGGCCGCGCGCATCACTCATACGGAGCACTTGCCCCCGCGACCGGGAACCCATGCCATCTGGCCGGATCGCATCCGCCCGGAAGTCATCGCGGCGATCGGGCGTGCCGGGATCGACCATCCGTGGGTCCATCAGGCGGCTGCGGCCGAATGCGCGCTCGACGGCGAATCCGTGGTGATCGCCACCGGCACGGCGTCCGGAAAGTCGCTCGCGTATCTCGCCCCGGTGCTCAGTACGCTGCTCGACGGCTCCGAGGCCCCGAACGGACGTGCGACCACCGCGCTCTACCTCTCACCCACCAAAGCGCTCGCGGCCGACCAGCGCCGGTCGGTGAAGGCTCTCGCCGCGCCGCTCGGCAACGCGGTCAGGCCCGCCGTGTACGACGGCGACACGCCGGTGGAGGAGCGTGAGTGGGTACGCCAGTACGCCAACTACGTCCTCACCAACCCCGACATGCTGCACCGGGGAATCCTGCCGTCCCATCCCCGCTGGGCCTCCTTCCTGCGTGCTCTGCGCTTCGTCGTCATCGACGAATGCCATACGTACCGTGGTGTCTTCGGCTCGCACGTCGCCCAGGTCCTGCGTCGACTGCGGCGGCTGTGCGCCCGGTACGGATCCGATCCGGTCTTCCTGCTCGCCTCCGCCACCGCGGCCGAGCCGTCGGTCGCGGCCGGCCGTCTCACCGGGCTGCCGGTCAAGGAGATCGCCGACGACGCCTCTCCCCGGGGCGAACTCGTCTTCGCGCTCTGGGAGCCACCACTCACCGAGATGCAGGGCGAGAAGGGCGCGCCCGTGCGGCGTACCGCGACCGCCGAGACCGCCGACCTGCTCACCGACCTGACGCTCCAGGGCGTCCGCTCGGTCGCCTTCGTGCGCTCCCGGCGCGGCGCGGAACTCATCTCCGTGATCGCCAAGGAGCGGCTGGCCGAGGTCGACCGCTCGCTGCCGCGACGGGTCGCCGCCTACCGGGGCGGCTATCTGCCGGAAGAACGCCGCGCCCTGGAGCGCGCCCTGCACTCCGGTGAGCTCCTGGGACTCGCCGCCACCACCGCCCTCGAACTGGGGATCGACGTCTCCGGTCTGGACGCGGTCGTCATCGCCGGTTACCCGGGCACCCGGGCCTCTCTCTGGCAGCAGGCGGGCCGCGCCGGCCGTTCCGGGCAGGGCGCCCTGGCCGTACTGGTGGCCCGGGACGATCCGCTGGACACCTTCCTCGTGCACCACCCGGAGGCACTGTTCCAGCAGCCCGTGGAGTCGACCGTCCTGGACCCGGACAACCCCTACGTCCTCGCCCCCCACCTGTGCGCCGCCGCCGCCGAGCTGCCGCTCACCGCCGCGGACATCGCACTCTTCGGACCCACCGTGCCCGAGCTGCTGCCGCAGCTCGAGGCCGCGAAACTGCTGCGCAGGCGGGCGGCGGGCTGGCACTGGACCCGCTGTGAACGGGCCGCCGACCTCACCGACATCCGGGGCGGCGGAGGGCGGCCGGTGCAGATCGTCGAGGAGGGCACCGGCAGGCTGCTGGGTACCGTCGACGAGGCCGCCGCCCACACCTCGGTGCACGAGGGCGCCGTCCACCTCCACCAGGGACGGACCTACCTGGTCCGGAAGCTGGACCTGGAGGACTCCGTCGCCCTCGTGGAGGAGGCGAGTCCGCCGTACTCGACGAACGCCCGCGACACCACCGCCATCACGGTCCTGGAGACCGACACCACGATCCCCTGGGGAGACGGGCGGCTCTGTTACGGCTCCGTCGAAGTCACCAACCAGGTCGTCTCCTTCCTGCGCCGGAAGCTGATCACCGGAGAGGTACTGGGCGAGACGAAGCTCGAACTGCCGCCTCGCACCCTGCGCACCCGGGCCGTCTGGTGGACCGTCACCGAGGACCAGCTCGACGCCGCCCGGATCAATCCGGAGATCCTCGGCGGCGCGCTGCACGCCGCCGAACACGCGTCGATCGGGATGCTGCCCCTCTTCGCCACGTGCGACCGCTGGGACATCGGCGGGGTCTCCGTACCACTGCATCCGGACACCCTGCTGCCCACCGTCTTCGTGTACGACGGCCACCCCGGCGGCGCCGGGTTCGCCGAGCGCGCCTTCCACACCGCCCGCGCCTGGCTCACCGCGACGCGCGAGGCCATCGCCTCCTGCGAGTGCGAGGCGGGCTGCCCTTCCTGCATCCAGTCCCCCAAGTGCGGGAACGGCAACGAGCCCCTCCACAAGCGAGGTGCGGTTCGGCTGCTGACCGAACTCCTCAGGGCCGCCCCCGCGGGCCCGCCGGCCCCGGAAGCGCCGACCCAGGAGCCGCCGGACCCGGAAGCGCCGACCCAGGAGCCGCCGGACCCGGAAGCGCCGGAGGCCCCGCGCGGGACCTGACCTCCGGCGCGTACGGCCCGAACGCCGCCCGCGCCGTCACGTCGGCGATCTCACCCCGCACCGAGCACCGCACCAGCAGGGCACCCTGCGCACCCGCCACCTGCCGGGCCGCCGCGCAGGCGGCCCCGGGGCCCTTCAGCGCGCGGTCGGCCGCGGCGAGGGCTGCCAGGTCCGCCGCCCCACCGGCACGGTGCCGGGCGGCGACCGCCTGCCCGAACGCGAGGATCACCACGCACACCGCGCAGAGCGTGGCCACCGTCAGGGCCACCCACACGGTCGCCATCCCCTGATCGCGGCGGCGGCCGACAAGCCGGTTCATCGCCCGCCTCCGGCCCTCTCCCCCGCTCCGGGGACATCCCCGGGAGCAGCGGCCGCACCGGGACCGGGATCCGCAGCGGGACCGAATTCCGCAGGGGGACCGGGATCCGCGCCGGAACCGGGATCCGCAGGGGGACCGGCGCCCACCGTGTCCTCGGCCAGGGCTGCCGCTTCGGCGCTCAGAGTGAGGGCCAGGGCGTGCGGCCCGGGTGTGGGAGCCTCCACGCGTACGCGCCAGAGCGCGCCCTCCCTCCGTACGACGACCAGGGCCCGGGCGGGAGCCGCGGTGCGGGCCGCAGCCCGCACCACGGACTCCGGTTCCGAACGTGCCGCGGCCCGCGCGGCGGCCCGCGCCGCGTCCACGCACCGGATCTGATCGGCGGCCGCCACCAACGCCCAGACCAGCACCGCGGCGAGGGCCACCAGCACCGGCAGCACCATCGCCGCCTCGGCGGTGACCGAACCCGTGTCCCCGCCGGGACGGGGGACCCGGGTCCACCGCTGTTCCGTATCGCGTCCCGCTTCGCCGGCCCGCTCAGAACGAGCCATCGAGCGCACCCTCGATCAGCGACTGCAGCGCGTTCTGTACCGCACCGCTGTTGACCACCTTGTAGAGCACGGCGGCGAACGCGCAGGCCGCGATCGTCCCCATGGCGTACTCGGAGGTGGTCATCCCCCGGTCGGCTCCGCCGAACCTCCGGTCCCACCAAACCCGCCGAACCCGCCGAACCCGTCGGCCCCGCCACACGGCACGGAACCGGCACCAAGCCGGACGCACCGCCTCGCGCTCGGCGTGCCGGCCGCGTCGCACTCTTCCGCCGCGCGTGCCGTCCGCGACGTTCCCACTCGTTTCGACACCCATGTCGGCGCTCATGTCAGCCTCGTTCCGCCCTTCGACGGGCATGGTCGGACAACCGGCGCACCTGTGGCGCGCCGTCGGTTCTGGAATGTGGAAATGGATCCGCCGGGCCGGATCAGCCGGTGTGCAGAAGGCCTCCCGCGAGGCCGACGATCACCGGCGCGACCCCGACCGCCAGGAAGGCCGGGAGGAAGCAGAGCCCGACCGGGGCGGTGATGAGCACGCCCGCGCGCTGGGCCTTCGCCACGGCGGCGTCGGCGCGCGCGGCGCGTATGGCGTCGGCCAACCGGGCGACCGGCTCGGCTGCCGGGGCCCCCGTCTCACCGGCCCGGTCCAGGCACCGGGCCAGCGGACCCGCTCCGGGGATGCCCCCGAGGCGGCCCCAGGCCAGGGAGGGATCGCCGCCGAGGCGGATCTCGACGGCCGCGCGGACCAGCCGCTCCCCGAGAGGTCCCCGCAGCGATTCCCCGACGGCCTCCGCGGCCTGCCGGGGACCGGCACCGGCGGAGATGCAGGCGGCCAGAAGGTCCGCCGCCAACGGGAGTTGCCGGGAGGCCGAGAGCTCGTCCTCCGTCGGCGTCCCGGAACCCCCCGGACGACGGGCCCGTCCGGTCCGCCGGAAGTGCCACACCGCAGCGGCCACCCCCGCACCGGCCAGGGCTCCGGCAGCGCCTTCGACGAGGATCCACACCGTCAGACCGGCGCCGGCCGGCTCTGCCCAGCGCGTCACCACGTCACGGACCCCTGCGGTCTCCCGGTCCCCCGAGACCGCACGGATCTGCTTCCCCCACCCCGCTCGCGCCGCAGCCGAGTCGCCGTCCACCCCTCCGAGGAGCGCCGCGCCTCTCCTCAGCCGGACCCCTCTCCGCCGGGCGCCCGTGACCGAGGCCACCGAGCACAGGGCCGCCACGCACGCCGTGAGCCAGACCCCCAGGCTGTGGACAACTTCTCCGGACATCGCACCTGCTCCGGACATCGCGTTCATCCCGCGTCCCCCGCCCGCACGATCCGCCCGGCCCAGAGGATCCCGACCGCCTCCAGCAGCAGACCGGTCGCCAGGCAGACCAGACCCGCCGAGGTGTGCAGCAGGACACGGAGGGGTTCGGCCCCGAGGGCGGCGCCCATGCCCAGACCGGCCAGCGGCAGCAGTGCCAGCACCACCACCGTCGACCAGGCACCGGCGAGCCGCGCCCGCAGTTCCTCCCGGCGTCGGCGCTCGGCCCGCAACGCTCCTTCCAGTCGGTCCAGCCCCGTCGCGAGTCCCGCACCGCCGTCCACCGACACGCGCCAGCACGCCGCGACCCCGGCCAGCGCCCCCAGCCCCGGCATCAGGGACGCGCGGTGCAGTGAGGCGGGCACGTCACCGCCGAACCGGGCGGCGGCAAGCACCGGTGACTCGGCCGCACCCAGCCCTCGGGTCTCGCGCACGGCACGGATCAAGGCCTGCCCCGGTTCGCGTCCGGCCCGCAACTCGCCGACGACGGCACCGCAGAGCACCACCACCGCCTCGTCGGACCGCTGGCACGCGGCCCGCTCGTCCCGCCCGCGCAGCCATCGCCGTACCAGCGGCACCGCCACCGCCCCCGCGACCAGTGGCAACCACGAGTTCCCGAGCATCGCGAGCGCCACGGCAGCCGGGACGCACCACCATGCACGCCACCGTCCCAGCAGCTCACCCGCCCGTGCGCGCAGCACCTCAGCGCTCCGCGCCACCCCTGCCGGTACGCCGGCCTCCGCGCCACCGATGTCCGCGCCTGGGCCGCCGCCCGGGCCAGGGGCGCGACGCAGCACTTCCGCGCACCTCCCCCGCACCGTGCCGGCGGAACCGCGGCGCGGGCCCAGCAGGACCAGCAGGGCCGCCGGCACCGCACAGGCCGTCGCTCCCCACGTCGGGCACACGAGCCCCACACCGCTCATGAGGCACCCCCGACGAGCGCGGTCAGCCTCTGCCAGCCGCGGGCCCGCACGAAGCCGTCCGGTCCGAAGGTCAGCGCGGGCACGGTGAACACCAGGCCGTCGGAGCCGCGTTCCAGCACATGGACCTCGGCGAGGCGTCGTCGTCCCGTGCGGTCGCGCACCAGATGGAGCACGACCGACAGTGCTGCCGCCAACTGGCTGTGCAGCAAGGGACGGTCGAGCCCGGCGGCCATCCCCAGCGCCTCCAGCCGAGCGGGCACGTGCGACGCCGCGTTGGCATGCACCGTGCCGCACCCGCCTTCGTGCCCGGTGTTCAACGCGGCCAGCAGATCCGTCACTTCGGCGCCTCGCACCTCGCCGACGACCAGCCGGTCCGGACGCATGCGCAGCGCCTGGCGGACCAGGTCCCGGAGAGTCACCCGGCCGGCTCCCTCCTGGTTGGCCGGGCGAGATTCCAGGCGCACCACGTGCGGGTGATCCGGGCGCAGTTCGGACGAGTCCTCGGCCAGCACGATCCGTTCGTGCGGGCCGACCTCGCCCAGCAGGCTCGACAGCAGGGTGGTCTTCCCCGCGCCCGTGCCCCCGCTGATGAGGTACGAGACCCGGGCACGCACCAGACTCCGCAGCATCCGGTCGCCGCCGGGCGGCACGGTGCCGGCGTGGACCAGCTCCTCCAGGGCGAAGGCCCGGGGGCGGACGACACGCAGCGAGAGGCAGGTCGACCCGACGGACACCGGAGGCAGCACCGCGTGCATCCGCGTCCCGTCCGGCAGCCGCGCGTCCACCCAGGGCCGCGCGTCGTCCAGGCGCCGGCCGGCCACCGCCGCGAGGCGTTGCGCGAGCCTGCGCACGGCCGCGGCGTCGGCGAAGGTGACACCGGTCAGCTCCAGACCGCCGCCCCGGTCCACCCACACCCGGTCGGGCGCCGAAACCAGGACGTCGGTCACGGCCGCATCGGCCAACAAGGGCTCCAGCACGCCCGTTCCGACCAGCTCGCCGCGCAACACGGCTGCGGCGCCCAGGATTTCCTCATCCCCGAGCAGCCGGCCCTGAGCCCGCACGGCCGCGGCCACCCCTGCCGGGGTGGGCACCTCCCCACTGAGCGCCAGCCGCTGCCGCACGGCGTCCAGCAGCCCCTCGGTCATGACGCCCCTCCTACCGGAACGGGAAGACCGCCTGCGCACGCCTTCTCCCAGAACGCGGCGCAGAACCGGGCGAGCGGACCGCGCGGCCCCGAACCCGGCGGAAGGATGCCGTCCTGATGCGCCGAGGCGCCTGGTTCCACCGGGAGTTCGCCCAGCAGGGGCAGATCGAGCGCGCGGGCCACCCAGGGGCCGTCGAGCCCGGGGGCGAACGGCGCCCGCGCCACTACCCGCAGATCGTCGAGGGATGTGCCGACCGCCGACGCCACGCATTTCGCGGCGGCCACGGCGCGCAGTTCACCGGGCACGACCAGGAGACCGAGGTCCGACTGGGACAGCGCTTCCGCGACGCCTTCGTCCACCTGCCGAGGCAGGTCCACGACGACCACTCCGCCCAGCCGCCGGGCCGCCGCCAGCACCGACCGCACAGCCTGGGGCGGTACGACGACGCCGCATTCGCGCCCCCGGCTGAGCACCCGCAGGCCGTGCAGAGAGGGCAGCGAGCCCTCCAGGACCCCACCGCCGAGCCGGCCCCTGGTGTGGGCGAAGTCGGGCCATCTCCGGCCCTCCGTACGCTCTCCGCCGAGCAGGACGTCGATGCCGCCGCCCAGCGGATCGCCGTCGATCAGCGTGGTCCGCGCTCCCGCCCGGGCGGCGGTCACGGCGAGCGCGCAGGCGAGCGTCGAGGCGCCGGCGCCGCCCCTGCCGCCCACCACCGCCACGGTGAGCGCGGGACGCCCCGCGCCTTCCGCCGCGTTGGCGAGCTGCTCGATGAGCCAGCCCTCGGCATCAGGCAGCCTCAGCACGTGCTCGGCGCCGATCTCGACCGCCTGCCGCCAGACGTCGGGCGAGTCCGCGCCCCGCCCGACGAGCATCACCCCGCGGCGCCGCGCGAGTCCGCGGCACCGCTGCACCGCGTCGTCGCCCACCAGAACCAGCGGCGCCCGCCGCCACACCTCGCGGTCCTCCGGTACGCCGTGATGGACCTCCGGTTCCGCTCCGGCCGCCGCGCAGAGACGCAGCAGATCGTCGAGCAGATCAATGTCCTCCGTCACGATGAGCGGCGCACCGCGCCGCTCATCGGCGATCGGGAATCCTTCTCGCGCAAGGGATCGGGCCACGATCTCCACCCCTTCTCACAGCTCCTTGAGCACCGTTCACGCGGATCCCGGAAGTTCCGGGACAGGCGATTCGGGAACCCGCGGACTTCGCGGGCGGAATCACCATGCGATCTCACGGAAAAAGATGTGGATCTTGGTGGAGAACTGTGGACAACTCCCACGTTGTGAATAACTCGGTCACTCGATCCGGGCACATTCGGAGCGCACTCTTTTAGCTACACACGGTTACGTGTCAGGCTGGGCGCAGCCGCACGCGCGGCCGGAACGACAAGCCCGCGACAAAGGTGAAAAAACGCGTGATTCCGGGGAAAACACACCCGGACGTGCGACGACCCCCGCCGGGGGGGAGAGCGGGGGTCGTCCCCACGGCCGACTCGGGGGGGGAGGAGTCGGACCGGGTTAGCACGGTCGCGAACGATCCGTGACTTCCATGGTGTACCCGAGCGCCTTGCCAGGCAAACCCGCGCACCGGAGTTTGAGCCGAATGGAGGCCCCCTATGCTCAGCCTTGTGGAAAACCGCTTCTCGCCGCGCACCGCCGCCTTCTTCGACCTGGACAAGACGGTCATTGCGAAGTCTTCGACGCTGGCCTTCAGCAAGTCCTTCTACCAAGGCGGCCTGATCAACCGCCGCGCAGTGCTGCGCACCGCGTACGCACAGTTCGTCTTCCTCGCCGGGGGTGCGGATCACGATCAGATGGAGGGGATGCGTGAATATCTCTCCGCGCTCTGCAAGGGGTGGAACGTGGCGCAGGTCAAGGAGATCGTCGCCGAGACCCTGCACGACCTGATCGACCCGATCATCTACGACGAGGCCGCCACCCTCATCGAGGAGCATCACGCCGCCGGCCGCGACGTGGTGATCGTCTCCACCTCGGGCGCCGAAGTGGTGGAGCCCATCGGTGAACTGCTCGGAGCCGACCGGGTCGTGGCGACCCGGATGGTCGTCGGCGAGGACGGCTGCTTCACGGGTGAGGTCGAGTACTACGCCTACGGCCCGACCAAGGCCGAGGCCGTCAAGGAACTGGCCGCGTCGGAGGGGTACGACCTCTCCCGCTGCTACGCCTACAGCGACTCCGCCACCGATGTCCCGATGCTGGAGTCGGTCGGCCACCCGCACGCGGTGAACCCGGACCGGGCGCTGCGACGCGAAGCCGGCGCCCGGCAGTGGCCGATCCTCGTCTTCAACCGCCCGGTGCGGCTCAAGCAGCGGCTGCCCAGTTTCTCGCTGCCGCCGCGTCCAGCACTCGTCGCCGCCGCAGCCGTGGGAGCGGCGGCGGCCACCGCGGGTCTCGTCTGGTACGCCACGCGCCGACGCGCGGCAGCCACCGCCTGACCACCACCCCGCAGTAGGGACACCCGTGCGCACAACCGGGCAGTGGGGCAAACGGGCAGTCGAGCGCGGAGCGCGGGAAGTCGGCAGCGTCCGGCCAGTGGGTAATTGAACGCGAAAGTAAAGAAGTGGAGTCTGGGGTACCGCTTACCCCGCTCCAGGAGTACAAAGGAGTCAACGGCCCGCGAGACCGGGGACATCCGAGAGGATGACCTTTCACGCAGCAAGGCCCCACGGACCGAGCACCGAAGCCGAGCACCCACGCGACGTCGACCCGTCGATTACGGGCCAGCCGCACCAGGTGACGGGCAAAGAACCCGACCTGATGGGCATATTCCGAGGACGCTTGGTAACCCGGCGGACGTGCCAGCGGCGGTACCGGTTCCGGTACCGCCGCAACTCTTGATGCCAGCGCCTCGATGCCGGTACGCCGCAACTCTTGATGCCAGCGCCTCGATGCCGGGACCGCCGCGACCCTCGACGCCGGGATCCCCGCGATTCACGACGCGCCGCCCGAGGTCACGCGTACCCTGCACCGTCAGGCGGCACCGCGCTGCAGCGCCTCGCAGACCGCGGTCGATTCCCTGACACCCAGCTCCACCGCGCGCCCGCAGTGCGCGATCCAGGCCGCCATTCCTTCCGGCGTCCCCGACATGTACCCCTCGAACGCCGCCACGTACGCGGCACGCCCCTGCTCGGCGTGCCCGACCTCGGCCGGGCAGATCGACTTCGGGTCCAGCCCGCTGCCGATCAGCACGACGCGCTCGGCGGTCCGGGCCACCAGCCCGTTGCACGAGCCGAAGGGACGCAGAGCGAGCAGCTCACCGTGCACGATGGCGGACGTGACCAGCGCGGGGGCGCTGCTCCCGTCGATGATGAGCCGCGACAGCCCGTCGAGTCGCCCCGCCACCTCGTCGGCGCCCGGCAGGGGAGCCTCCACGAGGGGTTCGTCGACCGCCTCACCGGCCAGCCGGGGACGGCCCACGGCGTCGTCGGGGGTGGCGCCTCCGGCCGCGACGAGGTGCAGCCTGGCCAGCACCCGCAGGGGCGACTGCCGCCAGATGGAGAGGAGTTGACCGGCCTCCGCGGTGAGACGCAGCGCCGCGCCCACCGTCCGCGCCTCGGGGTCACCACTGAAATCGGTGCGCCGACGCACCTCTTCCAGGTTCCAGTCGGCACCGGACAGCGCCGCCGAACCGCGCGCTCCGCGCAGCGCGGCTTCGGCGGTCACCTCACTGCTCCGGCGGCGCATCACACGGTGGCCGTAGACCCGGTCCACGGCCTTGCGGACCGAGTCCACGGAGTCGGGGACCCCCGGCAGAGCGGCGAGAGCGGCGAGCGGGTCCGAGGCAGTCGTACTCATAAGTAATGAGGCTACGCGCCCCATACACCCTCGCGACCCCTACGTGTCGTTCTTCACGAAGCGCGACGACTTTCCGCGATCCTGCGACTACCCTAGGTGAACATGAAGATCGCTTTCGTAGGGAAGGGCGGCAGCGGCAAGACCACGCTGTCCTCTCTCTTCATCCGTCACCTCGCCGCCAACGAAGCCCATGTCATCGCCGTGGACGCCGACATCAACCAGCACCTCGGAGCCGCGCTCGGCCTCGACGAGCAGGAGTCGGCAGCGCTTCCGTCGATGGGCGCCGAACTCCCGCTGATCAAGGACTATCTGCGCGGCACCAACCCCCGGATCGCCTCCGCCGAGACAATGATCAAGACCACACCGCCCGGCGAGGGCTCGCGCCTGCTGCGCGTCCGCGAGGACAACCCCGTCTACGACGCCTGCGCGCGCTCCGTCCGGCTGGACGACGGCGACATCCGGCTGATGGCCACGGGCGCGTTCAACGAGGCGGACCTCGGTGTCGCCTGCTACCACTCGAAGGTGGGCGCGGTGGAGCTCTGCCTCAACCACATGGTCGACGGCCCGGACGAGTACGTCGTGGTCGACATGACCGCTGGATCCGACTCGTTCGCTTCGGGGATGTTCACCCGGTTCGACATGACCTTCCTGGTCGCCGAGCCGACCCGGAAGGGCGTGTCGGTGTACCGCCAGTACAAGGAATACGCGCGGGACTTCGGCGTGACGCTCCGCGTGGTGGGCAACAAGGTGCAGGGCCCGGACGACCTGGACTTCCTTCGCTCCGAGGTCGGCGAGGACCTGCTCGTCGGGGTCGGCCACTCCGACTGGGTGCGGGCGATGGAGAAGGGCCGGCCGAACCGCTTCGAACTGCTGGAGGCCGACAACCGGATGGCTCTCCAGGCGCTCCAGGACGCGGCCGAGGACTCGTACGCGCTGCGCGACCGCGAGCGGTACACGCGTCAGATGGTGCACTTCCACCTGAAGAACGCGGAGAGTTGGGGCAACGAGAAGACCGGCGCCGATCTGGCCGCCCAGGTCGACCCGGCGTTCACACTCGACGACCGCCTGGTGACGGGCGTGTCCACCCCCGCCTGACCGAGCGACGACCGCGGCCCGGCCGGCAGGGGCCGCGACGGAAGGGCGGGACCCGCGCGGAACGCGCGCAGCGGTCCCGCCCTCGCACGGCTCGACACCGAGCCTGGAGCCCCGAAACCCGAAGTCGGCAAGCCCAGGCCCGAGCCCGGAGGCCCGCGGCCCGCAACTCAGGCCCGCAGCCCGCAGCCCGCAGCCCGCAGCCCGCAGCCCGCAGCCCGCAGCCCGCAGAAACGTTACTTCTCTTCCGCGCCCTCGTCCGTATTCTTCGCGGCACCCTCGCCCTTGCCCGCGCCCTTACCCGTGTTCTTCGCCGCCGGGCTCATCGGCTTGCCACCGGCGGCCACCGTCGGGGCCGCGAGGTAGGACGACCAGCCGCCCTTCGGGGCCTCCCCGACACCGAGCGTCCCGAGCTTGGCCACCACCGCCGGGTCCTGGGCGTCCAGCCAGTCGGCGAGCTGACGGAAGGAGACGCAGCGCACGTCCGACTTGGTGCAGACGGAGGCGATCGTCTCCTCCACGGCGCGCATGTAGGTGCCGCCGTTCCAGGACTCGAAGTGGTTGCCGATGATCAGCGGCGCGCGGTTCCCGTCGTACGACCGGTCGAAGGCCTCCAGGAGGCCGTCACGCATCTGGTCGCCCCAGTACTCGTGCTCCGCCGGGTCGCCCTGGGTGACGCCGGACTGGTTGAACATGAAGTTGTAGTCCATCGAGAGCGTCTCGAAGTCGCGCCCCGGAACGGGTACGAGCTGGAGCGAGAGGTCCCAGAGGCCGTCCTTCTTCGCGGGCCAGACCTGGTCGTTGATGCCGCTGGAGTCGTAGCGGAATCCCAGGTCCCGGGCGGCGGCGACCATGTTCTCCCGGCCTTCCAGGCACGGGGTACGGCCGCCGACGAGTTCCTTGTCGTAGTCGAAGGGCAGCGGTGCCTCGGACTTGAGCTCCGGGTCGTTCGTCTTCCAGTTCTTCACGAAGGACTTCGCCTGGCCGATCTCACTCTTCCACTCGTCGACCGACCAGGTGCCGCCACCGCCGTCCGGGCCGCAGAAGTGGCCGTTGAAGTGGGTGCCGATCTCATTGCCCTCCTTCCAGGCGGCGCGTACCTCCCGGAGGGTGTCGTGAATGCCCTTCGTGTCGTTGAAGCCGATGTCGGAGCGGCCGGGCGAGTGCTGGGGCGGGTCGTAGAGGTCCTTCTTCGCCTCGGGCAGCAGGTAGACGCCGCTGAGGAAGTACGTCATCTTCACGCCGTACTTCTTGGCGACTCCGCGGAAGTGGGAGAAGAGCTTCTGGCTGTCCTCGCCGGCACCGTCCCAGGAGAACACCACGAACTGCGGGGGCTTCTCTCCCGGCGCGAGGCGCTCGGGAACCGGGAGGTTGGGCTGAGCGCCCGTGAAGGCCGTGGATCCGTCACCGATCAGCTGGACGGCGTTGCCGGGGGCGGGAGCGTTCTGCCCGTCGGGCTTCTCCTTGGCGCCGTGCGCCTTCTCGGCGGCGGCTCCCGACGCCCCGTTCGTTCCGGCGCCGGAACAACCGGCGAGCGCGGCGAACGCCGCTGCGGTGGTGATACCCAGGGCGACTCTCTTCGTGGCGGCGATCATCCGCCCACCTCTTCCTTGCGGCTCGTTTGCGTGGAATGTGCCGACCGGCGCGGTCACGTTCACACGCGGCTCGGACGGCTCCGAGCGACAGGCCGTACGAAAAGATGCTTATTCACTGCATTGGGTGATTCCTTCGCCTATTTGCCTGATATGTGAACCACATTTCTTTACTCTGCATTACGATTCATTTACCTAGCGTTGAGAAATCCCGCCGCTGCACGCCGTGACCCACGGCCGCGTCCCCCCATTCCGCGACCGCGCTGCCCCGGAGGAGACGGGAAATGCCTGCCTGTGTACCCACCCGAAAGAACCGAGACCACCACGGCCCCCACCTCCCCCGCGCTGCCGGGGAGAAGCGGCCCCACAGCCCGCCGTCGCGCGGAGGCCACCGCTTCCGCGTCACCACGGGCGACCTCTCCGCCTCGATCACGGTCTTCCTCATCGCCGTCCCCATGTCGCTCGGTCTCGCCGTCGCCATGGACGCGCCGCTGGAGGCCGGCCTCATTTCCGCCGCGATCGGCGGCATCGTCGCCGGACTGATCGGCGGCACCCCGCTCCAGGTCAGCGGGCCGTCCGCCGGACTGACCGTCGTGACGGCCGAGTTGATCCAGGTCTACGGCTGGCGCACGACCTGTGCCATCACCGTCGGAGCCGGGCTGCTCCAGATCCTGCTGGGCTCACTGAGAGCGGCACGGGCCGCTCTCGCCGTCAGCCCCGCGATCGTCCACGGCACCCTCGCCGGCATCGGGGTGGCCATCGCACTCGCCCAGTTGCACATCGTTCTCGGCGGCTCCCCACAGAGCTCCGCGGTGGACAACGCCCTCGCGCTGCCGGAGCAGTTGGCGCGGATCAATCCGGCCGCACCGCTGATCGGAGCCCTGACCATCGCCCTGCTGGTGCTCTGGCCGCGGATTCCCGGTGGCGTGGGCCGCGTGCTCCGCAGGGTTCCGGCCGCGCTCGCCTCGGTCGCCGCGGCCACGGCGGTGGCGGCCGTCGCCGCGCCCCGCATCAGCCGGGTGGACCTGCCCTCCTGGAGCTCGCACGCCCTCCCCGAAATGCCGCACGGCCCCGTACTCGCCCTCGCCACCGCGATGTTCACCGTGATGCTGGTCGGCAGCCTGGAGTCGCTCCTGGCGGCCGTGGCGGTGGACAAGCTGGCTTCCGACCGCGCGTCCCGACATGCCCTTCAGCAGCCCGACCTGCCTCTTCCGCGCGTCCCCCGCTCCGATCTGGACCGCGAGTTGCGGGGCCAGGGCATCACCAACACGCTCGCCGGGATGCTCGGCGGGCTGCCGATCTCCGGTGGTGCGGTGCGCAGTTCCGCGAACGTCCGCGCCGGAGCCACCGGCCGCGCCGCGACCGTGATGCACGGCCTCTGGGTGCTGCTCGCGACGGCGTTCCTGGTCGCCGTGCTCGAATGGATCCCGCTCGCCGCGCTGGCCGCCCTCGTCATGGTCGTCGGCATCCAGATGGTGAACTACGCCCACATCAGGAACGTCCACCGGCACCGCGAATTCCTGGTCTACGGCGCCACGATCACCGGAGTCGTGGTCTTCGGCGTGCTGGCCGGCGTCGCGATCGGCATCACGGCCGCCGTGGGCACGGCGCTGCACCGGCTCGCCGGCACCCGCGTCACCGTGAGCGAGAGCGACGGCCGCTTCCTGGTCATCGTCCGGGGCCAGTTGACCTTCCTCGCGGTTCCCCGGCTCAGCCGCATCCTCAACCAACTCCCCCAAGGCGTCGACGCGATCGTGGAACTGGACGGTTTCTTCATGGACCACGCGGCCTACGAGGCCATTCAGGACTGGCGCACCACCCAGGAGGCCCACGGCGGCAGCATCGTCTTCACCGGCAGGTCCGGGGGGAGGATCGCGGAACCCGCGTCGGCGGCGCACTCCTGCTGCCGCCCGTGGACGCCCTGGCGCAACCACCACTGCCACGACCGCCCGCACCAGCCCACCACCGCCGCGGATCACCTCCGCACCAGGACAGGGGGTGCCGACGGGCTTCCCGTGAAACAGGCGCCGGAGGCGGACGGACACTCCGTGGCGCGCGCCGACGCTTCCCGGCGCGGCGGGCACCGCCTGCTGAGCGGCATCAGTGCCTTCCAGCTCAACACGGCCCCGCTGGTCCGCGAGGAGCTCGCCCGTCTCGCGGCGGAGGGCCAGCGACCGACCCAGCTCTTCCTCACCTGTGCGGACTCCCGCCTCGTCACGAGCATGATCACGTCGAGCGGCCCGGGCGATCTGTTCACCGTGCGCAACGTGGGCAATCTCGTTCCCCCACCGGGGGCCGGGGCCGACGCGGGCGGCGACGACTCGGTGGCCGCGGCGATCGAGTACGCGGTGGACGTCCTGCGGGTCGAATCCATCACGGTCTGCGGGCACTCCGGCTGCGGTGCCATGCAGGCGCTGCTCAACGCCGAGCCGGGGACGCCCCGGAACACGCCCCTGTGGCGGTGGCTGCGGCACGGGCTGCCGAGCCTGGACCGCATGTCCTCCCGCGACCGTTCCTGGGCGCGCATCGCCGGCCGGATGCCCGCCGACGAGGTGGAACAGCTCTGCCTGACCAACGTCGTCCAGCAGCTCGACCACCTGCGCGCCCACGAGTCGGTGGCGCGCCGGCTGGCGGACGGCACCCTTCAGCTGCACGGCATGTACTTCCACGTCGGGGAGGCGCAGGCCTATCTGCTGACGGAGGACGCCAGTTCCGGTTCGGGCCCGGACGAGGTCTTCGAACGGGTGGCGCCGGGCATCGGTCCCGATCAGGGGGAGGCGCGTGTGGAGGACGGCCCCGGTCACCAGGAGGCCGGCCACAGCCTCGCCTGAACCGGTGGTGCCCCCGGGACGTGAGACCTTGTGATTCCGCCGCTCTCCCGCGGGCGCGGCACGGTCGGTACGGATACGCCGTAGCGACTGCCGCGCCGGCGGGACGGGAGGGCGGAGTCCCTCCTTGCACGAGGAAAAGGTCTAAACCAATTTACGGCAGACACTTGTCACCCGGCCTTTCGCCTGATGAGCTATGCCCCGGGACACAACGGTCACCCTGGGAACGGGAGATGTCGTGAGCAACGAAAGCCTGGCCAACCTGCTGCGGGAAGAGCGCCGGTTCGAGCCGCCGGCCGAGCTGGCCGCGAACGCCAATGTCACGGCGGAGGCGTACGAACAGGCAGCCGCGGACCGGCTGGGCTTCTGGGCCGAGCAGGCCCGCCGCCTCACCTGGGCCACCGAGCCGACCGAGACGCTCGACTGGAGCAACCCGCCGTTCGCGAAGTGGTTCGCGGACGGCACGCTCAACGTCGCGTACAACTGCGTGGACCGCCATGTGGAGGCGGGCAACGGCGACCGGGTCGCCATCCACTTCGAGGGCGAGCCGGGCGACAGCCGGGCGATCACCTACGCGGAGCTGAAGGACGAGGTCTCGCGGGCGGCCAACGCGCTGACCGAACTGGGCGTCGGCAAGGGCGACCGGGTCGCCGTCTACCTGCCGATGATCCCCGAGGCCGCGATCACGATGCTGGCCTGCGCCCGCATCGGCGCCGCCCACTCGGTGGTCTTCGGCGGCTTCTCCGCCGACGCCATCGCCGCCCGCATCCGGGACGCCGACGCCAAGGTCGTCGTCACCGCGGACGGCGGATACCGCCGCGGCAAGCCGTCGGCGCTGAAGCCCGCGGTCGACGACGCCGTGTCCCGTATCGAGAGCGTCGAGCACGTCGTGGTAGTGCGCCGCACCGGTCAGGACACCGCGTGGACCGAGGGCCGGGACGTCTGGTGGGACGAGATCACCGGCCGGCAGTCCGCCGAGCACACCCCCGAAGCCTTCGAGGCGGAGCAGCCGCTCTTCATCCTGTACACCTCGGGGACGACGGGTAAGCCGAAGGGCATCCTGCACACCTCCGGCGGGTACCTCACCCAGGCGGCCTACACCCACCACGCCGTCTTCGACCTCAAGCCCGAGACCGACGTCTACTGGTGCACGGCCGACATCGGCTGGGTCACCGGCCACTCGTACATCGTCTACGGGCCGCTGGCGAACGGCGCGACCCAGGTCATGTACGAGGGCACCCCGGACACCCCGCACCAGGGCCGGTTCTGGGAGATCGTGCAGAAGTACGGCGTCTCGATCCTCTACACCGCGCCGACCGCGATCCGCACGTTCATGAAGTGGGGGGACGACATCCCCGCCAAGTTCGACCTGAGCAGCCTGCGCGTCCTCGGCTCGGTCGGCGAGCCGATCAACCCCGAGGCGTGGGTCTGGTACCGCAAGCACATCGGCGCCGACACGTGCCCCGTCGTGGACACCTGGTGGCAGACCGAGACCGGCGCGATGATGATCTCGCCGCTGCCCGGCGTCACCGCGACGAAGCCCGGCTCCGCCCAGCGCGCCCTGCCCGGAATCTCCGCCACCGTCGTCGACGACGAGGCCCGTGAGGTCCCGGACGGCGGGGGCGGCTACCTCGTCCTCACCGAGCCGTGGCCGTCGATGCTCCGCACCATCTGGGGCGACGACCAGCGCTTCATCGACACCTACTGGTCGCGCTTCGAGGGCAAGTACTTCGCGGGCGACGGCGCCAAGAAGGACGAGGACGGCGACATCTGGCTGCTCGGCCGGGTCGACGACGTCATGCTCGTCTCCGGCCACAACATCTCGACCACCGAGGTCGAGTCGGCGCTCGTTTCGCACCCGGCGGTCGCCGAGGCGGCGGTGGTCGGCGCGGCCGACGAGACGACCGGTCAGGCGATCGTCGCCTTCGTCATCCTGCGCGGGACGGCGACCTCCTCCGACGAGCTGCTGGCCGAGCTCCGCAACCACGTCGGCGCCACGCTGGGTCCGATCGCCAAGCCCAAGCGGGTGCTGCCGGTGGCGGAGCTGCCCAAGACCCGCTCGGGCAAGATCATGCGACGTCTGCTGCGCGACAAGGCCGAGAACCGCGAGCTGGGCGACGTCACCACGCTCACGGACCCGTCGGTCATGTCCCTCATCCAGGCGGAGTTCCCCAAGGGGTCCTCCGAAGGCTGAGCGAGGACCGGGCGAAAGGTGAGCGAGGACTGAGCGAACCAGAGCTGCTGTACGGCTCCGAGGGGCATCCGGCAACGCGCCGGATGCCCCTCGCGCGTGCGGGCGGCCACCGCGGGGCCGTGCGTCCGGATCGAGCCCGGAGCCCGGCCTGATTCGAACGCAAGGCCTTACAGTGGCCGTACCCGCGCGGAAGCGGGGAAGATCTTCATAGGGGTGCCGGGAAGTCTGGTCGGCGAGCGTGTCCGCCATGTCCTCAGCCACCACCCCGAACCGGAGGTCTCTCCCGTGGCCGAATCCCGCCGCACCCCGCCGCACCCGCCCGCCGCGCCCCCTGCGCCCTCCCGGCCGACCCTGCTGGGCCGCCTGCCGCTGCCGGAGCGGACCTACCTCGCGGACGCGCTGCGCACGGAGACGGTCGGCGGCGTCGTCCTGCTGGTGGCGGCCATCGCGGCACTCGTCTGGGCCAACGTGCTCGGCTCTTCCTACACGGCGGTCAGCGACTACCACTTCGGGCCGGCGGCCCTCGGCCTCGACCTCTCCGTGGAGCACTGGGCCGCCGACGGACTGCTCGCCGTCTTCTTCTTCGTCGCGGGCGCGGAGCTCAAGCGCGAGCTGGTCGCGGGCGAGCTCCGCGACCCCAGGACGGCCGCCCTGCCGGTCGTCGCCGCCCTGTGCGGGATGGCGGTGCCCGCGCTCGTCTACGTACTCACCAACACCGTCGGCGGGGGCAGTCTGGGCGGCTGGGCCGTGCCGACCGCGACCGACATCGCCTTCGCGCTCGCCGTCCTCGCCGTCCTCGGCACCTCGCTGCCGAGCTCGCTCCGGGCCTTCCTGCTGACGCTGGCCGTCGTCGACGACCTCTTCGCCATCCTGATCATCGCGGTGTTCTTCACCGAGTCGATCGACTTCCTGGCCCTGGGCGGCGCCTTCCTCGGGCTGGCCCTCTTCTGGGCCCTGCTCCGCTTCGAGGTCCGCGGCTGGTGGGTGTACGTACCGCTGGCCCTCGTCGTCTGGGGGCTGATGTACAACAGCGGCGTGCACGCCACCATCGCGGGCGTCGCCATGGGACTGATGCTGCGGTGCGTCCGGCGCGAGGGCGAGGAGCGCTCCCCCGGTGAGCGCATCGAGCATCTGGTGCGCCCGCTCTCCGCCGGGCTCGCCGTCCCGTTGTTCGCCCTCTTCGCCGCCGGGGTGACGCTGCGCGGCGACGCGCTCGCCGAAGTCTTCACCCGGCCCGAGACGCTCGGCGTCGTCCTCGGCCTCGTCGTCGGCAAGACCGTCGGCATCTACGGGGGCGCCCGGCTCGCCACCCGCTTCACCAGGGCCGAGCTGAACCCGGCCCTGGCCTGGGCGGACGTCTTCGCGGTCGCCGCGCTCGCCGGCATCGGATTCACCGTCTCGCTGCTCATCGGCGAGCTTGCCTTCGCCGGCGACGAGGACATGACCAACGAAGTCAAGGCGTCCGTTCTGCTCGGTTCGCTCATCGCCACCGTAGTCTCCGGTGTACTGCTCAAACTCCGGGTACGCGTCCACCGGGCGCTGTACGAGGCGGAGGAGCGGGACGAGGACGCGTCGGGGATCCCCGACGTCTACGAGCAGGACGATCCCGGGTACCACCTGCGGATGGCCGCACTCCACGAACGGAGGGCGGCCGAGCACCGCCGTCTCGCCGAACGGGCGGGGGCAGCGGGCAGCAAGCCGGACAGTCCGGCATGATCTGTCACCGGATGTGTTGAAGAGGAGAGGGAGTCAGGGATGAGCGACCCCGGCAATTTCGTGGGCGGCGCGGACCGCAGTCTGGGACAGCTGGTCGCCACGGCGACCGCCGAGATGTCCGCACTGGTGCACGACGAAATCGCCCTGGCCAAGGCCGAGGTACGCCAGGACGTCAAGCGGGGCGTCATGGGCAGCGCCGCCGGCATCATCGCGGGCGTCCTGCTCCTGTTCGCGATTCCGACGCTGAGCTTCGCCGCGGCGTACGGCATTCACAACCTGGGGCTGGGCCTGGCCTGGTCGTTCCTGATCGTCGGCGGAGCCTTCATTCTCCTGGGCGTACTGCTGGCGCTCTTCGCCGTCGCCAAGTTCAAGAAGGTCAAGCCGCCGGAGAAGTCGATCGCGTCCGCGAAGCAGAGCGCGGCCGTTCTCCAGGGCGTCAAGCCGCACCCCCGCCCGGTCGTCGCGCCCGGCCCGTCCCGTCCCGCGATCGGTGGTTCCTCCCTCGTGGACAAGGCCGTCGAGAAGAGCCCGGTTCAGGACAAGTCGTCCGCTGTGGCACGCTCTTCGGCATGACGGTCCCCGAAAGCAGCGCATTCGGCACGACAGGCTCCGCGCGTCCCGCGCCGGAGCCGTCCGGGTCCACCCCGGACGCCGCGCGGCCCGCCTCCGACGGCGGGCCGGCGGCGCCGTCCCCCGTGGTCCCCGTCGCCCCGGCGGGCGGTGGCCGCCCGGCGGCCTCCGGCGGTCCGGTACGGCTGGACGGCCCCTGGACGCACCGCGACGTGGCCGCCAACGGGGCGCGCTTCCACATCGCGGAGATGGGCTCCGGCCCCCTCGTGCTCCTGCTGCACGGCTTCCCGCAGTTCTGGTGGACCTGGCGCCACCAGCTGCCCGCCCTCGCCGAGGCGGGCTTCCGCGCCGTCGCGATGGACCTGCGTGGCGTCGGGGGCAGCGACCGCACGCCCAGGGGGTACGACCCCGCCAACCTGGCGCTCGACGTCACCGGCGTGATCCGGTCGCTCGGCGAGCCCGACGCGGCCCTCGTCGGCCACGACATGGGCGGTTACCTCGCCTGGACGGCGGCCGTGATGCGGCCGAAGCTGGTGCGCCGCCTCGTGGTGTCCTCGATGCCGCACCCGCGCCGCTGGCGTTCCTCGATGCTCTCGGACTTCGCCCAGTCCAGGGCCGGTTCGTACGTCTGGGGGTTCCAGCGGCCATGGCTGCCGGAGCGTCAGCTCGTCGCGGACGAGGGCGCCCTGGTGGGCCGGCTGATCGAGGAGTGGGCGGGGCCGGACGACACCGTCTTCCCGGACGACCCGACGCTGGACGTCTACCGCCGTGCGATGTGCATCCCGTCCACGGCGCACTGCGCGGTGGAGCCGTACCGGTGGATGGTGCGGTCGATGGCCCGTCCGGACGGGGTGCAGTTCTACCGGCGCATGAAACGACCGGTCCGGGTGCCCACCCTGCACCTGCACGGTTCACTCGATCCAGCGATGCGTACGCGGAGTGCGGCGGGGTCCGGCGAGTACGTCGAGGCTCCCTATCGGTGGCGACTTTTCGACGGTCTCGGGCACTTCCCGCACGAGGAGGATCCGACCGCCTTCTCGACCGAACTCATCAACTGGCTCAAGGATCCCGAGCCCGATCGCTGATCCGATACGTACAGGTGTGCGTCGAACGGCCACGTGCCGCGCGCATAGGCCGATTGGCTTGCTTCCGCACGATTACCGACCATGGGTCAGGGGCACACGTCGGGGTATGGGCTGGACGCACGACTTCGGTGACGCAGCACGCAACCGCCGCTCGACCGCCACTGCCGCGGTGAGCACTCACGAGGGGGGCGGCCCCACGGGCCATATGCATACCGTGCAGGTCATACACGATCCTCGGCTCGGCATTCCCCGCATCCTCCGTCGGCGGGCCCGTTGGGTATCGGCGCGACTGCGCCATCCCCGCACCTGACCGGGAACCGCACACACCCGACCACCACCCGCACCCAGCCGTCTCCCCGCACCGGCACACCGCCCGCGCGGGGAGACGACCACGGTCAGAGCGCGCACCCCTGGGTGTCGACCTGCTGGTCGGCCGTGCGGCCGGCGTCGATGTCCGGCTGGATCTCGTCGGCGGTCAGCACGTAGCCGGTGTCGGCGTCGTCGCGCGACTTGGCGAACACCACTCCGTACACCTGGCCGTCCGGAGTGAGCAGGGGGCCGCCGGAGTTTCCCTGCCGTACGAGCGCGTAGAGCGAGTACACGTCGCGGTGGACGATGCCCCGGTGGTAGATGTCGAGACCGCTGGCCTGGATCCGGCCGCGGACCCGGGCGGAGCGGACGTCGTAGTCGCCGTTCTCCGGGAAGCCGGCCACGATGGCGCTGTCGCCGGTCCTGGCGTCCGATCCGGTGAAGTCCAGTGCGGTGGAATGGAGTTCCGGAACGTCGAGTACGGCGATGTCGCGCTGCCAGTCGTAGACGACGACCTTCGCGTCGTACACCCGTCCCTCGCCGCCGACCTGGACGGTGGGCTCGTCGACGCCGCCGACGACGTGGGCGTTGGTCATGACGCGACCGTCCGCGAAGACGAAGCCGGTGCCTTCGAGGACCTTTCCGCAGCTCGGGGCCATGCCGACGACCTTGACGACGGACTTCTTCGCACGGGCCACCACCGGACTGCCGGTCAACGCCGGGTCGGGGGGCTCGACTTCGGTGATCGGCTCGTTGGCGAACGGGCTGAAGACCTGCGGAAAGCCGTTCTGGGCGAGGACCGAGGAGAAGTCGTCGAACCAGGTGGACGTCTGCTGGGGCATCACCCGGGAGACACCGAGCAGGACGGAGGAGTTGCGGACCTGCTTGCCCAGGGTGGGGAGGGACGTGCCCGCCAGGGCGGACCCGATCAGCCAGGCGACCAGCAGCATCGCGCACACGTTGACCAGGGCGCCGCCGGTGGCGTCAACGGCGCGCGCCGGCGACCAGGTGATGTGCCCGCGGAGTTTGTTGCCGAGGTGGGTGGTGAGGGCCTGGCCGACCGACGCGCACACGATCACGATCACGACCGCCACCACGGCGGCCGTCGAGGAGACCTCGGAGTTGGCCGTGACCTTGTCCCAGAGGAGCGGCAGCAGGTAGACCGCGGCCAGGCCTCCCCCCAGGAAGCCGATCACGGACAGGATGCCGACGACGAAACCCTGGCGGTAGCCGATGACCGCGAACCACACGGCGCCGACGAGCAGCAGGATGTCCAGCACGTTCACCGTCTATAGCCTCGCAGATTCGTCACCTGGCCCGTCGGGTGACGGGGTCCGGGGGCCCGGAACAACCCAGCAGGAGAGCCAGCCTGTCATGCGTGCCAGTCGAGCGGCACCTGCCTGGTCCTGTCCCAGGGGCGTTCCCAGCCCGCGAAGTGGAGAATCCGGTCGATCAGACCGGCGGTGAACCCCCAGACCAGGGCGTTCTCCACCAGGAACGCGGGGCCCAGGAAGCCGCTGGGATGCTTGGTGATCACCCGGTTGGCCGGGTCCGTGAGATCGGCCACGGGAACGGTGAAGACCCGGGCCGTCTCGGCGGCGTCGACCGCGCGCACCGGGCTCGGGGTCCGCCACCAGCCGAGCACCGGGGTCACCACGAAGCTGCTGACCGGGATGTAGAGCCGGGGCAGCACGCTGAAGATCTGCACACCGCGCGGGTCGAGACCGGTCTCCTCCTCGGCCTCCCGCAGCGCCGCCCGGAGCGGCCCGCTCGTCGCCGGGTCGCCGTCCTCGGGGTCGAGCGCGCCACCCGGGAAGGCCGGCTGCCCCGCGTGCGAACGGAGGGTTCCGGCGCGCTCCATCAGCAGCAGCTCCGGTCCGCGTCCGCCCTCGCCGAAGAGGATCAGTACGGCCGACTGTCGCCCGGCGCCGCTCTCCGGCGGCAGGAAACGGCTCAGCTGCTGCGGCCGCACGTCGCGGGCGGCCTTCGCCACCGGGGCGAGCCACGACGGCATGCCCTCGGTGGTGACGGCGACCGCGTCCCCGGCGGCGGGCTGCTCGCCCGACCGGTGCGTCCCGCCGTCCGTCTGCGCGGCGCTCGTCGGCCGCGTCGTGCTCGGTGTGTAGGTCATGGGCACCCCCGATTTCTCACAACGCCTGTCATCTGCCAATTCGTTCCGGCCTCATCCGTACGGGGGACGCGCCGGGACGTTCCATGACGACGGCCGCCGGGGCGGCGCAGCCCGCCGGAGGCGCCGGGGGCGCGGCGGGCTCCGGGCGTGAGGCGCGGGGCGCGTTCTCCCTCATTCGGCTCCCGTGCCCGGCGCGGCCTTCGCCTGACGCGCGGCCTTGCCACCCGGTGCGGCCTTGCGGTCCGACGCCGCCTCGGCACCCGACGCGTCCGCGGAGCCCGCGCCCCCGGCTCCGTCCTCCAGCGCGGTCTCCAGGGCGGCCTCCTGCGCGGCGGCCTCCCGCTCGCCCAGGCCCGGCGCGGGGTCGCCCGGGTAGTCGGCGGGCGGGCTCAGGCGCTGCCCCGGATAGCCGCCCTTCTCGTACTTCAGCAGCTTCCTGGCTTTCGCGGGGTCCGTCTCCCCCTCTCCGTACGAGGGGCAGAGCGGGGCGATCGGGCACGCGCCGCAGGCGGGCTTGCGGGAGTGGCAGATCCGGCGGCCGTGGAACACGACCCGGTGGGAGAGCATCGTCCACTCGCTCTTGGGGAAGATCCCGGCGACCACCGCCTCGACCTTCACCGGGTCCTCCTCGTCGGTCCACTTCCAGCGCCGCACCAGTCGGCCGAAGTGGGTGTCGACAGTGATTCCCGGGACTCCGAAAGCGTTGCCGAGCACCACGTTGGCCGTCTTGCGGCCGACGCCGGGCAGCGTCACCAGGTCCTCCAGGCGGCCGGGCACCTCGCCGCCGAAGTTGTCCCGGAGCGCGGCCGAGAGGCCGAGGAGCGACCGGGTCTTCGCCCGGAAGAACCCGGTCGGCCGGATCAGCTCCTCCATGTCCTCCGGAACGGCTGCGGCCATGTCCTCGGGGGTGGGGTAGGCGGCGAAGAGCGCCGGGGTGGTCTGGTTGACCCTCAGGTCGGTGGTCTGCGCGGAGAGGACGGTGGCTACGAGGAGTTCGAAGGGGTTGCGGAAGTCGAGTTCCGGATGGGCGTACGGGTAGACCTCGGCCAGTTCGCGGTTGATCCGGCGGGCACGGCGGACCATCGCGAGATGCGACTCCGGCTTGGCCGGCTTCGCCGGCGCGGTCTTCGACGCGCCGCCGGACTTCGACCGGGCCGGCCGCGCCTTCGCGGCGGGCCGGTCGGCGCCGGCGGGTGTCCGTGCAGTGCCCTTCCGCGGCACCCCCGAGCCTTGTTCGCCCATAGCTGAATCCTGCTTCTCCGACACCTAGACGGCCCCCTCGCCCTTCGCTCCCAGCAGCTTTCCGGACACCCGGTCAGCCTAGGCCGTGTCCGACAATTCGCGTCGGAGCGGCGGGCGGTGTCCGGTGCGGCGCATCGCAAGGCGGAGGATCTCCCGTGTACTGGGTGTACACGGAAGGTCCGACAACGCCGCGAGGTGCCGCGCCGGGCTTTGTCGTCGTCGGTCGAGGGCCGGCCCGTGGATTCGCCCCTGTCAGCGGGTATCAGCCCTCGATCGGCCCCCTGCCGTACGATCCGGGCGACTCGTGCGTCAAACTGGTTTGTGATTGATCGCACTGTTTTACCGTCCGGCATGATGGGGACCACGGTTCCCTGAACAGGCCGACAAGGAGAGATCTCGTGGACGACGTTCTACGACGCGCCCCGCTTTTCGCGGCGCTCGATGACGAGCAGGCCGCGGAACTCCGCGCCTCGATGAGTGAGGTGACCCTCGCACGCGGAGACGCGCTGTTCCACGAGGGTGACCCCGGCGACCGCCTGTACGTGGTCACCGACGGCAAGGTGAAGCTCCACCGCACCTCCCCCGACGGCCGCGAGAACATGCTCGCCGTACTGGGCCCGGGGGAGCTGATCGGCGAGCTGTCGCTGTTCGACCCGGGTCCGCGCACCGCCACCGCGACCGCGCTCACCGAGGTCAAGCTGCTCGGCCTCGGCCACGGCGACCTCCAGCCCTGGCTGAACGCCCGCCCCGAGGTCGCCACCGCGCTGCTGCGTGCCGTCGCCCGCCGCCTGCGCAAGACCAACGACCAGATGTCCGACCTGGTCTTCTCCGACGTGCCGGGCCGTGTCGCCCGCGCTCTCCTGGACCTGTCGCGCCGCTTCGGCGTCCAGTCCGAGGAAGGCATCCACGTCGTCCACGACCTCACCCAGGAGGAGCTGGCCCAGCTGGTCGGCGCCTCCCGCGAGACGGTCAACAAGGCGCTCGCGGACTTCGCGGGACGCGGCTGGCTCCGCCTGGAGGCCCGCGCCGTGATCCTGCTCGACGTCGAGCGGCTGGCGAAGCGCTCGCGCTGAGCCCCCACGCGGTACACGTGACGCGCCGGGCCCCCAGCGCCGACGCGACCGCGCACACGCACGAAGAGGCCCTGCCGTCAGGCGGGGCCTCTCGGCGTTCCCGGGTGCGCGGGACCCCTCGGGGCGGAAACCGGTCCCCGTGTCAGATCAGCCCGTGCTCCGCCAGGTACTCCAGCTGCGCCCGTACGGACAGTTCCGCCGCCGGCCACAGGGACCGGTCGACGTCCGCGTACACCCGGGCCACCACCTCGGACGGCGTGAGCAGCCCGGACTCCACCGCCGTCTCCACCTGGGCCAGCCGGTGCGCGCGGTGCGCGAGGTAGAACTCGACCGCGCCCTGGGCGTCCTCCAGTACCGGCCCGTGGCCCGGCAGCACGGTGTGGACGCCGTCGTCCGTGGTCAGCGAGCGCAGCCGCCGCAGAGTGTCGAGGTAGTCGCCGAGCCGCCCGTCCGGATGCGCGACGACGGTCGTGCCCCGGCCGAGGACGGTGTCGCCGGTGAGCACCGCGCCGTCCGCGGGCAGGTGGAAGGAGAGCGAGTCGGCGGTGTGTCCGGGCGTGGGGACGACCCGGAGTTCGAGCCCACCGGTGGTGATGACGTCCCCCGCCGCCAGTCCCTCGTCGCCGAGCCGGAGCGCGGGGTCGAGCGCGCGCACCTTCGTACGGGTCAGCTCCGCGAAGCGCGCGGCGCCCTCGGCGTGGTCCGGGTGGCCGTGGGTGAGCAGGGTGAGCGCGATGCGCCGGCCGGCCCGTGCGGCGGTGTCGATCACGGCGCGCAGGTGGGTGTCGTCGAGCGGTCCCGGGTCCAGGACGACCGCGAGGTCCGAGTCCGGTTCGGCGAGGATCCAGGTGTTGGTGCCGTCCAGGGTCATCGGGGAGGCGTTGGGGGCCAGGACGTTGACCGCGCGGGCGGTGGCGGGTCCGGAGACGACCTGTCCACGGGGCTGTCCGGGCAGAAGCGCGGCCTCGCTCATGCTGTTCCTCCGGCTCCGGGTCCCGCGGGCGGGACGGGCGTGGTGAATTCATCGTGTCCCGGCCAGCTCAGCACCAACTGGTCACCCTCCAGCCGGACCCGTGCGAGGACGGGGGCGAGGTCCTGGGTCCCGGCCGCCTCCAGTGCCTCTCCGGCCGTCCGGTACGGCAGGAGCGAGCGCAGCGTCGTCACGGTGGGCGGCATCATCCGGAGTTCGCCCCGGGCGTGGCCGGCGGTGGCGTCGGCGGGGGTGATCCAGACGGTGCGGTCGGCCTCGGTGGAGGCGTTGCGGGTGCGCTGGCCCTCCGGGAGCGCCGCGACGAAGAACCAGGTGTCGTAGCGCCGGGTCTCGAACTCGGGGGTGATCCAGCGGGCCCAGGCGCCGAGCAGGTCGGAGCGGAGCACGAGCCGCCGCCGCTCCAGGAACCCGACGAAGGAGATCTCCCGGGCGACGAGTGCCGCGCGGTCCGCCTCCCAGTCGGCGCCCGTGGTGTCGCCGACGACGGTGTCGGGGGTGGGGCCGGCGAGGAGTACACCCGCCTCCTCGAAGGTCTCGCGGACCGCCGCGCACACGATGGCCTGGGCCTCCGCCGTGCTCGGGACTCCCAGCCGCGCGGCCCAGCTCTCCAGCGGGGGACCGGCCCAGCCGACGAGGTGATCGTTGTCGCGCGGGTCGACCCCGCCGCCCGGATAGGCGTACGCGCCTCCGGCGAAGGCCATGGTGGTACGGCGCCGCAGCATGTGGACGGCCGGTCCGCCATCGGCTGCGGCGGAGGAGTCCCGCAGCAGCATCACGGTGGCGGCGCGCCGGGGGGTCACGGCCATCAGCTCGCCCGCGGCGAGGGCTCTGATCCGGTCGGGCCATTCCGGTGGGTACCACTGACCTTGGGACATGGCCGGAGGCTATCGGGATCAGCCGATTCGTACGAGGGGGGAACGCACGTTCCCTGCTGGTGAGATCGACAGCTGGTACGAAAAACGTCCCGCCCGGCCGGGAAGGCCGGACGGGACGGGAAGCACGTGCGTACGGTCAGGCGTCGATCAGCTCGACCTGGATCTCGACCTCGACCGGCGCGTCCAGCGGCAGGACCGCGACGCCGACGGCGCTGCGGGCGTGCACACCCTTGTCGCCGAGCACCTCGCCCAGCAGCTCGCTGGCGCCGTTGATCACGCCGGGCTGTCCGGTGAAGTCGGGGGCGGAGGCCACGAATCCGACGACCTTGACGACCCGGGCGATCCGGTCCAGGTCACCGACGACCGACTTCACGGCCGCGAGGGCGTTGAGGGCGCAGACCCGGGCGAGGTCCTTGGCCTCCTCGGCCGTCACCTCGCCGCCGACCTTGCCGGTCACACCGAGCCGGCCCTCGACCATCGGCAGCTGGCCCGAGGTGTAGACGTACGCACCGGAGCGCACGGCCGGCTGGTACGCGGCCAGCGGCGGAACGACGTCGGGCAGGGTGAGTCCCAGCTCGGCGATCCGCGCCTCGACGGTACCGGCCATTACGCCCTCTCCCGCTTCAGGTAGGCCACGAGCTGCTCGGGGTTGTTCGGCCCGGGCACGACCTGGACCAGCTCCCAGCCGTCCTCGCCCCAGGTGTCCAGAATCTGCTTGGTCGCGTGCACGAGGAGCGGCACGGTCGCGTATTCCCACTTGGTCATGGCCCGACTGTAACGCCTGGCACGGGCGCTCCCGTGCGTAGGCCGGCGACCTACTGGTTAGGCTCGAAGCGTGAGCAGGTTCCAGGTCGTCAGCGGCAAGGGCGGCACCGGTAAGACCACGGTGGCCGCCGCCCTCGCGCTCGCCCTCGCGGCCGAGGGCCGGCGCACCCTTCTCGTCGAGGTGGAGGGCCGCGGCGGCATCGCCGAGCTCTTCGGCGCGGGTGCCTCCCCCTACGAGGAGCGCAGGATCGCCGACGTGCCGGGCGGCGGCGAGGTGTTCGCCCTGGCCATCGACGCCGAGCAGGCGCTCCTCGACTACCTCCAGATGTTCTACAAGCTCGGCAGCGCGGGCCGGGCGCTCAAGAAGCTCGGCGCGATCGACTTCGCCACCACCATCGCGCCCGGGGTCCGGGACGTGCTGCTGACCGGCAAGGCGTGCGAGGCCGTGCGCCGCAAGGACAAGCAGGGTCGTTTCGTCTACGACCACGTGATCATGGACGCACCGCCCACCGGCCGGATCACCCGCTTCCTCAACGTCAACGACGAGGTGGCCGGGCTGGCCCGGATCGGCCCGATACACCACCAGGCGCAGTCCGTGATGCGGGTCCTCAAGTCCCCCGACACCGCCGTCCATCTGGTGACCCTGCTGGAGGAGATGCCGGTGCAGGAGACCACGGACGGCGTCGGGGAACTGCGCGCCGCCCAGCTCCCGGTGGGCCGGGTGATCGTCAACATGGTCCGCCCCCACCTGCTGGACGAGGAGGCGCTGCGCACCGCGTCGGGCGCGCGCCGCAAGGAGATCGCGAAGACCCTGACCCGGGCGGGCGTGACCGGCTCGGCGGCCCTGGTCCGTCCGCTGATCGCGCAGGCGGCCGAGCACGCGCAGCGGGTCCGCCTGGAACGCGAGCAGCGGGCCGTACTGGCCGGGCTCGGACTGCCCACGGACGAGCTGCCGCTGATGGGCGAGGGCATCGACCTCGCCGCGCTGCACGTCCTGGCCGGGGAGCTCCGCAAACAGGGCGCAGGGGAAGAGGAGGCGTCATGAGGCTGCCGTCCGGCACCGCGACCGGCACCGAGGGCGACGGCGACGGCGACGAGGCACGGGTGGACGGTACGGGGACGGCGGACGGTACGGGCCCCGTGCGCGCGCCGGGCATCGACACCGACGCGCTGCTCGACGACCCCGGCATCCGGATCGTGGTGTGCTGCGGCTCCGGCGGGGTCGGCAAGACGACCACGGCCGCGGCGCTCGGCGTACGGGCCGCCGAGCGCGGACGCAAGGTGGTCGTCCTCACCATCGACCCCGCGCGCAGGCTCGCCCAGTCCATGGGCATCGACCAGCTCGACAACGTCCCGCGCCGGGTCGGGGACATCGCGGGCGAGGGCGAACTGCACGCCATGATGCTCGACATGAAGCGGACCTTCGACGAGACGGTCGAGGCGCACGCCGACCCCGAACGGGCCCGCGCCATCCTGGAGAACCCCTTCTACCAGTCCCTGTCGGCCGGCTTCGCGGGCACGCAGGAGTACATGGCGATGGAGAAGCTCGGGCAGCTGAGGGCGCGCGACGAGTGGGACCTGATCATCGTCGACACCCCGCCCTCGCGTTCCGCGCTGGACTTCCTGGACGCACCGAAGCGGCTCGGGTCGTTCCTCGACGGCAAGTTCATCCGGCTGCTGATGGCGCCCGCGAAGATGGGCGGCCGGGCCGGGATGAAGTTCCTCAACGTGGGCATGTCGATGATGACGGGCACCCTCGGCAAGCTGCTGGGCGGCCAGTTCCTCCGGGACGTACAGACCTTCGTGGCCGCCATGGACTCGATGTTCGGCGGGTTCCGTACCCGGGCGGACGCGACGTACCAGCTGCTCCAGGCCCCGGGGACGGCGTTCCTGGTGGTCGCGACGCCGGAGCGGGACGCGCTGCGCGAGGCGGCGTACTTCGTGGAACGACTGGCGGCGGAGCGGATGCCGCTGGCGGGGCTGGTGCTGAACCGGGCGCACGGCAGCGAGGCCGCGCGCCTGACCGCCGAACAGGCACTCGCCGCCGCTGAAAATCTTGAGGCGGCGGGCATGGTGGACGGGGCCCCCGGGAAGACTGGTCCTCGTGACCCGGCGGTAGCCCTCCCTCCCGAGGCATCCCCCGAAACCGCTGAGTCCCCCACCCCCGAAACCGCTGAGTCCCCCACCCCCGACGGCGCGGACGGCACACCGGCGGTCCCCGTGGTCGCGATCGAAGAACTCACCGAGGGACTGCTGCGCCTGCACGCCGAACGCATGCAGGTCGTCGCCCGCGAGCGGCGGACCCGCGAGCACTTCACCGCAGCCCATCCCGAGGTCCTGGTGACCGAGGTGGCCGCGCTGCCGGGCGACGTGCACGATCTGGCGGGGCTGCGGACCGTGGGCGAACGCCTCGCCGCGGGTGCGGCCGGCCACGATCCCGCCGGGGCGGCCTGAGGACCCCGGCCTCATGGGCCGATCCTCGACCGTCCGCGGAGCGCGGGCACGCCGGACCGTGATGCGGCCCCGGTTTGCCCGGGCCTTACCCGTACAGCGCGTTCGCGCTACTCCGCCCGGGGACATCGACGACCGGCCCCCTGCCGTCCCCCCGCGCCAACCCGGCTGCGGGAGCGGAGGGTTGTCCCTCCGCGGCGCGCCACGTGGAGGATCACCCCACTGCGGCGTACGTCTCCTGGAAGTCGTCGTCGTCCATGTCGATGACTCCGGGCAGCATGCCCGTCGACCGCTCGTACTCGCTGCGCGCGGTCTCCAGCAGTCGCCGCCAGGACGTCACGGTGGGACGGCGTCGCAACAGTGCGCGACGCTCCCGTTCGGTCATTCCGCCCCACACGCCGAACTCGACGTGATTGTCGAGCGCGTCGGCCAGGCACTCCGTCCGCACCGGACATCCGGTGCACACCGCCTTGGCCCTGTTCTGCGCTGCCCCTTGTACGAACAGCTCGTCCGGATCGGTAGTGCGGCAGGCTGCCTGCGCACTCCAGTCGGTTACCCAGCCCATGCCGGCGCCGTCCTCTCCCGAATTGAGGCTCCCCCACGGCGGCAGAGGCATATTCACCGCTGCCAGTTGAGGACGTTACGGAAGCGGCCCCGAGCACAACACCCCCTTCGGGCCCAATCTTGAATGGCCCGAACGGACTATGCGTACGCGGCAGATCACCCAGGGGAGTGATGCGAGGACATGGGAGACCAACCATGCAAAAAGGGGACGGTACACCCGAGTTGCAAGGGACGTTCCATGACACACCAGGCGTTTTCGGGGACGCCCTGTGTGCGGTCCTCTGCACGAACGCCGAGCGGGGGATGCGTGCGGCGTGTGCGTGGGGGTTGATACAAAGCCGGACTGCTGTGACAGTTGAGTGCAGCTTAGGCCAAGGGATGCGCGCGTGTCCGGCGAATGACAACGTAGCCACTGCGCCGTGCCGTCACGCCGGCGCACGCCTGCGTGCCCACACCTGCGCCCCGGCGCGCCCGCAGACTCCGGCCGACCGGCCCGCACGCCTGTGACGTGCTGGATTCGGCGTCCAAACCCGCGTCTCGTAACGGGTTGGTACCTGAACATCCCGAGCGGAGCCTGCTCCATCGGAACGTACAGGGATACGGATTAGGCTGCCCCCATGCCAAAAAAGCGCTCGGGCGGGGGTCTCACCACGACCCAGCAGGCCGCCAAGTTCCTCGGTGTCGCCGCGCTCTCCGGAGCCGTGCTGGCGGGCATCGCACTGCCTGCCGCGGGCGCACTGGGCCTCGCCGCCAAGGGGACGGTCGAGGGTTTCGACGAGATCCCCGCCAACCTCAAGACTCCACCGCTCAGCCAGCGCACCACGATCCTGGACGCCGACGGGGGCGCCATCGCGACGGTCTACTCGCGCGACCGCACCGTCGTACCGCTCAAGGACATCTCCCCGTACATGCAGAACGCGATCGTCGCGATCGAGGACTCGCGCTTCTACGAGCACGGGGCGGTCGACCTCAAGGGCATCCTGCGCGCGATGAACCGCAACGTGCAGTCGGGCGGGACGGCGGAAGGCGCGTCGACCCTCACCCAGCAGTACGTGAAGAACGTGTTCGTCGAGGAGGCGGGCGACGACCCGGAGAAGGTCGCCGAGGCCACCCAGCAGACCCTGGGCCGCAAGGTCCGTGAGCTGAAGTACGCGATCCAGGTCGAAGAGGAGCTCGGCAAGAAGAAGATCCTCGAGAACTACCTCAACATCACGTTCTTCGGCCAGCAGGCCTACGGCGTGGAGGCCGCCTCCCAGCGGTACTTCTCCAAGCACGCCAAGGACCTGACGCTGGACGAGGCCGCGCTGCTCGCCGGCATCGTCCAGTCGCCGACCCGGTACGACCCCGTCAACGACGAGGAAGAGGCGACCAAGCGCCGCAACACGGTCCTCGCGCGCATGGCCGCGACCGGCAGCATCTCGCAGGCCGACGCCGACAAGGCCATGGCCCTCCCGATCAAGCTGAAGGTCAAGACTCCGCAGAACGGCTGCATCACCGCCGTCAGCGGCGCGGGTTTCTTCTGCGACTACGTGCGCAAGGTCATCCTCAACGACCCCGCCTTCGGCAAGACGAGCGAGGATCGTTCGAAGCTCTGGAACCTCGGCGGTCTGACCATCAGGACCACGCTCTCGCCGCGCGCCCAGGAGGCCGCCGACGAGGCCTCCATCGCCAAGGTCAACAAGGACGACAAGGTCGCCGCCTCGGTGGTCCAGGTCGAGCCCGGCACCGGCAAGATCCTCTCGATGGCCCAGTCCCGCCCCTACGGCCTGGACCAGAAGAAGAACCAGACGGTCCTCAACCTCGCCGTCGGCTCCGCGATGGGCGGCTCCACCTACGGTTTCCAGGTCGGCTCGACCTTCAAGCCGATCACCGCGGCTGCGGCTCTGGAGAAGGGCATCAGCCCGGCTCAGTCCTTCACCACGGAACGCAAGATCGAACTGCCGATGAGCTCCTTCACCACCTGCTCGGGCGCGTCGACCGGCAGTGGTGACTGGGAGGTGCAGAACGAACTGGAGGAGGAGAAGGGCACCTTCGACATGACGGGCGCCCTCGGCAAGTCCATCAACACCTACTTCGCCAAACTGGAGCAGAAGGTCGGCCTCTGCGACACGGTCCGGATGGCGAAGAAGGTCGGCTACGCCCGCGGGGACGGCAAGGCCCTCGGAGAAGACCCCTCCGTCACCCTCGGCGGTGCGGAGAGCACCCCGCTCGGCATGGCAGCCACGTACGCGACGTTCGCCAACCGCGGCACGTACTGCACCCCGATCGCCATCCAGTCGATCACCGACGCCAACGGCAAGAAGCTCTCCGTGCCGAAGTCCAGCTGCTCGCAGGCGATGAGCGAGAAGACCGCGGACACGATCAACCAGATGCTGAAGGGCGTGGTCGAGGACGGCACCGGTACGGCCGCCGGTCTGAGCGACCGCGACAACGCGGGCAAGACCGGTACGACGAACGAGCGGGTGGACGCCTGGTTCGTCGGCTACACGCCGAACCTGTCCACGGCCGTCTGGGTCGGCGCCGACATCGGCAAGAAGCTGCCGATGTACAACATCACGATCGGCGGACAGTACTACGACAAGGTCTGTGGTGGCTGCTTGCCCGGCCCGATCTGGAAGATCGCGATGACCGGCGCCCTCGACGCCGGCGAGACCCCGTCCTTCAACCCGGTCTCCGTCCCCAGGGGCGAGGAGAAGGGCGACAAGGACAAGAACAAGGGCCGCGACGGCGAGGGCGACGAGGGTGACGACACCGGCGACGCCGGTGACACCCCGACGCCCGGCATCACCCTGCCGGACTTCCCCGGCGGCAACCAGGGTGCCGGCCGGCACGGCGGCCAGGACGGCGGCGGCAACGGCCCCTGACGGACGGGCCGAACGTCCAGCGCATGAAAAAGGTGGGGCGCCCCCGGTCGACGGGGGCGCCCCACCTTTTTCATGCGTTCAGGGCCCAGCCCCCGGGGCTCAGCCCGCGAGGGACTTCTTCACCGCGGCGGCGACCCGGCCGCCCTCGGCGAGACCCGCGACCTTCGGGCTGACGATCTTCATCACGGCGCCCATGGCGCGCGGGCCCTCGGCACCGGCGGCCTTCGCCTCCGCCACGGCGGAGCCGACGATCGCGTCGAGCTCCTCGTCGGAGAGCTGCTTGGGCAGGTAGGCGTCGAGCAGCTCGCCCTCGGCCTTCTCGCGCTCGGCCTGCTCCGTCCGGCCGCCCTGGGCGAACGCCTCCGCCGCCTCGCGGCGCTTCTTCGCCTCCTTGGCGATGACCTTCTGCACCTCGTCGTCGGAGAGTTCGCGAGCGGTCTTCCCGCTCACCTCCTCCTTGGTGATCGCGGTGAGGGTCAGCCGAAGGGTGGACGAGGTCAGCTCGTCGCGCGCCTTCATGGCGGTGGTGAGGTCTTCCTTGAGCTTGGACTTGAGCGTGGTCATGACTTGATTGTGTCAGGTACGCGGTCCCGGGTGCCCGTTTGTTTTCCCGCCGCCGCCGGACCCCGGCCGGGCGGGGTCTGCGACGATGGGCGCATGCGCGCACGCTACGGAGTTCCCCTGAAAGTCGCTGCGACCGGTGCGGCGGTCGGCGTCGCCGGCCTCGCCTACGCCGCAGGATTCGAGGCCCGCTCGTTCCGCCTCCGCCGGGTGACAGTCCCGGTACTTCCGCCCGGGGCACGCCCGTTGCGCGTACTCCAGATCTCGGACGTCCACATGGTCAGCGGCCAGCGCAAGAAGCGCGCCTGGCTCCAGTCCCTGGCAGGGCTCCGCCCGGACTTCGTCGTCAACACCGGCGACAACCTCTCGGACCCCGAGGCGGTGCCCGAGCTGCTGGACGCGCTGGGGCCCCTCATGGAGCTCCCCGGCGTGTACGTCTTCGGCTCGAACGACTACTACGGCCCCAAGCTCCGCAACCCGGTGCGCTACCTCAAGGAGAAGGCGGCGGGCAAGCACGGGCTCAACGGGAACGCCCCTGCGACGAACGTGGTCCACAACCCGTGGGAGCCGATGCGCGACGCCTTCGACGACGCGGGGTGGATCGGCCTCTCCAACACCCGGGGCCGGCTGAAGCTCGACGGCCTGGACATCGCGTTCACCGGCCTGGACGACCCCCACATCAAGCGTGACCGGTACGCCGAGGTCACCGGCGGCCCCGAGACGGGCGCCGACCTCTCCATCGGCGTGGTCCACGCGCCGTACCTGCGCTCGCTCGACGCGTTCACGAAGGACGGCTACCCGCTGATCCTGGCCGGTCACACGCACGGCGGGCAGCTCTGCATCCCCTTCTACGGCGCGCTGGTCACCAACTGCGACCTGGACACGGACCGGGTGAAGGGCCTCTCCAGCCACACGGCCGACGGAAACCGGTCCTACCTCCACGTCTCGGCCGGCTGCGGCACGAACCGCTACACCCCGGTCCGCTTCGCCTGCCCCCCGGAAGCCACCCTGCTCACCCTCACCGCGCGGACCTGAGGCGCGCGAGGACCGATCCCGACGGCGGCGGGTTTCGAGGACGGCGGCCGGCTCCGAGACGGTGGCGGGCTCCGGCGACGGTGGCGGGCTCCGACGGCGGCCGGCTCCGACGGCTGGGGGGCTCCGACGGCGGCAGGCCCCGACGGCTGGGGGGGGTGGGCCCGAGCCGTCTTCCGCCGTCGCCCGGCCCGCCCGCCGCGGACCGCTCGACCGGCGTGGGCCCATCCGCCACGGATGAATCGCGGGCCGGGAACCCCGCCTTTACGGTGAGGCCATGACCGCCGCCCCGAAAACCGCGACGCTGCCCAGGCCCCGGGCCGAGGACGCGTTCCTGCGGGGCACCCGCACCCCGCGTCGTACCGCCGCCGTGCTCCGGGTGCTGGTGTGCACGGCGGCGATCTGCGGCCTCACGATCGAGCTGGCGACCACCGGTGCGCCGCTGGAGCTGCTGAGCCGGTTCACCTTCCAGGCGAACCTCCTGATCGCCGGGGTCTTCGGCTGGTCCGCGTTCCGCTCATGGACGGGCCGGGGACCGGTGGCCCCGCAGCTGACGGGCGGCGTCCTCCTCGTCGCGGTGATCATCGGCCTGGCCTACCACCTGATCCTGACCGACAACAGCTTCGGCTACTCGGCCACCGGCACCCCCGCCGCTCCGGCCACGGGCGCCCGCGCCGTCGCGGAACAGCTGCTGCACACGGACCTGCCCGTGGCCGTGGCCCTCGACTGGCTCCTGCTGACCCCGGCCCGAGTGCTGCGCCTGCGCTTCCTGCCGCTCTGGATGTTCTGCGCCCTGGCCTACCTGGGCTTCGTCCTGGCCCGGGGGACCCTGCTCTCCCCCGATGCCGCCCCCCGCTACCCGTACCCCTTCCTGGACGTGGACACCTACGGCTACTCGGAGGTCCTCGCCCACGCCTTCGCCCTCTCCCTGCTCCTCGTCGTCCTCGCCTCCCTGCTCATCGCCCTGGACCACGTGCGCCCCCGCCCCAGGCACCAGCTCCGACAGCGGACCGGGCCCCGTCGGTAACCGGATTTCGCCTCCGGGCGTGGGTGGGCTAGAGTTATCGATGTCGCCGGGAGACCGGTGGACATCGGGGTGTAGCGCAGCTTGGCAGCGCGCTTCGTTCGGGACGAAGAGGTCGTGGGTTCAAATCCCGCCACCCCGACAGCTGGTCAGAGGCCCATTCGCTTGATCGCGAATGGGCCTCTTTCATGCCCCGGGGGGCCAAACAGGGGGCCAAAGGCTTTTGATCAGGCCTCGCCGTCACCCGAGCCGGGGGCGAATCCGAAGATCTCGTCCATGGCTTCCGCGCCCTGCGTGATCACGGGGCGGAGTTGTTTGCGGTACACCGCCTCCGTCGTCGCCTGACTGCTGTGCCCCACGAGCATCGCGATCCGCTCCAGCGGGATGCCGTGGTCCGAGAGCAGCGACACGAAGCTGTGCCGGAGCTCGCGCGGTGTCCACTCCGGCTCAAGGCCGGCCTTCACCACGATGGCCCGGAAGTCGCGGCGCACGTTGGCGGCGTCGAGCGGCTCACCGCTCCTGGTGGTGAAGACGCGACCCGCCGGGCTCCAGTCGATCCCGTGGGACGCCCGCTCCTGCTTCTGCCACCGCTGGTGTTCTTCGAGGACTTCCACCACCTGCTTCGGCAGAGCGATCGTCCGCCGGCTCTTGCGGGTCTTGGTCTCCCCGTGCCGCCGGACCGACCGCCACACCGCGACGTGCGGCGGGATCTCCCTGTCCGTCGCGAGAAAGACGTGGTCCCAGGTGAGCGGGCGAGCCTCCTCCGTACGCACTCCGCTCAGAAGCGACAGCACGAGGTAGGCGTACAGCCGGGACCCGCGAGCAGCCAGCAAGACAGCCTTGGCCTGTTCCAGGTTCAGCGCCTTGCTCGGTCGCCCGGCCAGGCCCTCGGGGACGGTGACGAGTGCGGCAACGTTGCGCACCGCCTTGTCCCGTCGCTGCGCATGCTCGATCGAGCGCCGGAGCACGGCGAGGATGTCTCGGAGCGTCCGGGTGGCTACGACCTCGGACCGACCGGTCAGCCAGTCGTCCACGTCGTCGGCGCTGAGATCTTTCAGCTTTGCGCGGCCGATGAACGGGATCAGGTGCTTGGTCGCGAGCGTGCGATTCTTGCCCACGGTCTGTTCGTCGCGCCCTTTGAGACCGCGCTCCAGCCAGTCGTTCACGGCGTTGGCGACCGTGTAGTTGGCGGGGGTCCGTACGCCGGCCTCCAACTCCTTCTTCAGTTCACGGATCTTGGCGCGCACCTCGGTCTTGGTCTTGCCGGAGACCTTGGGCCGCAGCCGCCGCCCGTCCGGGGCGTAACCGAGGGACACGGCTCCTACGAACCGGTTCTTCTTGGCATCCCAGTAGATCGTGTCCTCGCCGTGTCCAGCCTTGCGGGACGGCTTCGATTCGGTGCTCACGCTGGTGGTCCTTCCATGGGTGAGGCCGCGCCGTGGTGAGCGGCGCGGCCTCGTGGTTGTCGCTGTTCGTCAGGCGGATTCGCGCTTGAGCAGTTCGATGTACTCCTCGATGTACTCGGTCGGAACGAGACGCCGGCGGCCGGACCTGACGGTGCGGAGTCGTCCCCGCCGGATCTCCTCGAAGGTCATGGAGCGACCGAGGCTGAGTACGACGGCAGCTTCTTCCACCGCGAGAAGTCGGGGTGCGGGTGCCGAGACAGTCGATGCGGACATGGGTCTCCCGGGGCGATGTCTGTCCGAGGTGCGGATTTCTGCGTCATTGCGTCATGTGCGTCATGCGAGCCTCTGACCTGCGGTTTCGCATGACGCAGCGGTTTAGGTGTGCGTCATGGGTCCGTCATGACGTGCGTCATGGCATGACGAACCCATGACGCACATGACGCAGGCATGACGCAGGATCGGCCGTCTGCGTCATGCTTGTAGTCACAGCTCAGAGGCTGTTTTTCCGTCCGCATGACGCACATGACGCAGCGCCTTCCCTCTTAGGAAAAGAGAGGGCGTCTGTAGTAGCTCGGTGGCTCTCAGAGCGTGAAAGAGGGGCCGCTGCGCGGCGCGACCATTGGGCGGCTTCGCCGAACAGCAAGAGGAGCACGCCTCGCCGCCGTGCTCCTCTTGCTTGTCCCGGTGACCGGGCTTGTGGTCAGAACATTTCCGGCTGGCTGCTCGGCGGCGGGGCGACGTGGCGGGCCATTTCGAGGTACCGGCCCGCGAAGTTGCGGCCGGAGTCGATGAGGACCCCCCGGGCCGCCAACACGGGCTGGAGGCGCTTGAGGCGGTCGGAGAGCACCTTTCCGGTCGTCGGCCACCCTTTAGGTAGGGGGCGCAGCTCATCGCCGCTGTAGAGGCGGCTCAGGGCGTGCAGCCATTCAGTGGATGTCATTCGCTGTTCAGTGCAGGGGTCGAGGGTCGCGGCGTGCTGAAGAACCGTCTGCGCGAGGAGATCGCCTTCGATCACGTCGTCGTTGAGGTCGTCCAGGCTGGCCCGGTACGCGGGGAGCGCTCCGAGGCTGGTCGCGGCGTCGAGTTGGGCGCACAGGTGGGCGAAGTCCGCCATGCGCAGATCGGTTGGCGTCTCCGCTTCGGCGGCCCGGACCTTGACGGTGAGGTCGAGGAGGGAGCCGAGGATCACCGGGAGCGCCTCTTCGAACTCGGTCCACAGCTCCGCTTCGGTCCGCCGGACGCTGGGCCGCTCCAGACGCAGGGGCAGCAGCCGTTCGGCGAGGTCGGGGCGGATGACGCCCACGTCGATGCCGGTCAGCAGCAGGGGACGGCGGTAGCGGGCCCGGTGCACGTCCCCGTCGGTGAACAGGGCCCTTTTGACGCTCTCGGCTCCGGTGACGATGCAGCACATGGCGTCGGACAGGTCCGGCGTCATGTGGGACAGGTTGTCCAGGGCGGTGACCCACCCTGCGGCGACGGCCGCGATCAGGTTCTCCTCGTCTTTCGGGGCCCGGCGTAGGTCGCCGCTCATGCCTTCCACGATGCGCACGAGCATCCGGCCCCCGGTGGACTTTCCCGCGCCCTGCGGCCCGGTGAGGAACGGTGCGGGGACGGGGACGGACGGGCCGAGGCAGCCGACCAGCCAGGCGAGGGCCAGGCACTCGGTGTCCGCGCCGGCGAAGTTCGTCAGCCGTAGCAGCAGATCGATGCCCTTCTCCGCCGTGTCCTTCGCCGGCAATGGGAGTTCCCCGGTGAGCTGCGTGCGCCGCCAGCAGACCTCGCGCGGGTCGGGCACGGTGATGTCCCACCCGGTGGGGTGGATGCGGACGGACTTCCCGTCGTCGCGGCCGAGGTCCAGCCACGTCGCCCCGTCGAACCCGGGAGCGACGCGGATGTGTACCGGCTGGACGTTCTCGGTCAGCGCCAGCGCCTCGATCAGGTCCAGCGCCTCTTTCAGGGCGGAGCCGTTGAACACGCCGCGCCCGTCGCGGTAAAGCCCGACCATGAGTTCCTGGCGGTGGCTGCCGGTGGTGCCCTGGGAGCGGATCGGACGGGCGACGGGGTGTCCGTTCTTCTGGGCGTAGACGGTTCCGTCGGCGGTGCGGAAATACCGGAAATGCGACTGCGCATACTCGGTGATGACCTCGCGGCCGGAGTTCTTCTCGTCGTCGGACATGGTCAGAGTCCCAACCGTGTGAGGGCGTTGGCCCATGCGTCGGTGCAGTGCCGGACGGACTCGCCCTTGGTCTGCGCGGCGGCGAACAACTGCCCGACGTGGGAGTCGGTGAGGCAGCCGCACCGGCCGTGGGCGGACAGCACCGCGAGGAACGTGGCGTAGACCGTGGCGTGGATGGCGCTGGTTGCCCCGGTGATGCGCTGTTCGGCCATGGCAATGCCCCGGGCGAGGTAGGTGGGCGTGCGGTGGGGGCACTGCCCGCCGCCGGCCGGCGCGGACACCGTGACGGTGCGCACGGCCGGAACGGGCCGTGGCTTGTCCGCGAGCAGGGCGCGCACCACATCGGGCAGGGCGGTCATCATGCCGGCCCCGGGGCCGAGCCACCGGGCGTAGGACATCGCGGACTTGATGTCGATGCCGTCCCGGACGCCGTTCGAGGACTGCATGGTGCCCCGGTAGATCCAGTGCTGGCCCCGGGTCGTGGGCACGGTCCGGGTCGCGGGCAGGTGCTCGCGGGCCCAGGCGACTGCTTCGGCGTGGTCGAGGTCCACGACGGTGAGCCCGCCGCCGCCGGGGTGGTAGGCGACGGCCTGCGCCTGCGCCCACGCCCGCGACCATGCCGGGGAGGTGAGGGTGGCCGGGTCGGTGGTGGCGGCGGCCCACGCGTGGCAGGGGCGGGGGCAGGCGCACGGTCCGGCGGCCACCATGTTCGGCCGGTCGCCGCATGCGCTGCCCTTGCAGGCGGGGCAGTTGCCGAATGGCAGCTTTCCGGCCCGCAGGGGCAGGACCGGCACCCCACGGGCGGCCAGGTCGAGGGCGGCGGTCAGGAGGGCGCTCATGCCGCCACCGCCCGCGCGGCGGCGAGGCGGGCCCGCCCGATCAGCTCGGTGTACGCGGGCGGGATGGCCTCGGTGAGCTCCTCGCGCACGTCGGTCCACGTGATGCCCATCGCGGTCTGCATTTCCGAGATGGTGGCCTTGCCGCCGCCGGCGCCGTACGCGGCGACGTACGGGCCGTCGCGGTAGACGCCGTGCCGGTAGCCGCGCACGTACCCCCGGTGCGGGCGGTGTGCGGGCTGGGAGACGGTCCAGCCGCCGCCCAACTCGAACACCCGATGACGGAGGACACCGAGCCCGAACATCTCCCCGCACAGCTTCAGGTCCGGGCGGACAGGCGCCTTGCCGTTCGGCTGCTCGATGACGTACGGCAGGCCGGACGCGTCCAGAAGGGTGCGGAGTTCGGGGATGAGCTGGACGTGCTCGCGCCCCCACCCGCGCGACCGGTTGGTGCCCACGGTGAGGGCGCATCCGGCCTGGCAGGGCGGGGAGGCGTGCACGGCCGCGTACTGGCGGATTTCCCCGGACGCGGTGAGGGCGGCGAGGTGCGCGAGCGCGTCGGCCCGGTGCACGGGGAAGGGGTAGTTCGGGCGGTCTGCGATGTCCACGCCGGTCACCTCGAACCCTGCCCTCTGGTAGCCCATGGCCGCGCCGCCGGCGCAGCAGAAGAGGTCCAGCAGGCGCGGCCGGTGGGCGGGCACTCGCCGGATGTCGGTGGGTTGGGTCATGCTGGGTGTCTCCAGTTCTCGTGAGTGCTGGCAGACGAGGGCGGCCCCGGTTCATTGGCGTGAGAGGGGGCCGCCCTCGGCGTAGCTAGGCGTGGAGGATCGTGACGGCCACCGCGCCGGGGGTGCCCCTGGCGGCCTCAGTGGCCGTCCACTGGTAGTCGGGGTCGGGGTCCTCGGTGAAGACGGCCCACCCCTCGGCGATCCACGGGGTGAGGTCGGCGGCAGTGATGGTGGGGTCGTCGCCGAGCTGGAGGAAGGCCGCGATGACGCGGTCGGTGGGGTGGTGGCCGAGGGCGAGCATCGCGCCCTCTTCGCCGGTGAAGCTGACGCGAATGCCGTCGAATTTGGCGGCCATCCTGGGGTTCATGGGTGTCCTTCCGGGGCGGATACGGAATGAGCGGTGCGGTCGGGCAGGGAGGCGGAGGCACCCCCTGCCGGGTGGGCTGTGGCGGGGGTTTCGGGGGTCTGACCTGCGGCGCCTCCCTGCCTCCCTGGCAGATCGTTTACGCAGGTCAACCCCAGGGAGGCGGGTCAGGGAGGGGGTTAGGGAGTTCTCCCTGCCTCCCTGCCGCTGGTGGGGGTGCCTCCCTCTACTCAGCGGCGGAAACGGAACCCTCGGTGTCGTCGCGGGTGGCGAGGTGGCGGGCGAGGCGGTCCCGGGCGATGCTCATACGCCCGTCGGACTTGTAGGGCTCGGCACCGGTGCCGTCGAGGGCCTGCTTGAGGTCGAGGAACGACCACTCGTCGTACGTCGTGTCCAGGACCGCGAGGCGCTTGAGGACGTCCTGAGTGAGGAGCCGTGGGGCGTCGCCGAGGACGGTCATGATGTCGGCCAGCGCGTCCCGGTCCGGGGTGTGGTCGACGGCGGTCAGGGTCGTGACCCCGTCGCGCACCGCCTTGGCGCGGGTCGCGATCTCGGCGGCCTGCTTGGTGTCGATGTAGTGCGTGCGCACGGTCACCGACGTTTGCCCGGGGCTGAGCTTGATGCCGTCGCCGGCGACGACGACCGTGCCCTTGTCCAGACCCTGGCGGAGCTTGTGGGGTGCGGCACCGCCGTCGATCGCCGCGTCACCGACCGCCATGCGCGCCTGCGACTCGGTGCCCAGCACGAGGGATGAGCGGATGTGGTTGCCCTCGCGGGACCGCTTGGGCAGGTTCTCGTTCGTCGGGTCCTGGGTGCCTTCCCAGGTAGTGACGTTGACCGCCCGCCCCTGGTCGTGGATCGCCTTGACCGCCCGGAAGTACCGGGACGTCGCCTTCGCCCCGCCGAGCGGGACCTTGTTCTTGTCGACGGCCCCGGACCCGTAGGCGACCTGCGCTTCGTCCACGACGACGACCAGCGGGGCGTGCGTCTCGCCCACCGGGGCGACCAGGCGCCGGTTCATCTCCTGTACGGCGCTCTCGACCATCTCGGTCACGGCCAGCACGTGGTCATCGGTCGGCCCCTGGATCAGGACGGACGCCAGCCCCTCGAACATGCCCCAGTCGCCCACACCCTTGAGATCGCCGATCCGGAACTCGACGGTCGGGTCGAACGCCAGCCACAACGCCAGCGCCCGCAGCGATGCCGTCTTGCCCTGGTTGGACAGGCCGGTGATCAGCAGCATCCGCTGGAACAGGCTGACCATCGCCGCGTCCCCGCGCAGATCCTGACCCCACGGCGCCCGCCCCGACTTGTAGTCGGCCTTGACGTCCGGGTCGGTGACCAGCGGCGACGGGCCGATCGGCGAGTCCAGCGCCCCGCTGTCCGCGATCCACAGGCGGACCGTGCGCGGCGACGGCGGGATCGTGATGAACACCTCGTGCTCGTGCCGGTTCAGGTTCTCCGCCAACTTGCGGCGGCGGCCCTGGATCTCCTCGGTCGACACCCCGGACGGCAGGTGAACGTCCACTTCGACACCGCACCCGGCGATCGTGATCGGACTGAGCATCTGCGCCCCGACGTCGCCCATCTCCTTGATGGCCTTCTTCAGCGCGGAGACGCCCAGGTCCCGCATCGCGGTGACCACGATCGACGGGGTGATCGGGGTGCCCTCGGCGTCACGGTCGCGTGCGGGGAGCGCCCACTGGGGTGCGGCCTGCTGGTGACGGCCCACGCCCCACAGGGCGAGGAGCGCGGCCCACGGGCCGAGGGTGACCAGCGGCCCCCACACGACGGCGATGATGGCGACGATCCACCGCACCAGCTCGATCAGCGCCAGCGTCGGGGTGGCGACGTCGGCGATGTTCTCGTTGGCGACGGCGAGGATGATGCCGAGGAGCAGGGCACCGCCGGCGGTGATGCCGAGTCCGGCAAGCGCGCTCTTGGCCGCCTTGACCGGGGCGGTGAGCAGGTCCATGCGCCGCTGGTGGCGAGCGGCCCGGAACTTCTGCCCGCGCTCCTCCCACTCGGTGGCGAGGTCGAGGTTCCCCGTGGCTTCCGCCGCGCGCAACATCCGTTCGTAGCGGGCGGCGGTGCGGCCCTCCCACGCCCGGCGGGCCACGATCCGGCCCCCGCCGACCACGTACATGCCGTGCCGGACGGTGAACCGCCCCGCTGACCGGGTCCGCTCGTGCGTGGCGGCCCTACGGACGGCGCGGGCGGTACGGATCACCCGCGCCCGCCGCGTACCGGCCTGGTCCGGGGCGGTGGTCTTGGTCAGGTCCGCCGGCAGCGGGTCGGCGGTGGTGTGGGGGCGGTGGTCGTCGAGGTGGTGGACGGTCCCGAGTGCCTGCTCGGGCACGACAGTGGTGGTCTGTTCGCTCATGGTGGCGTGTCTCCTGCTGGGTGGTGTGGTGCAGGGAAGCGCCCCGGGCCGGAGTCGATCCGGCGCCCTCGCGGCGGTATGCCGGGGCTGGTCGTGCGGGGTTCAGCGTTCGGCGCGGGCCAGGGCCCGTTCGGCGAGGCGGACGCGCTGTTCGGCGTCCTTGCGGGCCTGCCGGGCGGCGTCCCGCTCCGCCCGGGGCGCCGCCTTCTCCTTGGCCTTGGCGGTGGCCGCGTCCTGCCGGGCGGTCGCCAAAAGGTCGTGGAGAGCGCGGAGCTCGCGGGCGCCGCGCTCGGCGGCGGACCGGTCGATCTCCTCGATCCGGCGGGTGACGGCGGGGTCGAGACAATCGGCGGTGGCCTGCCGGAACCCCCTGATGAAAAGGGTTCGGCGGGCGCGCTTCTCGGCGGCGGTGTAGCTGTAGACGGGGGTGGTGCGGTCCACGGTGATCCCCTTCCGGGGCCGGTCTGTCCGGCTCCCCGCCCGCCCGGTACGTGACCGGGCGGACAGGCAGCTGTCAGAGCGGCTGCAGCTCGTGGGCGTGGGCGAGGACCGGGCCGATGAAGACGCCGATGCCGGCGACCGTCCACCGGCCACCGGTCAGCGGACCGGGCGGCACTTCATCGACAATCCGTCCGGTCCGGCCGACCGCGCGCGGGTCGTCCTCGCACGCGACGATCCGAACCTTCTGACCTGCCTGGAACATGCGAACTCCCTGCTCAGCGGCGGCGGAGGGTCTTGGCGGCGGCCTTGCCGTCCGTGCCGCCGACCGAGCGGACGATGGTCACCGTGGTCCAGCCGATGACGGCGACGACCAGAGCGACGACGGCCAGGGAGACGGCCATCGACGTGATCGCGGCGGTCAGCATCGGGCCGAAGTACACCGACGCGCTCACGGCGCCGGCGCCGACCCCGGTACCGAGGGCCATGCGCTGCACCGTGCGGTCCGGGGCTGCCTGGTGGATGTGCTGCACGATCGGCTGCGGCGCCATCTGCGGGGCGGGCAGGTGGGCGGTGTCGGCGTAGGTGTAGGTGCCGTCCGGGAGCTGGACGACGGTCACCGCGCCGGGTGTGGTGGGGAGATGCTGGTCCATGCGGGTCCTTCCATGGGCGGGGTGGTGCGGGGGGCGTGCCCCGGGCCCGAGTCGATCGGGCGCCCTCACGGCGGTATGCCGGGGCTGGGTGGTGCTGGTCAGCGGTGTGCGGTGGTCCGGTCGCGGAGCCAGCTCTCGACCTCGTGGGCGAGGCCGCCGTCATCGGCCGGATGGTCCGGGGTGGTGTCGTCGTGGCCGTCGTCGGGGTCGTCGCCGCAGCACTCGCACTCGGCGTCCGGCCAGATCCGCCCGGTCTCCCACAGGCCGTGGGCGACGGTCCCGGCCAGGTCCAGGGCCCAGCTCGGACCGGCGAGCACGAGTGCGGGGACCATGGACACCGGCGGGAAGCCGGGCGTCCCGGTGGCGACGAGAACGGCGATGGTGGCGATGAAGCCCGCGCCCATCCACTGGTGGTGGGAGCGGGTCAGCAGCACTTCGCGGGGGCGCTCGGCCAGGTCGCGGCCGAGGCAGATCAGATCAGCGAGGGGGCGGGGCAGGGGCGGGCGGTTCATAAGGAACCTCCGGACGTGGCGTGTGGGTTGTCGGCGCAGGGGACGCACATGCCGAGCGAGCGGGGGATGCAGTAGCCCCGGGTCGTCCGGCAGGTCGGGCAAGTGCGGCGGGCGAGCATGGCCTTGGCGAGTGCGGCCCGCCGCCCGGGGGTCATCGGCCTCACCGGGCGGGCGAGGTCGATGCGGTAGAGGTAGGCGACCAGCGGCCCCCGCCGCCGGCGCGGACGCTGAAGCTCCGCGACCGGGTCCTGACCACCGGGCCGGAGCCCGAGAGCGCGGAGCTGGCGACGGGTCGCCAGACCCTCGGGGGCCAGGTGCCACCGGTACGACGGGAACGGTGCGGTGGTCACCGCTCACCGCCGGCCGTCTGGAGTTCCTGCCGGCGGGCGGAGACCCATCCGAGGGACCAGCCGGTCTCGGCGACGAGCGTCCGGAGCGTCACGCCCGGGTTCGTGTTCACGGCCGCCGCGATGTGTTCACGAGCGGCCTGCTCGGACAGTCGGCCGTCACCCGCCGAGGGGGTCGCCGGCTCCTCCGTGTTCACGGCCGGGCGGTCGTTGTTCATGGCGACCTCGTCCGTGTTCACGGATTCCGAATGCGTGTTCACGACCGGATGGGTCGTGTTCACGGGCTGCGTGTGCTGTTCGTGGGCCGCAGCAGCCAGAGCCGCGACCCGGTCGCCTTCCGCCTCTTCGGCGCGACGACGATCCTCTGCTTCCCGGGTCTGACGGGCTTCCCGTTCACGCCGCTCTTCCTCGCGGCGATCGCGGGCTTCCTGCGCTTCCCGGGCGGCTTTCCGTTCGGCAGCGTCCCGTTCTGCCTGCTCGCGGGCCATGGTGGCTGCGTGCTCGCGTACCTCGCGGGCCTGCCGGGCTTCGTGGTCGAGCCGCTCGCGCTCCAGGCGTTCGGCCCGCTCGGCGCGTTCACGCTCGGCCGCCTGTTCACGCTCGGCCGCTTGTTCACGCTCCTGCCGAGCAGCTTGTTCACGGGCTTCGGCCCGCTGTTCACGGGTCTCGGCCTTCTGTTCACGGGCTGCCTGCTCGGCGGCCCGTGAACGCTCGATCCGCTCGACGGCCCGTCCGATCGCCCGTCGCCAGGCGAGTCCGGCATCGGCGATCACGATCAGGATGAGCGGGATCACCGCGTGAACAGCGACCCCGGTCGGGTCCCCGTTCAACGCGCTGTCGCCGACGTTCAGGCCGAGCGTCATCGCCCCGGACATCCACCGGAGCAGCGTCGCCCACCCGCCGGCCTTCTCGCCGAGCCGGGCGACCGTCGCGTCGAGTTTCACGGACGTGATGACCGCCGCGTCCACGACGAGCGGCAGCAGGGGAGCCGTGACCTCCCAGCCGGGCGGGGTGACCCGCGCGACCAACGGGGTGACGGTGAGGACGGAGTAGGCGACGGCCCCGGCGGTGATGCCCCACGTGCCGACGGACAACGTCCGCTCAGCCGCAGCGATCTGCCGGGGCGTCAGGGTGTTGAGGATGCTCATCGCTCCCCCTCACTGAACGACATCTGGCCCTCAGGGACTTCGGTGCTGAGCGGGCGGATCGGGATCGACCAGACCTTGTGCGGGCCGAGCATCCGCGATGACCACGCCGCGTCGTCCTCGGCGACGTAGCCGAGGACGGTGAGCGCGTCGGCCCGCACGGGCTCGGTCGGGACGCCGAAGGGGGCGGACGGGGTGACGGGGTGGCTGGGGCCGAGCCCCTCCACGCGCCCGACCATGACGACGGTCACGGCCCACCCGGTCAGGCCCTCGGCCATCCACGCCTCAAAGCGCTGCGCCATGCCGGCCCCCGCTCCTGAACGTCGTGGGGTCGGTGGCGGCGGCCCGGACGGTGGCGGTGGCGATGAGCCGCACCGTCGTCGTCGGGTCGCCGTAGACCTCGCTGTCCTCGATCCACGTCCACTCACCGGCCACGGCGTAGCCGAGACCGGCCAGCACCCTCGCCCGCTCGGCGAGGGTGGGAACCGGGGCGGTGGGGCTCCAGTCGTGCGCGGGCCACTCCTCGCCGGTCAGCGGCACGTACAGGTGCCACCGGCCGCCGGAGTTCGACATCTGCGCGGGCAGCATCGGCGTGGTCACGCCGCACCGCCCGCCTGGCCGAGACCGGCCCGGTTGGTGAGGCTGCGGCGCTCGGCGAGCACGCGCCGGCGGGCCCGGCGGATACGCCGTTCGTCCAGCTCGGTCGGCGTGCGGTCGATGGTCATGATCTCCGCGTCGAGCAAGTCGACCTCGGCGAGGATGAGGGGCATCTCGGCGTCGATCGCGTCCAGCTCGGCGGCGGTCGGCTCGAAGTCGAGCGACGCCGCCGTAACGCGGCTCTGAAGTGCAGCGATGGTGCGCATGAGTCGTTTTCTCCCTAGTCGGTGGACGGCTCGACTGCGGCCCCGGTGCTCGAACACCGGGGCCGCGCCGTTGGTGGGTGAAGCAGGAAGCGTGCTCCGGCTCCCCTCAGCCCCGCCCGTACGACCCACAGGCCGGACGGGCGGGGGAGGCAACCGGCAGGCTTCGCCGCTCAGCCGTTGCGCGGCTGAGCAGTCCCGAGCCTGAAATCGGTGCGTCATCGTCACTGCTCTGACGCCAGCAGGGCGGGGCGCGCGAGGTGGCAGCAGAGGCGTTGAACTCCAGTGATGGAGGGATGATCGCCACGCTGTTCTCCAGAGCCAGCACACCAAAAGGGCCGCCGACGACATCACCTGGTCGTCCGCAGGGACGGGGACTTCCACCCCGTCGAATCAATCGCACTCTGTTCAGTTGAAAAGGAACCGCCGCTTCCTTCGGGCTCACTCCCTCGCGGGACCCTCCGGGCGGTGGGGTGAATCGCAAGCAACCCGCCTTGAGGGGCATAGACCGCTTGCTCAACTTGTTGGTACAAGCTGATATGGAGATGCTGCCCCAGCGAGTGGGGCGCCGTCAAGCGATTGGGGACCACATGTACCAACAAGTTGAGCGGGTGCGTCATGATGGGCGCATGACCAAGCAGCCGAAGTACAGGCAGGTAGCCGACGCGCTGCGTCGCGAGATCGACAACGGGACGTATCCGCCGGGCTCGCGGCTGCCCTCCGAGAGCGACCTTTCAGCCCGGTTTGAGGCGTCTCGGAACACCGTGCGATCAGGGCTGAATCTGCTTGTCACTCAGGGGCTCGTGTCGTCCAGCCAGGGGCTCGGCTACGAGGTGACCAAGCACGAGGTGTTCGAGCTGAACGCATCACGGTTCGAGGACCTGACGTTCCCGCAGAACGGTGACGCGTACAACACAGATGTCACGAACGCCGGGCGCCGACCGAGTCAGACGTTCCGCGTGGAGCTCCAGCCCGCCCCTGCGTACGCAGCCGAGCGGCTGCTGGTGGCCGCCGGAGAAAAGACAGTTCTTCGGCACTGTCACCGGTTCGTAGACGACGTGCCATGGTCTACGCAGGCGACGCACTACCCGGCATGGCTCGTACAGAAGGGGCCACGACTCACCGAACCAGGTGACATCCCCGAGGGCACTACCCGATACCTGGCCTCCCTGGGGATCTCGCAGATCGGCTACTTCGACGAGATCGCGACCCGTATGCCGACCCCAGAGGAGGCGCGACTGCTGGAGATCGGTGCGGGGGTGCCAGTCCTTCTGTGGACACGTACGGGCTACTCAGATGAGGGCCCGGTGCGGTGCACAGTCACGACGTTCCGCGGCGACCTAAATCGGATGAACTACGAGATCGGCGACTTGTCCGCCCGAAGCGAGAGTGAGCCTCAGTGAGAATCGTTGACGCTCAGCCCGATGATGTGGCCAAGCTGCTCGCGTTCCGGGAGGAAGCAGCACGCTGGCTTACCACCCTCGGCTCCGATCAGTGGCAGCGCCCCTATCCGGCTGAGAGGCTGCTCGCCACGATCGAGGCCGGCACGGTGTTCATGGTGATGGACGGATCGACCACGGCCGCGACCATCACGCTCACCCCGGAAGCTGAAGACGGTCTCTGGTCGGAGAGTGAGCTGGCGGAGCCCTCAATGTTCATCAACAAGCTGACCGTGAGCCGGTCATACGCCGGCCGAGATGTTGGCGGTCGGCTGCTCGATTGGGCGGGTGCGCGTGCCCACGCTGCGGGCGCCGTGTGGCTGAGGCTCGACGCGTGGACCGCGAACGAGGGGCTTCAGCAGTACTACCTCCGGCACGGCTTCCGGCACGTGCGCACCGTTACCGGAGGAGGTGCGGTGAACGGCGGACCCCGGGTTTCTGGCTGGCTCGCTCAGCGTCCCGCCGTACCTAGTGACCATGGATTCACGGACGCGACGGCGTCGCCTGTGCTGTGATTCGGGGGGCCAAACGGGGGGCCAACTTCCGCGACCGGCGGAAGACTCTCCCGGACGGATACGGACTGGGTCCGCCACGGATGCAGCCATCCCGCCGGTGCGTCGCCACGTCAGCGGTCCTACGAATCGCGTTCGGGACGAAGAGGTCGTGGGTTCAAATCCCGCCACCCCGACAGCTGAAACACCAGGTGAGGCGCCTAGGAACGTTCCTAGGTGCCTCACCTGTTTCTGCATGCGTGTCTATCTGCGTGACTACCGCTCCGGAGCCGGAGGCGGAGGCGTGCCGAAGATTCCGTCCATGGCCGTCGCCGGCCCCGGTCCAGATCACCGGGCGGATCTGCTTCCGGTAGACCTCCTCGGTGACCGCGGTGCCGGAGTGCCCGACCAGCCGGAAGATCTCTTCGAGCGGGATGTCACGGTCAGACAGGATCGAAGCGAAGGGCGTCCGAGTCTCCCTCGTGGTCCGCTCGTGCGGCTTGAGCTCGATACCAGGCATCAGCGCGACACGGGCGAGGACTTTCCGGAACTCGCGTCGTACGTTCGCTGCGTCCGGCTCAGTCCCCATGGCCTAAGGGAAGACAAGCCCGTACTCCTGCCACTGATCACCAACCTCCTTGGGGCAGAACAGCTAGCCTGCGCGTCATGGACACGCCCGCCCGGCCCGACGGTCCCTTGTCCGACGCGGAGTTCGATCAGTTTCGCGATCTTCTCCACCGGTACTGCGCGCACGAGCTCGATCAGTGGGAGAGTTTGCAGGCCGAAACGCCGCATGGCCCCGTGTACGTGCTGCTTACACGCTCCCCGCTGGCCGGTACTCTTCCGGATGCGTACAGGCCGTTCTGACAACTCACTCGCCGCCTACTCGCCGCCGGGGGGAGCACGCTGGCGAGCGGCCCCCGACCGATGGAGGACCGGTCTCGCCCCCGGACATGTGCCCCCGTCGGCGGGGTATCGGTCCGCCGGGACCAGGCCACGAGGCGCGGCACGCTGTGCCGCCTGAGCTCCGGGTGCTCAGGCGCTGCGAACGGCTCAGGAAGTTCCGGCGCATCGGCCCGCATCGATGCCCGCGACGGAGGGTGGGGCGCGGTCGGCTCTGGCAGGCCATCCCGCTGGCCATCGGCGATGCCCGACCGTCGGTTGGGTCTCGGACGATGCTCCGAGCCGCCCCCGGACAGGCCGGGGATGAAACCATTCTCTACTGAGCTGGACACCTCGTAGCCGACCGCGCGCTTGCGACACTAGCGGCCCGTACCGACAACGTCAGCTGTACGGGGATCCGTTGGGGGAGGTGGATGCACTCGTTCGGGAGAACCCCGGAGGCCGGCAGGCGCGCCGAGGCGGCACGGTCACGGGTTGCCGGTGGCCGGAGGAGCGGCCGGTACGGCTCCGTGTCCCGGCGGCGGAGCGGGCTTGGGGATGGAGGGGGCCGTCCGTGGGCCCCTCGGGGGAGGTGCGCAGGCACTCGGCGCCGGTGCGGTGGTACGGCCGGCCGGAAGCCCTGGAGCCGGGACACGGGTGGTGACTGTGTCGGCGGGCGCCCTGTCGAGTGCGTCCAGCAGGGCGTTGACCTCCAGCAGACGTGTGTGGATCTCGGTCGGCACGGGGGGCAGTTCGGAGACGCGGTGGTGGCAGACACCGCTGAGCGCGGACCAGGTGAGGCGCCATCGCCGGGCGGTCTCGCGGTCCGTGTACTCCTCCAGACACAGCATGCGGTGCTTGGCGTTGCGCGTCATGCCGGGGGCGATCTTGCGCCAGAAGTCGTCCAACCGCTGGTCGAGGGCGAGGCGCAGCAGCATGGCGGCCGCGCGGGCGCGTGCGCCGGGGCCGAGCGTTCCCGCCACGCCCTTTCCTGGCTGCAGAAGGGTCTCGGCAGCGGATACGAGTGCGCGGGAGTCGTTCGTCACCGGGCACCGCCCTGCGGGACGGCCGTTCCACGGGTGCGGATGATCGCCTTGGCCAGCCTCTCCGTACGCGCCACGAGTTGCTTGCGGTCGTCCACCGTCGGCAGTCCCTGGTGGGAGCCGGAGTTGAGCTCGCCGATCAGGGCCCACCCTCCGGGGTGCAGGCTCTCGACCGCCGCCTGCGGATTCTGGAAGGCGTCTCCGAGCAGCGCCAGGGCCACGTACTCCTTGGTCCGGTCGAGCGGGGCGACTCGCTCCTCGATCTCCGCCATGCCGAGGCCATGGTCGTCCCGGAGTGTGCGGCGCGCGGTCTCGACGCAGGCGACTTCCAGGGCGCGTCGGCACATCGCCGGAATGACCCGGGCGACGACGTGCTGGGGCAGGTGCTGGTCGTAGGAGAGGTCACGGACCTCCTGGAGCGCCTGCTTGACGGGGTCGCTTCTCTTCTTCACGGAGACGACCGAGGCGGTTTCGCGTGAGATGTGGAGGATCGTCGCTCCGATGCCGAGGTGGGCGATGGCCTCCTCCAGGCGGGAGTCGTGGGTGAAGACGACCACCTGCCGGTGGCGGGCACAGTCGCTCAGGACGGCGGCCAGCCCTTCCACCTTCCGGGTGTCCATCGACTGCACGGGGTCGTCGATGACGAGGAAGCCGAACGGGCTGTCGTCGTGCGTCGCGCGCGGGATGAACAACGAGAGCGCCAACGAGTGCAGTTCGCCTTGGCTCATCACGCTGTACGCGGGTGCCTCGTGGTCGTCCACGGAGACGCCGAGCTGCACACTCCCCCGCGCGGCCGTGCCCTTCAGCTCGATGGAGCCGAGCGAGACACTGCTGCTCTCGCAGAGCTTCTTCCAGACGTCCTGGGACTGCTCGACGAACTTCGCCATCCGCTCGTCACGCAGTTCGTCCGTCAGGACTCGGAGCCAGTCCCGCGCGGCCTTGGCCTCCTTGCGCCGCTCAGCCGCCTCCGTGGCCTTCTCCGTCGCGTCGAGCCACTCGGTGAGCCGCACGGCCGCGGGCCGCCAGGCGGTGTTGCGGTCGGTGAGCGCACGGGCGGCCTCCTCGCCGACCTGCCTGCAGGCCGCGCCCAGCGCCGGAGCGACGCGTTCGACGTGGTTCGCCAGCTCGGTGGCGTCGGTAAGACTCCGGCAGCGAGTCCATTCGTGCCACAGACCAGCCAGTTCCGACTCTTCGCCCCGCAGGAGATCGGGGACCGGCTGCACCAGATCGTGTACGGTCCGCACCTCGTGGGCGAGCGAACGCCGGGTTTCCTCCGCTTCGGCCGCCTCCGTCCGGAGCCGCTCGATCTCCGTGCGCGCGCTGTCGGCCCACGCCTTGTCCAGCCGGTCCGTGGTGCCGCAGAGCGGGCAGTCGGTGTTCCGTGAGCGGCGTCGGTGCTCGATGGCGCTCTCCAGCAGCCCGGCGAGCCGCCGGGAGTCCTCGGCGTCGGAGTGCCGTGCGTCCTCGGCCGCTGCCGCTGCTTCCCGCAGCCGCGCCAACGCGCCGGCGAGCTCACGCTCGTCGGGGCCGGTCAGGGAGGCGAGTGCCCGGAGGCGGACATCGGTGCCCGCATCGGTGACCGCGTCGCGGTCGAGCAGGGCACGTACGGCACCGGGGTCGGCGGTACGTCCGCCGAGTGCCCGAGCCGCCTCGACCGCGCGCTGGTCGTCGAGCCCGGTCAGAGCCTCGACGGCGGCGGTTCTCAGGTCGCGGGGCCTCTTCTCGATGTCCGTGCACGCCTTGACGCGGGCCGCGAGCCGGTCGTCGATCTCGCCGAGTTGTCCGAGCCCGACGAACCGGGCGAGGGTGTTGTGCAGCGAGCTGAGTGTTCCGTCGACCATCGACCCCAGCTCGCTGTACGGCAGGAACGGGCGGTAGAGGGAGAGCACCGAGGCGTCGACGATCTCCTCCAGCTTCTGCTCCGTGCCGTCCGCGCGGATCACCTTCGTGTGCGCCTCGTGCACCTTCTCCCCGTACCAGGTGCGGCGCACGGTGACCGGGGCGCCGACGTCGTCGAGCGTGAGTTCTGCCGAGACGGACGACACCGCGGGGCTGTGCAGATTGCGCCACCCTTCCTTCCACACCACCGTGCGGGGCTTGCCGTTGCTCCCGTCCCAGCGGGCGTTGAGGCCCGTCAGCGCCATTTCGGCGGCCTCGGCGAAGCTCGATTTGCCGGTGCCGTTGCGACCAGCGACCACGGTCAGCCCGGGGCCGGGCGGAAGGTCGAGCGTGGTCTCGGGTCCGACGCCCCGCCAGCCCACCGCGGTGATGGAACGCAGGTATACGGGGCCGGCACGCCCGGTCTTCTCCGGGGGCGGATCCGGAAGCATCCCACGCAGCAGGTCGGCCGCTTCCGTCGCCAGTTCGGACGCGTCGAGGCGGGCGTTGATCAACTGATGCAGAGGGATGTCATCAGCCATGGTGGTTCTCCTCGCACGATCAGGCGGAAAGCACGGCGGGCCGCCACGCTGTTCACTACGAGATCTTGCAGACGTCACGTCGCCCATGTCCTGGAATTGGTGATAAGCGTTCCTCGGAGACGCGAATAGGCCGAATCACGCCATTGCGCTCGTCCCGCCAGGCGCGTGACTCCTGTCCACTTCACCGGAAGAGGGACCCACGACCGGGCGTCTCACAAGGGAGTTCGGCTGCATCGCTCATCACCGGGGCACCAGCGGAGGCAGTGACCGCAGGGGCGGGAGGGGCCATGGCGGAGGTTGCGTCGGCAGCGACGGCTGCGGTGACCTGCGCGGCAAGAAGACGTAGCGGTTGTTCCATGCTCCCCAAAGAGGCGCGGCACAGCCCGTAAAGTTGTGGGCATGGATCTTCACACTGCGACGATGTGGGAGACAGCCGAACTCGCCGGGGGGCCTGCCGACGGTCTTCGCATGCGGGTTCCCGACCAGCCCCCGGTGCTTCAGGTGACGCGTCCCTGCCGCGTCGAATCCCCGGACGGCGACGAATTCACGGTGGACGCGTTGTACGTGTACCGCCGCGACCCCTATGCGCAGGACGAACCCGTGGCCTATGGGTTCGACCCTGCCAGCCCCTGATCCGTAAGGTCCGGGACACGGCACGGACGCGCCCCCTGTCCCGCGGTCGCTGAGGACCGGCGGGGCAGGGGGCGCGGGCGTCGCGGGGTCAGCCGTCCGTGGGTCGCGGCTCCGCCGCCATCGCGGCGGCGGGCGCCGACGCGGGCTGGGCGGTGGCCGGGGCCTGGGTGGCGGCCGGGGCGGGGGCGGGGTCGTTCTTCATCGCCTGCGCCTCGCTCTTCAGGATGCGCGCCGACTTGCCCAGGGCCCGAGCGGCCTCCGGAAGCTTCTTCGATCCGAACAGCGCGATGACCACGACCGCCAGGATCAGCACGTGCCAGGGTTCCAGTCCATTGCGGAGCATGCCGAGCCCGCCTTCCTCGTGTCGGCCGTGGGCGCTCGCACGCCGCCCGCCCGGCCAGATGGTTGCTGCTTGAACGCAACGGTACAAGAAGCACGGGCGGACGGCGGGGCCCGCCCGTACTGGATTTACGCCTGTGCGGCCAGTTTCTCGGACGCCGCGTCCAGCCGGCCGAGGACCCGCTCGCGGCCGAGGAGCTCCATGGACTCGAAGAGCGGCAGCCCGACCGTACGGCCGGTGAGGGCGACGCGGATGGGCGCCTGCGCCTTGCCCAGCTTCATCCCGTGCTGCTCACCGACCGCGACCAGCGCCGACTTCAGGTCGTCCGCCTGCCATGGAGTGGTTTCCAGCGCTCCACGGGCGTCCCGCAGAATGGCGTCCGCGCCGGGCTTCATGGCCTTGGTCCAGGAGGCCTCGTCACGGACCGGCTCGGCCAGGAAAAGGAAGTCGACGCAGGCGGTGATCTCGGACAGGACGGTCAGCCGGGTCTGCGCGAGCGGGGCCGCCGCCTCGAAGACGGCCGTGTCGAAGGCGTCCGGGGCCCAGGGCGCGTGCGGAGCGATCAGCCACGGTGCGCAGGCCGCGGCGAACTGCTCCGGAGCGAGGGCGCGGATGTACTCGCCGTTGAAGGCGGTCAGCTTCTTCACGTCGAAGAACGCCGGTGAGGTGTTGACGTCCTCGATGCGGAAGAGCTGCTCCATCTCCTCGTAGGGGAGGATTTCCCGGTCGCCGCCGGGGCCCCAGCCGAGCAGCATGAGGTAGTTGACCATCGCCTCGGGGAGGAAGCCCTCGGCGAGGTAGTCCTCCAGGGCCACCTTGTCGCGGCGCTTGGAGAGCTTCTGGCGCTTCTCGTTGACGATCACCGGGAGGTGCGCCCAACGGGGCGGTTCGGCGCCGAGCGCTTCCCACAGCAACTGCTGCTTCGGGGTGTTGGAAAGGTGCTCCTCCCCCCGGACCACCAGGGTGACGCCCTCGTCGAGGTCGTCCACGACGTTGGCGATCAGGAAGACCGGGGAGCCGTCGCCCCGGGCGATCACGAAGTCCTCGATGGCACTGTTCGGGAACGCGGGCTCGCCGCGTACCAGGTCGACCACGACGGTCTCGCCCTCGTCCGGGGTACGGAAGCGCAGCGCCCGTCCTTCCTCGTGGACCAGGCCGCGGTCTCGGCAGTGGCCGTCGTATCCGAGGTGCTCCGAGCCGGTGCGCTCCTTGAGCTGCTCGCGTGTGCAGTCGCAGTAGTACGCGCGGCCTGCGTCGTACAGCCGCAGGCCGGCCTCGGTGTGGCGGGCGGCGTTGTGCGACTGGAAGTAGGGGCCCTCGAAGGCCGGGTCGTCCTCGTGGATGCCGATGGCGGCCAGGGCGTTGATGATGCCGTCGGTCCACTCGGGCTTGTTGCGCGCCGCGTCGGTGTCTTCGACGCGCAGGACGAAGGTGCCGCCCGACTGCCGGGCCACGGCCCAGTTGTAGAGGGCGGAGCGGGCGCCGCCGACATGGAACATGCCGGTGGGGGACGGGGCGAAACGGACACGGACCGGAGCATCAGACATACCGCCCACCCTACCGACGGGCCGCGAGCCCCGGGCCCCCGCTGTCCACAGAGCTACTCTGCGAGATGACCACCGGATATCGTGATCAGCACAGTTGTGCGCGCGGCAGCAAGGGGGCGGGGACCATTGTTCGAGCCCACACCCGGCCGGAGACACCGCTGAACGCCAGCGGGTTCCGCCCGACGGGCGGCGCGTCCGGCGAGCCGGGCGCCGGAGAGACCGGGACGACCGAGAACGCGCTGCTCACGCTGCTCGGGCTCGACCCGCTGGAGGACGCCCTCTACCGGCTCCTGGTGGACCGCCCCGACAGCGAGCCCGCGCTGCTGACCAAGGAACTGGCCGCTCCCCTCACGGCCGTGCGCGACGCCCTGGAGTCCCTGGTGGTGCGTGGCCTCGCCAGTTCCGCCTCCCCCGGAGGGGGCGCACCGCGCTACCGGGCGGCCTCCCCCGCACTCGCCCTCGGCCCGCTCCTGGAGTCCCGGCGGTCCTCCCTGCACCGGGTCGAGTCCCTGATGGCCACCCTCGCCGAGCGCCACCGCTCCGCCCAGGCCCACGCTTCGGGGGCCCCGGTCGAGGTGCTTTCGGGGGTGGCGGCCATCCGCCGCAGGCTGCTGCTGATGCAGGAGCAGGCCACCAGCGAGGTGTGCAACCTGATGCCGCTCGCGCAGCCCGGGCACTCCGTGATCACCCACGAGGACAACCACGCGGAGATCGAGGGCGCTCTCATGCGGCGCGGGATCGCGCTGCGGTCCGTCATCGAGCGCGACTGGCTGGACAGCCCGGAAGTCTCGGCCGCCCTGGACGCCTACGTCGCCCAGGGCCAGCAGATCTCCGTGGTGGACAAGCTGCCGATCAAACTGGTCATCGTCGACCGGCAGATCGCACTGCTCCCGCTCGATCCGGAACGCGAGGAGATCGAGCCGGTCGCTCTCGTGGTCCACCGCACCGGGCTGCTCGTCGCCCTCAGCTCCCTCTTCGAGGCGCAGTTCGAGCGGGGCACGCTGCTGCGCCCCGCCGGCACGGCCTCGGTTCCCGAGGACGCCTCCGGCACCCTCCCCGATCCCACCGACCGCAGAATCCTCGTCCTGCTGCACCTCGGACTGACGGATTCAGCCATCGCCCGCCAGCTCGGCATGGGCCATCGCACCGTGCAGCGCCGCCTCCAGAGGCTCATGGCGCAGGTCAGGGCGTCCACCCGTTTCCAGCTCGGGTGGCACGCGGCGCGGAACGGCTGGCTGGAGAACGCGCCGGCCGACGACCAGCTTCGGCCGGTGCAGTCCGTCCCGCCGGACCCGTCCGTCACGTCCGTCCCGCCGGTCCCGCCGACGTCAGAGGTGCCGCAGGTACCGCAGGTACCGCAGGTGGACAACGGCGATTCCTGAGGCGCGTTTACGCCCTGGCGCGTTCACGCCAATGCCAACTCCTGTACGGGATCCGGGGGATGGCGAACGATCTAGGTGCCGGGCACAGGGACTCCCCATAGCCCCTGCGCCCGGCTTTCCCGCCAAGCCCTACCTTTTCGTTGCCCGGCATTCTCGCTGCCCGGCGTTTTCGCTGCCAGCATTGACGGCACGGCATTTCCGCTGCGCCCGACAGTTCCCTCCCGCCCGGCGTCCTCGTCCGCCCGCGGACTCCCGGGACACGGTCGGGACCGAGCCGGCCACCGGCACGTGCGGGCCAGCCTCTACGGACGACGGACGACGGACGACAACCAACGGACGGCGGACGGCGGACGGCTCAGGCGCCGAAGCGGGTGCGGTACGACTCCAGGTCCTCGTCCGTGATCTTGGAAAAGAGCAGGGGCGGCACCGCGAAGGGGGTTCCGGCCGGCAGGAAGTCCAGCGTCCGGGCCTCGTCCGCCGTGACCCAGGTCGCGTCGGCCCACCCGCCCGGGCGGCCCTCCACCGGGGTGAACACGGCGCGCAGGGCAGCGGCCGTGGCCGGCACGACGGGTTCGGAGACGATCGCGTGCACCCGGACGAGATTCATGGCCGTACGCAGGGTCAGGGCCGCGCCCTCCGGGTCGGTCTTCGTCTCCCGCCAGGGCTCCTTCTCGGCGAGGTAGGCGTTGCCCAGCGCCCACAGGGAACGCAGGGCGGCCGCCGCCTTGCGGAAGCGGAGGCCCGACAGGTGCTCCTCGTACTCGGCGAGCAGCCGCGCGGCCTCGGCGCCGAGCCGCGCCTCCGGCTCACCGGCGGCCCGTCCGGCCGGGACCGTGTCGCCGTACTTCTTCCGTGAGAGGGCAAGGGTGCGGTTGACGAAGTTGCCGAGGGTGTCCGCGAGGTCCTTGTTGACCGAGGCGGCGAAGTGCTCCCAGGTGAAGGAGGAGTCGTCGGATTCGGGGGCGTGGGCGACGAGGTAGTAGCGCCAGTAGTCGGCGGGCAGCACCTCCAGAGCGTCGGCGGTGAAGACCCCGCGCCGCGCGGAGGTGGAGAACTTCCCGCCGTAGTAGGTGAGCCAGTTGAAGCCTTTGACGATGTCGGCCTTCTTCCATGGTTCGCGCACGCCGAGTTCGGTGGCGGGGAACATCACGGTGTGGAAGGGGACGTTGTCCTTGCCCATGAACTGGGTGTAGCGGACGGAGTCCTCGGCCTCGTACCACCAGCTTCGCCAGTCGCGGCGGGCAACCGGGGTGACCGGCGAGGCCGGGACGGCCGGACCTTCCGGCTCGGCCGACGCGGCCTCGGCCCACTCCCTCGTGGCGCCGATGTAGGCGATCGGGGCGTCGAACCAGACGTAGAAGACCTTGCCCTCGGCCGCCAACCCGGGCCAGGTGTCGGCAGGTACCGGTACACCCCACTCCAGGTCGCGGGTGATGGCCCGGTCGCGGAGTCCTTCGGTCAGCCACTTGCGCGCGATCGAGGTGGACAGGTGCGGCCAGGTATCGGCCACGGCGTCGATCCATGCCTCGACCTCCTGCTGGAGCCGGGACTGGAGGAGGAAGAGGTGGCGGGTCTCGCGCACCTCCAGGTCGGTGGAGCCGCTGATCGCGGAGTGGGGATGCAGCAGGTCCGTGGGGTCGAGGACGCGTGTGCAGTTCTCGCACTGGTCGCCGCGTGCCCGTTCGTCCCCGCAGTGCGGACAGGTGCCTTCCACGTAGCGGTCCGGCAGGAAGCGCCCGTCCGCCGGTGAGTACACCTGGCGGACCGAGCGCTCCTCGATGAAACCGTTCTCGTTGAGGCGGCGTGCGAAGTGCTGGGTGAGCTCGGCGTTCTGCGGCGAGGAACTGCGGCCGAAGTGGTCGAAGGAGAGGGCGTATCCGTCGTACACGGCCTTCTGCGCCGCATGCGCCCGTGCGCAGAATTCGGCGACCGGGAGTCCGGCCGCGTGGGCGGCCAGTTCCGCCGGGGTGCCGTGTTCGTCGGTGGCGCAGATGAAGAGGACCTCGTGCCCGGTCAGCCGGAGGTACCGGGCGTACACGTCGGCCGGAAGCATCGACCCGACCATGTTGCCCAGGTGCTTGATCCCGTTGATGTACGGAAGGGCGCTGGTGATCAGGTGTCGGGGCATGCTGGCTGCTTCCTTCTTCAGTCCGGTACGGGCCGGTCCGGCAGGGCCACCGCGCGGACGCGTACGCACCACGGAGCGTGACCACGACGTGGCGCCCCCGGTCGGTACGGCCGGGGCGGGGCGTCCTCGGTGGGCGCCATCGTAGGCAGGGCACGACCCACCCGTGCGAGTGGTTTTCGGCGGGACGTCAGGGCCGCGCACTTGCCCGAACGCCTCCACCGGGCCCGCCGGAAGCCACCCCGCCACCGCAGCGCGCACGCCCGCGCTGCGCCCCCAAGTGCACCGATTTTGACCAGCGTTCAGGGTTTATCTACGCGCGGAGCTACGCCCACCGAACGATCATTCGGGCATATCAGACGACTTCTCGCGAGGCCGCTACCGGTCGGTACTTCGAGCTGCTAAAAACTGTCTGCGCCACGAACTCCCCTCGCACCCCCCACCCTTCCGAAGGGGCCACCGGCCATGTCAGTGCGTAGATTCTGGGCATCCTTTTCCACTCTGGCCATCGCGGCCGTCGCCGCACTGGGAGCCGCTCAGCCGGCCTCCGCCGCTACGGGCGGTTACGTCGCTCTCGGCGACTCCTACTCCTCCGGAGTGGGCGCCGGCAGCTACATCTCGGACAGTGGCGACTGCCACCGTTCGACGAAGGCGTATCCGTACCTCTGGGCCGCCGCCAACTCCCCGTCCTCCTTCGCCTTCGTCGCGTGTTCCGGCGCGACGACATCGACCGTCGCCGGCAGCCAGCTGAGCGCGCTCAGCTCGTCGACCGCACTGGTCAGCATCTCGGTGGGCGGCAACGACGTCGGCTTCGCCGATGTCATGCAGACCTGCGTCCTGTCGAGCGAGGCCACCTGCATCAGCAGCGTGAACGCGGCCGTCACCAAGGCGCAGAACGTCCTGCCGGGCAGCCTCGACTCCCTCTACGGCTCCATCCACGCCAAGGCCCCTTCGGCGCACGTGGTCGTGCTGAGCTACCCCCACTTCTACAAGATCTCCGGCAGCTGCATCCTCGGCCTGAGTGAGAACGCGCGGAAGGCGATCAACAACGGTGCGGACGTACTGAACTCCGTCATCGCCAAGCGCGCGGCCAACGCCGGATTCACCTACTCCAGCGTGGTGGACGAGTTCACCGGCCACGAACTCTGCTCGGGCGACGCCTGGCTCAACAGCGTCACGCTGCCGGTCTACAACTCCTACCACCCGAAGGCCGCCGGCCAGTCGGGCGGCTACCTGCCCGCCTTCAAGTCGGCTCTCTAGCAGCCCGCTCCAGCAGCCGAACCGCCGACGACCCGCACAGCGCCACCCCCCACCCGCACAGGGCTCCTCCGCCGCAGGCAGGCGCGGGGGCCCTGTGCCGTGCGACGCGTCACGCCGTCGAACGCGCCCCGGCCGTCAGACGCGCTCGACGAGGTATTCGCGCCCGGTCGGCGGCTCGTACGGCTCCGGCCAGAAGTCGGTGACGGCGGTGATACGGCCCCTGGTGTCGAACGAGAAGAAGTGGATGCCGTCCAACTCCGCACCTCCCACCGTGAAGAGCGTGCGCGCCGCCGCCTGGCCACCGAGCCCGGCCCCGCCCGCTCCGGCCGGATGCTCGGGCAGGTCGGCAACGATCCGGTCGATACGTACGTGCCAGTCGCCCGGGTACTCCCGGTTGAACCGGACGCATCTCTCCTTGCCCCGGACCACCTCGCGGGTCTGCGGCACTTCGTACACCACGTCGTCGTCGAGCGTGGCCGCGAACGCCTCCCAGTCACGGGCGTCGGCGGCGGTCCAGTACGTCTCCACGGCCTTGCGCAGAACAGCGGTCGAGACCGTGCCCGCGCTCATCTCTGCAGTCATGGAAGGAGTCTGGACCCCACCACTGACAATCGCGCTGACCTGCGCAGACGGTGAACAACGCCCGCAACCCGGCAGGAAGGGCGGCCCTTGGAGAGCCGTAGGTCGGTTGCCGGGCATTCCCAGGGGTCATTCCCAGGGGTCGTTCCCAGGAGTTCCGCGCTGCCCGTTGTCCCCAAGGGCCCGCACCCTCACATCCGGGTGGTTCTCCGCTTCCGGGAAGGGCCGTGCACCGGATCCTCGCCATCGGGTTTGATGGGGGCATGAGTAGCGCAGATGCCATGCCCGACTGGGAGAAGCGGTTCCGTGCACCGCGCGTCTCCCTGCCCGACTGGGCGGAGGACGCCCCGGACCGCAGCCTGTTCGTGTCCAATGCGACCGGTACGTACGAGATCTACGCGTGGGACCGGAAGACCGGCGAGCAGCGCATGGTCACGAACCGGCCGGACGGCACCACGGACGCGGTGCTCTCGCCCGACGGCGAGTGGATCTGGTGGTTCGACGACGGCCGCAGCTCCGACGATCCGGACGCACCGTCGTACGGGGACGAGTTCGGCGTGTGGATGCGGCAGCCGTTCGGTGGCGGCGAGGACGTTCCGGCGGCGCCGGGTCTCGAGCCGTCGTATCCGGCGGGTCTCGCGATCGGGCGGGACGGCAGCGCGGTCGTCGGGCGGTCCACCGACGAGGACGGGACCACGATCCATCTGGCGCGGCCGGGTGGCGCGGGGGACGTGGAGATCTACCGGCACCGCGAGTCGGCAGGTGTCGGTGATCTGTCGTACGACGGCAGCCTGATCGCCCTGGAGCACACGGAGCACGGCGACGCGATGCATTCGGCGCTGCGGGTGGTGCGGCCGGACGGCTCGACGGTGGCCGAGCTCGACGACACCGAGGGCGGTACGAAGGAGCTGGGTCTGGCGGTGATGGGGTTCGCTCCCGTCGCCGGTGACACCCGGCTGCTGGTCGGGCACCAGCGGCGGGGCCGCTGGGAGCCGATGATCTGGGACCCGGTCGCGGGCACGGAGACGGAGCTGGCGATCGATCTGCCCGGCGACGTGAGTGCCGAGTGGTATCCGGACGCCTCCGCGATCCTGGTCGAGCACGGCTTCGAGGCCCGCAGTGAGCTGTGGCGCCTTGAGCCGGGCGGGTCGGCGCCGGTGCGGGTGGAGACGCCCGCCGGCTCGGTGTCGGGTGCCACGGCCCGCCCGGACGGGACGGTGGAGTACCTCTGGTCCTCGGCGGCCCTGCCGCCGGTCGTCCGCTCGACCACGGGCTCGGTGGTGCTGGACCCGCCGGGGCTGAAAGCCCCCGTCTCGGTGCCGGTGCGGGACGCGTGGGTGGAGGGGCCGGGCGGGCGGGTGCACGCGCTGGTGCAGACGCCGGCCTCGGGCGAGGGGCCGTTCCCGACGGTCTTCGAGATCCACGGCGGGCCGACGTGGCACGACAGCGACGCGTTCGCTTCCGGTCCGGCGGCCTGGGTGGACCACGGCTTCGCGGTCGTACGGGTGAACTACCGGGGCTCGACGGGGTACGGCCGGGCCTGGACCGACGCACTGAAGCACCGGGTCGGGCTGATCGAGCTGGAGGACATCGCGGCGGTCCGGGAGTGGGCGGTCGAGTCGGGTCTCGCCGATCCGGACCGGCTGGTCCTGGCCGGTGGGTCCTGGGGCGGCTATCTGACCCTGCTCGGTCTCGGCACCCAGCCGGAGGCCTGGGCCCTGGGGCTGGCGGCCGTGCCGGTCGCGGACTACGTCACGGCGTACCACGACGAGATGGAGGCCCTGAAGGCGATGGACCGCACCCTGCTGGGCGGCACCCCGGAGGAGGTTCCCGAGCGGTTCGAGGCGTCGTCGCCGCTGACGTACGTGGACGCGGTGCGCGCGCCGGTCTACATCTCGGCGGGCGTCAACGATCCGCGCTGTCCCATCCGTCAGGTGGAGAACTACGTGGACCGGCTGAAGGCCCGGGGCGCGGTGCACGAGGTCTACCGCTACGACGCTGGTCACGGGTCGCTCGTGGTGGAGGAGCGGATCAAGCAGGTGGGTCTGGAGCTGGACTTCGCGCTGCGGCATCTGCCGAAGCCCACACCGGGAACGGCCGCGGCGACCACCGCTACGGCGGTCCCCGGGGAGTAGCCGGGCACCCGCGCCGGGACCGGGGCGCCCCTGTAAGGGCCGGATAAATGGGCGCCCCCGCTCCCGGCCGTCCGGGTGGGGACCGTACGGTTATGGGGTGTACCGGTTCCTGCTGACCCCGCGATGGTGGGGGATCAACCTCTTCGTCGTGCTGGCCATTCCGTTCTGCGTGTTCATGGGCACCTGGCAGCTCGGCCGTTTCGAGGACCGCGTGCAGTCGCACGAACAGGCCGAGAAGCAGCCGGACCCGGGCACCCGCGAGGCGAAGCCGCTGGACTCGCTGTTGCCCGTGGACACGGTCACGTCGGGCCGTCCCGCCACGGCGACGGGGACGTTCGCGGACCAGTTCCTGGTCCCGGGGCGCGAGCTGGACGACCGTGACGGCTTCTACGTCCTGGACCTGCTGCGTACGGACGGCGGCAAGGCGCTGCCCGTCGTACGCGGCTGGATGCCCGGCGAGCCGGAGCGCGCGCGGGAGAACAACACGGTTCCCCCGGCGCCCACCGGTGAGATCACGGTGACCGGCGACCTCCAGGCGTCGGAGAGCGCCACCAGCTCCGGCGTGAACAACGCGGGCGGCCTTCCCGACGGGGAGCTCGGCATCATCAGCGCGGCGACGCTGGTGAACCTCGTGCCGTACGACGTGTACGACGCCTGGGTCACGCTCCCCGCGAGCGGCATCGGCGGCGCGGACGACTCCGGCAACGGCATGAAGGCGGTTCCGGCGGCGGCGGTGGAGGGCAGCGGTCTCGACCTGAAGGCCTTCCAGAACCTGGGCTACACCGGGGAGTGGTTCGTCTTCGCCGCGTTCGTGCTCTTCATGTGGTTCCGCCTGCTGCGGCGCGAGGCCGAAGCGGCCCGGGACATCGCCCTGGGCCTGGTCCCCGACCCGGCCGGCGCCGCCCCGTCAACGCCGGTCGCTCCTGAACCGGGTGAACCCGTCGGCACCGCGTCCGGGACTCCGCCGCGCAGCGGATGACCCCGTCTGCTGCCAGGAGGGGGCAGCGTCAGCGCGCCCAGCATGATCCGGACGGACGGCCCTACGGCTCCGCGACGATGCCCGTGCGGTAGATCGTGCCCGCGCAGGCGTTGCTGATCGTGGTCTCGACGGTCGGCGCGCCCGCTTCCGGGGTGTGCGTCACGGCGATGGACCCGTCGGCCGGGGCGGCGTCGTCCGGCAGGGACTGCGTCTCCACGCTCGCCGTCTGGTCCTCCTCGGCGCCCGTGCCCGGCGGTGTGGTCTCGACCGGCGTGGGTGTGGGGGCGGTGGCGGTGGGACAGGTGTCGGTCGGTACGAAGGCGAACTGCACCTCGTACGACATCTCGGGTCTCAGCAGCACCGCCGCGGGCTCGACGGCGGGGTCGGGCAGCCCTGCGGCGGGGTCGCCCATCACGTGCTGCACGACCTGGATCTTCGTCGCGTCGGCGGCGCCGGAGGCGGTGAACCCCATGGTGCCCGCGCTGCTGACCGAGCAGTTCGCTGCGGACCGGTTGGCGATGCGGAAGGTCCCGTAGACCGTGCCGTTCGAGTCGGCCGTACCGCTGGTCGCCAGGACGACGCCGAGCTGGCCGGGCCCGCAGGCGGGCAGGGCGGCGATCGAGGCGAGTTCCTCCTGGCTGACGGCCCCGGAGCGAGCGCTGTGGGGGTCGGCCGGGTCGTCGCTCGCGGACGGGGTACGGCTGGGGCCGGGCGCTCCCTCGTGCGGGCCGGTCGTCCCCCGCGCGGGCTGTCCGTCGCTCGGCTTCTCCCCCACCGCCGCCCCGGGGGCGTCGCCCTGCCGGCTCTGGGATCTCTCGCCGTGTCCGGCGAGCGCGGGCGCCGCGGTGGCCGCGTTCCCGGAGCTCGCCACGTGGACGAAGGCGGGCACGGCGGTACCGATCAGCAGGGCCGCGGCGGCAGCGCCGACGACCGCCTGGCGACGGCGCGCCCGGCGGACGGGTATGGCCCGGTGCAGGTGGTCCAGTGCGCTCTCGGCGGGTTCGAGGTCGCGGACGGCTCCCCGCAGCAGGTTCCGCAGCAGCTGTTCGTCGGCCGTGTCGCCGACGGCGCTCGGGTCGTCGGCGCTCGGGTCGTCGGCACCGGGGCCGCCGGCGCTCGGGCCTCTGCCGCCGGCGCCGCCGCCGAAGCCCGCACCCGCGGGGCGTGCCAGGGAGAGCAGGGTCCGTGGGGTCGGTGCGTCCGCCCCCGAAGCCCCGTCGCGGGAGCCGGCCGCCTCCTCGCGGGGGCGGGGCAGGTCGTCGAGCGCACGGGACGCCCTCTCGTGCCGGTCGGAGGCCTCTCCGCCCGGACGGCCGGGCGTCTCGTCGTACCGACCGGACGGTGTGGACCCCGGAGGGCCGTGCTCCTCGTCGGCGCCGAGGGTACGGCCGGTCGGCTCGGCTGCCTCCGCCGGGTGTTCGGGACCGGGACTCGACTCGGGCCCGTGGTTCGCGTTCGCCCCATGGCTCGTGTGCGGCCCATGGTTCACTGTTCCGCTTCCCGTCCGGTCCGGATCGTGACTGAGGGGGCCGCCGCTCATGCCTGCGCCTCCATCACCAGGCGCAGAGCGGCGATCCCGCGCGAACCGTACGCCTTCACCGAACCGAGCGAGATACCGAGGGTGTCGGCGACCTGCGCTTCGGTCATGTCGGCGAAGTAGCGCAGCACGAGTACTTCCCGTTGGCGCCGCTGGAGGCCCTTCATGGCCTTGATCAGCGCGTCCCGCTCCAGCTGGTCGTACGCCCCCTCCTCCGCGCTGGCCATGTCCGGCATCGGCTTGGAGAGGAGCTTCAGCCCGAGGATGCGGCGGCGCAGAGCGGAGCGCGAGAGGTTGACGACCGTCTGCCGGAGGTAGGCGAGCGTCTTCTCGGGTTCGCGCACGCGGCTGCGGGCGGAGTGCACGCGGATGAAGGCCTCCTGCACGACGTCCTCGCAGGAGGCGGTGTCGTCCAGCAGGAGCGCGGCGAGGCCGAGCAGGGAACGGTAGTGGGCGCGGTAGGTCTCGGTCAGATGGTCGACCGTCGTTCCGGCCGCCACCGCCTCTTCAGCACCCTCGCGCGGCGAGGGGAGCCGCACGTGGCTCGTCGTGCTCGCGGCGCTCAGCGGGGCGATCACCGGCATGCCGCCGACCGCGCGGGGCCTGCGGAGCGGGAGAACCAGGGCCCCTCGCAAGGGGCGGACCGCCGGGATTTCGAGAACCTCTGCCACGCAAGTTGGACACACTGCCCCCCGTCAGGGTTGTACGCGTGCGGCAGCGCGTTCAGCTCCGTGCGACTCGCCCTCATACGTACCCGCTCTTCCCCAATTGCCCTATTGGTGCGCCCGTCGCGCAAGAAGTGACGGCGAAGACGCCGAACTGCCGACTCACGGTTGCACAGGACCACAGACTCATCGTCGGATATGACAACGCCCCAGCTCAAGAGGTTAAGGAAGCCGAATTGAACATGTGACCTTCACAGATCCCACAAAACTGTTTCGATGAGACATTTCGATGATGTACGAAATTCTGCGGCCCGGAAGAGAGCTCTGCGGAGAACCTGAATAGGTCCCGGGGAGAGTCGTGGAGGGCCCCGGGAGAGCCCGGGTAGAGCCCGGGGAGAGCCGGAAGGTGACCGGGAGACGGGTCTCCCCGGCACTCGGCCCCCGGTCGCCGAAGACTGCCGCCGAAAGACCCCGAAAGATCATCCGGAACGGAGCCCGGAGCGAAACCGTGCGGCAAAACAGCGCCGGGATTCAGGACCCGCCCACGGAGGCCGCGAGGGATTCGGCGATCTGGGCCACATTCAGGGCCCCGCCTTTTCGCAGGTTGTCCCCGCAGAGGAACATCTCCAGGGCCTGCGGGTCGTCCAGCGAGCGGCGCACCCGGCCGGCCCAGGTGGGGTCGGTGCCCACCACGTCCGCCGGGGTGGGGAACTCGCCCTCGGCGGGGCTGTCGACGAGTACGACGCCGGGGGCGGTGGCCAGGATCTCGTGGGCCCGGTCGACGGTGACCTCGTTCTCGAAACGGGCGTGCACGGACATCGAGTGCGTGATGACGACGGGGACGTACACACAGGTGATGGCGGTGCGCAGGTCCGGCAGGCCGAGGATCTTGCGGCATTCCTCGCGGATGGAGAGTTCCTCGGAGGACCAGCCGTCCCCCGCGTCGCTGCCCGCCCAGGGCACGACGTTCAGCGCGACGGGAGCGGAGAACGGGCCGGCCGGCCGGTCGCCGAGGACGCGGCGTACGTCTCCGGGGCGGGTGCCCAGCTCCGTACCGGTGGCGAGGCTGCCGGCGACCAGGCCGAGCTCCTGGCGGAGGGCTTCGACGCCGTCGCGGCCCTGGCCGCTCACGGCCTGGTAGGTGGAGACGGTCAGTTCACTGAGGCCGAATTCGGCGTGCAGCGCGCCGATCGGGACGATCAGCGAGAGCGTGGTGCAGTCCGGCGAGGCCACGATCCCGCGCGGGCGGGTGCGGGCGGCGTGCGGGTTGACCTCGGGGACGACCAGCGGCACGTCCGGGTCGAGGCGGAAGGCGGCGGAGCCGTCGACGACGACGGCGCCCCGGGAGGCCGCGACGGGCGCCCAGAGTGCGGCGACCCGGTCGGGCACCAGAAAGACGGCGATGTCGACGCCGTCGAAGACGTCCTCACCGATCGGGAGGACTTCCTTCTCCTCGCCGCGTACGGCCAGCTTGCGGCCGGCCGAACGCGGGGAGGCGATCAGTTTCACCTCGCCCCAGACGTCCGCGTGCTGCGAAAGGATCTGGAGCATGACGCCGCCGCTCGCCCCGGTCGCACCGACGACCGCGAGCGAGGGGCGGCGTGCGGTCATCGGCCGGTGCCTCCGTAGACGACGGCCTCGTCGGAGTCGCTGTCGAGACCGAAGGCCGTGTGCACGGCGCGGACGGCTTCGTTGACGTCGTCGGCGCGGGTGACGACCGAGATGCGGATCTCGGAGGTCGAGATGAGCTCGATGTTCACACCGGCGTCGGAGAGCGCCTCGAAGAAACCGGCGGTGACGCCCGGGTTGGTCTTCATGCCCGCGCCGACCAGCGAGATCTTGGCGATCTGGTCGTCGTAGCGCAGCGAGTCGAAGCCGATGGTGCCCTTGGCCCGCTCCAGGGCGTCGATGGCCTTGCGGCCCTCGGCCTTGGGCAGGGTGAAGGAGATGTCCGTCAGCCCCGTCGCGGCGGCGGAGACGTTCTGCACCACCATGTCGATGTTGACTTCCGCGTTGGCGATGGTGCGGAAGATCGCGGCGGCCTCGCCCGGCTTGTCGGGGACGCCGACGACGGTGATCTTGGCCTCGGAGACGTCATGGGCGACTCCGGAGATGATCGCGTGCTCCACCTGCTGGTCCCCTTGCGGCTCGTTGCTGACCCAGGTGCCGCGCAGTCCGGAGAAGGACGAGCGGACGTGGATCGGGATGTTGTATCGGCGTGCGTACTCGACGCAGCGGTGCAGCAGCACCTTGGAGCCGGACGCGGCCAGCTCCAGCATGTCCTCGAAGGAGATCCACTCGATCTTCTGGGCCTTCTTGACGACCCGGGGGTCGGCGGTGAAGACGCCGTCCACGTCGGTGTAGATCTCGCAGACCTCGGCGTCCAGCGCCGCGGCGAGGGCGACGGCGGTGGTGTCGGACCCACCGCGGCCGAGGGTGGTGATGTTCTTGCCCTCCTGGCTCACGCCCTGGAACCCGGCGACGATGGCGATGTTGCCCTCGTCGATCGAGGTCCGGATGCGGCCGGGCGTGACATCGATGATGCGCGCCTTGTTGTGGACGGAGTCGGTGATGACACCGGCCTGGCTGCCCGTGAACGACTGGGCCTCGTGGCCCAGGTTTTTGATCGCCATGGCCAGAAGCGCCATGGAGATCCGCTCTCCGGCGGTCAGTAGCATGTCGAACTCACGCCCGGCAGGCATCGGAGACACCTGTTCGGCGAGATCGATCAGCTCGTCCGTCGTGTCGCCCATCGCGGACACCACGACAACCACCTGGTTGCCGTTCTTCTTGGCATCGACGACTCGCTTGGCGACGCGCTTGATGCCCTCGGCATCGGCTACGGATGAGCCTCCGTACTTCTGCACGACCAGGCCCACGTGCGCTCCTCGCTCATTCCGTTACTGCGGTCGGCTCAGTTTAACGAGCGGCCCGGAATCTCCTCGTCCTTACCAGATGGTGAGATGTCCCGCCCACCACCTGGTCCGGCGTGTCGTTCCGGGCCGCTCGTACGGGGCCTATGCCCACCTCACCGGCCGCCACGCGCGTCTGTGTTCCAGCCCACACGCTTCCGGCGGGTTCCGCCACCGGGGAGGAGCGTCGGCCGCGTCCGGTGATCCGCCCGCGATCGGGTGCGGACCACCGGTCGGTCAGGAGCAGACCAGGCAGGGGTCGTACCCGTTGGCGAGGTCCTGGACCGCGCTCGCGGACAGGGCTCCGGTGTACGCGTGGACCTCGTCCACGGCTCCGCGCAGGTACGAGCTTCCGGTGCCGTCGGCGAGCGTGGCGCGCCCGACCTGGAGGCCGCCGGTGCTCGCCACGGGGGCCTTGAAGGTGGCGCTCACGCCGTCCTCCTTCTGGGCGTCCACGTAGAGCGTGATGCGCCCGGTCCGAGCGTCGTGGACCACGGCCACCCGGTGGGTGCCGGTGGGGACGGTGTCCTTGCCCACCGTGGTGACCTGGGGCGTCGCACCGCCCTGGGCCACGCTGAACTCCCAGCGCCCCGTCGCGGGGACGTACCGCACCTCGAACGCGGCGTTGCCGTCCTCGCCCGCCTGGGAGAGGAGCGTCATGGGCGCGTCGGCGGCCGTCACGTCGTCCGCGAGGCGGACGAACGCCGAGAGCGTGTAGCTGCCGGTGGTGTCGACGACGGGCTGTGCGGTGTGCGCGTAGTCGTCGACTCCGTCGAGAGTCAGGTGGGCATCACCGCGGAGCGGGTAGAGGGGCGGCTCGCAGTCGACGGGGTAGACGTCGCAGATGTCGTCGGGCAGCCGGAAAAGGGACGCGCCGCCTTCCAGGCGGAGCGGCTCGCCCGCGTCCCTGGTGGGGGTGGTCCCGTCCGTCGCGGACTCCATGGACCACCGCCCGGCCTCGGTGGGCGCGGGGATCTCCACGGCCGCGAGCTGGGTGATCTCTGCGGGCAGGACGACCCGGTCGTAGACCCGGAGGTCACCGATCCCGCCCTGCCAGCGGTCGCGGTATCCGAGCTTGCCCTGCGCGCGGCCGATCTGGAAGTCACCGGTCGCACGGGCCGGGGCGACCGCGACGGGTGTACCCGTCTCCTTGCCGTCGACGTAGAGGTGCGCGAGGCCGGTCTCGGAGTCGTACAGGCCGAGGACGTACGCCCAGCGGCCGGCTTCCGGCTCGCCGCCGGTCACGCGCTCGCTTCCCGCGCCGAACGACCACTGGGCGCCACCGTCACCGGGGCGCAGGCCGAGGGTGAACGCGGGGGCACCGTCGGCGTCCTGCGAGGCGACGGTCATGACGTGGTCGGTGGCTCCCGGCCGGACCCAGCCGCCCACCGCGAAGGTCCTCGCGGTGTCGACGACCGGCGCGCCCGGGGTGAGGAAGCCGTGGCCGGTGCCGTCGAGCGAGACGGTGGTGGTCAGCGCGGTGCCTTCGGGAGCGGAGGCACCGAACGCGGCGCCGGTTCCGGCACGGGCCGTCGCGCCGGTGACCGGGGCGGCGGACCGGCTGCCGGCCGGGTCGGTGAGCTGCCACTCCGCGACGGGCGCGCTCGCCAGGGACGGGTAGAAGGCGTAGTGCGTCGTTGCACCGGGGTGCCCCGCTCTGTCGAAGGCCTGGACGTCGAGCCGCTGCGTGGACTCCGTGGCGAGAAGGCGAACCTCCGCCGTGTGGTCGGGACCGGTGGCCGCGACGTCCACGGCGGGGTGCCCGAGAAGCGTGTAGCGGTAGGAGACGACGTCGTCGTCCGCCGGGGACGCGAACGTGAACGTCCCGTACGTCCCGATCCCGCCGCTGCGGAACACGCCCTCGGGGAACTCCGGAGAGGTCACGACCGGGGCCTGCGGCGCGACGGTGTCGATGACGAACTCGCAGGCGGAGGCGCCCGCGTCGCTCCATTCGGACACCGCGGAGCCGTCGTCGGCCCGTACGTGCCAGGAGATGACGGTGTCGGCGGGGAGGGCATTGCCTACTGCGGTGTCCCAGAAGGACGTGGCACCGGACGGCAGGGGGGCGGGGGTGACGTGGTGGAGGCGCTGTTCCACTCCGTCCGCGTCCGTCCACCACGCCTCGAACTCGGCGCCGACGGAGTCGACCCGGTCGGGTACGTCGTCCTCGGCCGGGTCGTTCAGCGTGGCGTACAGCGTCGGCGCCCAGGTCACCTCGGGCCGTTCGGCTCCGGAAGCGCAGGTCTTCGACCCGGACTTCAGATCGGCCGCGCCCGGCTTGAGCGGCGGCAGGTTGTCCGCCGCGACGGCCACCCCCGAGGCGGTCAGCGCGAGTACGGCTCCGCAGGCCGTTCCCGCGAGCCACCGTGCGGCGCCGCGCCCCGCACGGGTCCCCTGTGCTCTGTTCTCCGGCATGTTCGCCGTCCCTCCCCGGTTCGTCCACCCGATGATCACGAGCGGAACCGGAGGTTATCAACCCCTCCTGACAGCCGCTCAGAATTTCCGTGCAGCCTGCACGGGATGAGGTACGCAGGTCAGAGGCGTCGTGCAGGTCGTCGCTCAGTACCGGCGCGGTACCGGCACCGTCATCGGGCGGCCCGCCGCCGCACGGAGTTCGGCGACCCGGGCGGCGACGTCCTGGTGCTGCCGGGGGCGGGCGAGGAAGGTGTCGGGTACGTCACCGGTGGCGCCGCTCGCCTCGTCCTGGTCGATGGCGGCGCGGCACTCCCCGCAGACCCCGCCGACCAGGGTCGTCGTGGTCTCGTCCTCGTCGCAGAAGAGGCACATCATCAGCGCTGCCGCGATCTCCTCGCGCGCCGCCCCGGGTCGTGCGTCCGGTGCGGGCTGCTGGGTGGGGGGCATTTTCGTCTCCAGTCGTTTCTGCAGGAAGGCAACTGCGGAGTGCACCGCCGGGGGGAGCCCCGACGCGAGGACGTGGGTGATCCGGTCGCGGTCCAGACCCCGGGCCAGCCACTCGCCGACGAGGGCTTCCAGCGCGGTGCACTCGTCGCCGGAGAGCTGGAGCCGGGGGTCCCGCCCGCCGAGCGCGGCGAGCAGGTCGTACGCCTTTGAGCGGGGCGCCCTGGCCCCGGCCTCCAGGGCCAGGGCGGCGGCGGAGCCCGGCGGCGGCGCGTCCATGCGGCCCGCCATCAGCTCGCCGAACGAGGTGACCACCGTGGCCACTTCACCGGTCCGCGCGGCGTCGGCCGAAGGCGCGGGCGAAGGCTCGGGGGGCTGCTGAGCCGGGGCATCGGCGTCCGCCGGCCGGGCCGTGTGCCAGGGGGCCGCGCCCGGCACCCGCGCGCCCGGGGCCGCGGGGTTCGGCGCGCCCACGCCCGGACCGTCCGCGCCCGGAACTCCCGCGTCCGGAACTCCCGCGCCCGGAACTCCCGCGTCCAAAACTCCCGCGTCCGGAACTCCCGCGCCCGGAACTCCCGCGTCCGGGACCACCGTCGGGGCGGGCGGCTGGCCGGTCACGTCGATGCCGCGCACGAACCGCACGAACTCCGCCCACCAGGCGGCGTTGCGCGCCGTCCGGGAGAAGTAGGTCCGGGTCACCCAGTGCAGGGTGCCGTTGGCGCCGGTCAAGTGGACCTTGAAGCGGCGGAGATGGCCCGCGCGGGTCAGCCGGTCGAGGGCGCTGCGGCAGGCCTGCTGGCCGTAGTCGGGGAGCTCTTCGGCGAGGGTCTTGTAGCCGATGGCGGCGCCCTCGGGCAGCCGGTCGATGTACGCGCCGATGGCCGCCTCCCTCGGTGCGAGGTGCCCGAAGTCGCGCGCGTGCCGGGGCGCTTGGCCGGGCGCGTGGCGCTTGCCGTACCCGGCTTTCGCCATGGGGTGGGCGGGGGCGGACAGGACAGCACTAATGTTGGCGGAAGCCATGAGGGATCGTCTCTTTCGTCTTGCGATCTCACTTCGGTCAGACCCCGGCCGGTGTTTGCCTACACCACCGGGGTCGTCCTTTTTCTGAGGTTTGAGATTGCTCAACGCGAACGTAGAGCGCCATCACGCTCCGGCGCAAGCCGATCACGGAAAGCCACTCCAAGTGCGTACACGCCCCCCATCCGCGCGCTGACGCGCGGGACTTGGCCCGGCTCGGTGGGGAGGGTGGGTGGGTGGGATCCAACCTGACCACCCATTCCTGCAAAAAGGGGCTCGGAGTTCGAGGCTCGGGGTTCGTAGCTCGTCACTCGGGTCTCGGAGTTCGGGGCTTGAGCCCCGGGCCGACCTGCGGGAACACCGCACCGGTCGAGCGGCAGGCAGCTGCCCCTGAAATCACTCGTCCGTGGAAATCCCCCGGGCGTCCGGTGCCGGAGAACCGCCGCCCCGCCCCGGTCCCGTTTCGTCGGCCGCCCCGTCAGCCGTCGCTACGGATTCCAGGCGCGCCCGCGCCCGTTCCAGCGTGGCTCGTGTCCTGACGGCCCGGTGGCTCTCGGGGCCGTAACGCCGTGCCGTGAGCTCGTCCACCTCCGCGAACAGGTCCACGGCCTCGGCGAACTCCCCGAGCCGCGCGAGGAGATGGGCGAGGTTCTCCCGGGCGAGCAGGGAGGTGTCGTGGGGCGCTCCGAGCACGGGTACGCAGTCGGCCAGAGCCTGCCGCAGCTCGGTGACGGAGCGTTCGGCGTCCCCCGCCAGGTCGTGGGCGGAGGCCAGGTTCACCCGGTGCAGCAGCGTGCGCGGAGAGTCCGGTCCGAAGATCCGCAAGCACCTCTCCACGGCCTGCTCGCAGAGGTCGCGATTCCGCTCGTGCTCACCCAGCATGCTGTGGGCGTGGGCGAGTCTGCCCAGTGACACGATCGTATCGACGTGGTCGGGTCCGAGGCTCCGGAGCAACCCCGCATGGATCTCCGCCTCCAAGGCGGCCCCGCGCCGCACCTCGCCCTCTTCGAGCCAGACGGCCGCCAGGCCCCCCTTCGCCCTGAGCGTGCGCGGATCGTCCGGGCCGTACGCCCGGACGTGGTCGGCGACGGACTTCTCCTCCAGAAGCAGTGCGCGGCCGGGGTCCCCGGCCCGCCTCGCCGCGATGGCCAGATTGCCCCGGACGGCGAGGGTGATCGGATCCAGCTCGCCCTCCACCCGCTCGGCCACCTCGACCAGCCGCTCGCAGAGTCGCAGCGTCTGCGCCGATGAACCCTGTTCCAGCAGATAGGTGGCCGCCCGGTGCAGGAGCAGCACCATCAGGCCGCCGTCCTCGGCCGGCGGGAGCCTGTCCAGCAGCGCTTCGACGTGCGGCAGCAACGCGGCGCACTCCGGCCAAGCCCGCACGTCGGTGGGGTCTTCGGGGAAGTGTTTGAGGAGCAGCAGGAACGCCATTTCCTTCAGCTCGGCGATCCGTTCGCCGGGGCGCTGCGGGTCCTCCGCCACCTGAGTACGGCCCATCCACTGAACGGCGCGATGCACGGAGAACGTCGGGCCGTTCACCGTGATCATGCTGTAGTCGGCGAGCGTGGCGACCGCCTCGTCGACGAGCATGGCATCGCCGACGAGTGGTGCGAACAGCGCGCGGGGAATGCCCTCGGGGGCGTACCAGGACGCGAGGAGCAGCACGTCGGCGGAGTCCGGTGACTGCCGGACGAGCTGGTTCACGGTGACGCCCCAGACACGAGCGACCGTACGGTCGGTGGCGCCGGGCCCGTCGGGTGCGGCGTCCGCCATCCGTGCCGGGTGGGTGGCGACCAGCGCGCGGTAGTCGGAGACGCTCGTGCCCGTCCTGCCGACGTACGATCCGGCCTGCTCCAGAGCGAGCGGGAGGTGGCCCAACTCCTCCGCCAGCAGACTCGTTTCATCGGAACCGTGATCCCCGGACAGCTCGGTCAGCAGAGTCAGTGAGGATTCCTCGTCCAGCACGCCGAGCGCGAGCGGCTCGGCGTGCCAGCCGTGCCGGTAGCGGGTGGTCACCACATACCGCCCGGCGGAGCGGAGTTGACCGGTCACCGCGTGGACGTCCCCGGGCCGCTCGGCATTGTCGAAGACCAGCAGCCAGCCGGGGTGCGCCTGGAGCCACCCCGTCGCCCAGTCCGCCTCCTCGTCGTCCGTGGTTCCCGACCGCCTCTCCCCGCGCACTCGTTGGGCGAGGGCCGCCAGGTCCGCGGTGATCAGGTCGGGGCTGTCGGCCCGGATCCACCACACCAGTGAGTACGCGTCCCGGTGGTCGTACGCGTAGTGCAGCGCGAGGGTCGACTTGCCCACGCCTCCGAGCCCGTGGATGACCCGGGCACGGGGCCCGTCGGCCGCCGAGAGTGCTCGCGCGAGCCCCGCGAGCACCTCCTGTCTGCCGACGAAGTGCCGGGAGGGCGGCTCGGGCAGGTTGTTCATGCCGCGCGGCACACCGACGTCGTATGCGGTCCGCGTCCCGGGGGCGTCCGGCTCCCGCAGGTCCGCGAGGTCGGCGAGGGCGAACCGCACGCCCGACGCCTTCAGCGCCATGGTGAACCCGGGGAGGTCCGCCAGCGCCGCCACCGGAACGGCCCGGAGCTGGTCGGCCTCGTAGTCGCGGGCCCGGTCCTCGGTGAGGACCCCGATCAGGTGTCCTCGCGCGAAGAGCGCGGCCCCGGAGGCCCCTGCCCAGCGGGACGGGCCCGGGTCCGCGCTCCCCGCGCCGGGGCCGCCCCTCGACGGCGTGGCGACCCGGTCCACGTGCACCGTGAACAGCCCGGACTTCAAGCCTGTCAGCCGCTCGACGTGGCCCGCGATCTGCTTGGTGTCACGGATGTCGTCGCGCACCTCGGCGCGCGGGAATCCCACGGCCAGACAGGCGATCCGTTCCTCCTCCTCGCGGCCGGCCGGGGCGCCCGGATCGAAGCCGCCCCAGCGGACCGGCTCCCCCGCCAGCGGTGCCCACTCGGAGGCGGTGACCCGGAGGAGCGCCGCGTCGGCCCGCGGGGCGCGGTCGAGGTCGGGCGGGGTCTCGGGCCAGAGCAGTTCGGCGGCGGCCCAGGAGCCCCCGGCCAGCGCACGCACCTCGCACTCCGCCTCTCCCGGCGCCACGGCGTGGAAGGCGGTGAGCACCAGCCGGTCCGCGACGAGGTAACCCGTGCCCACGCTCCGGGCGGACGGGTTCCATATCTCGACGACGCGCCGGACGTCCACGGCAGCCGGTCCCGCTCTACTCAGGACGTCCCGAGGCGCCGTCGGCGGGGGCGGGAACGGTGTCGGCGATGCGCTTGTCCCGGCCCTCCGCGTCCACGGGGTGCAGGGTGAGGGCGATGCGGTTGGTCGTGCCCCGCGAGGCGGCGGCCTTCGCCTCGGCACCGAGGCCGAACGGCAGCACGGACACCCGCGCCCGGCCCTCGGCGTCCTTCCGCACGTCGACCGTGAACTCCAACTCCACAGGTCCGGTGCGGAACCGGACCGGCTTGTCCCGGCCCTCGATCTCGGCCCGCTGGAGTTCGTCGCGGATGGCCCCGATTGCCTCCGCGAGCCCCGCCCACACCTCGTCCGCCATGCCCGTTCCCCCCGGTTCAGGTTTCGTACCGCGCCCCGGCTCCTCGCGCGCGGGCGGCGGTGAGCACCGAGCGTACCGACACACGCGCCACGGCAGGGGGGTTGTCACCGACTCGGCGCGGCTGCTCCCTCGCCGTGGCCGCCGCGGCCACCCGTGCCGGGGCCGGAGGACGGTCCACACCCTCAGCCCTGCCGCAGGACCTCCGCCGCGATCCGCAACGCCTCATGCGCGACCTCGTCCAGGGCCCGGCCGGAACGCTCCGGGTTCCACGCGTAGTCCTCGGCGGCGACCCGCAGGGCGACGTTGATCATGGCTGCGGCGACCCGGGGCGCCAGCGCGTCCGGGGACTCCCCGGTGCGATGGGCGATGGCTTCCGCGAGCACCGGCTCGGCCTCCAGGTGGGTCTGGAGCCACACGGCCCGGAGCCCCGGTTCCGTGCGGGTGAGCCTGACCAGGCTGAGTACGTCCTCCGAACCGGCCGTGGGGCGCATGGTGTCGGGCCGCACGGCCTCCAGCGCGTCGATCAGCGACTCGTCGCCCGAGCTGTTCCGGAGCGCCTCGGCGAGCGAGTCGACACCGACCGCGAGCAGCGGCTGTACGCACGCCTCCTTGGTCGGGAAGTACCGCCAGAGCGTGCGGGTCGAGACACCCGCCTCGGCCGCGATCTCGTCGGCGGAGGTGGCGGCGACGCCCTTCTCGGCGAAGAGCCGCACCGCGACCTCCGCGATCTCCAGCCGGGTGGCCGCCTTGCGGCGCTCGGTCAGCGGCGGGCGGCCTGCGCGGGCGGACTGCGCGGCAGAGGTCGGAGCGTCTCCCATGGCTCCACCCTAACGATCTCCGCAGCATGGCACGGAGCGACTTTTTGGCACCACGCGCCAGAAAACCGTACAGTCCGAGGCGGAACATCAAGGCAAGGGAGCACCACCATGAGCACCGACGAATTCCAGGACCGCAGCGTCGTGGTCACCGGCGCGGGCTCCGGCATCGGCCGGGCCACCGCCCTCCAGTTCGCCGCCCGGGGCGCGAAGGTCCTCGTCGCCGACCTGGACGAGGCACGGGCCGGACAGACCGTCGCCGACATCGCGGCGGACGGCGGCACCGCCGTCGCGGTGGTGGGCGACCTGAGCGAGCAGACCGTGGTGGACGAGGTGGTGCGCACCGCCGTGGAGACCCTCGGCAGCCTGGACGTGCTGGTCAACAACGCCGGAATCATGGACTCCATGTCGGCGGCGGCGGACGTCACGGACTCCGAGTGGGAGCGGGTCATACGCGTCAACCTCACCGCGCCGTTCCTGCTGACGCGGGCCGCGCTCCCGCACATGCTGGCGGCCGGAAAGGGCGCGATCGTGAACACCGCGTCGGAGGCGAGCCTGCGCGGCTCGGCGGCGGGCGCCGCGTACACCGCGTCGAAGCACGGCATCGCGGGCCTCACCAAGTCGACCGCCGTCATGTACCGCGCCCAGGGCGTCCGCACCAACGCCATCGCGCCCGGCGGCACCCTCACCAACATCCAGGTGAACGCCGACCGTGACGCGCTCGGCCCGGCCGTCCTCGGCTCCTACATGGGGAACGTCGGCAAGCCCGCCTCCGCCGACGAGCAGGCCGCCGCGATCGTCTTCCTCGCCTCGGACGCGGCGAGCAACATCAACGGCGTGATCCTCGCCGTGGACAACGGCTGGTCGGCGGTCTGACCCGCCCCCTCGGAGCCGTACGGACCGTGGGAACCGGCCGCTACTTGACCGGGCGCAGCCCCAGCGGCCCCGCGATCTCCTGGACCATGACCAGGCCCGCGGCCTCGGCGAGGTCGTCGTCGCCCGGGTCCTGGTCGATGTCGAGCCCGTCCAGCTCCGCCAGCGGCTGGTTGAGGCGGATGTGCGCGATCAGCGACTGGAGGGCCCGCAGGGTCGCGGAGGCCGTCGAGCCCCAGTTGGAGAAGTAGGAGAACTGCCACCACCACAGCGCCTCGGCCGTGCGGTCCGCCTCGTAGTGGGCGAGACCGTGGCCGAGGTCGGTGACGAGGTCGGCCAGGTCGTCGGAGATCCGGTGCGGCACGGGCGCCTTGCGGGGCTCGTACGGGTCGAAGACCTCGGAGTAGACGTCGATGGGCTCCAGCAGGGCCGCGAACCGCTCCCGCAGGCCGTCCGCGTCCGGCTCGGCGCCCAGGTCGGGCTCGTACCGCTCGTCCGGGAGGATGTCCTCGTACGCGCCGAGCCGGCCGCCCGCGAGCAGCAGCTGGGAGACCTGGAGGAGCAGGACCGGAACGGCCTCCTCGGGTTCGTCGACCTTGGACACCTCGGTGACCGCGACGATGAACGTCTTGATCTGGTCCGCGATCTGGACGGCGAAGTCGTCCGGGTCCTGCGTGACGGAGTTCAGCGTGGCGTCAGACATCGAGGGAACCTCCGGTGGGCACCTGCACGAACGGTTGCTGGGATCTCTGCAACGTACCCGCGTCAGACATCGAGAAGCCGCCTCCCCTCGAACGCGCGGCCCAGGGTCACTTCGTCCGCGTACTCCAGGTCGCCGCCGACGGGCAGCCCACTGGCGAGGCGGGTGACACGGAGCCCCATGGGCTTGATCATCCGCGCCAGGTACGTCGCGGTGGCCTCGCCCTCCAGGTTCGGGTCGGTCGCGAGGATCAGCTCGGTGACGGAGCCGTCGGCGAGCCGGGTCAGCAGCTCGCGGATGCGCAGATCGTCGGGCCCGACGCCCTCGATGGGGCTGATCGCGCCACCGAGCACGTGGTACCGGCCCCGGAACTCACGGGTCCGCTCGATCGCGACGACGTCCTTCGGCTCCTCGACCACGCAGATGACCGTCAGGTCCCGGCGGGTGTCGCGGCAGATGTTGCACTGCTCCTGCTGCGCGACGTTTCCGCAGACCGAACAGAAACGGACCTTGTCCTTGACCTCGAGGAGGGCATGGGCGAGGCGCCGCACATCGGTCGGCTCCGCCTGCAGCACGTGGAAGGCGATCCGCTGCGCGCTCTTGGGACCGACGCCCGGGAGCCTGCCCAGTTCGTCGATGAGGTCCTGAACAACGCCTTCGTACAACGGAACGCCTTTCCTTCAAATCCTGCTCGTACCGTAGTGGGTACGCGTGGGTACCAATAGGGGAGTCGGCCGACTCCCCGGGGCCGCTCGGCTCGCGAGCCGTCCCGCGGGCCCGCGAGCCGGGCGGGCCCGCGGAACGGCTCGGCGGGCGGGACGGCTCGGCGGGCGGGACGGCTCGGCGGGCGGGACGGCTCAGGGGCCCGGACGACTCAGGGGCCCGGAGGCTCAGCGGGCGGGACGACTCGGCGGGCGGGACGGCTCAGCGGGCGGGACGGCTCAGAACGGGAGTCCGGGCATGCCGCCGCCCAGGCCCTGCGCCAGCGGGCCCAGCTTCTCCTGCTGGAGCGCGGAGGCGTTCTCGTTGGCCGCCTGGACCGCCGCGACGACGAGATCGGCCAGGGTCTCGGTGTCCTCGGGGTCCACCGCCTTGGGGTCGATCACGAGGGCGCGCAGTTCGCCGGAGCCGTTCACGGTGGCCTTGACCAGACCGCCGCCCGCCTGCCCCTCCACCTCGGTCCGCGCCAGCTCCTCCTGAGCCACCGCGAGATCCTGCTGCATCTTCTGGGCCTGCTGCAGCAGCTGCTGCATATTGGGCTGACCACCACCGGGAATCATGGTCACTCCTGGGCTTTTCGAGGGCGGATGTTTGGCTAAAACGAGCCTACGTGCTTGCCGGGTGCCCCGCTCCACCCATCGGAAGCAACTCTTTCGAGTGAGATTCTCGACCCCTGGAAAACGCCCTATACCTGACCAGAGGCCGACAGCACGCTGTAATACCGCGTTTTCGCACCCACGGCCCACCATTCGGCGGTAGGAAGGGCATGCGTACCGCCACACACGATCGCACCGCCGGGAACGCAGAGTCAGCGCAGCCCGTGGGCGGAGCCGGCGCAGCGAGCCAGACGGCGGAGTCGGTGAAAGTCAGTGGAGATACCCGAGACAGACCCTCCGTAGTTCCACGCAGAGTGCAGAGGAGTGCCCCGGTGAGCCAGCCGGAGATGCCGCCCGAGGGGCCGCCCCGCAAGGAATCCGCTGCGGGGTCATCCAGTGACAGCACCGGAGTCACGCATTCCGCCCCGGAACAGGGCGGCCCGGCGGGACCGGGACGCGATCTCGCCGCGCGCCCGTTCCCGCTCGGCGACTGGGGCGAACCGGCCGAACGCCTCGACGAGCTGTACCGGTGGGTCGAGACGGGCGCGCTGGAGACGGCGGCCTGGTATTTGAGGGACCGCACCTGGAAGCGGCGCGGCGCACGCGGACTGCGCGTCGGCACCTCGGTCGGGGTCGTCGCGGGCGCGACGCTGCCGCTGCTCGACCTGACGGGGGCACTGGAGGGCTCGGCGGGGTACGGCTACTTCTCGCTGCTGCTCGGGGCGGCCTGCATGGCCTGCGACCGGTACTTCGGCCTGACCTCCGGCTGGATAAGGGATCTGGCCACCGCGCAGGCCGTGCAGCGCAGGCTCCAGGCGCTCCAGTTCGACTGGGCCTCGGAATCCGTACGCGAGGTGCTCGGCCCTACCGAGGGCACCGCGAGCGAGGCGGCCGAACGCTGCCTCGGGGTGCTGCGCCGCTTCTCCGAGGACGTCACGGAGCTCGTACGGTCCGAGACGGCGGACTGGATGGTGGAGTTCCGCGCCGGGCCCGCCCCCATGGGGATGCAGTCCCTGGTGACGGGCGCCGGTATCGGCCGGGGCGAGCAGACCGGGCCACCGGGCCGCTTCTCGATGCCCTCGGTGACCCGGCCGAACATGCCCCGGCAACGGCCGCCGGAGCCGCCCCGCTGAGGGCTGCCCGTCTCCGGGGGCGCGGGGCGCCGTCTCCGGAGCCCGTCTCCGGGTTGCGGAGGTGGCGGGGCGCCGTCTCCGGGGCCCGTCTCCGGGTTCTCCGGTGCCCGTCTCGGGTTGCGGGGTTCCGGGGTCGTGGAGGGTGCGGGGTTCCGGAGGCTCCCGCTTCGGTGGGGGAGCGTGCCGTCAACTGAAGATGATCATCGAGCCCTGCGCGAGGCTGCGGGTCGCGGCCGCGTGCAGGCCCAGCCAGACGTGCCGCTCCCGCGCGAACGGGCTCGCGTCGTACGCGATCGGGTCGGCCGGCTCCTCCAGCTCGGTGGGCCGGGTGGGCGGCGCGGGCGCGGCCGGCGGGTTCGCCGGGTCGATGCCGAGGGCCGGGGCGACGAACTCCAGTTCGCGCAGCAGACCGTGCGAGGACCCGAGCGGACCGCCGCCCTCCAGCAGCTGGTCGTTGGACAGCGGAACGGGGAAGTCCACCGGGACGTACGCCCCCGCGTGGTCGAAGTGCCAGACCAGGTGTGACTGCTGCGCGCTCTGCTCGAACATCTCCAGAAGCTGTTCGTAGTCCCCGCCGAGTCCGTCCACGGGCGTGACCGCCAGCCCGCTGAGCTGGAGCAGATAGGCCCGGCGCAGATAGTGCAGCGCCTCGTAGTCGAAGCCCGCGACCGGGGCCACGTCCCCGGTGAGGCCCGGCATGTACGCGTACACGGGGACGGGCGGCAGACCGGCCTCCCCCAGCGCGTTGTCGTAGACGGCGATCTCTTCGGCGAACGGGTTGTCGGGGCTGTGGCACAGCACATCGACGAGGGGGACGAGCCACAGGTCACAGGCCACGAAGTCTCGCTCTCACACGGGTTGGGCGCTCGTCGGGACAGCGTAATGCGGCAGGTGGGCCACGCACAGGGTCTCGGCGGTCACGGGACCAGGACGAATCCGGACACGACGGGGGCACGGCGCCCCACGGGGCGCAGGGGGCGCACCGGGTCCCACCGGCCGCTCCGCCGGGGCATGCGGTTCTTGCCTCGCGGACGCTGTGCCGGGGCGCGCGGGTCCTGCCTGGCGGACGCTGTGCCGGGGCGTGGGGTCCTGCGTGGCCGGGGGCGTACGTTTCCTGCCGGGGCGGGCGGGTCGCCTCAGCGGCCGTCCGTCGCGAGCCGCTCCACCGCCAGCAGCCGTTCCGCCCATTCCTGCTCACGGGCGTAGTACCCGCGCAGTATCGCCAGCACCCCCGCCCGGTCCCCGGAGGTGACCGCGTCGGCAAGCGCCTCGTGGTCGAGCCAGAGCAACCGGTTCCGCTCGGCGCTCGTACGGAGCCGGTGCACCAGGAAGACCCAGCCCTGCACGCGGAGGGTGGCGAGGAAGTCGCTGATGTTCGGGTTGCCGAGGAAGGCGCTCAGCTCTCGCCAGAACCGCAGGTCGTACCCGATCAGTACGTCGAGGTCGCCGCCCTTCGCGGCACGAGCGGCCTCGGAGGCGCGGCGCCGTACGGACACCATCGCCTCGCCCCGGACCGCGATCGGGTGGCAGCCGCTGAAAACGCCCTCCACGATGACGGCACGCGCCTGCACGATGGAACGGTAGTCCTCGGCGGAGAACGCGCGGACCTGGAAACCTCGATGTTCGTCGGAGACGAGGAGGCCCTGCGAGGCAAGGTCGAAGAGAGCCTCGCGGACGGGGGTCGCGGAGACCCCGTACTGCTCGGCGATCTGCTTGACCGTGAACTCCTTGCCCGACGGCAGACGGCCCGCGAGCACTTCGTCACGCAGCGCACCGGAGATCTGGCGGCGCAGTGTGTTGCGGGTCACACCTCCGTGCGGGCTCATCCCGTTCCCTCCCCATTTTTCTGTTCGGGACACCTTAAGGCAGGCCCGCCCTGCCCGGATCCGGGCAGGGCGGGCGAGGGAGCCGATACAGGGACAGACGTGAGGAAGCGTCACCTTCAACAGGAAATCTTCCGGCACAGATGGAAGACAGCGGGCTTTTCTACAGGCTGTGAAGATTCGCTTCAGACTGTGTAGCCGTCCGCGACCGTGAGGGCCTCGTCGAGCGCCGCAAGGCCCTCCAGCGCCTCGGCGTCGCTGATGGTGCAGGGCGGCACGACATGCGTGCGGTTCATGTTGATGAAGGGCCACAGCCCCCGCTTCTTCGCCGCCGCCCCGAAAGCGGCCATCGGCGCCGCGGCCTCCCCGGTCGCGTTGTACGGGACGAGCGGCTCGCGCGTCTCCCCGTTCCGTACCAGCTCCAGCGCCCAGAACGCGCCCACGCCCCGCACCTCGCCGACCGAGGGGTGACGGGCTGCCAGCTCGCACAGCCCCGGCCCGAGCACCTTCTCGCCGAGCCGGGCGGCCCGCTCCATGACCTTCTCCTCCTCCATCACCCGGATCGTGGCGACGGCGGCGGCGCAGGCCAGCGGGTGCCCTGAGTAGGTGAGACCGCCGGGGTAGGGGCGGGTCTCGAAGGTGGCCGCGATCTCGGCGTTGATCGCCACCCCGCCGAGCGGCACGTATCCGGAGTTGACCCCCTTCGCGAAGGTCATCAGATCGGGCACCACCCCTTCGTGATCGGCCGCGAACCACTCACCGGTACGCCCGAAGCCCGCCATCACCTCGTCCAGCACGAAGACGATGCCGTGCCGGTCGCAGATCTCGCGCACGCCCGGGAGGTAGCCGGGCGGCGGAATCATGATGCCCGCCGTACCGGGAATGGTCTCCAGCACGATCGCCGCGATCGTGCCGGGCCCCTCGAACGCGATGGTGTCCTCCAGGTGCTGAAGGGCACGGGCGCACTCCTCCGCCTCGGTCGTCGCGTAGAACGGCGAGCGGTACAGGAACGGCGCCCAGAACCGCACGACCCCCGCGGAGCCGGTGTCGGACGCCCAACGCCTCGGATCACCCGTGAGGTTGATCGCGGTCGAGGTGGACCCGTGGTACGAGCGGTACGCCGACAGCACCTTCGTACGGCCGGTGTGCACCCGCGCCAGCCGCACGGCGTTCTCCACCGCCTCGGCCCCGCCGTTGGTGAAGAAGATCTTGTCCAGGTCTCCCGGCGTGTGGGAGGCGATCAGCCGCGCCGCCTCGGACCGGGCCTCGATCGCGAACGCGGGCGCGAAGGTGGCGAGTTTGCCCGCCTGCTCCTGGATCGCGGCCACCACGACCGGGTGCTGGTAGCCGATGTTGGTGAAGACGAGACTGCTCGCGAAGTCGAGGTAGCGGTTCCCCTCGTAGTCCCAGAAGTGCGAGCCCTCCGCCCCCGCCACGGCAAGCGGATCGAGCAGCCCCTGCGCGGACCAGGAGTGGAAGACGTGCGCCCGGTCGGCAGCCTTCACGGCCGCACCGGCGGCCTGGTCGACGAACGGGTCTCGGGGGCCACGAAGGGCTTCAGCGGTCATGTCGGCGAGCGTAGGGGTTGGGGGCGCGGGGTTCCACGACTGCGCGGTGGGGAGTTGACATGCGGGATGGGGTTGGCGCGCGGGGCGGGGGGTTGACGAGCGGGGCGGCGTTGACGTGCGGGGCGGGGGGTTGACGTGCGGGGCGGGAAGAGAAGACCCCGCCCAGCTCACTCCCGGCTCTCCCGGGCAGCGGTATTGCCCCTGCTTTATTACCGCCGGTAACCTCGTGGTAGCCGTCTCCGAAAGCTCTCCTGCGGGCCGGCTCCGGCAGCCCTCATGCGGCCCGGCTCCGACAGCCCTTTTCGCCCTGTGGGCCTGCCCCGTACGCCTCGCGCGGGCGGGGAGGGCTCGGAGCAACGGAACGGCACGCCCCGATCCCCGTGGAGGTACTCCTTGCGCTCCTTACGCCGCACACTCGCCCTGCACGGCGGGGCGCTCGCCACAGCGTTGGGCCTGTCGCTCACGCTCGGTTCAGGGACCGCCCAAGCGGTGACGATCAACCCCGGCGGCCCGTTCACCGCCACTTCGTCCGGCACCGTCACCTTCGGCACATCTCCCGCGACGATCACCTGCTCCTCCTCGGTGATGGCAGGAAACTTCCTGCCCTCCCCGATCGGTTCCACGGTGGGGACACTCAGCCCGACCTCCTTCTCCGGCTGCACGCTCGGCCCCGGCATCCCTCTCAGCCTCACCGTGCTCCAGCCGTGGAAGGTGAACCTCACCAGCGTGAGCCCCACCAACCCGAACCAGTTCTTCGGGAACGTGTCCGACATCTCGCTCAGGGCCACCGGCGTGGGGTGCTCGATCGCCCTCTCCGGAATCTCCCTGATCACCTGGACCAACCCCAACTCCCTCAAGTTCACCGGCGCGGGTACCACGCTCACGGTTTCGTCGGCCAGCTGCCTGGGGCTCGTCACCGCCGGAAGCGTCCTGCCGTTCAGCGCCTCGTACACCGTCGCCCCGTCGCAGATCATCACCTGAGGGAGCCCGCCCCGCAGGGCTAAAGAGGGCGGGGACACAGGTCGATGACTCGGACATGTCGCGCACACGCACACGCCGCACCCTTCTCACCGCCGGCGCCCTCCTGGGCGCCGGCGCACTCCTCGGTCCCGCCCCGGCGGGCGCAACCGGCAGAGTCGTCGCCGAACGCCGCCTGAACGACCGGCTGATCGAGCTGACCATGGACTCCGCCGCCCTCGGCGGCCGGAGCACCGTGGCCCTGCTGACGCCACGGGGCTGGGACCGGCGCCGCCCCGACGACCGCTGGCCCACCCTGTATCTGTTCGCAGGCGGAGACGGCGACCACACGACGTGGACGAACCTGTTCCGGGTGCAGGACCTGGCGGAACTGCACGACGTTCTGGTCGTGATGCCGGCCATGCCGCTCTTCGGCTTCTGGACCGACTGGTGGAACCACGGAAGAGGAGGAGCGCCCCGGGTACGTACGTACTTCCTCCGCGAGGTCCTGCCCCTGGTGGAGCGCGATTACGGCGCAGGTCCCGACAGAGCGGCGGCAGGCGAGTCCCAGGGAGGATTCGGCGCCCTGGGACTCGCTGCCCGTGTGCCGGGACTGTTCGGCGCCGTCGCCGCGTTCGGAGCGCCCGTTCACCCGGTCCGCCACCCGGAGATGTGGCTCTCCGGCGCCGAGTTGGTCGGCGTGGACGGCTATGCGATCTTCGGCGACCCGTGGAAGCAGTGGAAGACGTGGCTCGACTGGGATCCCTACCATCACGCCCGGGGCCTGCGTCACACTCCCGTCTACCTCGCCTCCGGTGACGGGACCCCAGGCCCGCTCGACAGCGACGAGCCGGACCCTCACATCCCCGGCACCGAGAAATGGGTCGCGCTCGCCGACAAGGGCGTCGTATCCGTCACCGAAGCGGTGTGTGGTGAGGAGACACGGATGCTCGGCGCCCGCCTCACGACTCTGGGCGCACCCGTGACCACCCACCTCTACCCAGGAGGGCACACCGGCACCTACGGGTACAGAGAACTGCGCCACGCTCTCCCGACGCTCACGGCGGCGCTGCACCGGTGATGCTCGCGGCATTCCGCAGTCGAGGGGAGCACCCGTCCCGACGCCGGAACGCATCGCTCGTTCGTGTGATGTGGGCCTTGGGGGCATCAACCTTTCCGGCCCGGCGGTGCTCTGTACAGGAGTGACGGACCAAGGATGCCGGCTCTTCTCCTCAAGGGACCGGCACGGAGAAAAGGCACTTCGTTGATGCAGAGTTCACGCACACCGGCGCACATCTCGGCGGCAATCGGCCGAGCCGCCGCCCGACCCGCCGCCCGAGCCGCCGCCCGGGCCACCAACCGGGCCGGCCTCCGCGCCCTGCTCGGATTGCTCACCGTGTGGGTCCTCATCGCTCCGCCTCCGCAATCCCACCGCCTGAGGCACGCCGCGCCACGAGGAAGTTCGCCGACACCTCTACGGCTGGGATCGGCAGCATTCCGCACCTGGAGGGCCCGGTCGCTGGACGGCTCCGTTCATCGAGGTGGGCGCCGAATACGCCACCGCCACGGTTCCTGCGGAGATCCGGACACACGGAAAGCGGGCCGGGCCTGACAGAAAGACTCTGCCTGGCCCGACCCGCCGGGTTCCACCAACCGCGCGCCACGACCCCGCGCTGCGGTCTCGGCTCCGTCATGACGTTCCCTCGGGGGCGCCATCCCATGGATGACGACGTCACGCGAAGCCGGAGCCCGTTCTGACGCAGGGCTGCGTCAGACGCGACGGTGCCGCCCGTAGTGCTCACCCGTGGTCTCGAAGAACTCGGTGTTCCCCAGGTGCGAGTCCTTGTCGAACTCCGGAGCACTCTTGATCTGCTCCTTGTCGAGGTCTACGTAGACCCTCTTCTCCTCCGGATCGACCCGGCGCACCGTGCCCGCAGGAAGCAGGACGTGCTTACCGAAGATCCAGACCCCGGTGTCGACCACCAGGTAGGAGGAGCCGACCTCGTCGGAGTGCTTGTCGACCTTGCCGATACTGCCGTCGGTCGCTTCGACCTTGTAGCCGATCAGGTCGGTGCCGGCGGTGTGGCCGGCCGTGGGCTGGTAGCCCCAGATGTTCTCGCTCATCTCCAGGCTTCCTCTCTCGTTGCCGGAATGGATGTCAGGCTCAGTCGGACGGGAATTCCACCGTACGTGCGGTTTCCGTCCTGACCTTCGCCTGCCCGGCATGGCCCGACCCATGCACCCCAATTCCTTTGACTTGTACGGCAGAAGCTCTGCCACCCACTCCGAAAAGGGCAGGGAAACGCAAAAGAGGGCCCGCCCATCGGGAGCGGACCCTCTTGCTACAGCGAATTCTTTAAACGGCGGCTTCGTGCTGACTACCACCGGTACCAGCGGTGGCTGCCACCCTTCGGGCGGGCAACGAAGCCGATCAGCCAGAGAACAAGGACGATCGCTGCGACGATCCACAGCGCCTTGAGCGCGAATCCAGCACCGAAAAGAATGACGGCCAGAAGAAGAACGAGAAGCAGGGGAACCATGATTATCAACCTCCAGAGCTTCTGTTGCCCCTACAACTTCGCCCCACACACACAAACTCCTCTGTTTCTTCCCGAATTTACGGGGCAAGCGCAGACGCCCTCCCGGGGTTCGCCCCACCCCGGATCGCTCCCCCACCCCGGAGCCGCCACCCCGCCACGCTCACTCCCTCACCCGCACCCCGGCCCCAGCACCGGACTCGCTCTCCGCCCCACCCACTGGACCCGGACCGCACCTGCTGCCACGCTCTGGCCATGGGAACGGGGCGAAGGACTCAGGAAGACCGGGACGAGATCACCGTCGAGATCGGCTACGCGCTGCTCAGCGCGTGCTTCCTCGGGGCCGTCGTGTTCGGCGCGATCGCGGGGCCCGCAGTCGTCTGGGATTTCTCCCACACCACCGACAAGGCTCTGCTCATCACGGGAGCCTCGGTCGGAGGGCTGCTCGCGCTACTCCGCGTCGTGCACGTGCTGTGGCGCTTCGGCCGGTACCACCCCTGAGCCTCGCCCCCCGGCCCCCTCGGCACCACCACCGCGTCCGCCGGCAGGCCTGGGGCAGGGAGACGCGCTCCGCCGCCGGGGCGTCCCGTACGCGGACTCAGAGGCGGGAACCCTAGCCGTCCCCGGTCCCGCCGTCCCCGTCCCCGGCCCCGCCGTCCCCGGCCCCCCCGTCGCGGAGACCCCCGGCCTCCAGGACCTCGTTCTCACCGACCGCGGCAAGCAACCAGATCGGGAACTCCGGGTCGGCCTGGCCCACCGTGAGGCCGAGCCAGCGGGTGGTGCCGGGGACGTGCCAGACCTGCATGCTGCCGGCCAGGTTGCAGAGCTGCCCCAGGGGTTCGGGGGCCGCAGAGCCCATCTCCGTCTCATCGTCACCGGCAAGCCAGGGCCAGAGGTCGACCGTCCCGGGTTCGCCCCAGCGTTCGGTGAGCGCCGTGGCGACAGCGCTGAACTCGGCCTCGATCTCCTCCTCGGCCGGTTCCGTCGTCTCCTCCTCCCGCCCGTCCCAGAAGTCCTCGCTCGCCCGCAGGATGAGCAGATGGTGGCCGGGTCCGCTGCTCCGTACCCCGCTGTCCTCCGCCTCGTCGCCCTGCGGGAACGGCAGGCCGAGCACGTGGTCGACGAGGACGATCCGCTCGGCGGTCGTGGTGGGGGTGGGCAGGCTGCCGCTGCCGGATGTCTCGGATGTCATGCACACGGATCTTGCCAACGCGGCCTCCGGAACGCCGAAGCGGGGGGTGCGGCGCGGCCGGGGGCCGGTCGCACCCCCCGACCGGTCGAGCGGAGGAGGTGGAGACGGTGGCGCGGAGGCAGCTCGTCGAGGAGCGGCCCCGGAGCAGGAAGGAAATCAGCAGCTCAGGTTCGAGCCGGGAGTGACCCCCAGGATCGAGGTGAACGACTGGTAGGAGTTGATACGGCTCTGCACCTGGGCGGGGTTGCCGCCGTTGCACTCGATGGAGCCGTTGATCGAGCGGATGGTCTCACCGAACCCGGCGCCGTTGACCATGGCGTTGTGGGGGGTCATCGTGCCCGGACCACTCTGGGTGTTCCAGTACCAGAGAGCGGTCTTCCAGGCCACGGCCGCGTCCGTCTGGACGAGGTTGGGGTTGGCCAGCAGGTTGATGCCGAGGGCGTCACCGGCGGCCTTGTAGTTGAAGTTCCAGCTCAGCTGGATCGGCCCGCGGCCGTAGTACGCGGACTGGCCCGCGGGGCAGCCGTAGGACTGCGAGGTGTCGCAGTAGTGCGAGTAGTTGGCCGTGTTCTGCTCGACCACGTACACCAGCCCGCCCGTCTCGTGGCTGACGTTGGCGAGGAACGCAGCCGCCTCCTGGCGCTTGACGGTGTCACTGCCGGTGTTGGCGAAGCCGGGGTAGGCGCTCAGGGCGGCGGTCAGCCCGGAGTACGTGTAGAAGGAGTTCCGGCTCGGGAACATCTGGTTGAACTGCGACTCGCTGACGACGAAGCCGGAGGTGCTCGGCGTGCCGGGGTCGGTGGTACCGCCGCTGCCACAGGTGCCGGCGTCGGCCCAGACGTCGGTGGTGCCGGGAACCTCGTTCTGGGTCCACCACTTGGCTGTCCAGTTGTGCCCGTTGCGGGAGGCGGAGTCGCCGCCCCAGTAGACGGACGAGGAGTTCCAGGCGGCGGCGCAGGTCGCGGCGGAAGCCGTACCGGCGGGAAGGACGACGACCGTGGCCGCTACGGCCGCTGCCGCGGCGAGAAGGCCCATGACGCGTCGGAACACGTGATCACTCCTTCGGTGCGACGCTGCGCCCGGACTTCTGACCGGTCCGGAGGCGCGCCGTCTTGTGGGGGTGCGGACACTCAAGCGAGAGTGGTCTGGACCTGTCAAGGTCTGGACCAAGCTTCATTCGCCTCGCGCCGGAGCCCGCGCCCCGAATCCCCCGCGTCGGCGAGGGACCGAAGGAATCTCTCAACAGGGCCTAAACCCCCGGCTGTTGCGCAGTCCACACCCGTGCACGGGGCAGCGCCCCGAGAAAAAATCCTCGCGGTCCGCCCCTGCCCCGACACCTCATCACCGCGACTCGGTTCGAAGGGGCAACCGGCCTCGGACCCTGGGCGCCCGGCAGGATCTTCCCGTGCGCGGCAGCCTCCCGGCCCACACCGGGCCCGGTCGTCGGGGCGCGGTAGAGCACCACCCGGGCGACCGATATGCGAGTATCCCGGCGTGGACCCGCTGACTCCTCAAGATCCTCCTCGGGTAGGCCCCTTCCGGCTTCTCGGACGCCTCGGCACGGGAGGGATGGGACGCGTCTACCTCGCGCGCTCGGAGGACGGGCGGACCGTGGCGGTGAAGGTCGTGCACGCCCAGTTCGCAGGGGTGGACGAGTTCCGGATCCGGTTCGCCCGGGAGGTCGCCGCACTGGAGCGCGTCGGCAGCGCGGGCACCGCGCCGGTCATCGCGGCGGACACGGAAGCCGCCCTTCCGTGGGTGGCCATCGCGTACGTACCGGGCCCCTCGCTCCGTACCGTCGTGGGCGACCGGCGCACGCGACGGGCCCAGCGCACCTGGGCGGAGGGGCGGTGGGAAGCCGCCGAGCGCGGCAGACCCGAACCCGCGACGCAGGTACGGCCGTTGCCGGTGGCCTCCGTACGCTTCCTGGCCGCCGGGCTCGGTCGGGCGCTGACCCACATCCACGCGGCAGGACTCGTCCACCGCGACCTGAAACCGTCCAACATCCTGCTCACCGTGGACGGCCCTCGCATCATCGACTTCGGTATCGCCCGGGCCGTGGAGACGGTCACGGACGGCGGCCTGACCAGCACCGGAGCCGTGATCGGCTCGCCGGGGTTCATGTCGCCGGAGCAGGTACGGGGCGAGAGGGTCACCGCCGCCTCGGACATCTTCTGCGTCGGCGCGGTCCTCGCGTACGCGGCGACCGGGGTGCAGCCCTTCGGGGCGTCCGACAGCGGTGTCCACGCGATCATGTTCAGGATCGCCAACAACGAGCCGGACCTGACCGCGCTTCCCGCCGAACTCGGTCCCCTGGTGCGATCCTGCCTGCACCGCGACCCCCACCGCCGCCCCACCGCCGCAGCCCTGGCGAAGTCGGCCCCCGCCCGGTCGGCCAGGCGGCCCCAAGCATGGCTGCCGCCCGAGCTCCTGGCCCTGCTCGGAACCCAGGCGGCCCGCCCTCTGGACACGGACACACCTGCCCCGGACCACTCGGGCCTGGACCACTCGGGCTCGGAACCCCCGGGCTCGGAACCCCCGGGCTCGGAACCCCCGGGCTCGGAACCCCCGGGCTCGGAACCCCCGGGCTCGGAACCCCCGGGGCCGGAGTTCGCACGCCCGGACCACCTCGCCCGGGAATCCACCACGCCGGGCCCCTCGGTCCCCAAACCCACCGCGCCGGATCACGCCGCCTCCGAAACCCCCGTTCCCCGGCACCGGTCGCCGGAGGACCCCGCACCCCGCGCCCACCCGGGCCACACCGCGCCCGGCGGCCCGACACCACCCGCCCGGACACCCCCGTCGGCAACCCGGGAGACGTGCTCGGCCCCACCCAGGGAATCGCCCTCGCCGAGCTCCCCGCCGACGTCCCAACCGGCGTCCCCGACAACGCCCTCGGCACCTTCCCGGAGGGCCACCCGTGCCCACGTGGGCAGCCGCGTCCTTCGGCGCACCGCCCTGCTCGCCGCCTGCGCGGTCAGCGGACTCCTCGGCGCGGGCCTCGCCCTCCAGCACTACACCACCGGCGGGCTCGGCGGATTCGGCCGCCTCGTAGGTCTCGGCGGATTCGGCAACCCCGCGCAGAGCACCGACATGGGCACCAGCGACGACACCGGCGATGACACCGGCACCAGCGACGGAAGCTACGGTTCCCGCCCCTGGGGGCGCAATGGCCCCGGCGACGTCCCCGACATCTACCTCGGCGCCTGGGAAGGCGTACTCAAGGGCGCCGACAACGCCCCGCACGAGACAGGCAGGATCGAGATCCGACAGGGCACCCGAGGCCGCAAGACCGCCACCTACGTCCAGGTCTTCGGCGAACGCCTGTGCATGGGCCGGTCCGTCCTCGTGGACGCCGACGAGGACCACATCGTCTTCGGCGAGAGCGACGTACGCATCAGCATCCCCGCCGGCCGCTGCACCCCGGCCGCCCACCAGACGCTGGCCGTGCGCTCACCCGACGTCATGGAGTGGAGCTCCGGGGCGGTCCACTCCGTCTTCCGGCGGGCCGCGAGCGGTTCCCGCGCCGTCCCGGCCGCCTTCCTCGGGTACTGGAAGCGTGCCCCCATGCCCGAACCCGGCCCGAGGGAAAGGCACCTGCAGCAGTACGACCTGACCGTCACCCAGGGGCCGGTGGGCGCCCCGCTCGTCCGGTACGTATCGAGGACCCCCGAACGGGACCCCGACCACGGGCTGCCGACCGCCGACCCCGTCGCCTGCGCGAGCACCGCCGTCGTCGGAGGAACGGGCGAACTACTGGTCGTCGGCCCGGACATGCTCTCGGCGGCGGACCGCTCCGACCCCGACTGCTTCTCCAACGGCTCGCAGTACCTGCGCATCGACACCTCCGAAGGCAAGGAACGCCTGCTGGTCAACGGCATGGGCGCCGACGGCGAACCCACCGCGTACTACCGGGCCTTCTGACACCCCGCCCGCCCGACCCACCCCTGCCCCTGCCCCTGCCCCTGCCCCTGCCCGATCCGGCTTCGATCCGCACAAAGGCCGAGCCGGACAAAGGCCGAGCCGAGCAGGGGCCGAGCCGGACAAAGGCCGAGCCGAGCAGGGGCCGAGCCGGACAAAGGCCGAGCCGAGCAGGGGCCGAGCTGGACAAGTGGCGAGCTGAACAAGAGGCGAACACCCGCCGACAACACGCTCTCCCCCGCTCCGCCCCCGCCCTCCCGCTCGTACGGTGGGCCGCCCAAGGGCGCGCCGAGCGGGCCCGGTTCGGGACGCACGAAGGAGTGCGAGGCAGCCGTGGAATGGTTGAGCGCCGAAAACGTCGTAGCCGTCGTGACCGCCGCTGTCGGCGTGCTGGTCTCCGTGGGGGTGCTCTGGTACGAGCGCCGCATCCCGGCCCAGCGGCGCATCGGGTACCGCGTCCAGATGGACACCCCGATCGGCAGCGGCGTCAACGTCCGGCTGGGGCTGTTCGACGAGACCCCCGACATGTCGGACGCCACCCTCGTGCTGCTGCGCATCGAGAACGACGGCTCGCAGTCCATCTCGCGCGACGACTACACCGGCATAGAACGGCACGGGCTGACCGTGGAGTTCACCGACCGTGCGGTGCGCGGGACAGCGGTGACCCAGCCCGTCGAGGCCGGGCACCTGATGGAGCACTTCACCCCCGCCGCCGGGATGCGGCAGGAGGGCGGCCTGATCCGGCTGCCCCGGGTGCCCCTCAACCGCCACCAGCACTTCAAGCTCCTCGTGCTGCTCACCGGCGGCGAGGTGGGCAGCCCGATCCGGATCGTCGGAGGCATCCGGGACGGGGACATACGGGTCAACAGCGCGGCCCGACCGGACGAGAAGCCGCCGGTGTTCAGCAGGGCCGCCCGGTCCATCACCGTGGCGCTGACGATCGGAGTGGTCACCCTCTCCACGATCATCCTGGCGCTCGACCGCACCCCGCCGCCGCCGGTGGAGTGCGCCCGGGGCTCCCTGCGGGTGGCGGGCTCCACCGCGTTCCAGCCGGCCGCGACCGAGCTGGCGACGCTGTACACGCAGGCGTGCGAGGGCTCCTCGATCGACGTGGACATGCACGGCAGTGACGCCGGAGTCCGGCTGCTCGACGAGCGCGGCGCCTCCCCCGCCACGGTCGTCTTCGCCGACGGCGCGAAGCCTGGCGGCTACCCGGAGCTGCACGAGAACAGCCGGGTCGCCGTCGTGCTGTTCTCCCTCGTCGTCAACGACACGGTGCGTGTGAGGGATCTGTCGCTCGACGACGTACGCCGGATCTACCGGGGCGAGATCCGCAACTGGAACCACTTCCCCGGCAACCCGGACCTGGAGATCCGGCTCGTCAGCCGGGACGCGAACTCGGGCACCCGGGTGGCGTTCCAGCGCCGGGTGCTGGGCGGCAACGAGCCCATCCCCACCTCCTCCCGCGACTGCCTCACCCGGGACGACCCGAAGGCGCTGGTCACCCGGTGCGAGCTGGGCAGCACCGACGAGGTGCTGCGCACCGTCGGCAACGTCGCCGGCGCGATCGGCTACAGCGAGCTGCGCACCGGCGTGGCCGCCCCGAAGGGGCTGCACCGCATCACCATCGACGCCGAGGAACCGTCCCCCGAGAAGATCACCTCGAACGGCTACCCGTACTGGGTGGTCGAGTACGCGTACACGTACCGGGACCCGGCCCCCGACTCGCTCGCGGCCCGCTTCCTCGACTACGTGAACAGCCACGACCAGCAGGCCCTGCGCACCCACGGCCACGTGCCCTGCTCGGCCCCGCAGGCATACCCCCTGTGCGGCGACCGTCCCCGTCCCTGACGGCACCCCTCCCGACACCGTCCACGAACGGAACGGCCGCCGAGAACGGAACGGCCGCCACGAACGGAACGGCCGCGGTCCGGGGCACAGAACGTGTCCCGGCCCGCGGCCGTCGTCGTACGAGGGCCCCTCAGGAGCCCTTCTTCGCCCCTGCGGGCCCCCTACAGGAACGAGTTGATCTCGATCGTCTCGGTGCGGCCGGGGCCGACACCGATCGCGGAGATCGGAGCGCCCGACATCTCCTCCAGCGCCTTCACGTAGGCCTGCGCGTTCTTCGGCAGGTCGGAGAAGGTCTTCGCCTTGGTGATGTCCTCGGACCAGCCCGGCAGCATCTCGTAGATCGGCTTCGCGTGGTGGAAGTCGGTCTGGCTGTAGGGCAGCTCTTCGACGCGCTTGCCGTCGATCTCGTACGCCACGCAGACCGGGATCTGCTCCCAGCCGGTGAGCACGTCGAGCTTGGTGAGGAAGAAGTCGGTCAGGCCGTTGACCCGGGTCGCGTACCGCGCGATGACCGCGTCGAACCAGCCGCAGCGGCGGTCACGGCCGGTGGTGACACCGCGCTCGCCACCGATGCGGCGCAGCGCCTCGCCGTCCGCGTCCAGCAGCTCCGTCGGGAACGGGCCGGAGCCGACGCGCGTGGTGTACGCCTTCAGGATGCCGATGACCCGCGTGATCTTCGTCGGACCCACGCCGGCGCCGGTGCAGGCGCCGCCCGCGGTCGGGTTCGACGAGGTGACGAAGGGATACGTGCCGTGGTCGACGTCGAGCAGGGTGCCCTGCCCGCCCTCGAACAGGACGACCTTGCCGTCGTCGATGGCGTCGTTGAGGATCAGCGTCGTGTCGGCGACGAACGGCTTGATCTGCTCCGCGTACTGGAGCATCTCCTCGACGATGCCCTCGGCCTCGATCGCGCGGCGGTTGAAGACCTTGGCCAGAAGCTGGTTCTTCTGCTCCAGGGCGGCCTCGACCTTCTGGACGAGGATCGACTCGTCGTAGAGGTCCTGGACGCGAATACCGACACGGTTGATCTTGTCGGCATACGTCGGGCCGATTCCACGGCCGGTCGTGCCGATCTTCCGCTTGCCGAGGAAGCGTTCCGTCACCTTGTCGAGCGTGACGTTGTACGGAGTGATCAAATGAGCGTTGCCGCTGATCAGAAGCTTGGACGTGTCGACGCCTCGCTCGTTCAGTCCGCTCAGCTCGGAGAGCAGCACCGCCGGGTCGACCACGACACCGTTACCGATCACCGGGGTACAACCCGGTGACAGGATTCCGGAGGGGAGGAGATGCAGTGCGTACTTCTGGTCGCCTACGACAACCGTGTGACCGGCGTTGTTGCCGCCCTGGTATCGCACCACATAGTCGACGGATCCACCGAGGAGATCGGTGGCCTTCCCCTTGCCCTCGTCACCCCACTGAGCACCGAGCAGCACAAGTGCGGGCACAGGCGTACACCCCTTCCGGGCGGGGCATGTCCAAGGTCAGGGGCGTACGTAAAGGTCGTACTTGCCATACGACGATGTACGACAAAGCCTGAGCCGTCGAACCGGGTGCCCCGGAATAGACGAAGCCCCTGGCGCAATAGCGCAAGGGGCTCTTGCACCAAGATGCTACCCGAGGAAGGACCGAGGTGTCGGCTGCAGAGCCCCCCGGCGACGACGGCCACCAGCTGCTGGTGGTCATCGACCCGGTCGCCCGCCGGACCGACGGCGAGTCCGTCCGTATCGCGAAGGACGTGCTGAACGCCGGAGCGCACGCCAAGATCTCCCTGCCGGACACCCCGGAGGAGTTCGCCCGCGCCCTGTCCCGGCGGGGCAGCAGGCGGCCGGTGGTCATCGGCGACGACCACGCTCTGCTCCGCGCGGTGGCCCAGCTGCACCGCGACCGGGAGCTCACCGACAGCGCCCTGGCGCTCGTCCCCGTCGGCGCCCCGCCCGCCCTCCGGCTCGCCCACGCCCTCGGCGTGCCGCACGGCGCGGTGGCGGCGGCGCGGACGGCGCTGGACGGGGCGGTGCACCGGCTCGACCTGCTCGTCGACGACAGCGACGGCGTGGTCCTGGGCGGCGTGGACGTCCCGGCGCCCCCGCCCGCTCCCGGCCAGACCGCGGACGGCCCGGGACCGGCGCCGCACAGCGGCGTCACGGCCGTCTGGGACACCTGTCTCTCCCTGGTCCGCACCCTCGTCCGCCCCGTCCCGGCGGCAACCCCCTCCGGAGCTGTCGGCTACCGCCTCCGCGTGGAGGCGGACGGGGTCCTCCTCAACGACCTGGACCGTGCCGTCGAGGGCGTCACCGTGACCTCGCGGAGCGGCGGAGGCCTGGCGGAGGTGGTGGTACGCACGTCGAGCGGCGAGACCGTGACGGCGGAGGCCAAGGCGGTGACGGTCTCCGGCCCCGACTTCCGCTACCGCGCCGACATACAGCTCCACGGCCCGGTCCGACGGCGGACGTGGACGGTGTGGGCGGACGCCTGGGGACTGATGGTGCCGGCGGCCGAGGCGGCGGCCTGAGACCGGTGGGGCGCCCCGCGTGGGGCCGGTGCCCCCGGCCATGCCCGGAGCCCGCGTGGGGCCGGTGCCCCCGGCCGTGCCCAGGACCCGCGTGGGGCCGGTGCCCCCGGGAAGAGCCGGGGCCCGCGTGGGTCAGCGGCCCTCGCTTCCCGCCTCGGCGTCCTCGGCCCGGACGTCCTCGGCCCGGGCCTCCGCGGCCTCGGCGTCCTGAGCCCCGACGTCCTGGTCGAACGTGGCCGGTCCGCCCTTCAGATCCACCCGCAGCCCGTCCTCGGTGACCGTGACGGCGACGGGACGAAGGCCCAGCGCGTCCGCCGCGCCCTCGGCACCGGCCGCGCCACCGCCCGTACCGGCCGTACCGCCCGCGCCTGCGGGGGACAGGGCCGAGAGGGCGGACTCGATGCGTCCGGTCAGCGACTTCGGGGCGTCCACGCCGAGCATCCTCGCGTCGGCCAGCGTGAAGCGGACGGTGCCGTCGCGCAACTCGGGCCGAATGTCGGCCTGACCGAGACCGCCCGGGCCCAGCATGATCCGCAGCGTCCCGTCCCCGGGCCGGGGCTCGACGTCGCCGACCATCGCCGCGAACGCGCCGCCGGCCGCCGTGACCCGGTCGCGCAGGGCGCCGGCCGGCACCTCGGCACGGGCGCTGCTGCCGGACACCGAGGCCCGGCCGCCCCCGTCGGGGACGACGAGGTCCCGGAGTTCCGCGTCGACCGTGACCCCGTCGAACCCGTCGAGCGCGGCATCCTCCGCGTGCAGGGTGAGGGTGCCCAACTCGCCGCGGGCGAGCGCCACGAGACCCCAGCCGTCGGTGTCGGCCGTCACCTCGGAACCCAGCCGCTCGCCGGCCAGCTTCTCCACCCGCCCGTCCACCACGTGCCGGGCGACCGCTTCCGCGCCCCCGGCCAGGGCCAGCACTCCGGCGAGGACTGCGCCAACCACCACAGCGGTACGTGGCCGCACGGGCCGTATCTTCATGCGATGCCTCCACGGCGCTCGTGCACGGGTCAGCGGTCAGCAGTCAGTATCGCCGCCGCTTCCTGGGGCGCGGCCGGGCTCTGCCTCGCGCTCGGCTGGATCGGCCCCGCGGTCGGCCTGCCGCAGGCGGTGCTGGACGTCTCGCCCGTCACCCACCTGCCCAAGCTCCCGGGCGGCGGCCTCCGGGCAGCGGCCCTGCTCGTGCTGACCGCCGTGGCGGCGGTCCTGGTCGCAGCGGGCCTCGCCGCCCTGCGCCGCCGGGACCTGCGGGGGTGAGCCCCGCAGGTCCCGGCAGCATACGTACGGATCACACCTCCACGCGGAGCTCCTTCAGCCCCCGGATGACGTACCCCGGGTGCCACTCCGGCTCCCCGATCAGCCGCATCCTCGGCGCCTTGCGCAGCAACTCGCCAAAAGAAGCGAGGAGTTCGACGCGGGCCAGCGGGGCGCCCAGGCAGTAGTGGATACCCGCGCCGAAGGTGAGGTGCGGGTTGTCCGGGCGGGACAGGTCGAGGGTGTCCGGGGCGGCGAAGCGTTCAGGGTCCCGGTTGGCGGAGCCGAAGAGCAGCGCCACCTCGGAGCCGCGCGGGACGACGGTGCCGCCGATCTCGATGTCGTCCAGCACCCAGCGCTCGAACATCTGCAACGGGGTGTCGTAACGCAGGAGTTCTTCCACAGCTGTGGACAGCAGGCCGTGGTCGGCGCGGAGTGCGGCGAGCTGCTCGGGGTGGCGGAAGAGGGTGCGCCAGCCGTTCACGGTGGTGTTGACGGTCGCCTCGTGGCCCGCGTTCAGCAGCAGCACGCAGGTGGAGATCATCTCCTGCTCGGTGAGCCGCTCGTCCTCGTCGTGGGCGGCGATGAGCCCGGAGATCAGGTCCTCGCCCGGCTTGTCCCGCCGTACGGCGATGAGTTCGCGCAGATACGCGGAGAACTCGGTGGACGCCGAAACCGCCGCCCGCGCGGTCTCCTCCGACGGGTTCAGCTCGAACATCCCGCAGATCGCGGCCGACCAGGGGCGCAGCAGCGCCCGGTCGGACTCCGGTACGCCCAGCATCTCGGCGATCACGGCCACCGGCAGCGGTTCGGCGACAGCCGTGAGCAGGTCGCCGCCGCCCTCGGCGACGAACGCGTCGACCAGCTCGGCCGCCAGGCGCCGCACGGTGGGCGCGAGCCGCTCGACCGTACGCGGCGTGAACGCCTTCTGGACGAGGCGCCGGATGCGGGTGTGGTCGGGAGCCTCCAGGTCGAGGAGGCCCTGGCCGTTGAGAGTGGTGAACGGCTCGTGCGCGGCGGGCGGCGGGGTGCGGCCGAACTCCTCGTGGGTGAAGCGGTGCAGATACGTCCGGCCGAGCCGACGGTCGCGGAGCAGCCCCGACACGTCGGCGTGGTGCGGGATCAGCCACTGCCGGGTCGGCTCGAACCAGTGGACCCGGCCGGCGGCGCGCAGCGCGGCGTAGGCGGGGTACGGGTCGGCGACGAACGCGGGTGACCAGGGGTCGAAGGACACGTGCATGACCCGACGCTACCGGCAGGTCCCCCTGCGCGAGGACCGGCCCTACCCCGGCGTGACCAGCCGCGCTTCGTAGGCGAAGACCGCCGCCTGGGTGCGGTCGCGCAGTCCGAGCTTCACCAGGACCCGGCTCATGTGGGTCTTGACGGTGGATTCCGCGACCACCAGGTGGGCGGCGATCTCCGCGTTGGAGAGCCCCTGCGCGACCAGCACCAGCACCTCCGTCTCGCGTTCGGTGAGGTCCCCGATCCGGGCCAGGGCCGGGGGTCTCGGCGCCTGGGCGAGCTTGGAGAACTCGGTGATCAGCCGACGCGTCACGGTGGGCGCGAGGAGCGCCTCACCTGAGGCCACCACCCTCACTCCTTCCGCCAGTTGGCGGGCGGAGGCGTCCTTGAGCAGGAAGCCCGAGGCCCCGGCACGCAGGGCTTGGTAGACGTACTCGTCGAGGTCGAAGGTGGTGAGGACCAGTACCTTGGCGTCCGCGTCGGCGGCGACGATCTCGCGGGTCGCCTCGATACCGTTCATCTCCGGCATCCGGATGTCCATCAGCACGACGTCCGGGGCGAGTTCGGCGGTCCGCCCGACCGCCTGCCGCCCGTCCACCGCCTCGCCGACGACCTCGATCCCGGGCATGGCGTTGAGCAGTACCGAGAAGCCCTCGCGGACCAGCATCTGGTCGTCGACGATCAGGACCCGGATGTCGCTCACGCGGCGGCCTCCCGGTCCTCGTCGGCGGGTCCGCCCGCGCTTTCGGCGGGCTCCGCCGCCCGGGGCACGGGGATGAAGGCGGCGACCTCGTAACCGCCCTCCTCGGTCGCCCCGGCGGTCATCTCGCCCTCCAGCATCGCGACCCGCTCCCGCATTCCGGTGATGCCGTGCCCGGCGCCCGGCGAGGTGTCGACCGGCTCGGTGGGCGGCCCGTTCACCACCCGTACCCCGAGCCCGCCGAGGACGTAGGCGATCTCGACGACGGCGGTGGCGCCCGGCGCGTGACGCAGGGTGTTGCTCAGCGCCTCCTGGACGATCCGGTAGGCCGACAGCTCGACGCCCCGGGGCAGTTCGCGGACCGCCCCGGTGACCGTCTTCTCCGTCTCCAGCCCCGCCTCGCGGACGTTGTCGAGCAGCCGGTCGAGCCGGGCGAGCGTGGGCTGCGGGGCGTCCGGCGCCTCCTGGTCCTCGGCCCGTACGACGCCGAGGACACGGCGCAGTTCGGTGAGCGCGGCGACCGCGTTCTCGCGGATGGTGACGAACGCCTGCTCCAGCTCGGGCGGCGGGTCCTGCACCCGGTACGGCGCGGCCTCGGCCTGGATCGCCACGACGGACATGTGGTGGGCGACCACGTCGTGCAGCTCGCGGGCGATGGTGGTGCGCTCCTCGAGCAGCGTGCGCCGGTCACGCTCGACGGCCATGACGGTGCGCTGGACCGTCACCTCCCGCTCGGCCTCGCTCACCTCGCGCCGCGCGTCGCGCCGGACCTGGACGACGGTCACCACGAGCAGGGCGAGCGCGGACATGACGACCATGGGGAAGGCGGTCGAATTGGCGTGGTACCCACCGAGGTACTCCAACACGAGGCCCAGCAGCAGCGTGAGCGTCCACATCCAGGGCGCGGTACGTCGCCGGGTACGGGCCGCGACGACCACGAGTACCACCAGGTGGCCCCACAGGCTGCTCGCTCCCCACGGCCAGACATCACCGGCCATGGCGACCACCACCGTGGCCGCCATGGAACCCCAGAAAGCGGCCACGGGCCGGACCAGCGTCAGCGCGACGGGGATGGCCGGCACCACACCGACGACCGACTCGTTGCCGGACCAGGCTATTCCGAGCAGGACACAGATCAGCGCGGCCCCCAGGACCAGCGCGTGCGGGGTCCACACCAGCTTCTTCCGCACATGCGCCGGGAGCAGGCCCAGCAGCGGCCCGTCGCCGTCGAGCGGGGGCAGCGGGCGGTAGGCGAACACATCCTTCAGGAGATCCTGCCGCAGGCCGCCCAGCGCACTCGCCGCCGCCTGGAACTCCGGTGTTCTGGTCTTCGTCTGGGCTCGGGTCTCGGTCACGTGCTCACGGTAGGGGGAGGCCCGGGCCGGGTCGTCCCCACGGAAGCGGATCCGCACGCCTCCGTCTCAGGGACTACGGACTCGCCTACGGACTCACCCGCGGGCGGCCACCCAGACGTTCCGCTCGGTGCGCACGGTGAGGTCGTCGCGGCGCAGCACCCCGTGCGGGCCGTCCGCGTCGGTGAGCGCGTCCAGGGTGGCGAGGTCCTGGGCGTCGAGTACGTCCTCCAGCGCGGACCGGACCCGGGTGAGGGAGGCCAGGACGTAGCGGCCGGTGGCGGCGGGCAGCGGGGCGGCCAGGTCGATGGCGACGACCCGCTCGGCCACCACGTCGAGCCCGGCCCCGCGCAGGCGGGCACCCCAGTCCTCGCTCATGTGCATCCCGGCGGCCTTCCGCCCCTCGGCCTGGGCCGCGTGGCAGCGCTCCTCCAGACCGGGGCGGCCGATGCCGAGGTCGTCGGGGAGGAAGCGGGGGAAGCCTTCGAGCTCGACCGCGACCATGAGCCCGCCGGGCCGCAGCGCCTCACGGACCTGGGCCAGGGCGCCGGCCGGGTCGGCCAGGTGGTGGAGCGAGGCGGAGGCCCACACCAGGTCGAAGGGCCCGGCGGGCAGCGCCTCGGTGTCGAGGTCGGCCACCACGGTACGGACGCGGTCGGCGACCCCGAGCGCGGCGGCCTTCTCCTCCAGCCGGGCGGCCATCGCGGGCGACGCGTCCACGGCGGTGACGTCGGCGCCGGGGAACCGCTGGAGCAGGGCGAAGGTGCCCGCGCCGGTGCCGCTGCCCAGGTCGAGCACCCGGAGGCCCCGCCCGCCGGGCTGCTCCGCCGTCCCGCCGGACAGCTCCTCGATCCAGCCGGTCAGCTCGTCCAGGTGCTCGTGCAGCACCTCGGCGTCGAGGTCGAGCATCTCGGTGAGTACCGAGAAGTCGGCGTCCTGCGGGCCGTGCCCATGACCGGAGGCGTGCCCATGACCGGAGCCGTGCCCGTGACCGTTGCCGTGCTGGTGGCCCGGGACGTGTCCGCCCTGGTGTGCCTGCCGGTGGCCGTGCCCGTGCTGGTGCGCGTTGTCGTCGTCCATGCGTCGAGCCTACGCACGCCTTGCGCCTAAGGCATAGCATCTTGCGTATGACGCAAGACGGCGCACTCGACTCCCTGGTCCGCACACGGATACGCGGCCTCCGGACCGCCCAGGGCTGGTCGCTCGACGATCTGGCCGCGCGCTGTTTCCTCAGCCCGTCCACCCTGAGCCGCATCGAGACCGGCCACCGGCGGATCGGCCTCGATCAGCTCAGCTCGATCGCGCGCGCCCTGGGGACGACCCTGGACGCGCTGGTGGAGTCGGTCTCGGACGCGGACGTGGTGATCCGCCCGCATCACGACACGGAGTGCGGGACGACCACCTGGCTGCTGAACCGGGAGGGCGGACAGCCGGGCGTCACCGTGGTCCGGATGAGCGTCACCGCGCCCGAGCCGCGGCACGGGCGGGACGAGCTGAAGGTCCACCCGGGCGGCAAGGACTGGTTCACCGTGCTCTCCGGCACCGTCGTGCTGCTGCTGGGGGAGCGGGTCATCACGGTCGAGACGGGCGAGGCTGCGGAGTTCTCCACGATGGTCCCGCACGCCTTCGGCGCGCGCGGCGGCCCGGCGGAGATCCTCGCGATCTTCGACCGCGACGGCCGCCGGACCCATCTGCGCCCGGAGCGCTGATCCTCCGTCCGGGGCCTGCCCGCCGGTCTCCGCCGGACGCGCACGTCACCAGGCGAGCTGTTCCAGCTCCTCCGCCACCAGCGCGCAGGCGTCCGTCGAGGGGTCGATGAGCGGGAAGTGGCCGATCTCGTCCAGCAGGGTCAGCCCTACCGTCTCCCCCGCCGTCGCCGCCGCCGCGACGAACGCCTCCGCGACCGACTGCGGCACGACGATGTCGTCGCATCCCTGCACGATGTGGGTGGCGATCCCGGTGGGCAGCAGGACAGCGGGGTCGACGTGCGGGCGCCGTTCGGCGAACCCCTCCTCACCGCCCAGGAGTTCGTGGACGGCCCCGGAGCAGATGCCGAGCTTCGCGGCGGTCAGCAGGTCGGCGATCGGTGCCAGCGCCACCACCCCGCGCAGCGGCGGAGGTTCGGGCAGCCGCCACGGCGACCCCGCGGGCAGCACATGCCGGGCCGCCGCCCAGAGCGCGAGGTGGCCGCCCGCCGAGTGCCCGGTGACGACGATCCGCCGCACGTCCGCCTCCGGCAACTCCCGTGCCGCGACGGCCGGGATGGCGTCCATCGCGGCGGCCACGTCGTCGAAGGTCTCGGGCCAGCGGCCCGCCGCGTTCCCCTCCCCCGACGAGGACGGGTCCGCTCCGCGCCGGTACTCCACACTCGCGACGGCGAAGCCGCGGTCGGTGAGGAACGCGGCGAGCGGCGACACGTGACGGCGGTCGTACGGGGCGCGCCAGGCGCCGCCGTGGAGCAGGACGACGAGCGGCATGTTGGTCCGCCCGTGCGCCGGAGCCCAGAGGTCGATGACCTGGTCGGGGTGGTCCCCGTAGGTGACGGTCCGGTCGGGTGCGATCTCCGCATGGGCGAACGCCGACTTCTCCTCTACGGCGTCCCGATCGCGCGCGGCGGAATCCGACATTGTTGCTCCAACCATCCTTTGGGCTGCCCCACTTGTCCGACCTGCGGGGACCGTACCAGGCCCTGGAGCGGTCGCCGGACGGAGCGGGTACGCCCCGGCTCCGTCCGCGACCGCGCCGGCGCCGTCACCCCTTCGCCACGGCCCCCGCCGGCACGTCCGCCAGCACCCCGGCCAGTACCCGTGCGGCCCGCTCCGCATCGGCGAAGCCGACGTACAGCGGGGTGAATCCGAACCGGAGCACGTCGGGGCGGCGCAGGTCGCCGACGACGCCCCGGGCGGTCAGTTCGCGCATCACCGGTTCGGCCTCGGCGCACCGCAGCGCGACCTGGCTGCCGCGCTCGGCGTGCGCGGCCGGTGTGACGGAGACGACCCGCCCCCCGGGGACGTACGCCTCCACGCACTCCAGGAAGAAGTCCGTCAGGGCAAGGGACTTGGCGCGTACGGCCTCGATCGGGACGCCGTCCCACACGTCGAGCGCGGACTCCAGCGCCAGCATCGAGAGGATGTCGGGTGTGCCGACCCGGCCCCGGACGGAGCCCTCGGCGGGCTCGTAGCCGAGGGTCATGCCGAACGGGTCGGCGTGCGAGTTCCACCCCGGCAGCGGGGAGTCGAAGACGCCCTGGTGGCGCTCGGCGACGTACAGGTACGCGGGTGAACCCGGGCCGCCGTTCAGGTACTTGTACGTGCAGCCGACCGCCAGGTCCACGCCGTGCTCGTCCAGGCCGACCGGCAGCGCACCGGCGCTGTGGCAGAGGTCCCAGACCACGACGGCCCCCGCGCGCTGCACGGCGGCGGTGAGCGTGGGCAGATCGTGCAGCCGCCCGGTGCGGTAGTCCACGTGGTTCAACAGCACCGCCGCCGTACGCGAGTTGACGGCACCAGGTACGTCGGCGGGGTCGACCGGGACGATCCGGTGGCCGGTCATCCGGGCGGCCGAACCGGCGATGTAGCCGTCGGTCGGGAACGTCGAGGCGTCGACCATGATCTCGTCCCGGCCGCCCGGGGCGAGGCGGGTCGCGGCGACCAGCGCCTTGAAGATGTTGACGCTGGTGGAGTCGCCGACCACGATCCGGCCCGGTGCCGCGCCGACGATCGGCGCGATGCGGTCGCCGACCCGTTCGGGCGCGGTCCACCAGCCGCTCTCGTCCCAGGACCGGATGCGCAGCTCGCCCCACTCGCGGGTGAGGACGTCGTGCAGCCGGTCGGGCACGTGGACGGGGAGCGCGCCGAGCGAGTTCCCGTCCAGGTAGACGCCGTCGTCGAGAGTGAACAGCTCGCGCATACCGGCGAGTTCGTCGACGGCGTCGAGCTTGGCCGCACGGTCCGCCAGCAGGCGGTGGTTGGTCTCAGACATGACTGCGGGCCGTCCAGAGTTCGGGGAACACGTTTTTCGAGGCGCGCTTCTCGAGCCACGCCACCCCGGCGGAGCCGCCGGTTCCGGTCTTCGAGCCCATGGCCCGCCGGGTCGCCACCAGGTGGTCGTTGCGCCAGCGCCAGACCAGCTCGCCGACGTCCGTGAGCAGCTCGCCGAGGCGCACCAGCTCGTCGTACTCCTCCGGTTCGGCGTATATCCGGGCCCAGACGGACTCGATCACCGGCGAGGGTTCGTACTTCTGCCGCAGGTCGCGGCCGAGGACCGACTGCGGCACCGGGTGCCCGCGCCGCGCGAGCAGCGCCAGCGTCTCGTCGTAGAGGCTCGGCTGGCTCAGCGCCTTCTCCAGCTCGGCGTACACGCGCGGGGAGCCCCGGTGCGGGACGAGCATGGAGGCGGACTTGTCACCGAGCAGGAACTCCATCCGCCGGTACATCGCCGACTGGAAGCCGGAACCCTCGCCGAGCGCGCCCCGGTAGGAGTTGAACTGGGCGGGGGTGAGCTGGGCCAGCGGCCGCCAGGACGCGTTCAGGGCCTCCAGTTGGCGCAGCGAGCGCTTCAGGGCGTCCCGCGCGTCCGGCAGCCGGTCCTCGCGCAGGGCCAGCGCCGCCGTCTCCCACTCGTGGACCAGGACGGTGAACCACAGCTCCATGACCTGGGTGGTCACGAGGAAGACCATCTCGCCGGGATCGTCGGAGCGCAACTGCTGCAAATGGGTGAGAACGTCCGCCTGGACGTAGTCCTCGTAGGGAGTCGTTCCCGCGAAATCGAGGTACGGGGTCTCCGCACCGGTCTCTTCGGAATCGGGGTGTTTCGCCGACATCGCTGTCTCCTCGACACGAGCTTCCGGGTAGCGGTCCGCCCCGTCCTAGCTGGGTGGGCTCCGGTCCCCTGCGGCGCATCCTATGACCGGAAACCCGCGAGGTGCTCGGCCGCGGAGAACTTGATCCGCCGGGCGCGCGCCCGCCGCGCGCATACCGGCCCGCAGCCGACAAAGCGGTCTGCGGGCCGGTTGGACAGGCACGACGGGCTGCTCCAGGCGGTCCGGCGCTTCCGGGTGGGAGCGGCTCAGGGTGCGGATCAGCTCAGGGTGCGGATCAGCTCAGGGTGCGGATCAGCCCAGGGTGCGGATCAGCCCAGGGTGCGGATCAGCTCGGATGCGGATCAGCTCCGTGTGCGGATCAGCCCAGGATGTCGGCCGCGGTCGGCGAGGAGTCGCGGAGGAAGGTCGAGCAGCGCTCGTACTCCTCCTGCTCGCCGATGGCTCCGGCGGCGCGCGCGAGGGCGTGCAGGGCGCGGAGGAAGCCGCGGTTCGGCTCGTGCTCGAACGGCACGGGCCCGTGGCCCTTCCAGCCGGCCCGGCGCAGGGCGTCGAGCCCGCGGTGGTAGCCGGTGCGGGCATAGGCGTACGACTCGATGACCCGGCCGCCCTCGAAGGCGTCGTCGGCCAGCTGCGCCCAGGCGAGCGAGGAGGTGGGGTACTTCGCCGCGACCTCGGCGGGCGGGGTGCCGCCGGCGAGCAGCCCGCGCGGCTCCGGGTCGTCGGGCAGGTGGGTCGGGGCGGGGCCCCCGAGCAGGTTCTCGTGGATGGACATGGGTCCCAGTGTGCCTGGCACCACAACGTTCCGGGACACCGCCCGGCCCGCCGCCGGGGACACCGCCCCGGCCCGCCGCCGGGCCCCGCAGCCGCACCGCCGGTCCCTCCGCTCGGCGGCCGGCCGGTCACTCCTCGGAGGGCCGCCGGGCGGGCTCCAGGGGCGGCGCGACGACCCCGCAGTGCACGGTGCACTCGGGCCGGCAGGGCGCCCCGGCCGGATGGGCCCCGCGGCCCTCCGCCCCGCCGCCCTCCGCGCCGCCGCCCTCCGCCCGGTCGTGGCCGCCGTCCGAGGACGGGCCCGGGCCCGGGGCGGGCGTCCGTACCGTGCAGAAGGCGAGCACCGCCCCCGCCACCAGGAGCCCCGCGCACATCGGCATCGCCCGCCGGAAGGTCGAGGCGAACTCGCCCGCCTCCCGGTACGCCTCCGGGCCCATGCCCGCCAGCAGCGGCAGCGCGGCGACCGCGATCAGTCCGGCCGCGCGGGCGGCGGCGTTGTTGATGCCGCTGGCCAGCCCCGCCTGCCCGGTGTCCACCGCCGCCAGCACGGTCGCGGTGAGCGGCGCGACGAGAGTGACGAGTCCCAGGCCCAGCACCACCACGGCGGGCAGCACCTCGCTCAGGTACCCGGTCGGCGAGGCGCTCCCGGGCCCGACCCGCAGCATCAGCAGCATGCCCGCGGCGGCCAGCAACGGGCCGACGGTGAGCGGGATACGGGGGCCGATGCGGTGGCCCAGCTCGCCGGAGGCGGCCGAGAAGAACAGCATCAGCACGGTCGTCGGGAGCAGCGCGGTGCCCGCGCCGAGCGCCGAGTACCCCGCGACGACCTGGAGCTGGATCGCGGAGAGGAAGAAGAACCCGCCCAGCGCCGCGTACACGCAGAACGTCACCAGATTGACGACGGTGAACAGCCGGGAGCGGAAGATCGCCGGCGGCACCATGGGGTCCGGCCGCCGCCGCTCCACCCGCACGAACGCCGCCCCGGCCACCACCCCGCCCACCGCCGCCCCGATCACGGCGGGCGAGGCGCCGCTCCCCGGCGCCTCGATCAGCGCGTACGTCACCAGGGCCAGCGCCACCGCCGCGAGCACCGCCCCCAGGACGTCGAAGCGCCCGTGGGCGCGCGGGTCCCGGGACTCCGGCACATGGCGCAGGGCGACCGGTACGCAGAGCGCGGCGACCGGCAGATTGAGCAGGAAGACCCACCGCCAGCCGGGCCCGTCGACGAGCCAGCCGCCCACGAACGGCCCGATGGCCGCGCCGACCCCGCCGAAGCCGGACCAGAGCCCGACCGCCCGGGCACGGTCGTCCGGGTGGAAGCTCGCCTGGATGAGCGCCAGTGACCCCGGGGTGAGCAGCGCCCCGCCGATGCCCTGGAACGCACGCGCCGCGATCAGCACGGCGGCGTTCGGCGCCACCGCGCAGACCAGCGAGGCGAGGGCGAACCAGACCACGCCGACGACGAAGACCCGCCGCCGCCCGTACCGGTCGCCGAGCGCCCCGCCCAGCAGGATCAGACCGGCGAGCGTCAGCATGTACGCGTTGACGGTCCACTGGAGCGCCGCGAGGTCGGTGCCGAGGTCCTCGCCGATCCGGGGCAGCGCCACGTTGATGACGGTGGAGTCCAGCATCGCCATGCCGGAGCCGAGGACGGTGGTCAGGACGATCCACCGCCCGGGCGCCGAGGCGGCCCGGATCTCCCCGGCGGCCTTCGGCGCACCGGTGTCGCCCCCGCCGTCCGCCCGCGCGGGGGCACGGTCCCGGGGCGTCGGGGGTCCTTCGGGGGTTTCACCCATGGGGGCAGCATCGCCGCTGCCCGCCGGGGCGGCCAGTGGGCCCCGGCCTTCCCCTTACGCCCGCGACGGCTACCGCAGCGAGCGGATCGCCCGGACCAGCGCGTCGACGCCTGCCTCCGCCTTGGTGCGCGGGCAACCGACGTTGAGCCGTACGAAGCCGGTCGAGCCGTAGACCCCGCCCGGCATGATGGCGACCTTCTCCCGCTCGATCAGCACCCGCTGGAGGGCGTCGTCGTCCAGGCCGAGCGGCCTCAGGTCGATCCAGGCGAGGTAACCGGCCTGCGGCGGGCGCCAGTCCAGCTCCGGGAAGGCGGCGCGCAGCCGCTCCTCGACCAGGGCGAGGTTCCCGGCGATGTACGCGCGCAGTTCGTCGAGCCAGGGCCCGCACTCCCGGTACGCGGTGATGTGGGCGGTCAGCGCGAGTACCGCCGGGGACTCCAGCCCCTCGGCCGTGGCCATCCGCCGCAGATACTCGGCCCGGTCCGCCGGGTCGCCGATCAGACCGTAGGAGCCGCTCAGCCCGGGGAAGTTGAAGGACTTCGACCCGGAGGTGATGAGCGCCCAGCCCACGGGGCCCCGGTCCGCCACCCGGGTCCACGGCACGTGGTGGTGCCCCTCGTGCGCGAAGTCCGCGTGGATCTCGTCGCTGATCACCCGCACGTCGTGGAGCGCGGCCAGCTCCGCCATCCGTGTGAGCTCGGCCTCCGTCCACACCCGCCCCGTGGGGTTCTGCGGCGAGCAGAGCAGCAGCACCTTCGCGTCCGGGCGGGCGAGTTCCCGCTCCAGGGCCGCGTCGTCACCGACCGGCACCCCGCGCATCTCGCGCCCCAGGCCGAGGATCGCCTTGCGGAAACCGTCGTACGTCGGGGTGTGGGTGACCACCGCGTCACCGGCCCCGGTCCACATCCGCAGCAGCTGGGAGAGCTGGTTGAGCACCGAGGGGCCGTAGACGAGCTGCCCGGTGTCGATGGCGGTGCCGTAGCGGGTGGCGAACCAGTGGGCGATCGCCGAACGGAAGTCGTCCTGCTGCCAGTCGGTGTACCCGAACACCCCGTGGTCGATCCGGTCGCGCAGCGCGTCCAGCACCTCGGGCGCGGTCCGGAAGTCCATGTCGGAGATGGTGAACGGCAGCAGCCCGTCCACCCCGAACCGGTCGGCGACCCCGTCCCACTGCACGCTCCAGGTACCCCGGCGGTCGACGACGGCGTCGAAATCGTAGGACGGACTCACAGCGGTGCCTCACACGGTTCGGTCGTACAGATGGTTCGGTCGTTCACGGTTCGTACGGCCGCACGCAGGCGCCGCCTGTCGGTCGGGGGCGCACCGGCGGCCGCACATGCCACGGGCCCGACCTCACCGGGGATCACCCAGGAGCATCGGGCCCACGACGACGCGGTACGGGACCCTGCGGCCCCGTACCCGCGCCTACTTCAGCTTCGTGCCCGTGGAGCGCAGGTTGGCGCAGGCCTCGGTGACACGCACGGCCATGCCCGCCTCGGCGGACTTGCCCCAGGTGCGGGGGTCGTACGTCTTCTTGTCGCCGACCTCGCCGTCGACCTTCAGCACGCCGTCGTAGTTGCGGAACATGTGGTCCGCGATCGGGCGGGTGAAGGCGTACTGGGTGTCGGTGTCGAGGTTCATCTTCACGACGCCGTTCTCCAGCGCGGTGGCGATCTCCTGCGCGGTGGAGCCGGAGCCGCCGTGGAAGACGAAGTCGAACGGGGAGGTCTTGCCGTACTTGGCGCCGACGCCCTCCTGGAGGTCCTTCAGGAGCTCGGGGCGGAGCACGACGTTGCCCGGCTTGTAGACGCCGTGGACGTTGCCGAAGGAGGCGGCCAGCAGGTAGCGGCCCTTCTCACCCAGGCCGAGCGCCTCGGCGGTGCGCAGCGCGTCGTCGACGGTGGTGTACAGCTCGTCGTTGATCTCGTGCGTGACGCCGTCCTCCTCGCCGCCGGTCGGGGTGATCTCGACCTCAAGGATGATCTTGGCGGCGGCAGCCTTGGCGAGCAGCTCCTGACCGATGGCCAGGTTGTCCGCGAGGGTCTCGGCCGAGCCATCCCACATGTGGGACTGGAACAGCGGGTTGAGGCCCTTGGCGACGCGCTCGGCGGAGATGTCGAGCAGCGGGCGGACATAGCCGTCCAGCTTGTCCTTGGGGCAGTGGTCGGTGTGCAGCGCGACGGTGATGTCGTACTTGGCGGCGACGATGTGCGCGAACTCGGCGAGGGCCACGGCGCCCGTCACCATGTCCTTGTTGTACTGGCCGCCCAGGAACTCCGCACCACCGGTGGAGATCTGGACGATGCCGTCGCTCTCGGCCTCGGCGAAACCGCGCAGAGCCGCGTGGAGCGTCTGGGTCGAGGTCACGTTGATGGCCGGGTAGGCGAACTTGCCTGCCTTCGCCCGGTCGAGCATCTCGGCGTAGACCTCGGGGGTTGCGATGGGCATCTGTCCGCTCCTTGGGATGTGCGGGTGTGCAGTGCTGGTCCCTGACCTGGGGGCGACGTCATCGTCGTGCCCATCTTCCCAGACTCCCGCGGGGACTCCACCCGGAGGACCCCCGTAGAAACGGGGCCGGGGCGCACCGTTTCACGTGAAACGGTGCGCCCCGAAGAAAACCGCAGGTCAGAGGAGTAACTTCCCCTGACTGGCTCAGGCCAGGTCGAGATCGGCGACCGAGTAGACGTGCAGGTACGGCAGTCCCGCCTCGGCGATGGCCGGGGCGGCGCCCCGCTCCACGATCACGGCCACGGCGACGACCTCGCCACCGGCCTCACGGACGGCCTCGACGGCGGTCAGCGGCGACCCACCGGTGGTCGAGGTGTCCTCGACCACCAGGCAGCGGCGGCCCTTGACGTCGGTGCCCTCGATGCGGCGCTGCATCCCGTGCGCCTTCTGCGCCTTGCGGACGACGAAGGCGTCCAGCGACTCACCGCGCGCGGCGGAGGCGTGCAGCATCGAGGTGGCGACCGGGTCGGCGCCCAGGGTCAGACCGCCGACGCAGTCGTAGTCGAGCTCGGCGGTGGCGTCGAGCATGACCTGGCCGACCAGCGGCGCGGCCTTGCCGTCCAGCGTGATCCGGCGCAGGTCGATGTACCAGTCGGCTTCCAGCCCCGAGGAGAGGGTCACCTTGCCGTGCACCACGGCCTTGTCCTTGATCTGCTGGAGCAGGTCAGCGCGTACGTCAGTCATACCGTCGAGAGTACGTGGCGGGGCAGGCCTCCTCAGAGCCGAGCCCAGCTCCAGGTGGTCTCCATCTCCAGCGGCTCGATCGGCGTGACCAGACGCGGGGTGGAATTCAGCCCGTTCGGCGGGCCGGACTGCGGCTCCACACAGAGCGCCTCGTCCTGCTCGTCGTAGATCACGACCCACTCGTCGCGGCTGGTGACGGTCAGCTCCAGCTGCTCCGGCCAGGTGACCGTGGCCTTCACACCCTCCGGCATCCCGAAGCAGTCGTCCCACGGCCCGGGGAGCGGGTCGATCCTGCGGCCGGTCGGCATGTGGTCCGCGCCGCGCTCCTCCTGCCAGGCGGCGTCGAAGGAGAGCCGGGCGTCCTGGCCGCCGATGTTGCGCAGGAACCAGGGGTGCCAGCCGGCCTGGGCCGGGAAGGAATCGCCATACGTCTCCACGGACATGCGGATCGTCAGGGCGTCCCCGGAGAGTTCGAAGGTCTGCGTCACCCGCCCCTGGTACGGCCACGGTTCGGCGAGGTCGTAGTAGAAGGCGGCTTCGCCCTCCAGCTCCCGCGCGGTGGTCCAGGAGGTGTCGCGGCCGGTGCCGTGGATGGCGTGCGGCGGGGAATTGAGCGGCAGGGTGTGCACCGTGTCGCCGTTGCGGAACTCGCCGTACGCGGTTCTCCCGACCCAGGGCACCATGGGGAAGCAGCCGTACCGCTCGCCCTGGCGCAGCAGTTCGGTGCCCCCGATCCGCAGGCTGGTGATCCGGCACCCACGGACGGGGTCGATGGTCAACTCGGCGTCGCCGGCGGTCAGCCGGATGCTCTTCTCACTACTCACGGAACGACCCTACTGGCGCGGTCACCCACGGCGCCGCAGTGCCCGCCCCACGACCACGGCGGAGGCGATGGCGAGAGCCGCCGCCGGGGCCACCCACCGCAGGGTGGAGGAGGCGGTGGTGGTCTCCGGCGAGGGCACGGGGGCGTACCGGCCGCGCGGCGGCGCGTGGTCCACCTCCTCGGCGCTCCGCCCGATCATGGTGCGCCGGGCGTGCGCGGCCTCGGCGGGAGGTTCGTCGGGGACGGCGAACTCGATGCCGGCGCCCGCGTCGAGCGAGGGGGGCGGCACCGGGGCGTCGAAGAGGGACCCCGTGCCCGCACCGGCCGGGGCGTCGGTGTCGCCCCCGTCGGGACGCGTCTCCGCGTCCGCCTGCGCCTCGATACCGGTGCTGCTGTCGGTGTCCTCGTACGAAGCGGGGCCAGGAGGCGTCTCGGCTGGAGGCGCCTCGGCGGAAGGCGTCCCGGTGGGCCCTGACGCCTCTCCCGCCTCGCCGGCCCCCGGCGTCCCGTGCGCCTCGTGGACGGCGAGGCTCTCCGTGACGAGCTGCTGGGTGAAGCGGTCGAGCAGCCGGCGGGCGGCGACGCGGACGGCCTCGGCGTCCAGCTCCGCCAGCCGGCCGTCGCCGGTGGCGGTGCCCGTGTAGCGGATCGTCGTACCGGAAGTGCCCTCTTCCTCGCTCCCGGTGTCCCGCAGGGTGATCGTCAGGGCCAGCTTCACCGCGCCGGCACCCCGGGCGGCGGTGCCCTCCCCGGTGACGGAGACGGTGTCCTCGCCCGTCGCGGTGAGCTCCAGGGCGCCCCGGTAGGTGATCGTGTGGCCGCCCACGCGGAACCTCAGCCGGCCGGCGAGCGCCTCGGACGCGGCGGCGTCCTGCTGGAGGGAGGGGACGCAGCGCGCCACCCTGACGGGATCGCCGAGCGCGCTCCGCAGGGACGCGACCGGAACCGGAACGAACACCTCATGCTCCATGGATCCGAGCCTACTCACGCTCCGCCCCTCGCGTCAGGTCTCCGAGGCGTAGCGCGGATGCAGCAACGTGGACGGCGGCTGCCCCGGCAGCCGCATCGCCTCCGCGGCCCGGCCGGCCGCCGCCAGGCCCTCCGCGCCGAGGGACCGCAGGGCCGGGGTTCCCGGGCCGAGCCCGAGCACCGGCGGGGCACCGCCCGGGGCCGCCAGCACGAAGCCCCAGTCCTCCTCGGCGCCCGTGTCGCCCGGCACCCGGTCCGGACTCGCGCCGAACCCGGTACGCCGCCCGAGGATCCGGTACGGCCGGGTGGCCATGCCCGCCGCGTGCACGGTGGCGTCCACCGTCCAGTAGGTGCGCGGGCGCTTCCCCGGCGGTCCCGCGTGGACCACGAACCGGCCGCCCGGGGCGACCGCCCGCCTGACCAGGCCGTAGAACTCGGCGGAGTACAGCTTGGTGCTCGCGGTGATCCCCGGGTCGGGCAGATCGGATATGACCACGTCGTAGCGGTCGTGCGCGGTCCGCAGCCAGGCGAACGCGTCCGCGTTGACGGCCGTCAGCCGCGGGTCCGCGTAGGCCCGGCCGTTGAGCGAGGAGAGCGCGGGGTCCCTGCGGGCCAGCCGGGTGACCCCCGGATCCAGCTCGACCACCGTCACCCGGGCCACGTCGGGGTAGCGCAGCACCTCGCGGGCGGCCAGACCGTCACCGCCGCCGAGCACCAGGACCCGGGCGTGCGGCCCGCGCATCGCGGGGTGCACGAGTGCTTCGTGGTACCGGGCCTCGTCGCGGGCGCTGACCCGGAGCCGGCCGTCGAGGTAGAGGTCCAGGGTGTCGCGCCCGGAGCCGGTGAGGACGATCTCCTGCACCCCCGTCTGCACCGCGACCCGCACCTCGCCCCCGTACACCGCCCGGCGCGCGGCCCGCTCGAAGTCGTCCACCAGCACGGTCGCGGTGGCCAGCAGAGCCATCGCGCAGACCCCGGCGAGGACGAGGAGCCACCGGGACCGGGCGGTGAGGTCGCGGCGGAAGAGCCAGAGGATCAGGGCCCCGCCCGCCGCCGCGTTGACCGCCCCCGTGAACAGCGCGCCGGTCAGCTGCCCCAGCATCGGCAGCAGCAGGAAGGGGAAGGCGAGCCCGCCGACCAGGGCGCCCACGTAGTCCGCCGCGAAGAGGTCCGCGACGGTGCCGCCCGCGTCCTGCCGGTCGACCCGCTGGATCAGCGTCATCAGCAGCGGGATCTCCGCCCCGATCAGGACGCCGATCGCCACCGAGAAGCCGACCAGCGCGACGCGCGACTCCCCGAGCCAGGCGAAGGAGGCGTAGAGCACGAGGGCGGAGAACCCGCCGACCAGCGCGAGCGCCACCTCGATCAGGGCGAAGCCGACGGCCGCGTGGCAGCGCAGACGTTTCGCGAGCAGCGAGCCGATGCCCATCGCGAAGACCATCACGGAGAGCACCACCGAGGCCTGCGTCACGGAGTCGCCGATCAAGTACGAAGCCATGGCGACCAGTTCGAGCTCGTACACCAGACCGCAGGCTGCGCAGACGAACACGGAGGCCAGCACGAGGAAGCGGCCGGTCCGCGGGCGTACGGGAAGGGGCGCCGCGCCCCCGAGAAGGGGCACCTGCTGGTCGATCATGCTCGGAACGCTACGTCACGATTCGTTCGCACCCTGTCACCCGCAAGGGTGCACCTGAGGCTCCGCAGCGAGCGCCCGGCGCGTGCCGGCCATCTCCCGGCGCACGCCAACACCCCGCACGCCGCACGCTTTTCGGTCACCTCAGCGCACCAGAGCGGGCGCACCGGCCCCGGTGGAGACGGCGGACACCCCGGACACGGCCGAAGCGACCGGAAAGGCCGTAGCCATCAGGGGAGTTGCACGCTCCACGAACGCCGGAACACTGCCCGCGTCCGCCCCCGGCCCCGCGCCCACCCCTGCCCGGGGCGCCACCACACCGCTCGGCGGCGCCGGAATCCGCACTCCGAACCGGGTCCGCGTGGCGACCAACTGCCCTTCCTGCGGGTACGCGTGCCAGGTACGCCACCGGACCTGCCCCTCCGAACACTGGGCCAGCATCGCGGTGAAGGCGTACGGGCTGCCCGGAAAGGTGCCCGCCAGCCCGTGCGGGTGCTCGGCCACCAGGGCGAGCAACTCCTGTGCACGCGCGGCGAACTGCCCCTCGTTGAGGGTCTCCACGCGTGCGGCGAACTCGTACTCCCGGTCGCCGAGCTGCTCGGCCACCCCCAGCGGCAGCGGGGTACGCGTGCCCGGGAGGCAGGCCACGGTCTCCGAGCAGGTACGGCCGCCCTCCTCCAACAGGACCTGGTGAGAAGCGCCGAGCAGCCTCAACTGCATGGTAGCGCAGCCGAGCTGGAGATCCAGCACGGCGAGGGCGGGCAGCGGCTCCTTGCCGAGCGCCCACGCCAGGTCGGCAGCGCGGGTGTCGGAATAGGCCGTCTGGAGGGACGTGAGCATGGGTCGGCTCCGCAAACGCAGGGACACATGAGCAGGGGGCGCCGCCGGAGGAGGGACGAGGGGAGGAGGGAGGCGCCAGATCCGGCCCAACTGGGGTCCGTGGGCTGAAATGTTCTGTCAAACGAGGGAATCACGAACTACGCCGCACTCACCGCGTTTTTGACCAACTTGACGTGGTTTCCATCCCCTGGGGGGCAATACAGCTCAACTGTTCAACCAGAAAGCCCCCGTGTGCCGGCGACGGCACGGAAGATCCACAACACGACGGGGCCCGGCCGGAGTTGATCACTCCGTCCGGACCCCGCGTTCCCACCCCGTGAGTACCCGCCCGGCGTACCGGACCCGCGTCAGCTGCCGCCGCCGCAGCCCCCACCGCCGCCGCACGAGGACCCTCCGCCGCACGAGTGCCCGCCCCCGCACGAGTGCCCGCCCGAGTGGCTGGAACCGCCGTCCCCGGACGAGCCGCCGTCACCGGCCCACCAGCTGTCCCCGGACGACCGCCCGCGCCCCCGCGAACGGCGCGCCTTCTTCGTGCTGACCGTGTACCCGCGCGGTCCGCTCCGGAGCACGGACCCGCCGGACGCCGGCAGGTTCCTCCCCGACCACCTCACGGCCGTCACGACGACCCCCGCCACCGCCAGCGCGATCAGCGCCATCAGGACGTACGTCATGCCCCCACATCCTTCCGTCCCCCGTGGCGGCCCCCGCCGCCTCCGCATACCGATCCGGATGTCTGCGGGATGCCCCGCCCGCATCCGCGCGAAAGCGGACTTGAGCAACTCCAGAGCTTGCCGACAGGATGACCACGGGTCCCGGAAACGCCGGCCCGCATCGAGGACGGTGGAGAGATGAGCCGCAGGCCACTGCTGAACCGCAGGCTGGACGGGCACGGGACGACGATCTTCGCGGAGATGTCGGCCCTGGCGCTCACGACCGGAGCCATCAACCTGGGGCAGGGCTTCCCCGACACCGACGGCCCCGAGGAGGTCCGCGAGGCCGCGGTCCGCGCCCTGCGCGACGGCAAGGGCAACCAGTACCCGCCGGGCCCGGGCATCCCCGAACTCCGTACGGCCGTCGCCGGCCACCAGCGCCGGTTCTACGGCCTCACCTTCGACCCGGACACCGAGGTCCTGGTCACCGCGGGCGCCACCGAGGCCATCGCCGCGAGCATGCTGGCCCTCCTGGAGCCGGGCGACGAGGTCATCGCCTTCGAGCCCTTCTACGACTCGTACGCGGCGTGCATCGCCATGGCCGGCGGCGTCCGCGTCCCCCTCACCCTGCGCGCCCCGGACTTCCGCCCCGACCTGGACGCGCTCCGGGACGCCATCACCCCGCGCACCCGGCTGCTCCTCCTGAACAGCCCGCACAACCCGACCGGCATGGTCCTCACCCGCGAGGAACTGTCCGCCATCGCCGGACTCGCCGTCGAGCACGACCTCCTGGTCGTCACCGACGAGGTCTACGAGCACCTCGCCTTCGACGGGGACCACGTGCCCCTCATCTCCCTGCCCGGGATGCGCGACCGGACGGTCTCGATCTCCTCGGCCGGCAAGACGTTCTCGTTCACCGGCTGGAAGATCGGCTGGGTCACCGGCTCCGCAGCCCTGGTCACCGCAGTCCGCACCGCGAAGCAGTACCTCACCTTCGTGAGCGGCGGCCCCCTCCAGTACGCCGTGGCCGAGGCCCTGGCCCTCCCCGACGCGTTCTTCACCGCCTTCCGCGAGGACCTGCGCGCCAAGCGCGACCTCCTCGTCACCGGCCTCACCGCCGCCGGCTTCGAGGCGTACCGGCCCCAGGGGACCTACTTCGTCACCACCGACGTCGCCCCCCTGGGCGAGAAGGACGGCATCGCCTTCTGCCGCGCCCTCCCGGAGCGCGCCGGCGTCGTGGCCGTCCCCAACTCCGTCTTCTACGACGACCAGGAGGCGGGCCGCACCCAGGTACGGTTCGCGTTCTGCAAGCGGGAGGAAGTGCTCCGGCAGGCCGTGGAGCGCCTCGGGAGGCTCGCGGTGTGACGGTGTCCCGCCCCAGCCCCGAAAACGCCGCCGGCCGGGTCGGCGGTCGTGGTGACCGCCGCCCCGGCCGGGCGCCGTGCGGGTGCGTCGTGCGGGTGCCGAGCGCGGCGGGTCAGCCCTCGGGCGTCTCGTCAGCGGACTCGGCGGACTCCTCGGTCTTGTCCTCGGCCGGCGCGAGGCCGAGGTGCTCGACGAGCCACTTGTCGAACTCGATGGAGGCGCGGACCCAGCTCACCGTGGAGGAGACGAAGTGCTCCAGGCTGACGCCCGTGCCGATGAGCATCTGCGCCTCACCGATCAGGCGGACCGAACCGGCCTCGCCCTCCTCGCCCTCGTGGGAGTGCGTGTAGACCTTGGGCCACAGGGTGCGGCGGTTCCAGTCGTCGATGGCGTCCAGCAGGACGGCCCGCTGGTCGAGGGCGTGCGGGCGGTCGTAGAACGTCCGCACCGAGAAGACCTGCTGGTCCGCCTCGCCGCGGAACATGAAGTACGTGCGGAACTCTTCCCACGGCGCCGCGAGGTCGCCCTCGTCGTCGACGACGAACTTGAGCTCCATCTGCTCCAGGAGCTGCTTGACGAGGTCCTGGTCAGGGACGACGGGGCCCTCCGGTCCTGCCGCCTGCGGTTCGGGCTGGCCCCCGAAATTAGGAATCGAGGACGGATCGATGCTCACCGTTATTTCCCTTCGTGCGGTTGTACGCCATCCTCCCCCATGGCGGGCGGGGAATGGCAACCCCCGGCGGGGCCGATCCGCTCCCGGCGGACAACATGGTCCGCCTGCCGCGCGAACGGGGAACGCTTCGCCACCGGCCAACGTCTTCCAGGGCCGGAGCCGGGACCGGCGCACGGGAGGCACATCGTGGACAGCAGAGACAGACAGGACCTACCCCGGAAAGCCCAGGAGCCCCCGAGAACCGGGGAAGCGCGGGGAGACCAGGACCCGCACGGCCCACAGGGGCAGCCGGAGCAGCCCCCAAGCGGGAACTGACCGCCTGGCTGGATTCGGCCTTCCCCGACGCCGGGGACACGGGCTCCACGCGGAGTCCTGCGGCGAGGACGTCGACGCCTGCATGGAGCTGGACCTGGCCGACCCGCCACCGTACGGGGCGGTGGCCGCCGACCTGACGGTCGTGTACGAGGACGGCGGAACCGTCCTCGTACACTTCCGCCCCTTCGACGTCTGACCGACGCTTCAGCCGCACCGGCCCGAAGGGCCGTACCGCTCTCAGCCGCACCGGACCGGAGCCCGAGCCGGCCTCAGCGCGCCGCCCCGACGATCAGACCGGTGTCCCCGCCTGCCTCGCCGTCCCCGAACACGTCCACGCGTACGGTGTCGCCGTCCGCGATCTCGCCCGCGAGGATCTCCCGGGCGAGCTGGTCGCCGATCGCCGTCTGGATGAGGCGGCGCAGCGGCCGGGCGCCGTAGGCCGGGTCGTTGCCCTTCTCGGCGAGCCAGGCCAGGGCGGCCGGGGTGACGTCGAGGGTGAGCTGCCGGTCGGCGAGCCGCTTGGCGAGGCGGCCGATCTGGAGCCCCGCGATGTGGGCGAGCTCGTCTCCGGTGAGCGCGGAGAAGACGACCAGGTCGTCCAGCCGGTTCAGGAACTCCGGCTTGAACGAGGCCCGTACGACCTCCAGCACCCGGTCCTTCTTCGCCTCGGGCTTGAGCAGCGGGTCGACCAGGAACTGGCTGCCGAGGTTGGACGTCAGGATCAGGATGGTGTTGCGGAAGTCCACCGTCCGGCCCTGGCCGTCCGTGAGCCGGCCGTCGTCCAGCACCTGGAGCAGGATGTCGAAGACCTCCGGGTGCGCCTTCTCCACCTCGTCCAGCAGGACGACGCTGTACGGGCGGCGGCGGACCGCCTCCGTGAGCTGGCCGCCCTCCTCGTAACCGACGTAGCCGGGCGGCGCGCCGACGAGCCGGGCGACGCTGTGCTTCTCGCTGTACTCGCTCATGTCGACGCGGACCATGGCCCGTTCGTCGTCGAAGAGGAAGTCCGCCAGCGCCTTCGCGAGCTCCGTCTTGCCGACGCCGGTGGGGCCGAGGAAGAGGAACGAGCCGGTGGGCCGGTCCGGGTCGGCGATCCCGGCCCGGGTGCGGCGTACCGCGTCGGACACCGCGCGGACGGCTTCGCCCTGGCCGATCAGACGCTTGCCGAGCTCCTCCTCCATCCGCAGCAGCTTCTGCGTCTCGCCCTCCAGCAGCCGGCCGGCCGGGATGCCCGTCCAGGCACCGACCACGTCGGCGATGTCGTCGGAGCCGACCTCGTCCTTGACCAGGGTCTCCTTGGGCGTCTCGGCCGCCACCTGCTCGGCCTCGGTGGCTTCCTCCAACTCGCGTTCCAGACCGGGGATCTCGCCGTAGAGAAGCTTGGACGCGGTGTCGAAGTCGCCGTCGCGCTGGGCGCGTTCGGCCTGGCCGCGCAGGTCGTCGAGGCGTTCCTTCAGCTCACCGACCCGGTTGAGGCCCTGCTTCTCCTTCTCCCAGCGGGCGGTGAGTCCGCGCAGCTCCTCCTCCTTGTCGGCGAGGTCGCGGCGGAGCTTCTCCAGCCGCTGCCGGGAGGCGGCGTCGGTCTCGTTCTTCAGCGCCAGCTCCTCCATGTGGAGGCGGTCCACGGCGCGCTGCAGCTCGTCGATCTCGACGGGCGAGGAGTCGATCTCCATGCGCAGCCGGGAGGCGGCCTCGTCCACGAGGTCGATCGCCTTGTCCGGGAGGAAGCGGGAGGTGATGTAGCGGTCGGACAGGGTCGCGGCGGCCACCAGCGCGGCGTCCGCGATGGAGACCTTGTGGTGCGCTTCGTAGCGCCCCTTGAGTCCGCGCAGGATCGCGATGGTGTCCTCGACGCTGGGCTCGGCGACCAGCACCTGCTGGAAGCGGCGTTCCAGGGCGGGGTCCTTCTCGATCCGCTCGCGGTACTCGTCGAGCGTGGTCGCGCCGACCATCCGCAGCTCGCCCCGGGCCAGCATGGGCTTGAGCATGTTGCCCGCGTCCATGGCGGAGTCGCCGCCGGCTCCGGCGCCGACGACGGTGTGCAGCTCGTCGATGAAGGTGATGACCTTGCCGTCGCTCTCCTTGATCTCGGAGAGGACGGTCTTCAGCCGTTCCTCGAACTCGCCGCGGTACTTCGCACCCGCGACCATCGCCCCGAGGTCGAGGGAGACCAGCCGCTTGTCGCGCAGCGACTCGGGCACGTCGCCCTTGACGATGCGCTGGGCGAGCCCCTCGACGACGGCGGTCTTGCCGACGCCGGGTTCGCCGATGAGGACCGGGTTGTTCTTCGTACGGCGCGACAGCACCTGTACGACGCGGCGGATCTCCTGGTCCCGGCCGATGACCGGGTCGAGTTTGCCCTCACGGGCCGCGGCCGTGAAGTCGGTGCCGAACTTCTCCAGGGCCTTGTACTGACCCTCCGGGTCGGGTGTGGTCACCCGTCGCCCTCCCCTGCTCTTCTCGAACGCGGCCAGCAGCTTCTTCGCACCGGCCCCCTGTGCCCCGAGGATCTCACCGGCCCGGCCGCCCTTCTCGGCGACCGCGATCAGCAGGTGCTCGGTGGAGACGTACTCGTCCCCGAGGTCCTTCGCGCGGCGCGCGGCGTCCTCGACGACGGCGAGCAGCTCGCGGTTGGGCTGCGGCGGTGCCACGGTGGAACCGGTGACGCTGGGCAGCGCACCGAGCAGCCGCTCGGTCTCCGTGCGTACGGTGGCCTGGTCGGCCTCCACGGCGGCCAGCAGATCGATGATGTTCTCGTTGTCCTCGCCCGCGAGCAGCGCGAGCAGCAGGTGGGCGGGGGTGAGATCGGGGTGTCCGTCCTTCACGGCCCTGCCGGTGGCCGCGGTGAGGGCGTCCCTGCTCTTGTTCGTCAGCTCGGCGTCCACGTGCGCTGTCTCCTCCTCAACGATCGCGACTTGTCCAGGCTCTCCACCTGGCCCATGCTTCGACCAACGTGCACAAAGTTGAGTCTATTCCACTCAAGGCTGTTGATCGAGCGGACCGGGCCCGGCCGGGGCGGGGGAACACGTCGCGGGGCGGCTCATACGCTTCGGCCATGGCCGTCGACGTGCGCAACCCCAGCCCCGAGTACCTCGCCTTCTGGCGCGAGTACCACCTCTGCACCCTGACCACCCTTCGCCCGGACGGCACCCCGCACGTGGTGCCCGTCTGCGTGACGTACGACCCCGGGGCGGGGCTGGCCCGCATCATCACCGACGGCGCCAGCCGCAAGGTCGCCCACATCCGGGCGGCGGGGCCCGAGGGGGCACGGGTCGCGGTCTGCCAGATGCACCGCGCGCGCTGGGCGACGCTGGAGGGCCTCGCGACGATCCGTACGGAGCGGGAGGTCGTCGAGGACGCCGAACGCCGCCACACCGAGCGGTACGGACGCGAACCGAGGGTCAACCCGACCCGCGTCGTGATCGAGATCGCCCTGGACCGGGCACTGGGCCGCGCCTGAGCGACGCGCGCCTGAGCCACGTGCGTCGGAGCAGCGCGCCCGTCGGGAAGGGCCGGGCACGGCTCGGGCCGGCCCTGATCACGCGCCCGACGGGGACCGGAACGTCCCGGAGCAAGCACAACGGCGCCACCGTGTCAGGTCACGGTGGCGCCGCTGTGTGGGGGACAGCACTTGAGCGATGCTGTACTTCGGGGGAATCGCTCAAGCGCTTCGGGGGGTGGCGGAAATGGTCTCGGGGTCGAACAGTTCATGGTCGCGCTGGTCCAGATTGACGAAGATCATGCCGTACCTGACCGCGCAGCGGACGGGCTGTGGGGCGCCACGTGGCCTGCGCAGACAGCGGTAGGCGCGAATCTCTTCGCCCTCCTCCATCACGACGACTACAGGTTCACCGAGCAGGGTGACCATCAACGAGTCACCCGGGCCCGGCAGAGCGGTGAGCAGATCGACGAAGTGCCACCCCGAGCGATAGGCCGAGGCCATCTCACGCCGGAAGATCCGGTCGTCCGGCGGGGTGGTCATGCGTCTACGGAGGCCGGAAGCGAGTCCCAGCCGATGTCACCCTGGACCTTGGTCAACGAGTCCCAGCCGATGTCGGCCCGGACCGCGGCGAGCGAGTCCCAGCCGATGTCGCCCCGGACCTCGTTCAACGAGTCCCAGCCGATGTCGCCCTGCGTCTTGTTCGACGAGTCCCAGCCGATGTCGCCCTGCGCCTTGGCCAGCGAGTCCCAGCCGATGTCGCCCTGAACCTTGTTCAGTGAGTCCCAGCCGATGTCACCCGGCGTCCTCTGAGCCTCGTCGTCCCAGCCAATGTCCCCCGGGACAGCAGCCGCCTCACCGTCCCAGCCGATGTCGCCCGCGCCCACCAGCCCGAAACCCAAGGCCGCGACGAACGAGGCGGCAAGCACCGAGCGAAGCATTCGCTTATCCATAATCGGCTTCGTCCTCACTTGTGGATTCATCTCCCCCGCTCCTAAGACGATGTCTCACGCGACCCTGTGAACACCACAGAGTCGATGCATCATGTTCTTGCATGTTCAGGAACCTGGGGGGTGGAGAAATGATCACAAGCAACACAAAAACGACACATCCTCACGGGATCGCCGAACTGTGTGAGGACGGAAAGCGTCTCTATTCGGGCGCACTGCGCTCCGGACGCATCGCGCGCGACGAGGTCGAACCCGCGCCGTGCCTCATGGAGTTCGCCCTGCTGCACGCCGATCCCGACGACCCGAACTGGCTGCGGCCCGTACCGCCGTCCACCGCACTCGCGCAGCACGTGAACCCCCTGGAGCGCGAGATACAGGAGCGCAGACGGCACTCGGTCCGACTCACCCAGTCCTTCCAGCCCTTCATGGAGATCAGCGCCCAGGGGCCGCCGGCCACCCACGCCATCACCGTGCTGGAGGGCGTGAACCGTATCAACGGCGCACTGGACATCGCCACCGCGGAGTGCCGCACCGAGGTCCTCACCATCCAGCCCGGCGGCGGCCGGAACGAGGACCGGCTGGGCAAGGCGCTGGAGCGCGGCCTCTCCGTGGTGGACCGCGGCATCCGGATGCGGACGCTGTACCAGCACACGGTCCGCTACAGCCCCAGCACGCTGGCCTACGCCGAACGCATCGCCGACGTGAACGTGGAGATCCGGACGTCCGAGGAGCTCATCGAGCGGCTCATCGTCTTCGACCGCACCGTGGCCTTCATCCCGGCCCAGGACGACCGCCAGGTCGCGCTGGAACTCCGCCACCCGGGCCTGGTCGCCTATCTCGCGTCGGTCTTCGAGAAGTTCTGGACCCGCGCCACCCCGCTCCTGGAAGAGGTCCGGTACGAGCCCACGCCGGACGGCATCAGCGCCGTCCAGCGGTCCATCGCCCACCTCCTCGTCGAGGGGCACGTGGACGACTCGATCGCACGCCGGCTCGGGATGAACGTACGCACCTGCCGCGCGCACATCGCCAAGCTCGCCGCCACCCTCGGCAGCAGCAGCCGCGCCCAACTCGGCTTCCTGATAGCCCAGTCGGGCATCCTCAACGAGGACGGCTGACGGCCGCCACGGCACCGCGCGGCACCCCCGCACGACGGAAGGGCCCGCCTTCCACGATCACCGGAAGGCGGGCCGCACGCACGGGACGGGCGGCACGCGCCCGTCCGGCGTCAGTCCTTCGGCCGCTTGGGCCGCCAGACGACCAGCGCACTGGTCTGCTGCACGTCCTGGTACGGCACGAGGTCGCGCCGGTACGAGGCGTGCACCTGGGCCTCGGCCTGCCGCATGGCGACCGCCGCCCCGTCCACCGCGTCACTCAGCTCGACGACGCGCTGCTGGAGCGCGGCGACCTGGTTCTCCAGCTCGATGATGCGCTTGATGCCGGCCAGGTTGATGCCCTCGTCCTGCGACAACTGCTGGACGTTGCGGAGCAGTTCGATGTCACGGGCCGAGTAACGCCGTCCGCGGCCGGCCGTGCGGTCCGGGGAGACCAGGCCGAGGCGGTCGTACTGACGGAGCGTCTGCGGGTGCAGGCCCGAGAGCTGGGCCGCGATCGAGATCACGTACACCGGGGTCTCGTCGTTCAGTTCGTACGGATTACGTCGGCGGCCGTCCATCTCAAGCTCCCTTCGCGGCCTGGAACAGGTCGGCCCGCGGGTCCTGGACCGCGGTCGCCTTGCGGTAGGCCTCCAGCGCTTCTCTGGCTTCGTCGCCCAGCTCGGTGGGGACCGCGACCTCCACGGTGACGAGCAGGTCGCCCCGGGTGCCGTCCTTGCGCACGGCGCCCTTGCCACGGGCGCGCATCGTACGCCCGTTCGGGGTGCCGGCGGGGATCTTGAGGGTGACCGGAGGGCCACCGAGCGTGGGCACCTTCACCTCGCCGCCGAGCGCCGCCTCCGGGAAGGTGACGGGCACGGTGACCGTGAGGTTGTCGCCCTTGCGGCCGAAGACCGGGTGCGCGTCGACGTGCACGGCGACGTAGAGGTCGCCGGCCGGACCGCCGCGCTCGCCCTGGCCACCCTTGCCGCGGAGCCGGATGCGCTGCCCGTCGGAGACGCCCGCCGGGATGCGGACCTGCATGGTGCGGGCGGACTTGGCGCGTCCGCTGCCCTTGCAGACCTCACAGGGGTTCTCGGCGATCAGGCCGCGGCCCTTGCAGTCCACGCACGGGTCGGTGAGTGAGAACCCACCCCCGCTGCCGCGCGAGACCTGCCCCGTACCGACGCAGGTCGGGCAGACCCGCGGGGTACCGTTCTTGTCACCGGTGCCGGAGCACGCCTTGCAGGGTGCCTGGCTGGACATCCGCAGCGGGACCGTGGCCCCGTCGACGGCCTCGGTGAAGCTGAGCGTCACCTCGGTCTCGATGTCCTGTCCCCGGCGCGGCTGCACCCGGGTACCGGCGGCGCCGCCACCGCGGTTGAACAGCCCGCCGAACACGTCGCCGAGGCCGCCCCCGCCGCCGAATCCGCCGCCGCCCTGGCCGGGACCGCCCTGGGCACCTCCGAAGAGGTCGCCCAGGTCGAAGCCGCCGGGGAAACCGCCCCCGGCACCGGGACCGGGCCGGAACCCGCCGTTGCCGAAGAGGGCGCGCGCCTCGTCGTACTCCTTGCGCCGCTTGGGGTCCCCGAGGACGTCGTTCGCCTCGGAGATCTCCTTGAAGCGCTCCTCGGCCTTCGCGTCGCTCTTGTTGGCGTCCGGGTGGAACTCGCGGGCGAGCTTCCGGTACGCCTTCTTGATCTCGGCGTCGGTGGCGTCCTTCGGGACGCCGAGGACCTTGTAGTAGTCCTTCTCGACGAAGTCCTTCGTGCTCATCGACGTCCCTCCTTCCGGACGATCGGCCGTGGGCCTCTCGCGTACGACATGTCCGGCTCACGGGGTGCGCTGTCGCTCCCCGGTCGACGCCGGTTCCTGGACAAGGCCCTGGCGGCCGGCCCTGGGGCCGGCCGCCCGGCCGGTCGGTGTGCGACCGGGTGGTCCGACGTGATGTCAGACCTCCGTAGCTCCACCGCTCTCCTCGTCGTCTGCCTTCTCCTCCTTCGCCGCGGCGGGCGTGGCGCCCGGCTGCGGCTCCGCGACGGCCACCCGCGCGGGGCGGATGGTGCGCTCCCCGAAGCGGTACCCCGGCTGCAGGATCGCCACGCAGGTCGTCTCCGTGACGTCCGGCGCGTAGCTGTGCATCAGGGCTTCGTGGATCGTCGGGTCGAAGGGCTCGCCCTCCTCGCCGAACTGCTGGAGACCCAGCTTGGTGACGATCGACTCCAGGGAGTCGGCCACCGACTTGAAGCCGCCGACGAGCTCACCGTGCTCGCGGGCCCGGCCGACGTCGTCGAGGACGGGGAGGAGCTCGGTCAGGAGGTTCGCCGAGGCGATCTCCTTCACCGTGACCCGGTCCCGCTCGACGCGGCGACGGTAGTTCTGGTACTCGGCCTGAAGCCGCTGGAGGTCCGCGGTGCGCTCGGCGAGCGCCGTGCGTACCTGGTCCAGCTGCGCGGTCAGACCTGCGGTCTGGTCAGCGTCCCCGGCCGGGGCCGCCTCCTCGGAGGCGGCCTTCGGCTCGGCGTCGTCGTCGGTGGCGCCGGAGGGGACGTCGGGCTTCTCCTCGAAGCCCGGGGTCTCCTCCGTCACGCCGCACCGCCCTTGCTGTCCTTCTCGTCGTCCACGATCTCGGCGTCGACGACGTCGTCGTCGGCCGGACGGGCCTGCTCCGCACCGGGCTCACCGGCGGCCGCACCGTCGGCCTGGGTGTTGGCGTACATCGCCTGGCCCAGCTTCTGGGAGACGGCGGCGACCTTCTCGGTGGCCGTACGGATCTCGGCGGTGTCCTCGCCCTTGAGCTTCTCCTTCAGCTCGACGATCGCGGTCTCCACCTCCGTCTTGACGTCGCCGGGGACCTTGTCCTCGTTGTCCTTGAGGAACTTCTCCGTCTGGTAGACGAGCTGCTCGCCCTGGTTGCGCGACTCGGCGGCCTCACGGCGACGGTGGTCCTCGTCGGCGTACTGCTCGGCCTCTTCGCGCATCCGGTTGACCTCGTCCTTCGGCAGCGAGGAGCCACCGGTGACGGTCATCTTCTGCTCCTTGCCGGTGCCGAGGTCCTTGGCTCCGACGTGCATGATGCCGTTGGCGTCGATGTCGAAGGTGACCTCGATCTGCGGCACGCCGCGCGGGGCCGGCGGCAGACCCGTCAGCTCGAACATCCCGAGCTTCTTGTTGTACGCCGCGATCTCGCGCTCGCCCTGGTAGACCTGGATCTGCACGGAGGGCTGGTTGTCCTCGGCGGTGGTGAAGATCTCGGACCGCTTGGTCGGGATCGTCGTGTTCCGCTCGATGAGCTTGGTCATGATGCCGCCCTTGGTCTCGATACCGAGGGACAGCGGGGTGACGTCGAGGAGCAGGACGTCCTTGACCTCACCCTTCAGGACACCGGCCTGGAGCGAGGCGCCGATGGCGACGACCTCGTCCGGGTTCACGCCCTTGTTGGCGTCCTGGCCACCGGTCAGCTCCTTGACGAGCTCGGCGACGGCCGGCATACGGGTCGAGCCACCGACGAGAACGACGTGGTCGATCTCGGAGAGCGCGATGCCCGCGTCCTTGATGACGTTGTGGAACGGGCTCTTGCACCGGTCCAGCAGGTCGGCGGTCAGCTGCTGGAACTGGGAGCGCGTGAGCTTCTCGTCCAGGTGCAGCGGGCCCTCGGCGGACGCCGTGATGTAGGGCAGGTTGATCGTGGTCTCGGTCGAGGACGAGAGCTCGATCTTCGCCTTCTCCGCGGCCTCGCGGAGACGCTGGAGAGCCATCTTGTCCTTGGACAGGTCCACGCCGTGGCCGTTGGCGAACTGCTTCACCAGGTGGTCGACGACGCGCTGGTCCCAGTCGTCACCACCGAGGTGGTTGTCACCGTTGGTGGCCTTCACCTCGACGACGCCGTCACCGATCTCCAGGAGCGACACGTCGAAGGTGCCGCCACCGAGGTCGAAGACGAGGATCGTCTGGTCGTCCTTGTCGAGGCCGTACGCCAGCGCGGCGGCGGTCGGCTCGTTGACGATGCGCAGGACGTTGAGGCCCGCGATCTCACCGGCCTCCTTCGTCGCCTGACGCTCGGAGTCGTTGAAGTACGCCGGGACGGTGATGACCGCGTCGGTCACCTTCTCGCCCAGGTACGCCTCGGCGTCGCGCTTCAGCTTCTGCAGGATGAAGGCGCTCATCTGCTGCGGGTTGAAGGACTTGCCGTCGAGGTCGATCTTCCAGTCAGTGCCCATGTGGCGCTTGACGGAGCGGATGGTCCTGTCGACGTTGGTGACGGCCTGACGCTTGGCCACCTCGCCGACGAGCACCTCGCCGTTCTTCGCGAAGGCGACGACGGACGGCGTGGTCCTGGCGCCTTCGGCGTTGGTGATGACGGTGGGCTCGCCGCCTTCGAGAACGCTGACGACGGAGTTAGTCGTGCCCAGGTCGATGCCGACCGCACGTGCCATTTCGATTCCTCCTGAAGAACTACTTGAGCGGATCTGACTCAAGGATGCATGACACCCGCCAAAGAGTCAACAGACCTGAGTCGTGCCGACTCAACTTAAGTGCCGCCCCCCGACGCCACACGGTGAAACCGCAGCTCAACACGGGTTCGCACCCCTCCGCCGCCCCGGACGGACGCCCCGGGCGCACCCCGCGCACCGCTCGCGCGACACGATCCCCACCGCCGCCGCACCCCTCGGCGAGACACGCAGAACGCGGCGCGCTCCACTCCCCCCGTCCCACCATCGCACCGTGGGATTGTTCTGTCACAAAATGCCGTGAGCCGGTCAAAACGCACCGGCCCCGGCCCCCACCGAACTCCGAACCCCGGGCGGGCGCGATGCGGAACGCGAGGCAGCGGCGCTACAGACGAAGCGGCGGCGCATGGTGGCAGTCACTCCAGCCGGTCCGGCCCCCGAGGCGGCCCGCCCCATGGCGCCGAAGGCCCGTGGTCACCCCGGCGAACGACGGCGTACGGCCACCGGACCCGACCCTGCCCCCCGCCGACGGGGCCAAACGACTCCTGGACGTGACCCTCGGCTCGGCCCTGCTGCTCCTGGCGGCCCCCGTCCTGCTGGCCGCCGCCCTCGCCCTCGCCGTACAGCACGGCCCGCACCAGGTGTTCGACGGGCGCACCCGGGCGGGGCTCGGCGGACGCCTGTTCGTCCTGCGCTCGCTGCGCACCCGGCGGCTGCGGCTCGACGTGGTCTCCCGGCTGGCGCACGTCGTACGCGGAGAGCTGTCGCTCGTCGGTCCGGCGCCGCTCGCGCCGGACGATCCACGGCTCCTGGACGGCGGGCCGCGCCGCTGGCGGCTGGAGCTGCGCCCCGGGCTGACCGGGCTCGCGCAGGTGCGCGCCCGCTCGGGGATGCCGTGGGACGAGACGGCCCTGCTCGACCTGCACTACGCCCAGACCCTGGCCCGGAGCCGTACCCAAATCCAGCGAATCAGGCTCGATCTGGCAATCCTGGCGGAATCCGTGCACACTCCTGTGCGCGCGACTCTCCGCGGAACGGCCCGCCGGGCCAAGGGTGGCCTGAGCGACACAGATCACCGCCTGCCCGGCTACAGCCCACTGGAATAAGTGGATAGGGTCAGCACAGACTGATTAAGTTACTGCTTAGTAGTGTCAAAATCCCACCCTCGCAGGCCCGAGGAGCCCTTACATGCAACTCGCCGCGATCATCGTGTCGCTGGTGCTGACCGTGGTCGGCGTTGCGCTCATTTCCCGAGCCGTCGCGCAGATCTACCGGTTCGTCCGCCTCGGACAGCCGGTCCCCGCGGGCAGCCGCACCGACAACCCCAAGAACCGCACGATCACCCTGGCCAAGGAGTTCGTCGGCCACACCCGGATGAACCGGTGGGGCATCGTCGGCGTCGCGCACTGGTTCGTCGCCGTCGGCTTCCTGACCCTGGGCCTGACCATCGTCACGGCCTACGGACAGCTGTTCAAGGCCGACTGGGTGCTCCCCGTCCTCGGCGGCTGGCTGCCGTACGAGGCGTACACGGAGTTCATCGCGCTCGCGACCACGGTGGGCATCCTCGTCCTCATCGCGATCCGCCAGCTCAACCTGCCGAGCCGCCCGGGCCGCAAGTCCCGCTTCGCGGGCTCCAAGATGGGCCAGGCGTACTTCGTCGAGGCGGTCATCCTCGTCATCGGCCTCGCGATCATGACCCTGCGCGGACTCGAGGGCGCCCTGCACCACGTGGACGGCTACGAGGCCGCGTACTTCGCCTCGTACCCCCTGGTCGCCGCCTTCAAGGGGCTCAGCCTCTCCACGCTGCAGAACCTGGTGTACCTCACCGCGATGATCAAGCTCGGCGTCACCATGGGCTGGGCCATCACCGTCGGGCTCAACACCAACATGGGTGTCGCCTGGCACCGCTTCCTCGCCTTCCCGAACATCTGGTTCAAGCGGAACGCGGACGGCGCCGTCGCGCTCGGCGAGCTCAAGCCGATGACCAGCGGCGGCAAGGAGATCGACTTCGAGGACCCGGGCGAGGACGACGTCTTCGGCGTCTCCCAGGTCGAGCAGTTCTCCTGGAAGGGCATCCTCGACTTCTCCACCTGCACCGAGTGCGGCCGCTGCCAGTCGCAGTGCCCCGCCTGGAACACCGGCAAGCCGCTCTCCCCGAAGCTCCTCATCATGTCCCTGCGCGACCACGCGCACGCCAAGGCGCCGTACCTGCTGGCCGGCGGCGGCAAGGACATGGAAGGCAACGAGAAGGCGACCGAGGAGCAGCTCAAGGACGTCCCGGCGGCGGCTCTCGCCGAGGCCGAGCGCCCGCTGATCGGCACCGCCGGGGCTGTGTCCGACAGTGGCTTCGCCACGGGCGGCGTCATCGACCCGGACGTCCTCTGGTCCTGCACCACCTGCGGCGCCTGCGTCGAGCAGTGCCCGGTCGACATCGAGCACATCGACCACATCGTCGACATGCGCCGCTACCAGGTGATGATCGAGTCCGCGTTCCCGTCCGAGGCGGGCACGATGCTCAAGAACCTGGAGAAGAAGGGCAACCCCTGGGGGCTCGCCAAGAAGCAGCGCGTCGAGTGGACCAAGGAAGTCGACTTCGAGGTCCCGATCGTCGGCAAGGACGTCGAGGACCTCACCGAGGTCGACTACCTCTACTGGGTCGGCTGCGCAGGCGCCCTGGAGGACCGGGCGAAGAAGACCACCAAGGCCTTCGCCGAGCTGCTCCACATCGCGGGCGTGAAGTTCGCGATCATGGGCGGCGACGAGAAGTGCACCGGTGACTCCGCCCGCCGCCTCGGCAACGAGCCGCTCTTCCAGCAGCTCGGCCAGGAGAACGTCGCGATGCTGAACATGGCGTTCGGCGAGGACGATGACGACGACTCGACCAAGAAGGCGAAGGCGACGAAGAAGATCGTCGCCACCTGCCCGCACTGCTTCAACACCATCGCCAACGAGTACCCGCAGCTCGGCGGCGAGTACGAGGTCATCCACCACACCCAGCTGCTCCAGCACCTGGTGGACGAGGGCAAGCTCGTGCCGGTGACCCCGGTCGAGGGCCTGATCACCTACCACGACCCCTGCTACCTGGGCCGTCACAACAAGGTCTACACACCGCCGCGCGAGATCATCAAGAGCGTTCCGGGCCTGCGGAACGAGGAGATGCACCGTCACAAGGAGCGCGGCTTCTGCTGCGGCGCCGGCGGCGCGCGGATGTGGATGGAGGAGCGGATCGGCAAGCGCATCAACAACGAGCGCGTCGACGAGGCCCTCTCCCTCAACCCGGACATCGTCTCGACGGCCTGCCCGTTCTGCCTCGTCATGCTGACCGACTCGGTCAACGGCAAGAAGAACGACGGCAAGGCCAAGGAGTCGATCCAGGTCGTCGACGTCTCGCAGCTCCTCCTGGAGTCCGTGAAGAAGCCCGTCGAACCGGAGCCGGAGCCCGAGCCGGAACCCGCGCCGGAACCGGCCGCGTAACCGCCCCGCGCAGGGGCATCCCGCTCAGGGGGCACCCCGCGCACGGGGAAACGCGCACGGGGAAACGCGCCACCCGCACCACCCGCACAGCGAGAAGCGGTCGGACCTGCCTCGGGGGCAGGACCGGCCGCTTTTCGCGCACCATCCCTCGATTTCACCCGTACGGGCATCCGATTTCACCCGCGCCGGTGGCCGCCTTCACCCGTACGGGGCGGCGGCCGGACTCCCGTACGGGATGTCACAGCTCAGCCGCAAAGCCGTCCCGGTCCCCCCGCACCCTCACCGGGCGCCCCGCGGACCAGGTACGTTCGATCACGTGGCTGGATTCAGGATCGGACGCGGCCGGGACAACCGCACCCCGCAACAACCGCAGCAAGCGCGAAACCCGCAGCAGCGGCAGTCGTACGGAGGGCAGGCACCACAGCCGCCGTACGGCGGTCAGCAGTGGCCGCAGGCGGGCGGCAGCCCCGCCCCGCCGCAGTACGGTGCGCCGCGCGCGACCCCGTACGGCGACGGCAGCGGCTACACCTCCGCGCCCCGCGGCAACGACGGACGCGGTCAGCAGCCGGGCGGGCACGGTGAGCCGGAGTACTTCGGCGACCCGTACCAGGAGCCCCCGCGCCACGACCCGTACGCGAACAACCCCGGGCACACGCAGGCGTTCAGCATCGGCGACGACCCGTACACCGACGGCGGCACCTACCAGGCGGGCAGCGCCCCGGCCCAGCCGGCCGGCCCCCGCCTGGGCTGGAAGGACCTGCTCTCCGGGATCGTGCTGCGGCCGGGCGCGACGTTCTGGCAGATGCGGGACTACCCCGTCTGGGGCCCCGCCCTGATCGTCACCTTCGTCTACGGGCTGCTGGCGCTGTTCGGCTTCGACCAGGCCCGCGAAGAGGCCATCAACGCCACCATCTCCACCGCGGTCCCGTACGTCCTCTTCACCGGGGTCGGCTTCGTCATCGGCGGACTGGTCCTCGGCGCGGTGACCCACACGCTGGCCCGCCAGCTCGGCGGCGACGGAGCCTGGCAGCCCACCGTGGGCCTCTCCATGCTGATCATGTCGATCACCGACGCCCCACGGCTGATCTTCGCCCTCTTCCTGGGCGGCGAGAACTCGTTCGTCCAGATCGTCGGCTGGATCACCCTGCTGGCCGCCGGAGCGCTCTTCACCTCGATGGTGAGCAAGTCCCACGACCTGCCGTGGCCCAAGGCCCTGGGCGCCTCGGCGATCCAGCTGATCGGCCTGCTCTCCATCCTCAAGCTCGGCACCATCTGAGCCGTACGCGTACGACGAGGGGCCCGGACCGCTGCTGAGCGGTCCGGGCCCCTCGTCATGCGTGGGTGACTTCTCAGGAGTCGAGGACCTGCCCCGTACGCCGCACCACGGGCTTCTCGACGCTCCACGGGAAGTTGATCCAGCGGTCGGTCCTCTTCCACACGTATTCACACGTCACGAGCGACTGCGGCTTCTCGTAGATGACCGCGCTGCGGACCTCGGCGACGTGGTCCAGGCAGAAGTCGCGGACCAGCTTCAGCGTCTTGCCGGTGTCGGCGACGTCGTCGGCGATCAGAACCTTCTTGCGCGTGAAGTCCACGACGTTCGGGACCGGCGCCAGCATGACCGGCATCTCCAGGGTGGTGCCCACGCCGGTGTAGAACTCCACGTTCACCAGGTGGATGTTCTTGCAGTCCAGCGCGTACGCCAGACCGCCGGCCACGAACACACCGCCCCGCGCGATGCTCAGCACCACGTCGGGCTCGTACCCGTCGTCGGCGACCGCCTGGGACAGCTCGCGCACGGCGAGCCCGAACCCCTCGTAAGTCAGGTTCTCCCGGTCCTCGGCAGTTGCCATGCCCGTCACCTCGACGTCCTTCGTGCGTGTCGGACCTGGGTCCTACGGGTGAGCCCCACGTCTCAGACCTGGGTCCGGTGGAAGTTCAGGTACGAACGCGAGGCCGTCGGGCCGCGCTGCCCCTGGTAACGCGAGCCGTACCGCTCCGAACCGTAGGGGAACTCCGACGGCGAGGTCAGCCGGAACATGCACAGCTGCCCGATCTTCATCCCCGGCCACAGCTTTATCGGCAGCGTCGCCAGATTCGACAGCTCCAGCGTCACGTGCCCCGAGAACCCGGGGTCGATGAACCCGGCGGTGGAGTGCGTCACCAGCCCGAGCCGCCCGAGCGAGCTCTTGCCCTCCAGCCGCGAGGCCAGGTCGTCCGGCAGCGTCACGACCTCGTACGTCGACGCGAGCACGAACTCACCGGGATGCAGGATGAACGGCTCGTCCCCCTCCGGCTCGACCGTCCGGGTCAGGTCGGGCTGCTCGACGGCGGGGTCGATGTGGGGGTAGCGGTGGTTCTCGAACACCCGGAAGTAGCGGTCCAGCCGCACATCGATGCTCGAGGGCTGAACCATCGACGGATCGAACGGGTCGATACGGACCCGACCGCTGTCGATCTCGTTCCGGAGGTCTTTGTCAGAGAGAAGCACGATCCGAGGATACGCAGAACGCGCGAGCCCGCCCCAACCGGACCGCACCCGCGCGCCTGCCCTCACCACCGACGACGGCCTCCGCCGCCCTGCGCTACGCCTCCCGGATACCTCTTCCGGCTACCGCCTCGCCGCGACCACCGGCACCGAGCTCCTCAGCCGCGCACACCGCGGGCACCGGATCAGCCGCCCGGGCCCGATCCGGTCCGGCCCGAGCTGCTGCATCGGGAACGACGAGGTGGCGAACACGTGCCCCTCCGCGCAACGGACGACGGTGCGCTCCACCGACTCCACGACCCTGAGCGACGACTCCGCCTGCGTCCGTGACTCCACTGCCCTCAACGACTCCATCAAGTCCCTTCCCCAACCAACCGGCCTCGAACGAGAAAGCCACACATTAGGGGATGAACAGGACCCACTCCACCCGCCGCTCCACACGGCAGTCCACACACGGTTCCCAGCGGTTCCACACGCGGTTCCACACGCGGCTCCACTCCAACCTACGCCCCCAACTCCCGCCCACCGCACCCCCGTCACCCCCACACCCCGAGCCCGCCCACCCCACACCCCGACAAGCCCCCCGAAACACCGAAAGGGCCCGCGACGAATTCGCCGGGGCCCTGCCATGAGGTACAGTGTGCGAGCATGCACAGCCGATCATCGGTGCGCGCTGCGGGTGTAGTTTAATGGTAGAACATGAGCTTCCCAAGCTCAGAGCGCGAGTTCGATTCTCGTCACCCGCTCTTCTCTTGAAGCCCCAGGTCACTGACCCGGGGCTTCTTCGTTTTCGGACAACCACGATCACTGCCTGGCAGCCACCACAGGGGTGAGCAGGTCGAGTGCTTCCTCCCAGAGGTAGCGGTCCGCCCCGCCACCCGCCTTGGGGCGGTGGGGCTCGTAGGAACCGATCAGGACGCCCATCGCGCGCAGCTTCTGCAGGCTCTCGGCGTACGCGGGGTGGGCGGCCTGGGCGGAGTTCACGTACGGCAGGGCGGCGGTCGGGATGCCGAGGCCATACGACTCGCAGAGGATGCCCAACGCCAGAGTGTCGGAGATACCGGCCGCCCACTTGTTGATCGTGTTGAACGTCGCCGGGACGACGGCGATCGCGTCCGGGGCCGGGAGAGGCTGCGGAGCACCGGGAGAACGCCATGCCGATCGAATCGGGTACCCGGTCAGCACCTCGACCGCCTCCGCGTCGATGAAGCCCAGGCCCTGCGGGGTGGCGACGACGCCCACGCCCCAACCTGCCTCCTGCGCCGCCGCGATCAGGCGGCCGACGTCACCCGCGATGCCCGACCCACACACGACGATGTAAAGAAAGGGCTTCCTGGCCTGCTGGTCGGGCTGCTCACTCACGCGGGGACTCCCAGTCGACGGCTGAACGAGTGCAGTTCGGGCAGCGTACGACGACGGTCACGAGCAGCCATGTCCGCGACCAGCTCCCGGACGGCCGGGCGGCGAACGTCCTGCGCCGCGCAACTCTCGGCGATGCGGAGCGCCTGGTACCCCTGGTCCAGACGGCCCTGCTGGCTGTACGCGCGAGCCGTCTCGACCCAGAGAGCAGCCCGTCGCTCGGGGGCGGGAATGTGCCGTCGCATGAGAGGGCGCGCGGCCTCCAGGGCAAGCCCGGCGTCACCGAGGGCCACTGCGGCGCTGACGCCGTGGAGGCTGACGTTCGTCGGGCTGAAGTTGGCCCAGGCGTCGGAGTGGTCAAGGGTGACGAAACGCGAGACCTCCTTGGCCTCCGTGAGGAAGTCGCGGGTGGCCGAGCGGTCGCCCGCGCTGCTCGCGGCGGTGACGCCACGCAGCAGAAGCAGGCCGAGCGCGGCCAGGTAGCGCGGTGGCCGCTGGTCGTAGGCGCCGGTGAGCTGGTCGGCAGTGTGCCGAACCAGGGTGATGGCCTGGGACATGTGCTTCTCGCGGGCGAGCAGGTGTGCGTGGACGCGAACGCTGGAAGCCAGGACGACCGGGTCACCGCTGCGTTCCGCCTCGGCCATCGCGCGCCCGACCGCCAGCCACGCGTTGCCCTGATCGCCGAGCTTGAGAAGCAGACTGGCAGAGGTCTGGTAAGCGGTGGCCAGCAGAGCCGTCGCCTCGTCCGAACCAGTCGCAGCGTGACGGAGATCCGTGATCAGAGCGGGGAGAGTTCGCTCCAGATCCGTGTAGTCGCAGGCGTAGAGAAGACGACGAACGTCCGATACACGTTCGCCGAGTTGGGAGAGGTCTTGCGTCTCGCCCCCTGCCGGAGGGAACGGCCCGGGGAGGAGTGCGTGCACAAGCGCGCCGTAGCCGTGGGACGAGGAAGGCGGCGTTGCGAGCGTGGCCAAGCTGGTGGCGAGAAAGGTGCGGCGATGCATGTTGTCTGTCTCGGTGTGGGAGTCGCTGGCATCGGGGAGGTCGGCCAGACCGACGGAGGTTAAGGGGATACCCAACTCCCGTGCGATGGAACGCAATACCTGGGAGTCCTCGGTGCCCTTCCCCTGTTCAAGTCGGCTCACCTTCGACTGGTGATAGCCGAGCGCGGCAGCAACGTCCGTCTGGGACCGCTTGGCGAGCACACGCGCTCGGCGGAGCACCTCGCCGAGCCGTCTCGCCTCGTCGTGCGCATCGGTCATCTGTGTCACGGCCCCTTTCGCCGCGCCCGATCCTGCCTTCTCAACCGAGCCTAAGTCACCGCGCACTTGGCGGTCATGCAGCTACTGCATGAGCCATGCGGAGCGGGCAGCCGGGCAATCCCGCTCACCGCCCCGGACGGTTCTCTGGTCAGGCCGCACTCGACCGGGAGGCACTCCTGTGGAACCGCTTCGCTTCAGCTTTTCCGTAGCCGGCACGCCGCACGCCGTCACGGACTCCAGACACCGGGTCGTCGCAGGGGTTCGTGACTGGCGGCTGAATGACGCCGACGAGGTGCTGGACGACGTGGCGCTGGTGACCAGCGAGCTGCTGACCAACGCCGTACGTCATGCCGGACACGGCCCCATCTCGGTGGCCGCGGAGCTGAACGACGGCCGGGTGCGCATCGAGGTCTGCGACTCCAGTCCCGTACTTCCGAAGGCCGGCCTGCCCGGTGCGGATGACGAGACCGGACGCGGCCTGCCCATCGTGGCGGCGCTGGCCGCCCGTCACGACGTCGAGGCGACCGCTTCCGGGAAGCGGTGCTGGGCCGAGATCGCGGTGCCCGCGCCGCACGCATGTCCCGACGCGGCCGTACACGCCCTGCTTCCAAGGAGATGACCATGTCCCTCACCGAGATCCCTGCCACCACGGCCGAGGTGATCGCGATCCGTCCCGGCCCGCCGCTCGCCGGGGCCGTGACCGTCGACGGTTCCAAGAACGCCGCTCTGCCGCTCCTCGCCGCGGCTGCGGCCCTGCGTCGGCCGGTACAGCTCAGCAACGTCCCCACCAGCGCGGACGTACAGGCCATGGTCACGCTGGTGCAGCAGGCCGGGCACCGGCTGGCTCGTACGGTCGGCGAACCGAGCACGGTCCTGTTCATGGGCGGCGGCATCGGAACCATCGCCCCGGAGTGGTTCGAGACCGCGGGTCGCATAGGGGACTTTCATCGCCATATTCAAGGATGATCACGGCGCCACGAATGTTCGACATCTCAACCCCCAGGGTGCACAGCGACAGAACGAGCAGTCTTTGTTCCGTCGTGAGATGCTTTTCTCCTATCCGGCGCCCCGGATGCGCAGGGGTTGCGGCGGATCAACTCGTCGTGGACATCCCGCACGTCGTCATCGACCAGCTCGTCCCCGAGCAGCAGCAGGTATAGAACACATACTTCGGTGACGCCGAACCCGTTGCCTTAGGCTGTTGTCTAGACCACCTGTAGGACCCCTGCCCTCCGCGCGGTCACCCGCAGGGCTACGCTCCACTGCCGGGTCCTGCATCGCGAGACCTCCTCCAGCGGGCGCGGGTCAGCGAGTGCACGGTCTCGCTGCCACTCTCTGAAGCTGTAGCCGACTCCTGGCAGGGGTACATCGGGTTCGATGTTGGCGGCGAGCCTGCGCTGGTGCTCCTTGGTGGCCTGCTGATAGATCAGTTGCACCCGCTCGGAGGGCCGGCCGGCCCGGACCATCCGGAGATCTTCCACAACCTCCGGCCCGCCGTTAGGTAAGCGTTTGAAATAGGTCATCGATCGGATCAGTAGGCTGCCCACCAGAGTGAGCATCCCCCTCATTGCGTTCTTCCCTTTCACGCTCACCGGGGTCCGATTCGTCCAACTCTTCGTCGCTGAAATCCAGATCCTGAGCCACTTCGTCTTGAAGCATCGACAGCCGATCTGCAAGAGCGACTGGCTCAATTGATTCATGAAGTTCGAAATCCACCAGCGCCTCCTGAAGCAAGGAAAGTGAATTCTCGCATTCCACAACGTCATTGACCCTCCCGGCCTCCACCGAGTCCCACTTCGGCGCAAAGGAAGAGAAGCACTGTCGGAGTTCTATCTCGCTTCGCTCAGACCAGCGTGAAGGCTTGATGTTGAGTTCCCTAAAGACGGACAGGGCTGCTTGAAAGTGCTCAGGATCTTCTAGGATCTTCAGCAGCCTGGCTGCTGCAATGTCACGAGCCGCAACAACCCGCCCCTCTACGGTCTCGTATCTGGATAGATATCGCATGAGTGGGAATTCGCGCTGCACAAGTCCCACATCTGCCTGAGCTAGACGCTCGGACAGCTCTTGCACGATGCCGACCAGGGAATCCTCGCCAAGCAGATTTCGACCATATTTATGGTCAAGAATCAGCATAATAAGATGTCGATTCCTGGCGGAGACCTCGCGTCGAATTGCAATTCCATAATGCCGAGGACTATCCACCCAGGTACACGACTCCACGGATGCCAGTCGAGTCAAAGCAGCCATCAGCACTCTCTGGTGACCAGGAGCGAGCCGAGGAAGCTGCCGGCCCCGCGGCGCCGCCCCAAAGAATGCATCAAATGCGATCCTGATGACTTGAGCATGGGAAGCCTCCCCTAGCTCCCAGAGCGCAAGCGTCTCCGCTTGCTCAAAGAAAAGACAACCGCAGGCCATCTGATGAATTTCATCAGGGTGAGTCGATAGGTACGACGAGATATAGTCGACAAAGGAGGGGTTAGCTAGCTCAATGAGCGGCGCCCGATTTTTTGGGTGAAACCCGTTCACCTGATCATCAAGTGCCATGTTTGCGGTGACCTGAATAAAGGTACCTTCCAGCTTCTTGAGAAGTAGTCGCAACCTATGCAGATCCGTAGGCTGCCCTCTATTAATGTACTCGTAAGAATTTAGTGCACGATGGAGGTCTCTGAGTTCGACGCGCGTACGGATGGTGGCCAGAACCAGCAGCAGACTCCTCTCTGCCACAGACAACTGGCTCTCAAAGATCCTCTCCCACAGCTCGCGGGGATCGTCGAGTGAATTCAGCGCGTATTCAAAGAAAAGTTCATCCTTGACTCCGGAGTTTCCGAAGTTCGTCGTAACAAGCTCGATGATCCTGGGGTTGAAGTTGGCATGCTGAATGACGTCCATATACCTTCTTCCCCGCAAGACTGACTCGCGCGCAACATGAGAGAGCTCAGCGAAGTGAATGTGGTTATAAAAGATTCTGGCTTTTTGTTCCGCAGTGTAATGCGAGAGGTCCAGAATCACCTTGCCATCGACTAGCGCTCGCGAACTCTGTAGGCGCTCGTGGACTTGCCGCGCCTGCTGAAGAATGTACTCGCGCGTGGTCATGATGAGAATTTTATCGTCCACATCACGGATGCGCTCAACCAAACTCGCAATCCGGCCGTCTTCGTTCTTATTCAGGTTGTCGAGCAATGAATTCTGACCCAAGAAATCGTCATACAGGAATACTTGCCTGACTCCCGGTTTCCATACCTTCTCGATGTCCGTCACGTCACTGGAGGCAGAATGAATTTCCCATCCGTCCGACAGAAGTTTGATGAGTAGTGTCTCAGCGAGAGTCGTTTTACCGATTCCTGGCTCTCCAGAAATAACGCAGACATGATGCTCGCCCAGAATCCTCAACGAATCCGAATAGGCTTCGCTATGAACATAAAGCCTGCGCCGCTTGACGATCCGGTCTACGAGTCCCGAGCTCCGCCGATACAGATCAGGGTGGAGTAGATGCCCCAGAACGGCGCTCGAAGTAATCCATAGCTTGAAGTTATTGATCTCCACACGGGGGTGCAGCCTCAGTAGGTTATCGAGATCATCCACGCCCCAAATGTCATCGACTTCCAGCCTGACCCCGGCGAACATGGTTGCGATTTCCTGCTTGTTCTGGCGTGTCAGCGATGCCGAGGTGGCCAAAATGTATCGACACGAAAAACGGTTGCCAATTTTTTTGGCCTCAGCTTCGAGCTGGCCTCTGATTTGAGCAAAAGCGCGCCCCGGCGAATGCTTGCATTGAGCAATGATGGTTTCCTTGCCGTCTCGATGAAGTCGAATATCGACTCCCCCGTCCCGGCCTGGCGGAAACGTCTCCATGCGCGCGCCATGACTTGCCTGGAGGAGATCTCTCACCAAGACTTCGAAATCGTGAGGAGAGAGATCGCTGTAGTTGCGCGCCATACGGCCAGTATCTCTATGATCCCTTGGCGCTGGGCGCTCTTTGCAGAAGATCCGTCTCTGGCCAGCGACGACCAGGGACGCGAACGACTCACAGGCGCGACGTCCTGCCAGCGCCTGCACGCAGCCTGCGCCTACGCGGTGTCTGCACCACGGGTGGTTTCCTGCCCCCCGCTCCGGCAAGCACCTCAGACCGATGACCTGCCGTCGACGTGCCCCATCCGTGCCCTTCAGAACGGAGAACAGCGGTCACGTACGGTCCCCAGCGGATACAGGCGACTACCCCTACTCGCGACAACCGTGCAGGTCAAAGCCATCCCATCCACTCAAACACCCATGATTCCCAAGCTCAGAGCGCGAGTTCGATTCTCGTCACCCGCTCCACGAAGAAGGCCCAGGTCATCGACCGGGGCCTTTCTTGTTGTCTAGACAAGTTGGTGCTGGCGTGCTGGCCCTCCACGGCATGACCGCATTCCTACAGAAACTCGCCCCACGCACACGCGCCGCCCTGGGTACCTTGCTGATGACGAACTTTGCACGGACGTCCCGGCACCGAGCCAGACGCTCCGGCAGCCGGGAGGTGTCCTGATGCTGGAAGAAGCCGAGGAGATCGGTCGGCGTGCTCGCAGAGCGCGACTGCGGTTGGGCATGCCGCAAGCCGATCTGGCGGCAGCCCTGGGCAAGTCGCAGGGCTGGGTGTCCAAGATGGAGCGCGGCCTGATCGAGCTGGACAGGGTCGGGTTGCTCAACCATGTCGCCGCCGAGCTGCACATCCATCCGAACGACCTGATCGGGCGCCCGTACAACAGCTCGCCCGACGACAACCAGTGGCAGATCGCCGCCTCCTCGATCATGCGAGAGCTGCGCCGCTACGACCTCGCGCCCGTCTTCGACGGGGTTCCCCGGCCGACGTCGCAACTGTGGCGTGAGGTGACGCGGTTGCACCGGCTCCGGGACACCGCCTCCAACGTGGCGATCCTCCGCGTCCTGCCGGACCTGTTCCGCGAGGCACGGGCCCTGGCGGAGGAGTCGGACGGCCACGAGCGGGAGGAGGCGTACGCCGTCTACGCGGTGTGCTGCAAGTTCGCGCACACCGCCGCCCACGCCCTCGGGCACCCCGAACTGGTGGCCATGGCGTGCGAGCGGGCGGCGTGGTCGGCCAGGCTTTCCGGAGACCCCGTGCTGCCGGCGGTGGCCGACTGGATGCGGGTCTGGGACATGTGGGCCACGGCCGACTGGGCCGACGCGCTCGCGCTCTCGGACAAGGCGATCACCTCGGTGCAGCAGCCGTACGAGGGCGGTGATCCGCTGGCCGTGCGGGCTTGGGGCACACTGCAACTGCGAGCAGCGGTCTCCGCGGCCCGAGCCGGCCGTTCCTCGGAGGCCGAGGAACGGATCGGCTACGCGAAGGATGCCGCCGAGCGCATGGACGCGTACGTCGGCGCACCGGTCTACGACCGGCACTCGCTGACGTTCTCCGCAGGGAACGTTCAGATCCACGCGATCAGCGTGGCGCTGGAGATGGGCAAGCAGAGCCAGGCGCTGGAGATAAACCGCCGCACCAGCCCGATGCTGGTGGGGGCGCTTCCCAACTCCCGTCAGGGACACCACCACATGGACGTCGCGCGAGCATGGCTGTGGGACGGGAACCGCGACAAGGCCCTGGCCGAGCTGGAGACAGCGGAGCGGATCGCGCCCCAGCTCGTACGTAACCACCCCATCGCCCGCTCCACGCTCCGCAGCATCGCCCACGCCGAACGAGCCGCCACCCGGGAGAAGTTGCGACGCATGTCCGACCGCTTCCACCTGGACGGATAGGAGTCGTATTCCTCCCGCTCATATTCGAGGGCTCGCGCGCTCCCAACTTCGGGGCATGATTGGGCGACGTTCTCCACACCTTCCCTCGCAGGGCGTCGAGTTGGGAATGGCAGCTCCGTTCCTTCTGTCTGACCGGACGGCGCGATGCGCTGTTCGAGCTGAGTGATGCCCTGCTGTGCGCGGATGGTCCGGTGAGGACCTTGGTCGAGCTGTCGTTGGAGCCTGAGCACCGGCGTGGATCACCGGGGTGGGCTCTCCTGCCCGCAGTCCGTGTCGGGCGAGGCGGCGGACGGGCGGCCTTCGGTGTCGATACCATCGATCGGGGACCACTCGTGCTCCAGGATCGAGTAGGTGATCGAGTCGCGCCACGTTCCGCGGACGAAGACATGGTCTCGGATCCGGCCGTCCTCTGACATGCCCGCCCGCAGCAGGGTCCGCGCGGACGCCTCGTTGAGGGGCGAGCGGGCCGCCCAGATGCGGTGAAGCCCGAGTGTCTGGAAGCCGAGGGCGCACAGGAGATTGACGGTCTCCGTACCCAGACCCTTCCCCCACTCGGCCGGGTGCAGGGCGAAGCCGATGGTGGCCGCCTGTTGGGGTTCGGTCGCCAGGCGGGCGTAGCCGACCAAGCGGTGCTCACCGAGCCGGGTGATGGCGAGGCAGTACTCGGTCCTGGGGGTGTCTCTGGCGGCGGCGATGGACCGGTCGACAATCGCCTGGACCTGCTCGGTGGTACGGGGCTCGAAGCTGAGGTGCCGGGTGGCCTCGGGGTCGCCGTAGACGGCCAGGAGTGCGCCGGTGTCCTCGGGTTCGACTTCGCGCAGGGCCAGGTGGGGTCCGGTCAGGCGGACTTGGGTCATGGGCGCGGAGCCTACCCGCGGGTTCATCGGACGAGGACGGAGGTCGGGGTGGCGGTGAAGGCTTCGATCTCCCCGCGCAGATCGGCCACCGCGCCGACGGTTCGCCGCCCGGAGGCGTGCAGCGCGGCGTGGACGCGCTGCACGCTGCTCGTGATGCCGAAGTTCCTTTGCTCGACGGGGAGGTCGAGCACGGGCCGTACAGCCTCGATGGCGCCCTCGATCTCGCCCCGGGCGATGCGGGCGAGCGCGAGATCGGTCTGCGCGCCGGCCTGTCGCCGAAAGCCCACTCCTCCTCGGCGGCGTTCCGATAGGCGGTGACGGCAGCCTCGGAACGGCTCTCGCCGAGCACAGGATCCTCGCCGAGATGCACGGTGGCCTCGGCTACGTAGTAGAGCTGCCGGGGCTCCGGGAAGGTCATGATGCCGCTGAAGGTGTCGAGGTCGTCGAGTTCGACGGCCGCACGGGCATCCTCGGCCTGCTGAATGGCGGTACGGGTGGCCTCGGCGTCACCGATCAGGGCGTGCGCGCGGGCGGAGAGACAGGTCAGCCAGACGCTGGTCGTGCCACGGACGTCGCCCGCCGCGCTCTGGCCGAGGAGGGCGTAGTCGGCCGCCTCGGCGGGGCGTCCGGCCCAGTAGGAGATGAGCGACTGCAGGGAACGGACCCAGGCGCGCATGGCCTTGTGGTCAGCGTTGTCGGCACACACGAAGGCCGTACGGGCCTGCATCATCGCGGCGCTCGGGTTGCCCAGGTCGTGGCTGGCCTTGGCGAGCATGCCGGACGTGATCCCGGCGAGAAGGTACAGCTCACGGGCCTGCAAGGGCTTGACCCGGCCGTGTTCGAGCAGCCGGAAGGTGAGGTCCTGCACCTCGACCAAGTCGCCGAGCAGCGTCGGCAACGCCAGCCTCGGGTACGCGGCGGTGAGCCGCCGCACTTCGTCATGGATCTGGCCCAGGGTCTCCGGGCCGATGCTGCTGCCCTCTGCCATCGCGGTGAACCGAAGCGCACGACGAGCCGCCATCGCGAACTGCCTTTCCAATTCCGTTGTGCCCGCGTCGAAGCGGGGCTCGCTGCTGAACGGGCCGCCGACAGGCAGCGCCGCTGCCTGCTCGGTCGGGAGAAGGACAGGGGCCGACCGTGACGGCGGGATGACGAGCGAGGGGTCGGACACCGACGTGGTCCGTTCAACTGCCTGCGACGCGGAAGTGAGAAGGAGATCGACGCCGACGCCGAACATCGCTTCCAGCACCCGGCACTGGTCGGGGTAGGGTCAAGGAAGCATTCTGGCGGCCACCCGTCCATACCCGACACGGGTTGGTGTTGTCCCTCGAAGATGTCGTCGGAACCAAGGTCCGCGCGTTGTCCGACCGCGGGCTCGCCAGGGACCTCATCGGCGTACAGGCAGCCGCGAGCCGCTGGAGCCACGTCGAACTCGAAGAGCTCGGACGGCGCCACGCACGCGACTCCTTCGACCTGAGCGACCTTCAAGCGCGACGGGGCGGAGCCGGGATCGACAACACGGAATTCGCCGCCTATGGGCTCGACGAGCAAGCAACCACCGGGCTGCGCCAGTGGGCACAGGAATGGGTCACCGACATCGGCGAACGACTCCAAGAGCTGGAGACTCCAGTCAAAGACTGATGGCCGTGTGAAGAACGGACGCGCTCAGCAAGGGTGTACGTCGGCTACTCAGCCCTCAGCTTGGCGTTTAACGCAGCAGGTCACTCGGCCTGCTGCGTTAAACGCCAAGCTTACGATCCGTTCCGGATCGGTGACCTGGAGGCGAAGGGGCGGATCCTGGGCATGTTGGAGCGGATCGGGGCTCCGTCATCCGGGTAAAAAGCTTGCGGCACCTGCCCGTTGACGCCGAAGACCGGCGGTCGTACCGTCGCCGGGCAGAGATGTGACCATCGTTCATGAACGAGGACATGGGGTGAGGTCGTGGGGCAGCGCAGGGTCGTGGTGTCGGGTGGCGGTACGGGCATCGGGCGAGCGGTGGCCGAGGTCTTTGCGGCGGACGGCGACCACGTCGTCCTCATCGGGCGGCGCGAGGGGCCACTGGAGAAGGCCGCCGGAGAGCTCGACGCCGCGCATGGTGCGGGAACGGCCTCCTGGGTCGCCGCCGATCTGAGCGATCCCCGCCAGGCCCGCAGAGCCGTGGAGTTCTGCACCACGGGCGGCGCGCAGGTCGACGTGATCGTCGCCAACGCCGGCGGCAACGTCGCACCGGCCCATGACGGCACCCTCGAAGGCGTCGCGGACAGCTTCCGCCGCAACTTCGAGGCCAACGTGCTCACCGCCGTGCTGCTCACCGAAGGATTGCTGCCGCACCTCACCCGGCCCGGCGGCCGGATCATCCAGATGTCGTCCATCGCCGCGCTGCGCGGCCCCGGTTCGTACGGCGGCTCCAAGGCCACCGTCAACGCCTACACCGTCGACCTGGCGCAGAAGCTCGGCCCGCAGGGCATCACCGTGAACGCGGTCGCTCCAGGCTTTGTCGCCGACACCGAGTTCTTCGGCGACCGGGCCACGCCCGAGTTCGTCGCCGCCCGGACCGAGCAGTCACTGACGGGCCAGGCCGGCCGCCCCTCGGACATCGCCGCCGCAGTGCACTATGTGGCGTCACCTGAAGCGGCGTACATGACGGCGCAGATCGTGCATGTGAACGGTGGGGCGGCACTGGGGCGTTGACGGCCCGTGACCGGTGCGCAGCCGCTCCGCGCGCGACCAGCCCGACTCCACACTCGTTGGGCCGGCATGGGGATCTCTCCCAGTCGGCCCGCGGGCAGGAGTCGCACGAGGACCGACGCGAGGCGGCCTGTTTCACCCTTCACATCAAGGAGCACGAACCATGCCCGCCCACGCACCCCGCTTCGACGGGTACGAGGGGTAACCCCTGTAGTTGCCGCCCATGCCCGACCACACGCCCCAAGCACTTCGGTCGGCGATTCCGGCGGCGTGTGCCGGCAGGTGTTGTCCGGTCCGGATTCCGGCGAGAGCGAGGGAGTCCCGCACATCCTGCCGGGCCTCCGCGACGAGTCCGCGTACCCGGCCCACCGACACCTCGGTCACCGGGCTGCCGTCCGTCCGTCAACGTCGGACGTCAGCCGGACGATGTCGCCGACGCGTTCGGCCATCGACGACGGATCGTGGGCGGAGCAGGAGCAGAAAAAAGCAGGAGCAGGAGCAGCCGGTGCCGTCGATCACCTCCGGCCAGTCCCGCCGGGACTGGCCGGAGGACCTGCCTGGCTCGACGAAGGCCGACGAAGACCGCGTCGGTGGTGCTGTCGCTCAGCCGGAACCCTCCGGCGGCGACAGGTCCGGCATGGTGAGCAGCACGGGGAGGGATCTGCCGAGCGGGCCGGTCGGGCACGGCCTGTGCCCCTCCTCCGGCTCGAAGTCGTGGCAGACGGCGATCTGCGTGACCGCCGTCCCTGCCTCCGCCGAGGTGAGCTCCCCGTTCAGCACGAGGCGGTCATGTGACGGGCGCTCGCCGACCGGCCGGAGCGCGAAGTCGTCGGCGGCAGCGAAGATCTCCAGAACGGGCCGCATCACCATCACACCGGGATGATGCCGAACCCGCCGCTCCATCGGCACGGGCTTTCACCTGTCGTACGGTCGCGGTCGCTGCCGGCCTCGTGCCCCGTCCGCGCCCAGCGGAGCGGGTCACCGGCAGCCGAATCACCCTCTCCTCCACCGCGAGGGGACGCGGCGCCCACGTCCGAGTCGGAGCCGCCGACCATGGCCCCCGCCGTACGGGTGCCCGCCCGGGACACGGAATCATGCGGGCATGGTCACCATTCACCTGAAGTACGAGATCGACCCCGACAAGCTCGAGGATTTCGAGGAGTACGGCCGCCGCTGGGTGCGGCTCGTCAACCGGTTCGGCGGGACGCACCACGGCTACTTCCTGCCCAGTGAGGGCGACAGCGATATCGCCTACGCGCTGTTCTCCTTCCCCGGTCTGGCCGCGTACGAGCAGTACCGCTCGGACAGCATGTCCGACCCGGAGTGCCTGCAAGCGTTCGAACTGGCTCGTGAGACCCGCTGCATCAAGCGCTACGAGCGCCGGTTCCTCAGGCCGCTGGAGGTCCAGTCCTAGTTGACGTGTGCGGTCGGGAGCGACCCCGCCGAACCCTCGCGGCCCACGAATGTCAGGCCCGGAGGGGCTACCGGACCAGCGGCTGTCCGTACCTCTCCGGGCCGGCGGTACCGCCGAGGCCACCGGCGCTGCCCTTGGTCCTGGTCGGCCTCTCCTCCGTACGGGTGGGTGGGGAGACCGGCCATTCCTCGGAGCCGATGCCGCTGGGACAGAAGCCGGACGTGTCCAGGATCATTTCAAGATCGGCTCGGTCCTAGTGTCATCGGTGGAAGCAGGAAGCCCCGCCACCGAATCGCCGCTGGAGATCATGATGCGTTCGCGCCTCACCGCACGTTCCACTCGTCTCTTCCTCGCCGCCGCAGCCGTGACGGCTCTCGCCGCCACCTCCACCGCCTGCAGCCCCTCCGACGTCGAGGATGCCGCCGGTTCCTCGGCTCCCTCCGCCGAAAGCTCCGGCTCCTCCGGCGCGAGCACCCCCGCCGGCGCGTCCGGTACCAGCGCGTCCGGTACCAGCGCGCCCGGCTCAAGCACGTCCGATGACGGAACCGCGGCCTCCGGCAACGGTGACAAGAGCGGCTACGGGCAGTCCTGCGGCACCAACGACCTGGAGTTCACGGTCACTGCCAAGTCCCAGGCCGGTGGCTACTACCTCGTCACCGCCAAGGCCAAGTCCGGCATCACCTGCTACCTGGACGTCAACACTCCCAGCGTGTCCTTCGGCTCCGGCGTCGACGGCGTCGCCTCTCCTGTCGGACAGGGCGGCGAAGGTTCCATCAAGCTCACCGGCTCCGCCGTCGCGTACACCGGTATCAGTCCCAAGACCACCGATGGCGACGGTGGCAAGGAGTTCGAGACCGTCATCATCGCCACCACCGACGACGATCCCGATCCCGCCGAGCTCAAGCTCCCCGACACCGCCACCGTGGACAAGCCCATCGTCACCAACTGGTCCACCGACCCGGCCGAGACCGTCCCGGTCATCATCTGACGGCCCGGCCCGGCCCGGCACGGCACGGCACGGCACGGCACGGCCCGGCCCGGCACGGCACGGCACGGCACGGCACGGACGGCATCGCGCTCCACACCAGGGCGTACGTCGACGCGATCACCTGGCGGGCCCCGCCCGACGGGCTTGTCCGGACACGGCTCGGACAAGGTGGACGTTCCGGGAACAGCCGGTCCGGTCGGCACGGTTGTGAGAGAGGGAGTGCGGCGGCGAACGGGCGGACGGACGGCGGCCACGAGGTCGTCCGGACCACCAGGGACCGGCCGCCCCGGCATTGCGGTACCCCCGCCGTGCACTCGGACCACCACGTAATTCTGCAGAAGGACTGTTCTTCATGACTGACCGGCCGTTGACGCTCATGGCAGTGCATGCCCACCCCGACGACGAGGCCACCAGTACGGGCGGGGTCCTCGCGCGGTACGCGGCGGAGGGCATCCGCACGGTGCTCGTGACGTGTACCGACGGCGGTTGCGGTGACGGACCGGGCGGCATCAAACCGGGCGATCCCGGGCATGACCCGGCGGCCGTCGCCTCGATGCGCCGCCAGGAACTCGAGGCCAGCCGCGAGGTCCTCAAGATCACCGATCTGGAGATGCTGGACTACGCCGATTCCGGGATGGTCGGCTGGCCGAGCAACGAGGCACCCGGGTCCTTCTGGCAGACCCCCGTGGAGGAAGGCGCTGCCCGGCTCGCGCAGCTCATGCTGCACTACCGGCCCGATGTCGTGGTCACCTACGACGAGAACGGCTTCTACGGCCACCCCGACCACATCCAGGCCCACCGCATCACGATGGCCGCGCTGGAGATGACCGCGCTGACACCGAAGGTGTACTGGACGACCATGCCGCGCTCGATGATGCAGCGTTTCGGCGAGACCATGCGCGAGTTCCAGGAGGACATGCCCGAGCCGGATCCGGCCGAGGCCGCCGCGCTGGCCGAGATCGGCCTCCCGGACGACGAGATCACCACGTGGGTGGACACCACCGCGTTCAGTGGTCAGAAGTTCGATTCCCTGGCCGCGCACGCCAGCCAGGGCGAGAACATCTTCTTCCTGAAAATGGGCAAGGAGAGGTTCGCCGAGTTCATGGGCGTGGAGACCTTCGTGCGGGTCAAGGACGCCACCGGCGCGGCCCTACCCGAGAACGACCTGTTCGCCGGATTGCGCTGATCCTCCGGCCGTCCTGGGCCGACGCGGCCCCTCCGGACCCGACCGGCCCCTCTCCGTCCCGGTCCGGGAGGGGCCTCTCCGGATACGCGGACACCAGGTGACCCGCACAAGGATCCGCGTCGAACCGTCGGCTGTCGCGGCGGCGTCCCTACCCTGGGCGACGGAAACCCCACGGCGAGAACAGGACCGTGATCGACCGCGCTCAAGCCCTGCTGGACGAAGGCGTGCGAGGGTGGCCGGACTCTCTGCGTATCCCTCGCAGTCCTTCCCAGAGCAGTCCCAGAGCCAGTGACTGGATGACTGCGCTGACAGCGAAGACGACAGTCAGAACCATGTCGGACAGCCCGCCTCCGACCATCTCGACGCCCTCTGTGAGCGCTATCGACACGGGGGCGGTCAGCAGCATGACCCACAGCCCTCCCATTTCTTGGGGACCCTCGATGATGGCGACAGCCACCTCGAACACGGCCCCCGCTCCGACAAGTCCGAGGTACAAGGCAGAGACAGGGTTGGCAAAACCCAGACGGCAAAGCTTGCGCGCGATCATGAGCTACTCCAGACGGGTGACGGCATCGCCTCATGATCCTGAGGAGAATGTGGCTGCGGCGTGAGTACGTGTACTCAGCAGGCTGCGAAAAGACCCCAGACTCGTCCGCGTACGCGCCGCCGATCGGAGCCCTCCCGGAAGCTGACGGGCTCCACTCGAAGGCCGTCGCCGAGGTGGCGGGGGCGCTGGCAGGGGCGGGCGGCACCGGTCGCCCCGGTCGCCCCGGCCGCCCCGTAGGAGCCGCCTCAACCCTTCAGGGCCGCTCCGCGCCAGATCGTCATGTCTGCCTGGACGAAGCCGGCCTCCGGCATCGCGGTCGACTTCACCCCGATCACGAGGAGCGCGATGTCACCCTCGGCGCTCCTGACGCAGATCTCGCTCCCGTTGGCCGCGGCTGCGAGCGGGATGCTGTGGTTCTTGTCGTCCTCCAGGTACGTACGGCAATCGTCGAGGGTCGTGGCCGTCTCTGTGGGCATCAGCTCCAACGCGGCTGTGCGGGAGGTCAGTTCACAGCCCGCCACCGTGCATCCGAAGCGGAGTTCACCCGTGCGGCCCTTTGCGTCCGTGGTCGGATCGTCGAGGTCCACCGAGTTCTTCGTATGCAGGTTGACGAGTGGGTACGGCTGCGGCCTCGGGTCCGAGGGCGAGGCGGATGCCGACCCCGACGCGCCTGCGTCGCGGCCCGGAGCCGCCGTGTCGGAGGAGTCGGTGGAAGCCGGCGCGGACCCCGTCTCGGAAGCCGACGTCCGTGTGCCGGTGTTCGCGCCCATACGCCCTCATCGGCGACGACTGCCCACCCGCGCCCGTGGAGTGGTCGTGGCATCGGGAGCCGTAGGCCGGAGCGGCCAAAACACAGAGCGGCCGAAACGCAGAGCGCCCGGCCGGGAGAATCCCAGCCGGGTCGCGTCAGGTCGGATCAGCCGGCCGGATCAACTGGTCGAATCCGATCAACCGGCCGGATCAGCAGGTCAGATCGTCGGCGTGTCGTCGACAATCTCCTTGTGCGGCTCGACGATGAACTTCCAGCCGTCGCTGGGCTCCAGGAACCGCACGCGGGTGGGGTAGATGTCCAGGGCGCGACGGTCCCGGTTCTGGCCGTTCGAGCCCTTCCGGGCCCGGGCCGGCTCCTCGTACAGGTCGACCTTGACGTCCGGCACCGCGACGGTTTCCTCGCTCCAGCGCTGGACGACACCCGCGCCGAACGCCTCACGCGCGGAGGCGTAGAGCGAGTCCAGGGACTCCTTGCTCCCGTTGGGCACGAAGAGGGCGAGGTTCAGCAGGACGCCGGCGCTCTGCAGGACCTCGATCGTTTCCCCCGCTTCGTCGGCGGCCCAGATGCCACCCTCGTCGGCGTTGTCCGGGAGGACGTGGACCTCTTCACCGAAGACCGTCTTCGCGACGAAGGACCCGCCTTCGAAATCCTTGCCCGGCGCCGTCAGGAATGCCGGGGCATAGCAATCGAGAGAGAGGCCGTCCACCCCTGCCGGAACAAAAATGTTGTCCTGGGGTCCCAGGCCTGAAATCTCGTCAGCCGTAAGACGTCGAGCCGTAACCTTCTCGGTGTTCACGCCATTCCCCTTTTGCTCGCGGCGTTCTGTGAATTCATTAATACTCTACCACGAAAATGATCACCCAAGAGCTGTTCCATAATCCGTGACATACCGGAGCGCAGCCCCAAGTGCGTTGCTCCGCAAGGCGGAGGGGAGTCCGCCCGCCGGACGTAGGCGCACGTCGGACAAGGTGGGGAGACGCCGCGGAAGACACCGAACACGCACCCCGGGGCGAACAGGGGAAGCCTTTGGTGAAGCCATTGAATGCAGCTTCCCGCAGGGAATGAAAACTCCACTCCCCCGATCGCTCTCCCAGGGGTACGGGCGGCTCCCAGCCGAATCCCAAAAGGAATTCGACATCCACGGAAAAGCGAAAGGAGAGGGGCGGGAGGAAGGGTGCTGAGGGGGGACCGCGTCGCGAAGAAGGTCTCTCCTGAGGGCAGCCCCGTGGGTGTGGAACTGCCGCCCGGACGAATCCCGGTCTTCGGCGGGCGGACGGGCCTACGGACGACACCGCGACACGACGTCGCCGCGCCCACGACGTCACGGCGTCGCCGCGCCACCCCGCCACCCCGCCACCCCGACACGGCGTCACTGCAACACCGCGCCACCGCGCCACCGCTCCACCGCTCCACCGGCGAGTGGGCAGCTCAGCCGATGGTGACGGTACGTGCCCAGGCCGGCGGGGTGTCCGGTACGTAGTCGGGGTCGCCCTCCGGGTCGCGGGCGGGACGGGGGAAGAGGCCGACCACGGTGCGGCAGGGCGGAGGCGCGGTGGGCCAGGGCGTCTGGCCGTCCGTCAGGGCGACGACCACGTCCGGTCGGGGCCGCGAGCGGAGCGCCCGGGCGAAGCCGGAGCGGAGATCCGTCCCCCCGCCGCCCATCAGCTCGATGCCCTCGGCGCGGCAGAGCGGCACGGCGATCCCGGCCGCCGCGTCGCAGGAGATCACCGAGACGAGGTCCCGTCGGCCGCCCACCGCACGGGAGATCGCCGCCACCTCCAGCAACGCGCTGCCCAGTTCGGCGTCGCTCACCGATCCCGAGGTGTCGATCACGACGCAGACCCGGGGCGGCATCCGGCGCAGACTCGGCAGAAGCACTCCGCGCAGGCCGGCCGAGCGCCGGGACGGGCGCCGGTAGCTGTGGTTCTCCCCCACTCCCGGTGCACTTGCCGCGGAGTGGATCGCCGCCCCGAGCAACCGCCGCCAGGGCTGCGGGGGATGGAACACCTCGTCGGCCCAGCGGCGCCATCCCTCCGGAGCGCTGCCCGGCCGGCCCCTGATCCCCTCGGCGACCCGGAAACGGACGGCGTCCCGCTGCTGCCTGCTCAGACCGTGTGCGCCGTCGGCCCCCAGGTCCCACCGACGCGCCTGGCCGTCGGCACCACTTCCGCAGTCCAGCCAGGCCAGGTTCCCGGTGAGCCCCGACATCGACGCCGTCCGGAGGTACTCCTCCATCAGCAGCCCGTCGGGCAGCCTCAGCAGCGACGGCAGCACCACCCCCGTGGGCATCGGCAGGCCGTCGCCGTAGATGTCGTCGTTGATCTCGAAGTCGGCGGCGATGTTGCGCCGCAGCCGCTCGCCCGGCCCGTACTCCTCGTGCTCCCGCCCGTAGCGTTCGCCCCGTTCGTGGTGGTCCCTGAGCAGATGGGAGACCTCGTGCACCCAGACGCCCGCCAGTTCCTCCACCGGGGTGCGCGCCACGAAACCGGGGGAGACGTAGACGCGCCAGTGCGCGTCCACCGCCATGGTCGGCACCGACCGGTCCTCCACCACGTGCAGCGCGAACAGGGCGCCGGCCAGGTACGGGCGGACCTTCACCGCGTGCAGACGGCCGGCGAGCAGCTTCTCCCTGTCCAGCGGGAGCCCCGGGCCGCCGCGTACCGTGCCGGATCCGCCCGCCGGCCCGGGTGCGGTGGCCCCCACCGGGCGCGGCGGGGCGGGACGGGCCACCGGGCGCGGCGGGGCGGGACGGGCCACCGGGCGCGGCAGCGGGCGCTCCGTACCCCCGGTCATCGGCGTGCCGACCTGGTGCGCACGGTGCCGTCCGCCACCGCGACCCGGTGCACCGACTGGTCCGCCCGCCGGGCGAGCCCGATCACCGCCACCAGCCGCTCCACCGCCTCCGGTACCTCCCAGTCGACGCGCCGCAGCGAGGCCAACGCCGTCGCCGGGGCGACCAGGAGGTCCGGAGCCCCGGTCTCCAGGGCTCTGGCCAGCACCGCCCAGCCCGCCTCCCAGCGCTCCCGCTCGGGCCGCGCCCCGACGGCGGCGACCACCGCTTCCAGGGCCGCCTGCCGCAGGTCGCCCCGCTCCGGCAGTTCGGCGGAGGGCGGATCGGCGAGCAGCGCTTCCGGGTCCGGCAGGTCCATCCGGTCCAGATGGGCGAGGAGTTCGAGTCCCGGCCCGTCCCCGACCGTGCCCCGCACCAGCAGTGCCAGCACCTCGCGGGAGGCTGATGCCGCCGTACCGAAGGCGAGCAGGGTGAGCGCGGCTTCCCAGCTCCGGGGCGAGGGCCAGGCACCGCCGCGCCGGGTCTCCGTACTGGGCAGCCGGTGGATCAGCGTCGGCCGGGCTTCCAGGAATCCGCAGACCGCGCGCCGGGCGAAGGCCACCGCTTCCGGCAGCCGTTCCGGCGCCAGGCGGGGCAGCTCCGCCCGCGGCCAGACGCCGCCCAGCCCGCGCACCACCACCTCCCGGTCGTGCGTCCAGTACAGGTGCACGAACCGGTTGGCCAGGGGCGGGCTCAGCTCCCATCCGTCCGCCGCCGAGGCGCTGGGGTTGGCCGCGGCCACGATGCGTACGTCGGCCGGCAGTTGCAGCGCGCCGACCCTCCGCTCCAGGACGACCCGGAGCAGCGCGGCCTGGACGGCCGGGGTCGCGGTGGACAGCTCGTCCAGGAAGAGCAGCCCGCGTCCGGCCCTGACGAGCTCCACCGCCCACTGCGGCGGTGCCATCGGCACTCCCCGTACCTCCGGGTCGTCGCCGACGATGGGCAGGCCGGAGAAGTCGGTCGGCTCGTGGACGCTGGCGATCACGGTCGTCAGCGGCAGGCCGAGGGAGCCGGCGAGCTGGGTCAGGGCCGCGGTCTTGCCGATGCCCGGCTCGCCCCAGAGCAGGACGGGGAGGTCCGCGGAGACGGCCAGGGTGAGGGCTTCGAGTTGTTCGTCCGGGCGGGACTCGGTGGTGGTCGCGCGCAGGAGGTTCAGGAGGTCGTCGGCCACGGCGAGGCGGGTGCCGGCCGGAGCGGTGGCGGACCCGGACGGGCCGGGGGTGGGGGCATGGGTGGGCAGAAGGGTGCTGGGGGTCATGGGCATCACCTCGGGTGGAAGAGGACGAGAGGACGTACGGGACCGGATGCGCGGTGCCGGCACCCGGGTCGGGCGAGGAGTTCAGGCCATTCCGGTACGGGGCCGGGCCCGGCGGCTCAGCTTGGAGCGCACAGCGCGGGGTGTACGGCGGTCGAGCCGAGGGCGGTGGCCCGTCTCCGGATACCTCGGGTCCGCGGACCTTCCGCCCGCCGCCACCCCGGCCCCCGGGTGTACGGCGACCAGGCCGGACCGGAAGAGACCCTGGTCGACACGGCGGGCCACGGCCGACTCCAACTCGTCCCGCGGCGGCCCCTCGCGCAGGACCGCACCGGGTCCGAGCAGCCCTTCGACCACGGCCAGCGCGCCGGTGACGTCTCCGTGGCCCAGCCGCTCCCGGACTGCGGGCAGCGCCTCCGGGGCGCGGTGCACCTCGTCGATGGCCCGCAGGCAGGGCAGCGGGGGCCCGCCGAGCGCAACCAGCAGGGCCTCGCGGCGCAGTTGTTCCGCACCGTGGTCGATGGCCGTCAGCACCCCGTCCCGCAGCCCGATCCGGTGGACCTCGCCCCGGCACGCGACCCGGTGCGGATCACCGGCGGGGGATACGGGCACGGCGCCCGGTCCCGTACGGGGCGACGCCACCAGGTCAGACGCCACCAGGTCAGACGCCACCGGGTCCGACGCCACCGGGTCCGACGCCGCCAGCGCCGCGGCGACGAGCGGATGCAGCCGGTCGACGGCGATCAGCCCCGCTCGGAGCAGTTCCAGATCCGGCAGGACCCGGGAAGCCGCCTCCGGCAGCAACGGGAGCGCCGCGATCTCCTGCGGCGGCAGTGTCTCCCGCAGTTGCCGGAGCGTCGGGGCGTGGCTGTCGTCGGGGGCGACGAGTTCGAGTACGGCGCGGCTCCGCGTACCGAGCCGCACGGTGAAGGCGCCGCGGGGGAGCCCCTCGGCCCGCAGCAGCAACTCCGCCTCGGGGGCCCAGTTCGCCACCGCCCACGAGCCGTCGGCGGTGGCGGGCAGCTCCGGCACGGCGGGGCGGGCGGATACGGACGGGGCGGGGCGGGCGGATACGGACGGGGCGGGCCGGGCCGGGGACGGCACCCGGTCGGCGCCGCACCGCCGGGCCAGCTCGCCGATCCGCTCGTGGTCCCAGAGATGCCGGTGGAGGTCGAGCCGGAAGCGCCGGTCGGGACGCGGGTGCGGATGGTGCGTGGGCGTGCCGTTCCCCGTCCCCTCCCACAGGGCCAGGGACATCCGCTGCCCGAAATCCGCCTGCGCCGGGGGTGTCCGCACCACCAGGTGCAGCGGCGGGGAGCCCTCGCCCCGGTACCGGGCGAGGGAGAGGGTCAGGCCGTCACGGAGTCGCCCGTCGGGGGCCGTACGGGGCATGTGCCATCGGAGCAGGTCCGGCACCAGGCGGCGCAGGTCCGCCCGGACACGGGAGGCGAGAGAAGTGCCGTGGCGGTGGCGCACGGCGCGCAGATCGAAGTCGACGTCGATCCGGGCGGCGGCGCACGCCCCGGCCCAGTCGCCGACGGCACGCCGAGCGGCCGCGGTCTCGATCATGGACGGTGGCACGGCGTACTCACGCACGCGTTGCCACATCAGAAGGTGGGCCGGAATCGTGTTCGCGGGGCGAAGTGCCATCAGCACTCACCTTGCGCGGACGATTCCCCCGATCCGTAAGAGAGGTTGTCAGTCATCGACGGCATCTTAGGCACCGCGGTGGAGTTCTGTCAGGCCCCTTTTCTCCGACCGCGCCGTTCACGACGGACGGCCGGACCGCCGCGCCCCGGCAGGACACCGCCGGGTCACCGTACGGGGAAGCCGAAGGTGTACCCCTGCTCCTTGAGCCAGGGCAGCACCTCGCGCAGGGCGTCCACGGTCTCGGCGCGGTCGCCGCCGGCGTCGTGGAAGAGGACGGTCGGGCCGTTGGCCATCTCGCTCTTCACGGTCGCGACGATGGTCTCCACTCCGGGGTGCTCGAAGTCCTTGGTGTCGACGTTCCAGCCCAGCGGGCGCATCCCCCGGGACGCGGCCAGCTGACGGCTGTAAGGGGTGAAGGCGCCGCCCGGAGCCCTGTAGTACATCGGCCGGACACCCCCGGACGCCTCGGTGATCATCTTCTCGGCGTCGAGGATCTCCTTCGACTGGTAGGCCTCGGACTTCTTGTCCATGGCGGTGTCGTGCGAGATCGTGTGGTCGCAGAGCCGGTGGCCGTCCGCCACGACCGCCTTGACCAGGTCCGGGTACGCCTTGGCCTGTGTGCCCACCATGCAGAACGTCGCCTTCACGCCGTTCTCCTTGAGCAGCTCCAGAACCTTCGGCGTCCAGGCCGGGTCCGGCCCGTCGTCGATGGTGATGTTGACGCCCTTGGGGCCCTGGTCGGAGGCGTGCACGATGCCCACCGCGACGGGGCTGACGGCGGGAGCCGAGGCGTGCGCCTGCGGCTGCCGCTGGACGGAGGTGTCGGCCTGCGCCGTCCACATGGACGCCGCGACGGCCGCGCCCGTCACTCCGAGCGACAGCGCGAAGATCTTGCCGTGCCATCCCCTTCCCTTGTGCTTCGCCATGTCCGCCCGCCCCTTTTGCCGTGTCCGCCGGTGCCGTGTCCGATGCCGTGCACCCATCTACACATGCGAACAGCTGGACGAGGAAGCTCGGTTACCGATCACGGACAATGCTGCAGGGGGGCGGCGACAAACGCAGGGGTTCCGCGACAGGGACAGAGCGCTTCGCCCCCGCGTGCGCGGCGATCCACGGCCGAGTCGGCCGCGATGGTCCCGGCTCCGGGCGAGCGGGAGGCGGCGGAGGCGTGCACACCTGCGCATCGCGTCTCACTCGGCGTAACCGGCTCTACGCCCGGGGCGGCGGGCCGTGGCTCGTCCGTGTCCCCCTCCGCTCGGTCCGAAGCGGCGCGTGGAGCTGGTCCGGCCCGGCTCGACCCCCCGCCGGTGGCGGGAGGTGGGAGACGGGCCGGACAAGCCGGGTCACCGCGTGCGGGTCACCACGCCGACGGTGCCGGGGGTGCGACGACGGGCGGGCGGTCGTCGCAGGTGAGGGTGTTGGGCAGTTGCCAGGAGCCGAACCAGGGGCCGGTGGTGCCGCCGCCGTCGTTACCGCCGAGATCGGTCAGGCTGAACTCCGAACCGGTCGAGGGGAAGTTGAACGATCCGCAGTTGTTGATACCGACCGCGCCGACGTTGCGGGCGTCCACGTTCTCGAAGGTCGCCGACCCGGCGGCGCGGGCGCTGATCACCGAGGTTCCGGTGCCGTCCACCCGTACGTCCTTGAAGTGCACGTCGCTGATCTTGTAGGTGTCCTTCACCGGCCAGTCGGTGACCAGCATCAGGGCGTTGTAGGTCGAGTCGAGGTAGCTGTCGCCGGTGACCCGGATGTCCGCGTCGATGTTCCGCTCCAGCGCGTAGAACCAGAGGGCGCCGAGCCCGATGTTCCAGTTCAGCTCGTACGTACCGGAGCGGACCGTGGTGTTGCCGGTGAGGTGGAGGTACCCGGCGAAGGGTTCGGCGCCGAAACGGGAGCCGACGTGCAGGGCGCTGCCCTCACGGACCGGGTCGGCGACCAGGTTGTGGGAGACGGTGGTGTCCGTACCGCCGTAGACCGCGATGCCGTTGGCGAGCACCGGGGACTGCACGGTGTTGTGGTCGACGGTGTTGCGGGCGTCGGCGCTCTTCTCCGACCAGAGGGCGAGGGCGTCGTCGCCGGAGTTGCGCACGAAGTTGTTCCGGACGACCGAATCGGTCACGCCGGTATGGAAGTTGAGGCCGTCGGCGATCTGGTCGGTGATGGTGTTCCCGGTGATCCGCAGGTTCGACATCGGGCCGTCGAACCACATGCCGACCTTGGTGTGGTGGACGTACAGCCCTTCGATCACGGAGTCGCTGAGCGCCCCGCCGACGCCGTTCACCTGGTCGGTGTCGACGCGCTCGCGCACGTCGCCCTCGATGGCGAAGCCCGAGAGGCGTACGTGCCGGCTGCCGCCGTCCGCCGCGGCCTTGCCGTAGAACCCGACCCCGGTGTGGACGGAGCCGTCGTCCGCCGGTTCTTCCAGGACGACTTGGCGTCCCTTGATGATCGTGTACCAGCTGCCGGCGCCCTCGATCGTGACGTCGTCCACGACGATGTGCCGGTTGACCTGGTACGTACCCGGCGGGATGTAGACGGTGAGGTGCGCGCGCCGGGCGAAGGCGATGGCGCGGTCGATCGCTCCGGCCGACTCCCTCCGGCCGGTCGGGTCCGCGCCGAAGGCGAGTACGTTCGCCGCGAGGGGCCTGATGCGCGGGGGCGCCACCAGCTGCGAGTCGAGGACGTCGATGGTCGTCGCCACCGCCCCGGCACGTACGGGGACGGACAGCCGGACGGTGTCGCCCGCCCGGTAGGTACGGCCCAGCGCCAGGCGCTGCTCGTCGTAGAAGTGACTGGGCCGGAACGGCTTGTCGATCACCGGGGCGGGGCTGGTGGCGGCGGGGACGCAGCCGCACTCCGTGATCCACCAGTCGTCGTGCAGCAGACCGGCGTCGGGGTCGTTGGAGAACGGGTACTGGTTGTACAGCCAGGAGTACTGGGACGTGAGCGTGAGGGTCTTCCTGGTCGTGGGCGTACGCCCCTGTGTATGCCCCTGACCGGCCGCCCCGGTCGCGGTCACGTCGAGCGGGGCGGTGATGCCGCCGCCACCCGGTGCGTCCGGGATGCTGTACCGCACAGTGACCGCGTTGGCGGCGCTCGGCAGCGTGAACTCGACGTACTGGCCCGGCTCCAGGGTCACCGCCCGCCGCCCGGACGCCTCCGCCGGGAGGGTGTACGCGCGCCGGTCGGGGCCGATGAGACGGCCGTCGGTGACGGCGTTCTCCGCCTCCTGCTCGGCCGTACCGAGGTCCGCGCCGGCCCCTGCGACCAGCGCCGGGTCCAACCCGGCGCGGGTCACCACGGGGGCGGCCGTTCCGGTCGTAGCGGTGCGAGGGCCGGGGGCGTCCGTTCCGGTCGTACCGGTGCGAGGGCCGGGGACGTCCGCTTGGGCGACCGTACCGCCGCCGAGACCGAGGCAGATCCCCGCGGTGGCGGCGACGGCCGCCATGGTTCTCCGCCCCGCCCTTCGTCCACTGCTCCGTGCCATCCGTGCCATCCCCAGCTCGATTCTCGTGTCGGGCGCGAACCGCCCTGGACGTTCGAGGCGGATCGGGCGTCGTGAGGTGAGGCGACAGTAGGGACCCGTCGGGGGCCGCCACAAGGTTCGTGCGTGAGGTTTTTCTGTCTGTTCTCGTTCAACGCGCATGGACCCATTGGGTTTTTGCGGCGCTTTGATGGTTCGTTGCAGGTGGCAGGAGCACGCCGGGACGCCGGAGGGCGAACCGGGGCGGGCGTGTGGTGCAGGCGGGGGCGGGCGCAAGGTGCGGGCCGGAGTGGGCGCCGGGTGCGGGCAAAGCAGGCGCGCGGGGCAGGCGGGGGCGGACGCGTAGCGCGGGCGGGGGTGGGCGCGCGCCGCGGGAAAAGGCCTCGCCCCCTGTTGACGACGAGTTAACTTAGGCTAACCTTCCTTCGTGGCGAAAACCCCCAGGCTCATGCCGAAGCATCCCGTTCTGTTCCGCGGCGAAGTGGTCCGCAGCGTGCGCTTCTCCCCGTCCATGCAGCGGGTGACGATCACCGGCGCCAATCTCGGGGACTTCCCCTGGCGGGGATACGACCACTGGTTCCGGCTCTTCCTGCGCCGGCCGCACCAGGAAGAGTTCGTCATGCCGGAGCTCGCCGGCGCGAAGCGCTGGTGGGACCCGTACTTCGCCCTCCCCGAGGACGTACGGCCGCACTGCGCCAACTACACCGTGGCCGACTTCCGGCCCGGGGCGGCCGAGATGGACATCGACTTCGTGGTGCACTGCGGCCCCGGGGGCGAGCCCGAGGGCGGCGCGGCGATCTGGGCGTGCGCGGCCCGCCCCGGCGACCCGGTCGCCCTGCTGGACCAGGGCGGCATCTTCGACCGCCCGGACGACGCCACCGAGGTACTGGTGGTCGCGGACGAGAGCGGCCTGCCGTCGACCGCCGGCATCCTCCGCTCGCTCCCGCGCGACACCGTGGGACGGGTCATCCAGGAGATCCCGCGCGCCGAGGACCGCCGCCCGCTCGACGCACCGGCCGGCGTCTCCGTGACCTGGGTCGTACGCGACGACGCGATCGCGGTGCCCGGCGCCGCCGCCCTGGAGGAGCTCCGCCGCCACGACACCGTGGACGCGGCCGGGTACGCCTACGTCGTCGGCGAGTCCACCCTCGCCACCGAGGGCCGCCGCCACCTCGTCCGCGCGGGCCTGCCGAAGGACCGGATCACCTTCTCGGGCTTCTGGAAGAGCGAGCGGGCGGAGCGGGTCGCGCGCGTCGCCGCCCGAGGACCGACATGCAGGGGTGGGGGGGGGGCCGCCCGGCCGGGGGGGGCCCCCCCCCCCCCCCCCCCCCCCCCCCCCCCCCCCCCCCCCCCCCCCCCCCCCACACG
>NZ_JBIBHR010000002.1:320578-560914 GCF_042957125.1 Streptomyces sp. NPDC008125
GGGGGGTTTGTTTGCGTGGGGGGGGGGGGGGGGGGGGGCGGGGGGGCCCCCCCGGCGCCCCGATTGGGGGGGGGGGGGGCCCCCGGGTTGCCGGGGGGCCCCCCACCCCTGCCCGTCTCCGGCACCGCCCGACGGAGCCCCGGCACGACCCATCAGGGTTCACATTCATAGACAGTAATCATGTACACGTCTATTGACGTGTACATGGCATGGACTTACGGTCCGATGGAGGCGATTGCTCCGCTTGAACCGGCCCCCGGTCGCCCGCCCGGTTCATGTACCCGAACTCTCGCGCCGCCACACGGTGGCACCGGTTCATCCCTGTTCCTCCCCCCACGGCTCCGCCGCTCCCCCATCGCGGCGGACCGGACGACTGGAGACCAAACATGCAATGGAAGCCCCTGATCGCAGGCGTCGGCGTGCTCGCCGGGACGGTGGTCGCGCTGTCCGGCCCCACCGCACAAGGCGCCGCCTTACCCCTCGGCGCCGAGGCGGGCACCACCGCCGCCCCGGCCGCCGGCGCCCTGTACGTGGCGCCGGGCGGCACCGACGGCGCGGCGGGCACGGAGTCGGCCCCCACGACCCTGACCTCGGCCATCTCCCGCGTCACGGCCGGCGGGACCATCTATCTGCGCGGCGGAACCTACACGCCCGCGCAGACGGTCACCGTCCCGCAGGGCCACGACGGCACGGCGGGCGCCCTCACCACACTCGCCGCCTATCCGGGCGAGTCCCCGGTGCTGAACTTCTCCGCCCAGACCGAGGCCACCACCAACCGGGGCCTCGCGCTGAACGCCTCGTACTGGCACCTCGACGGCATCACGGTCGAACACGCCGGCGACAACGGCATCTTCGTCGGCGGCAGCCACAACGTCATCGAGCACACCGTGACCCGCTTCAACCGCGACTCGGGGCTCCAGCTCTCCCGGATCGCGTCCGACACCCCCAAGGACGAATGGCCGTCCGACAATCTGATCCTGAGCGCGGAGTCGCACGACAACGCCGACTCGGACGGCGAGGACGCCGACGGCTTCGCCGCGAAGCTGACGGTCGGACCCGGAAACGTCTTCCGGTACGCCGTGTCCCACAACAACATCGACGACGGCTGGGACCTCTACACGAAGACCGACACGGGCCCCATCGGCCCGGTGACCATCGAGGACTCCCTCTCGTACGGCAACGGCACCCTCAGCGACGGCACCGTGAACTCGAACGGCGACCGGAACGGCTACAAGCTCGGCGGCGACGACATCCCCGTCGACCACGTCGTCCGGCGCAGCATCGCGTACGGCAACGGCCACCACGGGTTCACCTACAACAGGAACCTCGGCACGATCGCGCTCTCCGACAACGTCAGCATCGACAACGCCGAGCGCAACTTCAGCTTCGACGGCGGCACTTCGGTCTTCCGCGGCAACACCTCCTGCCGCAGCGACGACGGGTCGAACGACAAGACCATCGGCGACGTGGACAGTTCGAACCAGTTCTGGTCCGGTACGAACGGCTCCCGGTGCTCCGCCTACAGCGGCGCCCTGGGCTGGTCCTTCGCCTCGGACGGCAGCCTCGTGGTGACCTTCGGCGGCAACCGGGTCACGCCCTGACCGACCCGCCCCGGGCGGGGCCCCCCCCCCCCCCCCCCCCCGGGGGGGGGGGCCCCCCCCCGGGGGGGGGGGGGGGGGGGGCCCCCCCCCGCCGCCCCCCCCGGGGGCGCCGCCCCCGCGGCGCGCCCCCCCCCCCCCCCCCCGGGGGGCCCCCCCCCCCCCCCCCCCCGGGGGGGGGGCGCCCCGCCCGGCGGTTCACGGTCGGCGTCGCTGTCACCGTCGCCGTTGCCGTCGCGGAGGCCGGACGCCGGGCGAGAGCTCGGCCACACGGGGCGGGGGCCGGGAAGCCCCGGGGGTGGCCCGGTGTTGACCACGGGGGTACCGACACCCCCGACGAAGAGGACTCGACGTGACCGATGCGAATGCCCTCCCCGGAGCCCACCGTGCGGCGGAAGCCCTCTCGCGCCCGTTCACCGTGCGCGGGCTGACCTCGCGCAACCGGATCGCCATGGCGCCCATGACACGCTCGTTCTCCCCGGGCGGCGTCCCCGGCCAGGACGTGGCGGAGTACTACGCCCGCCGCGCCGCCGGCGGGGTGGGGCTGATCATCACCGAGGGCACCTACGTCGATCACCCCTCCGCCGGGACCAGCGACCGGGTGCCGCGCTTCCACGGTGAGGACGCGTTCGCCGGCTGGGCCGATGTCGTGGACGCCGTGCACCGCGAGGGCGGCGCGATCGTTCCCCAGCTGTGGCACGTGGGCGTGACCCGCACGGAAGGCGCCCCGCCGTTCACCGACGCGGAGCCGGTCGGCCCGTCGGGCATCTCCCTCACGGGCGAGCCCAAGGGGCGCGCCATGACCCAGCAGGACCTCGACGACGTGATCGCGGCCTTCGCCGACGGGGCCGCGGCGGCCGAGCGCCTCGGCTTCGACGGTGCCGAGCTGCACGGCGCCCACGGCTACCTCATCGACCAGTTCCTCTGGTCGGGCAGCAACCGCCGTACGGATGCCTACGGCGGCGACCTCGTCGCGCGCACCCGTTTCGCCGCGGAGATCGTGGCGGCCTGCCGGGCCGCCGTGTCCGACTCCTTCCCCCTCATCTTCCGCCTGTCCCAGTGGAAGTCGGACGCGTACGACGCGAAGCTCGCGGAGACCCCCGAGGAACTGGACGCCCTGATCACGCCGCTGGCCGAGGCCGGGATCGACGTCTTCCACGCGTCCACCCGCCGCTACTGGCTGCCGGAGTTCGAGGGCTCCGACCTGAACCTCGCCGGCTGGGTGAAGAAGATCAGCGGCCTGCCGACGATCACCGTCGGGTCGGTCGGCCTGGACGGGGAGTTCTTCAACGCCTTCCGGGGCCTGGGCTCTCCGGTCACCGGCATCGAGCAGTTGCTCGACCGGATCGAGCGCGACGAGTTCGACATGGTGGCGGTGGGCCGCGCCCTGATCGCCGACCCCGAGTGGGCGGCGAAGACGCTGGTGGGGCGGACCGAGGACATCGCGCCGTTCAACGCGGAGATGCTGAAGTCGCTGCGCTGACGGTGGGGCCTGGGTGGAGCCGAGGGCGTTGACCGGCTCCACCCAGGGGTCTACCCCCACTCCACCCGGAGCTCCCCCCTGCTCCACCCGAGATCCACCCGGGTTCGACCCACGGGTTGAGGACAACCGTCGGCGCCCGGCGGATAGTCGAACGCATGACAGCCTTCGACCCGCCCCTCTCCGCCGACCACGGCATCAGCAGCAGCCGCCGCCCGTCCTGGAGCACCACGGCACCGGCGCTCACGCAGCCACCCGCACCCCTCTCGCGCGCACCACGCTGCCGCGCCCCGCAGCCACCCGCACATCTCTGGGACGCACCACTCGCGCGCGCACCACACTGCCGCGCACCGCAGCCACCCGCACATCTCTGGGACGCACCACTCGCGCGCGCACCACACTGCCGCGCACCGCACTCACGCACACTGCTCCGACGCGCGTCCCACTGGCGTGCGCACGCCCAACTCCGCGCCGAGGGCCGGGCACCGGGCGTTCGGGCCACCCTGCGTCCAGACCACCCGCCGCCCCCGCGCCCGGCACCGGGCGTTGTTCCTTACGTCACCCTCGGGCAATGAAATGCGCTGGAAACCCCCACGTGCTCCGTACGTAACGCACGCCCGCGACCCTCTCCTTCGCCGGAACCCCACGCCGCCCCGAGGAGGGCCCCTTGGTGACCTCTGCTCCCCTTGCCGCGGAAGGTCTCGACACGGGCGATACCGCCTGGCTGCTCGCCGCCACCGCACTCGTCCTGCTGATGACTCCGGGGCTCGCCCTGTTCTACGGCGGCATGGTCCGCGCCAAGAGCGTCCTGAACATGCTGATGATGAGCTTCGTGGCGATCGCTCTGGTCACGGTCGTCTGGTTGGTCGCCGGCTACTCCCTCGTCTTCGGCGACGACTCCTTCGCGGGGCTCATAGGCGGCTTCGATCACCTGGGGCTCGCCGACATCGGCCCCGACACCCTGACCGGCGGCGTCCCCACCCTGCTGTTCGGCACCTTCCATCTGACCTTCGCGATCCTCGCGGCGTCGCTGATCAGCGGAGCGGTCGCGGACCGCATGCGGTTCGCGGCCTGGGTCGTGTTCGTACCTGTGTGGGCTCTTCTCGTATACGTTCCGGTCGCGCACTGGGTCTGGGGTCCGGGCGGGTGGATCACTCGGACGCTCGGCGCGCTGGACTTCGCCGGGGGCCTCGTGGTGGAGATCGCTTGCGGGGCATCGGGTCTGGCGCTCGCGCTGGTGCTGGGGCCGCGCATCGGCTTCAAGAAGGAAGCCATGCGCCCGCACAACCTGCCGATGGTGATGCTCGGTGCCGGGCTCCTCTGGTTCGGCTGGCTGGGCTTCAACGGCGGTTCGGCCCTGCACGCGGACGGACTGGCGGCGGCGGCGGTCCTCAACACCCTGGTCGCCGGGTCCACCGGTCTGCTCGGCTGGCTCTTCGTCGAGCAGAAGCGCGACGGTCACCCGACCACCTTCGGCGCGGCGTCGGGGGCGGTCGCCGGGCTGGTGGCGATCACGCCCGCGTCGGGCACGGTCGGGGTGCTGGGCGGTGCGGGGGTCGGCCTGGCAGCCGGCGTGGTGTGCTCGTACGCGGTGGCGTGGAAGTTCCGGTTCGACTTCGACGACTCGCTCGACGTGGTGGGCGTCCACTTCGTCGGGGGCGTCGTCGGCACCCTGCTCATCGGGGTGTTCGCCACTGCCTCGATGACCGGTGGCCCGGAAGGACTTCTCCACGGCGGTGGACTCGCCCTGCTCCTGAAGCAGGCGGTGGCGGTGCTGGTGGTGTCCGCGTACACCTTCCTCATGACGTACGGGATGGCCAAGGCGATCGACCGGTCCATGGGGCTGCGTGCCTCCAGCGACGACGAACTCGCCGGTCTGGACCGGACGGTGCACGCGGAGAGCGCCTACGATCACGGCGTCCAGGGCTTCGCCTCCCCGCAGGCGCACGTCCCCGGCACCCGCCCGCACGGCCCTCACGCGCACGGCGGCCACGCGCAGGTCGCCCAGGCGCCCGCCGCCCACGCGAACCCGCCCTCGAAGGACAGGACTCCGCCCTCATGAAGCTCATCACCGCGGTCGTGAAGCCGCACCGCCTCGACGAGGTGAAGACCGTTCTCCAGGAGCTCGGTGTGCAGGGCCTGACCGTCACGGAGGCCAGCGGGTACGGACGCCAGCGCGGCCACACCGAGGTGTACCGGGGCGCCGAGTACCGCGTGGACCTGGTTCCCAAGATCCGCATAGAGGTCCTCGTGGAGGATGCCGACGCCGACGCGGTCATCGACGCCGTCGTCCGCGCGGCCCGGACCGGCAAGGTCGGCGACGGCAAGGTGTGGGCCGTCCCGGTGGAGACCGTCGTACGCGTCCGTACCGGCGAGCGTGGCCCGGACGCGATATGACCCGCACGAGGTGACCCGGCGCCCGGTGCTCCCGGCTCACAGTGACCCCGGCGCCCAATACCCCCGGCTCACAGTGCCCCCCGCGCTACGGGTCAGCAGGCCCGAGCCTGCGCGACGACGGGGGCGACGGGGGAAGCGGGGTCTCCGGGGGAACCCTGACCAGCAGGCACCATGGTCCCTTCGAGAACGCCGATGAAGGCGGTGACCGTGCGGCTCATCGCCGTGCGGCCGAGACCGAGGTAGCCGCGCGGGTCCACCGCCCGGGGGTCGTCGGCGAGGTGGGCCCGGACCGCGCCGGTCATCGCGGTGTTCAGGGCGGTACCGACGTTGATCTTCGAGATACCGCCGGTGACGGCCCGCCGCAGCTCCGCGTCGGGTACGCCCGAGGAGCCGTGGAGCACCAACGGGAGGTCCAGCGCCTCGCTCAGCCGCCCCAGCAGACCGTGGTCGAGGCGTGCCGTGCGGACGGTCATGGCGTGGGAGCTGCCGACGGCCACCGCGAGGGCGTCGACACCGGTGGCCGCCACGAACGCGCGCGCCTCGTCCGGGTCCGTCCGGGCGCCCGGGGCATGGGCGTCGAGCGGCGCCTCGCCGTTCTTGCCGCCCACCTGACCGAGCTCCGCCTCCACCCACAACCCGTTCCGGTGGCCCCAGAGCACGGCGGACCGGGTGGCCGCCACGTTCTCCTCGTACGGCAGCCGGGAGGCGTCGAACATCACCGAGCTGAAACCGCACTCGGCGGCCTGGTGGAGCAGCGGGACGCTGTGCACGTGGTCCAGGTGGAGCGCCACGGGCACCCCGGCCGACCGGGCCGCCTCGGCGGCGGCGCGGGCCAGTGGGACGGGGCGGCCGTGGTGGAACTTCACCGCGTTCTCGCTGATCTGGAGGATGACCGACGAGCCCGCCCGCTCGGCGCCTTCAACGATCGCCTCGGCGTGTTCCAGGGTGATGACGTTGAAGGCCGCGACGGCCCGGTGCTCGACGGCTGCTGCGGCGACCAGGTCACCGGTGGCTGCGAGGGTCATGTGCGTGTCTCCAGAACGGTGTCGAACGAGGAGTACGGCGGGGACAGCAGGAGGTGCAGGGACGGAGGGACTGCCGGGACGGAGGGACTACGGGGACGGAGGGACTACAGGAACATCGAGAGCAGCAGGGAGAGCGGGGACAGCAGGGCCAGCAGGAACAGCAGGAACAGCGGGCTCGGTGGACCAGGGGACACACCGGGCGGAGGGGGCGCCGCGACGGCGGGAACGCGCGAGCGCCGGGGCTACTCGTTCTCCTGGAGCACCACCGAGCGCGTCAGGTGGCGCGGCCGGTCGGGGTCGAGGCCGGAGGCGGTCGCGCGGGCGACGGCGAGCCGCTGGACGCGGATCAGGTCGGCCAGCGGGTCCAGAGTGCTCTCCACCCACCGGGCTCCGGTGGCGCGCAGTTGCTCGGCGAGACCGGCAGGGGCAGACCCGAACATCCAGGTCGCCGTGGTGTCCGTGGCGATGCTGATCGGACCGTGGCGGTACTCCATCGCCGGGTAGGACTCGGTCCAGGCCAGCGAGGCTTCCTTCATCTTCAGCGCGGCCTCGTTGGCGAGGCCCACCGTCCAGCCCCGGCCGAGGAAGGAAAGCTGCGTGGCCTCGACCAGGCCCTCGGGCAGCGGCTCCGAAAGAGCCGTTTCGGCATCGGTCACCACGACGTCGGTGTGCAGCCCCAGGTGGGCGCGGAAGAGGGTGAGCGCGGTGGTGGCGAACCGCGTCTGCACCACGGACTCCTCGTCCGCGAAGGCGAGTTCGACGACGTCGTCGGAGACCGCCCGAACCTCGGCGCTCGGCACGGCCGTGACGACGACGGAACGGGTGGTGCCGTGCAGCCGGCCGAGCAGCTCCAGTACCTCGGTGGTGGTGCCGGACCGGGTGAGGGCGACGACCCGGTCGTAGCGGCGGCCGAGGGGGAACTCGGAGGCGGCGAAGGCGTCCGCCTCGCCGAGTCCGTTGCTCTCGCGCAGCGCCGCGTAGGCCTGCGCCATGTAGAAGGAGGTGCCGCAGCCCACGACGGCGATGCGTTCACCGTGGTCGGGGAGGGCGGCCTTGGCCTGCGTGGACGCCAGTTCGGCGGCACGGCGCCAGCAGGCGGGCTGACTGGCGATCTCGGCTTCGACGAAGGTCACGGTCACGGAGTGCGCTCCTGACTGAGGGAGGGATGCTCGGCCTGCGGCGGTCCCGCACGCGCCGCCCGAAAGACGGACACACCGAGGCCCGCGTGCTCGTTCATGCACGCTAGCGGCTCCGATCAAGCATTTTCAAGCAATCGGCTCTCCACTTCTTTCATCGTTCGAACATTTCCGTTGCTCATGTCAGGCTTGCGCTTGTCCGGTTTTCGCCCTCGCGGGCCGCCCGGAGCCAGCACGCCACGCCCCCGCACACCCCACGCCGTACTCCGTACGCCACACACCCGTACGCCACACACCCGAGGAGAGCGCCTGTGTCCAGGGACGCCCGGTGGAACGCCCTGCTGGAACTGCTCGCCGCGCACGGCCGGGTGGAGGTGGAGGAGGCCGCGTCGACCCTGGAGGTGTCGGCCGCGACCATCCGCCGGGATCTGGACCAGCTCGCGGAGCAGCAGATGCTCACCCGGACCCGGGGTGGCGCGGTCGCGCACGGGGTCTCGTACGAACTCCCGCTGCGGTACAAGACGGCGCGTCACGCCTCGGAGAAGCAGCGCATCGGCCGCGCCGTGGCCGACCTGGTGCCGGTGGGCGGTGTGGTGGGCCTGACCGGCGGCACGACGGTCACCGAGGTCGCGCGCGGCCTCTCGGTGCGCACGGACATCGGCGGCGACAGTACGGCCGGCAGCAGCGCACCGCCCGCGCTGACCGTGGTGACCAATGCCTTGAACATCGCGAACGAGCTGGTGATCCGGCCACAGATCAAGATGGTGGTGACCGGCGGAGTCGCGCGCCCCCAGTCGTACGAACTCACCGGGCCGTTGGCGAGCGGGGTACTGGAGGAGATCACGCTCGACGTCGCCGTCCTGGGCGTCAACGCGATCGACGTCCGGGAGGGCGCGTACGTCCACCACGAGGGTGAAGCGGCCGTCAACCGGCTGCTGGCCGAGCGCGCTCAGCGGGTGATCGTGGCGGCCGACTCCTCGAAGATCGGCCGCCGGGCCTTCGCCCGGGTCTGCGAACTGCGCCGGATCGACGTGCTGGTGACCGACACGGCCATCGACGACGAGGCCGCGGCCGGCTTCCGCGAAGCGGGCGTGACCGTCATCGCCGTCTGAACCTCATCCGGCCGCACCGCCCCCCGACACGCGAGCAACCCGGCCCACCGCACCACCCAGAACCCAGCACCACCCAGAACCCCGCACCACCCAGGGCCCCGCACCACCCAAAGCCCCGCCCCACGCGACCTCGACGCTCACGCCGACCCGCCCCCCGCGACCTCGCCCCTCACGCCGGCCCGCCCCACGAAGCCGCGCAAAGCCTCACAAGGGCCCAAGGAGGTCCCGCGGGGCGCCGCAACGCCCTGAATCCCCCGCACCGCCCCCGCAAAGGGGCCCGCCGCACGCTCCCACGATCCCCACCGCATCCCCGCACGATCCCCACACCCCACACCAGTTCCGCGCGTAGCTCCCCGTACCACCACGCCCACCACCGAACGGCCATCTCCCGCACCCCGCACCGCAGTCGCACCGACGCCCGCGCGCCATGGACGCACGTGTCACCACCCCTCCGTCCACGACGACGAACGGACATCCCCCGCACTCCGCGCGCATATGACGGCGGATCATAAATGCGCATAATCGGTCGAGATCACGCAACTGGCGGTCAGCAGTTCACACTTACATATGCCACCCATGTAAGATCAACTGACTTCCAGTGGGCTGATGGCGTATAGGGGGCGCTCCGCAAGGGGTGACAACCTCGGCCCCGACTTCGGAGGGGCATTCCCTGCATGGCGCGGTCCAGGGCTCGTTGAGCCAGGGAATGCGGCAGGCACGGGGGCGTCAAGCCGTATCCGTAGCCATGGCACTTGAAGTGAGTCTCATGACATTTCCACAGGACGCTGTCCTCTGGGCACTGATGGTCGTAGCACTGGTCGCCGTTGGCGCCGTGTTGCGGGCTCGTAAAACCAATATCAGGCTGCGCAGGCAGACCAACGAGCTCAGAACCGAGCGCGAGGGCCTGTGGCGGCAGCGCGACGAGTGGCAGGCCGCACAGACCGGCCTCCTGCACCGGCACGCCGCAGAGCTGGCCGACGTCCGCAAGGACGCCGAGGAGGAGACCAAGGCCGTCCTCAAGGCGGCCGTGCGTACTCTCCAGGGTCTCGCCGACCAGCAGCAGGTCGTCATCGAGAAGGCCCAGACGAAGTACGGCGACGACCCCCAGATCCTCGCCGACCTCATGGCGATCGACCACGCCAACAGCCAGTTCGGCCGCCGGGCACAGGGCATCGCCGTGCTCTGCGGTGGCTGGCTCGGCCGCCGCGAGACCGTCGCCTCCGTCTTCGACGTGGCCCGCAGCGCCCAGGGCCGTATCCGGCACTTCGACCGGGTCCGGATCAACGGGCAGGTGAACTTCTCGGTGGTCAGCAAGGCCGTCGAGCCGGTCGCCGTGGTTCTCGCCGAGTTGATGGCCAACGCCACCAACTACTCCGCCCCGGGCACCCCGGTCGAGATCAACATCCAGGCCGTGCCCTCGGGCGTCTGCCTCATCGTGGACGACGCCGGTCTCGGCATGGGCCAGGAGGAGAAGGACCGCGCGGGCGCCCTGCTCGACCCGCGTGCGGAGATCACCGTCTCCAGCCTGGGCATCCCCCCTCAGTTCGGGTTCGCCGTCTCCGGCCTGCTGGCCGCCCGTTACGGGTTCAAGGTGTCGGTGGACTCCGTATCCCCCTACGGAGGTGTACGCGCGGTGGTACTGCTCCCCGACGAGCTGCTGACCGGCGACGTGCCGCCGATCCCCGTGCCGGTCACCCGGGAGACCTCGGCGCCGTCCGTGCCACCGCTCCCGGCGCGTACGGCCCCGACCGCCCCGACCCCGCTGTTCCCCGACGCCGTACGGCAGGAGCCCTTCGCGCCCACCGCGCCGCCGGCCACCACTGCCGGTGGGCTGCCCAAGCGCCGCCGTCAGAGCCCGGTCTCCGTCCTGCCCACGGCGGCGGCCGAACCGGCTCCGGTGCGCAGCAACCAGGAGACGGCCTCCCGACTCGGCGCGTTCCAGCGGGGCACACGGTCCGGACGTGACACGACGATGGAAGGAACCGAGAACCAGTGAATCCCGACCTGTCGTGGGTACTCGACGACGTGCTCCAAGTACCCGGCGCCCGACACGCCATCCTCGTGTCCGCCGACGGCCTGCTGCTGGCCAGTTCGGCCGACATCGGCCGTGACGACGCCGAGACCGTCGCCGCCGCCATGAGCTCGATGCAGTCGCTGAGCCGGGCCGTCGCCCCCTTCATCGGTACCCGCGTGCCCGGCCAGTGGCGGCAGACGCTGCTGGAGTACGAGGACGGCTGGATCTTCCTCATAGCCGCCGGCAGCGGCGCCTATCTGGCCGCTGCGGCTGCCGCCGACGTGGACATGGAAGCCATGTCGTTCCGGATGCAGCAGCAGGTCGGAGCGGTCGGGAAGGCGATGAGCACACCTCCTCGCCAGACGGCGGGAAGCGACGCATGACGGCCCGGGGCGAGGAAGAGGCCGTCTCCAGCGGATTCGTCCGCTCGTACGTCATCACCGGCGGGCGCGGTCTGCCCGACGCGGATGCGCTCTCCCTCGTCACGCTCGTCACCATCGCCCCGGACCGGGAGATGCCCCAACAGGCGGGTCCCGAGGTCCGGGCGATCTGGGAGCTCTGTTCCGGCGGCTACCTCTCGGTCGCGGAGGTGGCCGGCCACCTCCAGCAGCCCGTAGGGGTGGCCCGGCTGCTGCTCCAGGATTTAGCGGAACAGGGCCACCTGATCCGGCGCAAGGCCCCGCCCGCCGCCCAACTCGTCGACCGGAAGATCCTCGAAGAGGTGTTGCATGGACTCCACGTCCGCTTCGGCTGAGAACATCTATGTGCCGGATGCGGTCCAGCGCGCGGCGAAGATCCTCGTCGTCGGACATTTCGCCGTGGGCAAGACCACGCTCATCGGCACGCTCTCCGAGATCACTCCGCTGCGCACCGAGGAGCGGATGACGCAGGCCGCCGCCCACCTGGACGACCTGCGGAGCGCTCCCGGCAAGGAAACCACGACGGTCGCGCTGGACTTCGGCCGTCTGACGCTCAGCGACGAACTGGTGCTGTACCTGTTCGGCACCCCGGGCCAGCAGCGGTTCGTGCAGCTCTGGGAGGACATGGCGCGCGGGTCGCTCGGCGCTCTGCTGCTGATCGACCCGGGCCGGCTCGCCGACACCTTCCCGGTGATCGACCTGGTCGAGCGGTACGGCCTGGAGTACGCGGTCGCCGTGAACAGCTTCGACCCCGCCACGCAGCACAGCGAGGACGAGCTCCGCGAGGCGCTCGACCTGCTGCCGGACACTCCGGTGATCCACTGCGACGCGCGTGACCAGAAGTCGTCCGCGCAAGCCCTGATCACGCTGGTGCAGCACCTGCTCGCCCGCGTCGCCTGACCCTTCGAGCCCCACCCCCCACGGGCCGGTTCCGGCCCGCCTTCACACCGAGGAAGAGACATGGACCCGTCGCCGGGAGCCAACCCGCACGGCGCCCCCTCCGGGTGCCCGATGCACCAGGGGCGACAGACGTCGCTCTACGGCCCTGAGTTCGCGGCCGATCCGCATCGCGTGTACGAGGCGCTGCGCGCCCACGGAGCCGCGGCACCGATCGAGCTGGCCCCCGGCGTGGAGGCCACCCTGGTGGTCCAGCACGAGGCGGCGCTCCGGGTCCTCCAGAACCCGTCGCTCTTCGCGCGGGACTCCCGGCGGTGGACGGCGCTGCGCGAGGGGCAGGTCCCGCTCGACAGCCCGGTGCTGCCGATGATGGCGTACCGGCCCAACTGCCTCTTCACGGACGGCACCGAGCACTTGCGGCTGCGCAAGGCCGTCACCGAGAGCCTCGCCCGGCTGAACCCCAGCCGGCTGCGGCGGGACGTGGAGCGGATCGGTGACTACCTGATCGACCAGTTCATCGAGCGGGGCAGCGCCGATCTCCTCGGCGACTACGCGAAGCTGCTGCCGCTGCTGCTCTTCAACCAGCTCTTCGGCTGCCCCGGCGACATCGGTGACCGGCTGACCCGTGACATGTCCGCCATCTTCGACGGTGAGGACGTGCTGCGCGCCAACACCCGCCTGACGGAATGCCTGATGGAGCTCGTCGCCCTCAAGCGACGGCAGCCCGGCGAGGACATCACCTCCTGGCTCATCCAGCACCCGGCCGGGCTCAGCGACGAGGAGCTCAAGGACCAGCTCGTCGTGCTGATGGGCGCGGGTGTCGAGCCGGAGCGCAACCTGATCGCCAACGCGCTGCTCGCCATGTTGTCGGGCGATGCGGACGCGGGCGGCCACCGCGGCGGCGGGCTCCTCGTGGAGGACGCCATCGACGGAGTGCTCTGGAACAACCCCCCGATCGCCAACTACGCGACACACTTCCCCGTTCAGGACGTCGACCTCAACGGCATGATCCTGAAGGCGGGTACGCCCGTACTGATCAGCTTCGCCGCGGCCAACAGCGACCCGGACCTCAATGCCGCCCGCGAGACCATGGCGAAGGGCGCCCACCTCGCCTGGGGCGCCGGACCGCACGTGTGCCCGGCGAAGTCTCCGGCCCAGTTGATCGCCCTCACCGCCATCGAGAAGGTGCTCAACTCCGTGCCGGACATCGCCCTCGCGGTGCACCCGTCGGCCGTCGAGTGGCGGCCGGGGCCGTTCCACCGCGCGCTGGTCTCCCTGCCGGTGGTCTTCACCCCCACGGCTGCCCGCCATGGGGTGACGCACCATCAGACCATCGCGTCCGCACGGGTTACCGCCGAACCGTCGCAGGTGACGCCCCGTCACCACGCGGCCGACACGCCGAAGAAGAACAAGGGTTGGTGGAGCTCCTTCCTCGACGTCTTCCGCGTGTGAATTGACCATTCCTGAGGCATATTCCTGTGACATGGCCAACAAAGATCGGCGCATGGGCGGGACATGCCCGCGGGTAGGTTCTGGGCGGTAACCGGATGCCCAGGACAAGGAACTCTCCGTGAGCGCGAAAAGTGGCATAACCAAGCCCGTCGTCGACCGCCGGGCCCTTGTCACCCTTCTGCGCACACTCAAATCACCGGACGGGCAGGCGAACCCCTTCTCCCTGCTCGCCGAACTGCGGGCCATGGGTGACGTCGTCCCCGCCCCCTGGGGCGGGTACTTCGTCACCGGCTTCGACTCCGCGAACCAGGTGCTCCGGGGACGCGGCTGGCTGGCGCCCGACTTCGCGTGGCAGGAGCGCCAGGAGGACGCAGGGCGCTGGGACGCCGTCGCCACCCAGGAGATGACGAAGACCCTCGCGCGCCTCAACGCCCCCGAGCACACCTGCCAGCGGCGCAGTCTCGGCAACCTCTTCGACCGGTCGACGATCGACCGGCTCACTCCGCAGGTCGATGAGCATGTCCGGGGGCTGCTCGACGACCTGGCCGGGGCGCTCGAAGGCGGCGCCGAGGCCGACTTCGTCTCCCTGGTGAGCGACCGGCTCCCCATCTCCACCATCGGCGGCTGGCTCGGTATCCCCGCCGAGGACCACGACCACATCCTGGAGATCACCCACAACCAGGTGCACGCCCAGGAGTTGCTGCCCAACCGCAGCGAGCTGGCCGTGTCCGCCGATGCCACCGCGCACCTGCGGAAGTACTTCACCCACCTGGTCCAGGAACGCCGCGACCGCCCCCGCCACGACGTCCTCACCGGCTGGATCCACACCTGGGACGCGCTGGAACCGGACCGGGAGACGGCCGACGAGATCCTCTACCGGCTCACCATGTTCGTCACCATCGCCTCCCTGGAGACCACCGCCACCCTGCTCTCCTCCCTCGTGTCCCTGCTGGCCGGCGACCCCGGGCGCTGGGCGACGCTGCGCGCCCGCCCGGAGCTGATCGACGACGCGCTGGAGGAGGTACTCCGCTACGACCCGCCGATCGCCATCAACACCCGGGTCGCCGCCGAGGACACCGAGCTGGCGGGCGTCACCATCCCCAAGGACGCCATGGTGCATGTCATGTACGGAGCGGCCAACCATGATCCGCGCCGCAACGAGGACCCGCTCACCTTCGACATCGGGCGCCGCGGCAACCACCTCACCTTCGGCGGTGGCGTCCACTACTGCCTCGGCGCGGCCCTCGCCCGCCTGGAGGCCCGCTCGCTCCTCGTCCAGCTCCTCGACCGCTTCCCGGACATCCGGGTCTCCACCCCCGCCACGTACGCCTCACGGATGGTCTTCCGACGCGTGACCTCTCTCGGCGTGACCTCCCTCGGCGTGACGAAATCGAATGTGACGACATGAAACTCCCGCTCTCCGAATTCCTCTCGCCCTACGGCCGCCGCACCGGCACCGTACGCACGCTGCGCGAAGGCCCGGTACTCCGCGTCGAGCTGGACCGCGCCGCCGAGGGCAACACCGTCACCGAGGCGATGCTCGACGACCTGCTGACCGTCCTCGCGGTACCGGACCCGGAGGTACGCGTCCTCGTCCTGAGCGGCGCCGGACCCGACTTCAGCCTCGGCGGCGACCGCAACGAGTTCGCTGACTGGCTCGACGAGGACCCCACCGGGAGCGGCATCCGGATCGCCGGCGACAAGGCCCGCCGCGTCTGCGAGGCCCTCACCGGCTGCCCGGCCGTCACCGTCGCCCGCGTCCAGGGCAAGGTCATCGGCGCCGGCCTCGCACTCGCCCTCGCCTGCGACCTGCGCGTCGGCGCGGACACCACCACCTTCCGCCTCCCCGAACTCGCCCTCGGCCTGCCGACCGCCTGGGGCGGCGTACTCCCCCGCCTGATCAACGAGATCGGCGCCGCCCGCGCCCGTGAACTGATCCTCACCGGCCGCGTCTTCGACGCCCAGGAAGCGTACGAACTCTCGGTCCTCCAGAAGGTCGCGCCCGAGGCCGAACTCGACCGGGCCGTCACCGAATGGACCAAGCCGATCGTCCGCCGCCCCGAGTCGGCCCTCCGCGTGACCAAGGCCCTCTTCGCCTCCTACGCGGCCCCGACCCGCCTGGCCGACCCGTCCCTCCTGGACGCCGAACTCATGGCCTCGGTCGCCGCCGCCCACCATTACGCCCGCAACAGCGGCTCACGGGACGCCCGGGCGCGGTAGGCCGTGGCCCGGGCCGTGCCGGCCACCCACGGGGTACCTCGAAAAGACGGGGGTGCCCCCAGGAGGACGATTCCGGAGCCGCCACCCCGTTCCCCGACGTGTGTCCTCATACGATCATGGCCGCATGTCACCCACGTCCCGCCGCACCATGCTTGCCGCTCTCGCCGGTGCCGCCGCCTCCGTCCCTCTCGGCACAACGGCTGCCGACGCCTCGTCCAGAACGTCGATACCCGAGGCCGCCGTGTCGACCGGGGCCGCGTCGGCCCCGACGGCGGCTGCCGCGTCCCTCACGTCGCCCCGGTCCTCCGTCACCCTCGGCCCGCTCGACCCCGCCTGGTACACCACCGTCTCCCTCGGCACCCTCACCACGAGCGTGCTGCCCGGGACCCCCGAGCGCCTGGAGGTCACCTGCGGCTCCCAGCGGGTCGCCGTCCTGACCAAGGGGGCGCGCACCGCCCTCCTCACCGGCCCCGCACGCACCTTCACCGAGAACAAGCGCCCCTTCGTGGACGACTTCCGGCGCACCCTCCCCGACCAGACGCTGCCGGTCGCGGACCGCGCGTACTGGGGAACCTCGCCCGCCGGCGGCAGTTGGTCCACGCTCGGCCCCGTCGACACCGACTACGCGGTCGTCCCGGGCACCGCCATTCTCGCGCTCACCACCGACTACGCGAGCCGCCACGCCACCCTGCGGGACGACGCGATCACCGACGTCGACGTCCGCGCGACCGCCCGCTTCGACAAGGTGCCCACCGGCCAGGCGTGCTCGTACGCCCTGTCCTTCGGCTACCAGGACACCCACAACAACTACCGGGCCAGGCTGTCCTTCCTGACCACGGGCACCGTCGAGCTGCGCGTGGAGAAGGAGGTCGCGGACACGGTCACCCAGCTGGCCACCGCCACCACCCTCGCCACCGGAATCCCGGCCGGCACCGACTGGACGATACGAGTCCTCCGCGAAGGCACCCGCATCCGGGCCAAGGCATGGCGAACGGCCACCACAGAGCCCACCGCCTGGACGGCGGACGTCACGGACACCACGTTCCCCAAGGGCCGGGTGGGCCTGCGCGCCCTGGCCAACCAGGGCTGCACCAACCTGCCCGTCACCCTCTCCGTGAGCCGTTTCCAGATCGACGCCGCGACCTGGCAGCAACCGCCGACCGTCACCCACGACACCTGGGTACGCGTCCTCCCCGAGCCCTTCGACGGCACCTGGACCTCCACCCTGGAGCGGACGATCCGCGGCTGGGCGGGCTCACCCGCCCCCGACGTCCTGGCCCACGCCGCCGCCTTCCTCCCGGGAGCCCCCGCCGTGACCACGGCCACCGCCCCGGCGACCGGCAAGCAGGTCATGGGCGAGGCCGGCTACGGCTATCCGGACCCGCAGGGCTACCGCTACGAAGGCGCGGACTTCCACGAGTACATGAACACCGGCTGGACCTTCCCCGACGGCACCTGGACGGGACCCTCCACGAAGCAGGCCGGCAACCTCGACTGCTCCGGCTACGTACGCATGGTCTACGGCTACCACCTGGGCATCCCCCTGGCCGCGGGCGAGGACACCTCCAAAACCCGCATCCCCCGCCAGTCCCGCCACATGGCCGACGACACCCCCGGCACCCGGATCGACCGGACGGACGGCACGAACCCGCCCGCCGCAACCCAACTACAGCCCGGCGACCTGCTCCTCTTCAACGCCGACTCCGGCGACGACGCGGTCACCGCCACCGTCGACCACGTCGGCATCCACCTCGGCACGGACACCACGGGCAAGCGCCGCTTCCTCTCCAGCCGCAAGACCGCCAACGGCCCCACCATGTCCGACCTGGGCGGCGCCTCCCTCCTCGACGGAACCGGCACCTACGCGACGACACTGCACACGGTCCACCGCATCTGAGCCCGCCAAGGGGCGGCGCAACGGCACAGCCGGCTTACGGGTCCCGGATGGTGTGACGCCGCCGAGCGTCATTGAGAACATCGACCGGGAACCGCTCACCGGCCACGTAATGCCGCCCCTCGGTCTGCCCGACCGCCACCCGGACACCCGCACCCGCACCCGCACCCGCACCCGCACCCGCACCCGCCAACTCCACCACCCCGGGACCCCCATGGCCTTCTTCGGCAACGCCCACACCGTCGACCCGGCCACCGCCCAGCAGGACTACGCCCGTCTCATGGGCCCAGGCGAACAGATCCAGGCAGCGTTCCTGCTGATCAGGGACACCATTCTGTTCACCGACCGCCGACTGCTGCTGGTCGACAAGCAGGGGATCACGGGGAAGAAGGTGGAGTACCACTCCGTCCCCTACCGCAGCATCACGCACTTCTCGGTGGAGACGGCCGGGACGTTCGATCTGGACGCGGAGTTGAAGATCTGGATCTCGGGGATGCCCGCGCCGATCCAGAAGACCTTCACGAAGGGCGTCGACATCTACGAAGTGCAGGCGATCCTTACGCAGTTCGTGGCGCGCTGAGCAGCCGGCCGCACCATCCCCACACGTAACAAACCCCTGCGCACCGGCCCTCTCCCGTGATCGGGTGGGCCCATGACTTCTGCGATTCGCCACATCACCGTCGACTGCGCCGATCCGCACACCCTCGCGAGTTTCTGGGCCGCCGTCCTGGGCGGCAAGCTCGCCGAGGACGACTTTCCGGGGGACCCCGAGGCTTCGGTCGCGGCGGGGCCGCACGCGTTGCTGTTCATCGCGGTGGAGGACCGGAAGTCGGTCAAGAACCGGCTGCACCTCGATCTTCAGCCCCAGGACCGTACCCGGGACGAGGAGGTGGCCCGGTTGGTCGGTCTCGGGGCCACGTTGTACGAGGACCACCGGAAGCCGGGCGGTGCCGGGTGGGTGACGTTGCACGATCCGGAGGGCAATGAGCTGTGCGTCGAGCGCAGCGCGGAGGAGCGGGCGAAGAACTGAAAGACACGGAGGAGCGGGCGAAAGGCTGCGAGGAGCAGCAAGCGCCCCTCACTGCCCCGCTGTCCGCTTCCCCGTCGCCCGGGCCTTCGCCGGGAGGAGGTCCACGCTTCCGCTGGCGGCCTTGCGGAGGGCGGCTGTCTTCTCGCGGATTTCGGGGAGTTTGGCGTACAGCGCGTCGCCCGGGCAATCGGTGCCGTAGCTGTCGCGGTGGCCCGAAATGACGTTCAAGTCGGCGGAGTTGCCCTTGGGGTAGAGGCTCTCGCTGTTGGTGGAGACCAGCGTGACCATGCCATGCGGGTCGGTGCCGGGGCGCAGTTTCCAGGCGGCGATGCGCTCGATGGCGTCCAGCATGGGCTGCGGTACGGGGGTGGTCGGGTCGCTGAAGGTGCCGAGGGCGGCTATGCCGACGGTGTCGGCGTTGAAGCCCTTGGTGTGGGCGCCGCGCACCGAGCGGGTGACTCCGCCCGCGCGGCCTTCGTAGATGGTCCCGCAGCGGTCGACGACGAAGTTGTAGCCGATGTCGTCCCAGCCCTCGTCGTTGACGTGGTCGGACTGGACGGCCCGCAGCATTTCGGGGGCGTCGGCGCAGTCGTACCGGTTGCCGTTGTTCGTGTGGTGGATGAAGACGGCCCGGGCGGCCCCGGTGTACTGCGCCTTCTCCTTCACGATCGTCTCGTCGGCGTGCCAGGCGGCGCGGCTGACGATCCGGGGCTCGGCGGGCACCCGTATCCGCTCCGGGGCGACGGCGGCGGCGCGCTCCGAGGAGGGAGCATGCACGGCCGGGCCGTCCCGGAGTATCAGGAAGGCCAGCGTCAGGAGTACGGCTCCTGCGGCCAATCGGCGGGACCACATGGGTCCACCCTGCGTCGCCGCGCCGGACTTCGCAGGAGAGCGGGGCAACCGGGTGACGTCGCGGGCCGGTTCCCGCCCGACCCCGGTGACCTGCGCGGTTGTACGGGGAACGGGCCGCGAGGCCCGCCCGGGCCCCCCTCACCACGCCTCCCCGCCCCGCTCCGCCCGGGCTCCCCCGGCCCCCGCGTCCGAGCCCTCCTTCCGCTCCAGCAGCCACGGTGCCAGCAGCGGGAACACCAGGACGGAGACCATCGCGGCGCCGACCAGCGCCGCGCCCTCCCCCGTGCCGATCACCTTCTCGTCGAGGCCGATCGTGGTGATCGCGACGACGAGCGGCAGGCAGGTCGCCGCGTACAGCGCGAGCGCCCCGCGCTCCGGGCCCGAGGAGAGGTCGGGTGGGGCGAGAGCGAACACGGGGCCGCCGCGCACCACCAGGAAGAGGAGCAGGAAGGCGGGGAGCAGGGCCAGGGGTCGGCCGCCGTCGAGGAGGGCCCGCAGGTCGAAGTCGATGCCGGTGACGACGTAGAAGAACGGCACGAGGAATCCGAAACCGATGGCTTCGACCTTGGAGAGGATCGCCCCACTGCTCTCGGGCACCGAGCCCGTGAGGATGAGCCGGGTCAGCATGCCCCCGGCGAAGGCGCCGAGGAGGGTGTCCAGGCCGAAGAGTTCGGAGAGGCCGAGCATCGCGGCGAGCAGCAGCATCACGTAGCGCACCGCGAACTGGGCGCTGCTGTGCAGGGTGGTGGCGACGAGGCGGCCGAACCAGGCCGGCCGGGGCCGGGACGCCCACCAGACGGCGCCGGCCGTCATCACCGCGAACACGGCCAGCACCACGCTCGCCGCTCCCGGGCTGCGCCCGCTGAAGAGCAGGGCCATGGCGATGATCGGGCCGAACTCGCCGACCGCGCAGAATCCGGTGACCACGTTCCCGAAACGGCCTTCCAGCCGCCCCGAGTCGCGCAGGATCGGCAGGACGGCGCCGAGTGCGGTGCTGGTGAGGGCGGTGCCGATGACCAGGCTCCGGGCGAGGTCACCGCCGTTGAGCGCCAGGGAGATGCCGAGCCCGAGGGCGAGCGAGATCACCCAGGCGCCGCCCGCCCGCCGCAGCACCGGGCCGCCGACGTCCGCGAACCGGATCTCGTATCCGGCCAGGAAGATCAGCATCGACAGGCCCAGGTCGGAGAGGGCGTCGATCACCTGGTCGTGGTGGGCCCAGTCCAGGACGTCCGGGCCGATCAGGATGCCCAGCAGGATCTCGAAGATCACCACGGGTACGGAGAGCAGCCGCGCGACGGAGGCGGCGAGCAGCGGTGCCAGGGCGGCCATGGCCATGATCAGGATGAGGGTGCCGGGGTTGTCCACCGTTCGCATCCTGCAAGAGCCCGCCGCCCGGGCGGGGGACGGACACGCACCCCGGCAGGTCCGTCCCCCGCCCGTCCCCCCGCCCGGGCAGGGGACGGGCGGGGGGACGGACGGGGCCCCGCAGTTCCCTGGGCCCGCAGGCCCGCAGGCCGGCAGGCCCGCAGGCCCGTCCCCCCGCCCACGAGAGCCGTGAGGCCTCAGTCCGCGCAGTACGCGTCCCGCGCCGGTCGCCGTCCCGTGGTGAGGAAGGTGTTCACCGTCCGGTCGCCGCAGGCGTTGCCGTTGCCGAGGTACATCCCGTGGCCGCCGTGCCCGACGGTGACCAGGCGGGCCTTCGCGCCGAGCGCCGCGCGCATCTTCAGGGCGCCGCTGTACGGGGTGGCGGGGTCGCGGAGGCTCTGGATCATCAGGATGTTCGAGGGACCGTCGGCGGTGAGCGTGGTCGGCTCGTGGGCCGGCTGGTTCTGCCAGAACGAGCAGGGGGTGATGTTGGCGGGCATCCCCGCGGTGAGCGGGTACCGCTCCCGGTCGGCGGCGACCTCCTCGCGGTACGCGTCGGTGTCGGCGGGCCACCGCACGTCGTTGCAGATGACCGCGACCATCAGCGCCGCGTCCTGGTCCGGCAGCGGGTGGACCAGCTCCGGCGGCAGTACGGGTACGGCCTGCGGGTCCTGTACGGACCGCACCAGCGCGGCGAACCCGGCGAACGCGCTGTCGGAGTACAGGGCGTTCTGGAGCGTCTGGCGCAGGCCGTTCCCGGTGAGCGGGGCGCCCGGGACGCTGGACTCCCGGGGGGTCCGGTCGAGGCGGGCGGCGAGGTCCAGGAGCAGCGGGCCGACGTCCTCGGAGCGTTCGGCGAGCCGCAGCCCGTCCGTCACGCGGGCCGGGTCGGAGGCCCAGGCGGCGAAGTCGGGGAAGCGGTCGGCGGCGCCGCGCGCCATGTTCGCCAGCCAGCCGCGCTCGACGCGTGCCGGATCGGGGTCGCCGCTGCTGTCGAGCACCAGCCGGTCGACCCGCTCGGGGTATGCCTGCGCGTACTGGGCCCCGATGTACGTCCCGTACGAGACGCCCCACGCCGAGATCTTCCGTTCGCCGAGGGCCTGCCGGAACCGGTCGAGGTCGCGGACCTGGTTGGCGCTGGTGAAGCTGCCGAGCACCGCACCGCCGTCGCGCGCGCAGGCTTCGGCGGTACGCCGGGAGCGGGCGATGTTCTCGTCGATCGAGCCGTCGGCGGCCGGCCAGGACCGCAGGGCCGTGAGCATGCGGTCGTCCTCGGCGAGTCCGCAGCCGGCCTTGGTGGAGCCGCCGACCCCGCGCGGGTCGAGGGAGACCAGGTCGTAGCGGCCCTCCGTCGCCTCCCGCAGGGCCGCGCCCTTCTGCGTCAGCCGCTGGACGCCCGAGCTGCCGGGCCCGCCGGGGATCACCACCAGCGTGCCGCGCCGGGCGCCGGGCCGGTCGGTGCGCAGCCGGGAGACGGCCAGGGTGAGGGCGGGGCCGTCCGGGCGGGCGTAGTCCAGCGGTACGGGGAGGTCCGCGCACTCCTGTCCGGCGAGCCCACCGGAGCAGGGGTGCCACTCCGGGGCGGGGGCGGCGGCGGTACGCGCGGGCCCGGCGGCGGCGTGGGCCACCGGGGTGACGGCGTAGGTCAGGGTCGCCGCGACGGCGGTGGCGGAGAGTGCGGACAGCAGGGTGTTGTTCCGGTAAGTAGCCATGGCAGAAGGGTGGTTGACGGATCGCCGCGCACCCATCCGGCAGCCTGGAGACCCGGGGTGGGGCCGGCCCCCGCCGGGTGGCCCCACCCCGGTGGCCGAACCCTCCGGTTGGCCACCTGGGGCGCGTCTTCAACCGGCGCCTTCAACCGGCGCCTTCAATTGGCGCCTTCAACTGGCGTCCTCAACTGCCGTCCACCGGCCGGAGCCGCGTCGGCTACGCGGTTCTGCGCGCCGATCGGGGCTGGGCGCGCAGGGCGGGCAGGCGGGCGGTGTCGTCCGCTTCGGCCAGGCTCTCTCCCAGGGCCAGCAGGGAGAGGAGCCGCAGTGGCCGGCGGGCCGTGGCGGCGGCCTCGGCCTTGTGGTGGCCGTCGAGGAGGAAGTGGGTCAGGCCCCAGTGCGCGGACGGGCCGTCCGCCGGGCCGAGGGAGGGCCGGCACACGTCCAGCGTGGAGACGGCCACCGCCGTCGGGGCCGTCCCCCGCTCCATGAGCGCGACGTACTCCTCGACACGGACCCTCTCGTTCCAGGTCGGGGGAACCATGGGCACGATGAACTCGTAGAGGTGGGCTTCCGTGTCGACCGCGGTCTCGAAGGTCCGGTAGTACGGGGTGTGCGGATACTCCGGGAGGCCCCAGAACTGGTCGATGCCCCACGTCGCGACCTGCTCGCCGCTGAAGTAGTCGCCCTCCTTGCCGGGGATGACCAGCGTGGGTTCCACGTCCAGGAGCAGCGGGAGGTACTCGCCCTGCGGCAGCAGCGCGCCGAACGCGTCGATCACGCCGTCGTCGTCCGGGTCGTCCAGTGCCGCCGCGAGCCGTTCCTGCACGCTCTCCAGGGACAACTTCTCGTTCGCGCCTTCGAGCCGGCGGAACAGGAAAGGACATGTTCCGCAGTAGAAGCTGAGCTCGAAGGCAGGCCGGTCGTCGACCATCAGCAGGCGGCGCCGCGGCCCACCGCTCTCGTGAGGTTCCGCCTCGAAGCGCAACCGTGCCTCGGGGGCAGGGACACCGAGGTGGCGGGGGGCGCTCTTCTTGATCGTCATGAACCGACCGTAGAGCCCGCCGTCACCCGTTCCCCCCGCCCCCGCGTGCCTCCCCCTCCGGACACGCATTGAATGAAGCGCCATGGAGCGCCATGGAGCCCCGTGGAGCCATGGAGCCCCGTGGAGCCGTGGAGACCCGTAGAGCCATGGAGCCCCGTAGAGCCATGGAGCCGTGGAGTCATGGAGCCCCGTGGAGCCGTGGAGTGCCGTCCAGGAGGCCACCGGGAGGTCCCATGCCGTCGTCACCGGCCGCGAGGTCCGTTCCGCCTCCGCGCCGTGAGGCCGGGGCGCAGCGCCCCACCGGCGGGCTGCGCCGACTCGGCGCGTGGTGCGCCCGGCACTTCGTGGTCGTGCTGGTGGTGTGGGTGGTGGCGCTGGCGGGGCTCCAGGCGCTCGTTCACGCGTACGGCGGTGACTACTCCGACGAGTTCTCGCTCCCCGGCACGCAGTCCCAGGACGGGCTGGACGTCCTCAAGGCGCACGCGCCGTCCGCCGGGGGGTACAGCAGCCAGATCGTCCTGCACGACGCGGACAAGCCCCTCACCGACTTCTCCGGCCAGGTCTCCTCGGCGGTCGCCGGCCTCCAGAAGCTGCCGGACGTGCTCTCCGCGCAGAACCCGCTGCCGCCGCCCGGTACCCGGCCGACCCCGCCCCCCACCGGGACACCGGACACGGGGCCGCTCTCCGTGGACGGCAGGACGGCGTTCATCACGGTCCGTTTCGGCGTGCAGCCCTCGACGCTCGGTTCGGGCTACCTGCCCGGCGTGGACCAGGCGGTGCAGCCGCTGCGTGCGGCCGGGGTGCAGGTGGAGTACGGAGGTCCGCTCGGCGAGCTGGCGCGCCCCGAGGCCGACGACCGCACCAGCGAGGCGATCGGGTTCGGCGTGGCGATCCTCGTCCTCCTGATCGGCTTCGGCAGCCTGCCGGCCGCGCTCCTTCCGCTGGTCACGGCGTTGTTCTGCGCGGTGTGCGGGCTGGCGCTGCTGGGGCTGCTGGCGTCCTCGTGGACGTTCGCCACGGTGTCGCCGACGCTCGCCACGATGATCGGCATCGGGGTCGGCATCGACTACGCGCTCTTCCTGGTGACCCGGCACCGGCAGAACCTCATGAACGGCCAGGATCCGGCCACCGCCGCCGGGAACGCCGCCGCGACCAGCGGGCGGGCGGTACTGCTCTCCGGGTGCACGGTGATCATCGCGCTCTCCGGGCTCTGGGTGTCCGGCATCGGCTTCATCGGGAAGCTGGGGCTCGCGGCGGCGGTCACCGTGGTCACCGCGGTGACCGGCGCGCTGACCCTCGTACCCGCGCTGCTCGGGCTGATCGGCCGGCGCATCGACCGCGTCCGGGTACGCGGGCCGATCGCCGAGACGGACGCGGCGCCGGGCGGGACCGCTCGCGGCGGCTGGCACCGGTACGCGGAGCGGGTGGAGCGGCGGCCGTGGTGGTTCCTGGTGGGCGGGGTGGTGGTGCTGGCGGTGCTGGCGTTCCCGTTGTTCTTCATCCAGCTGGGGCACATCGGCGACGGCGCCGACCCGGAGTCGTTCACCGACCGGCGGGCGTACGACCTGATGTCCTCCGCCTTCGGCCCCGGCTCCAACGGCCCGCTGACCCTGGTGATCGACCGGAGCGACGTGCCGCAGGCGGACCGGGCGGCGCTCTCCTCCCAGGCGCAGCAGGCCCTCACCGGGGTGACCGACGCCTCGAAGATCACGCAGCTCACCGCCACCTCGGACGGGGACGTGCTGACCGCGACCGCGTACTCCGTCGCCGCCCCGCAGGACGAGCGGACCACCGCCCTCACCGACGACCTCACCGACACGGTGCTGCCGAAGGCCGTGTCGGGCTACCAGGCACGGACCTACGTCACGGGCACCACCGCCGCCCAGGTGGACTTCCTGGACATCGTCGCCGGCCGGCTGCCGCTGATCATCCTGGTCGTCGTCGGGCTGGCGTTCCTGGTGATCCTGGTGGTCTTCCGGGGGCTGCTCGTCGCGGTGAAGGCGGCGGTGCTCAACGTGCTCTCGATCGCCGCCTCGTACGGGGTGGTGGTCGCCGTCTTCCAGTGGGGCTGGGGCGGTCCGGCGCTCGGCGTGTCGGGGGACGTGCCGATCGAGAGCTACGTCCCGATGATGATGTTCGCGATCGTCTTCGGGCTGAGCATGGACTACGAGATCTTCCTGCTCTCCCGCATCCACGAGGCCTGGTCGCGCACCGGGGACCCCCGGGGCAGCGTCGCGCACGCGCTGGAGATCACCGCCCGGGTCATCACCTGCGCGGCGCTGATCATGGTGAGCGTTTTCGCGGCGTTCCTGATCAGCGACGACATCGTGGTGAAGATGCTGGGCCTGGGCCTCGCCGCGAGCGTGCTCGTCGACGCGACGGTCGTACGGCTGCTGCTGGTGCCCGCCGTGATGACGCTGCTGGGCCGGGCCGCCTGGTGGACCCCCCGGTGGCTGGACCGCCTGCTGCCGCACGTGGACGCCGAGGCCACGGGCACGGGCCCCGCCCGGAAGACCTGACGGCGCAGGACACGGCCTCGGACGTGTCGCCCGCCCGGAAGACCCGACGGTGGTACGCACGACAGCGCCCCCGCCCACCGGTCGCGAAGGACCGGGGACGGGGGCGCTCCCGCTGTACGGGTTACGCGGCGCGGTTGGCGCGGCGCACCGCGGCGGCGGCGCGTGCCTCGGGCGTCGCCAGGTCGGTGCGGCGGCCCCGGCCGGCGCCGCCGCCCGAGCGGGCACCGGCCCCCGGGCCCCGGCCGCGGCCCATGAAGGCACCGCCGCGCGACTTGCCGGAGGACTTCGGCCGCTCGGACGGCGGGCTGGTGATGACGACCGGGACACCGGACGGGGTCCGGGCGCCGGTGATCCGGCTCAGCTCGGCCTCGCCGGACCGGACCTGGGCGACCTGCGGGGTGATGCCCGCGTCCTGCATCAGGCGGGTCATCTCACGGCGCTGGTTGGGCAGCACCAGCGTGACGACGCTGCCGGACTCGCCGGCGCGCGCGGTACGGCCGCCCCGGTGCAGGTAGTCCTTGTGGTCGCTCGGCGGGTCGACGTTCACCACGAGGTCGAGGTTGTCGACGTGGATGCCGCGCGCCGCGACGTTCGTGGCGACCAGCACGGTGACATGCCCGGTCTTGAAGCGCTCCAGGGTGCGGGTGCGCTGCGGCTGCGACTTGCCGCCGTGCAGCGCGGCGGCCCGGACACCGCTGGCCAGCAGGTGGTCGGTGAGCCGGTCCACGGCGTGCTTGGTGTCCAGGAACATGATCACGCGGCCTTCGCGGGCGGCGATCTCCGTGGTGGTGGCGTACTTGTCGGCGCCCTGCACGTAGAGCACGTGGTGCTCCATCGTGGTGACGGCACCGGCGGCCGGGTCGACGGAGTGCACGACCGGGTCGTGCAGGTAGCGCCGGACCAGCAGGTCGACGTTCTTGTCGAGGGTCGCCGAGAACAGCATCCGCTGCCCCTCCGGGTTCACCTGGTCGAGCAGCTCGGTGACCTGCGGCATGAAGCCCATGTCGGCCATCTGGTCGGCCTCGTCGAGCACCGTGATGGTGACCCGGTCCAGCTTGCAGTCGCCGCGCTCGATGAGGTCCTTGAGCCGTCCCGGCGTGGCGACGACGACTTCGGCACCGCCGCGCAGCGCGCTGGCCTGCCGGCCGATCGACATACCGCCGACGACGGTGGCGAGCCGCAGCTTCAGCGACCGGGCGTACGGGGTGAGCGCGTCGGTCACCTGCTGCGCCAGCTCACGGGTGGGCACGAGGACCAGGGCGAGCGGCCGGCGGGCGTCCGCGCGGCGGCCTTCCGTACGGGCCAGCAGGGCGAGGCCGAAGGCCAGCGTCTTGCCGGAACCGGTACGGCCGCGGCCGAGGACGTCGCGCCCGGCGAGCGAGTTGGGGAGGGTGGCCGCCTGGATGGGGAACGGCACGGTGACGCCCTCGGCGACGAGGGTCGCCTTCAGGGGCGCGGGCAGCTCCATCGCCTCGAAGGTCTCGACCGCCGGCAGGCCCGGGTTGATCGTGACGGGCAGGGCGAACTCGCTCCTGCCCGCGGGCCTGCGGCTGCCCTGGCCGCCGGAGCGGCGCGGTCCGCCGCCGGAGCCGCCGGGACGGCCCCCGCCGGAATACCTCGCGCCGCCTCCGAAACCGGAGCCGCCGGAGGAGGATCCACCGGATCGGGTGCGGGAAAACCTGTCGTTCGAGCGGGGCGTGCGATCGCGGTTCATGGAGAACCTTTCCTCGATGGGCACGTATCGAGGGATTCTCTGTGAAGAGCGACGACCGAAAGGGCGCCCAGAATCGCAAGAACGAGCCGATGAACGGGACAAATACGGAGAACAGGAGAACCGGGAGCGGAACTCCTGTCGAAGAACAAGAAACGCCGGATGAACAGGCGAATAAGAAATCCGGCCCCCAGGGACATCATCCCGCACGGCCGGAAACGCCAACGAGCCGGGGCCCGCACCCCAAGGTGCGGGCCCCAGCTGCGTGGAACGTCTGCGCGAGATCAGGCAGGAGTGATGTTCTCGGCCTGCGGGCCCTTCTGGCCCTGGGTGATGTCGAAGTTCACCTTCTGGCCCTCCTGCAGCTCGCGGAAGCCCTGGGCGGCGATGTTCGAGTAGTGGGCGAAGACGTCAGCGCCGCCACCGTCCTGCTCGATGAAGCCGAAGCCCTTTTCCGAGTTGAACCACTTCACGGTTCCAGTAGCCATGTCAGTCTCCTTGGGGGCATAACCCGCGGACACGCACTGTGCGTATCCAACGTCGCCGTGATGATTACCCCGTCCGGGATGAATACCGGAAATACAAAACCGCACCCACCGATGTACGACCGGCAAGAGCGCGTGAAGTTCTTGGGAACCACAACTGCAACTTCAACAACCGTAGCACGATGCAAGCGAAAGAGGGCGGTACGTAATTACGTTCCGCCCGGGGCGGCATAAATTCTCACCGCACATTGCCCGTAAATCTGCTTCGGCGGCGGCAGATATTCAGGAGTGGCCGGCCTCCTCGGGGCCCTGGGGCCCGCCGGACCCGTCCGAGCGCCGTCCGTTCCGGCCGGAGCGCAGCTCCTCGTTGAGGCGGAGCGCCTCTTCGAGCTGGTCCTCCAGGATCACGATCCGGCAGGCCGCCTCGACGGGCGTTCCGCTGTCCACCAGCTCCCGGGCACGGGCCGCGACGCGGAGCTGGTAGCGGGAGTAGCGGCGGTGGCCGCCCTCCGACCGCAGGGGCGTGATCAGCCGGGCGTCTCCGAGCGCCCGCAGGAAGGCGGGTGTCGCGCCGATCATCTCGGCGGCCCTCCCCATCGTGTACGCGGGGTAGTCGTCGTCGTCCAGGCGGTCGACGACGTGCTGTGTGGCTTCCGGGGGCATAGCACCTCTTCCGGGACCACCCGGGGGGCGAGACCCGGGAGGCGGCCTGTCCGCTCCCCGGGGACACCTGTGGGTCCCAGAACACTTGTGTCCAGATCAGTCAGCTCTATCGTAGCCGCGACAGTTTTTCCCGTCTCGGGGAGCGAAGGTTTCTCCGCCGCCCGCGCGCCCCCGCGCGCACCCGTTGGGCCGTACGGGGTTACTCGCGCAACCACCCTCCGCGCGCCCCACCGCTCCCGCCCGGCACACCGGGCGACCGACCGGCCGGTCGAAATGAGCTGACCTACCGGTCAGTTGTCGCCAGGGCCGGGGCGGGGCCATAATGCACACGTAGCCCTTCACGCATCCCCCGTCGTGAGGGGCTACGTCATGTTCCGGCCCGGAACCAGGCCTCGCGCAGGGCGACTTGGCGACCGCCCCCGCGGCGGGATCACCGCACGCCCGAGCCCTCGGCACGCCTCTCACCAGGCCGGAGGCGCACCGGAAGCAGGCGGGGGGCGGGCTGCGTTTGCGGGCCGACCACAAGGCCGGTTACGTGGAACGGGTACGAGTCCGGGCCGCGCGCACGGGACCGGGCCGGTGCCACAGGAGGGACGCGAGATGTCCGGAAAGAGGTCCCACAAGGCCCTGAAGTCCCAGAAGCACGACACATCCGGGAAGCACGAGCGGTCCGGCGGCTTCGAGGAGTCCGGGAAGTCCGGGGAGCCGGCCGCGGCGGGTCCGTCCAAGATGCGCCTGCTGATCAAGGTCGGCACCGGCAGCCTCGCCGTCGTCCGCGCGGTCAAGCGGGTGCGCCGGACCACCGGCGGGGCCGACAAGCTGCTCGTCGCCGACTCCGTCGCGGGTCTGCTGCCGATGGTCACCGCGGTCGCCGTCGTGGTGCGCCAGCTGCGGCGTAAACAGCAGTCCGCGCACGCCACTCCTTAGGGCAGTTTCCGGGGCGAGTCGGGCTCGCCGGGGCCGCAATCCGGCGAAACCGTCCCCGTGCGCCCGCCCGTGCGGGGTACGACTGGTCCGTGTCCACCTTCGAGATCACCACCGCCGGCGCCGCCGACATGCCCACCCTGGCCGCCTGGGCCCACGAGGAGGGCTGGAACCCGGGTCTCGCCGACGAGGGCCCGTTCTTCACCGCGGACCCCTGCGGCTTCCTCATCGGCCGGCTCGACGGGGAGCCGGTGACCTCGGTGTCGGTCGTGCGCTACGGCACCGGCTACGCCTTCCTCGGCTTCTACCTCACCCGCCCCCACCTGCGCGGACAGGGTTACGGGCTGCGCACCTGGCGGGCCGGTACGGCGCGCCTGAGCGGGCGCACCATCGGGCTCGACGGAGTGCCCGACCAGCAGGCCAACTACCGCAGGTCCGGCTTCCGCACGGAGTGGAGCAACGCGCGGTACGAGGGGTTCCCGGCGGCCGGGGCGCGGCTTCCGACCGGTCTGCGGCTGGTGGATGCCCGCTCGGTGCCGTTCGACCGGCTGGCGGCGTACGACCGGCGCTTCTTCCCGGCGCCGCGCGAGGCCTTCCTCGGGGCCTGGATCACCGCGCCGCATCGCACGGCGCTCGCGGTGGTGCGGGAGGAGGACGGTGCGGTCGAGGGGTTCGGGGTGGTGCGGGCGTGCCGTGCCGCTTCCCGGGTCGGCCCGCTGTACGCGCCTTCGCCGGACGTGGCGGCGGCGCTGCTCGGCGCCCTCGCGGCCACCGTGCCCGGCGTGCCGGTGGCGGTGGACGTGCCCGACATCAACCCGGTGGGGGTGCGGCTCGCGGAGCAGCTGGGGCTGACGCCGGCGTTCGGGACGGCCCGGATGTATGCCGGGCCGGTGCCGGAGTTCGACCGGGCGGGGGTCTACGGGCTCACCAGCCTGGAGCTGGGCTGAACGAACCCGTGATCAGAGCCGGGGGTCGCCACCGCCCTGGAGCAGGCGGGGTCCCGAAGGCGGGCGGGGGCCGTCCACGAGATGGTCGATGCCGACGTCCTCGCGGATGCGGGAGGCGAGCACGGCGATGTCGTCGTCGGCGCCCGGGGCGAACCGGTCCAGGACCACGTCGAGCAGGTCCTCCAGGTCGCCGCTCTCCGGCATGGTCAGGGTGGCGAGCCGCCGCACGGAGACGTCGATGTCCTCGCCCCGGCGCTCCACCAGCCCGTCGGTGTACATGAAGAGGACCGTTCCCGGGCGGCAGGGCACCACCTCGGTGCGGTAGCCGCCGAAGCCCGTGCCGAGCGGCGGGCCGGGCCGTACGGCCACCACTCGGGAGCGCTGTTCGTCCGGGTCGATGAAGACGGGCGGCAGGTGGCCCGCGCTCGCCACTTCGCACCAGCCGTTGTAGCGGTCCACGACGGCGAGCAGACAGGTGGCGGCCCGGTCCACCCCGGAGCGCTGCACCATCTTGTCGAGCTGTTCCAGGATGCGGTGCGGGGGCAGGTCCTCCCAGGCGAGCATCCGGAGCATCGAGCGGTAGTGGCTCATCGCGACGGCCGCCTCGACACCGTGGCCCATGACGTCGCCCATGGCCTTGAGGTGGCGCCCGTCGCGCAGCGGTACGACGTCGAACCAGTCGCCGCCGACCACCGCGCCCCGGTCGGCGGGCAGGTAGCGGGTGGCGACCTCCACGTGCGGGTGGGCGCCCCGGGGTTCGGAGAGCAGTGACGCCTGGAGCTCCCGGGCGATGGTGTGCTCCCGGGCGTAGCGGCGGGCGTGGTCGAGGTCGGTGGCGGCCCGGTTGGCGAGTTCGCCCGCGACGAGCACGTCCTCGTCGTCGAAGGGCGGCGAGCTCTCCGAGCGGACCAGGCTCAGCACCCCGACCGACACCCCCCGGGCGGCGAGCGGGACGACGAGGGCGTAGCGCAGGCCGGAGGCCCGGTAGGCGGCGATCAGCTCTGCGGTGGCCCCGGCGCGTCCCCACTCGCTGCTCTCGCCCAGGTCCCTGACGAGGGGCCGGCCGGCCGCCAGGCACTGGGAGACGACCGCGTCGTCCTCGAAGTCGATGTACTCGCCCGCATGGGTGAAGAGCGACGCCCCCGCCTCGAACTCGGGGGCGGCGGCGTACCCGGCGCGCCGCATCCGCACGATCCCCGCCGGCGCCTGCCGGACGGAGTGACCGACTTCGGGCGGGAAGACCTCCACGGCCGCGAAGTCGGCGAGGGAGGGGACGACGAAGCGGGCGAGTTCCTGGCAGGTGGTGTCCATGTCGAGCGTGGTGCCGATGTTGACGGCCGCGGTGGCGAGGAGGGTGAGGTGCCTGCGGGCACGTTCGAGCTGCCGTTCCTCGTTCTTGGTGTCGCTCATCTCCAGCAGGATGACGGCGAGCCCGACCGGCTCGCCGTTCTCCTCCAGCCGGTGGTACGCGGCCTGCCAGTAGCGCTCCTCGTGGCGGGAGATCCCCCAGGACTGGCCCCGGGTGACGGACACCCGGGGCTTCCCGTCGTGGAGCACCAGCCGCATGATGTGGTCGCGCACGTCGAGCTGGGGCAGCACCTCCTGGACCGTGCGGCCGAGGTGGGCGGCGGCGGGGAGGCCGTTGAACTCTTCGAGGGCCGGGTTCACGTAGACGTACCGCAGGCGGGTGTCGAAGGCTGCCACTCCGGCGGGGGAACCGTCGGCGAAGGCGGCGACGGCCGCCAGGTCGACCGGGGGGACGGGAACGTCGGCGCCGGCAGCGGGACGGCTCGGGTCGGCCGGGGGCGGGGACGGCGGTTCCTCGTCGGATCTGCCCTGCACCGGAACCTCCCGCCGTCGCCGTCGCCGGCCCGCCCGCTCGTCACCGGCCGGAACCCCATCCTCTGCCGCGCCCGGGGGCCCCGCATCCGGGGGACGGCGGGCACCCCGGGGCGCTCAGCGTGCGGGGAGGCCGTCGAAGTCCAGCGTTCCGGCCGTCGCCTCAGCGCCGGCGGGGAGCCGCAGCACCTCCGCGACCGGCCGGGGCACCGGGGTCAGCCCGAGCAGGCCGGTGACGAGCTCGGTCGTGGTGCGGTGCCAGGCGGGGGCGCGGCGGATCATCGCGTGATCGCTGTTCCGCATGGTGATCAGACAGGTACGGGCTCCGGCGCGGCGGGCGCGGGTGGCGAGGGACTGGGTCGCCTGCGGGCTGGTGACGCGGTCGCGGGTGCTGTGCAGCAGCACCACGTCACGGCCGGACAGCTGGGTGACCGGGTCGCCGGGCGGGCACCAGGGGGCGAGGCCGACGACCCCGCGTACCAGCGGGTGGCCGCCCGCGCGCAGCGCGGCGCGGGCGCCCATGGAGTGGCCGAGCAGGATCACCGGCAGGTCCCCGGCCTCGTCCTGGAGCACGTCGAGAGCGTGTACCGCGTCGTGGAAGGCGTCGTCGCGCTCGCCGTTCCACCCCCGGTGGCCGTACCGCACGCCGCGTACGAGTACGGGGCCCACCGCACCCCCGGTCCGGTGTTCGCCGGTCGCCCGGACGAGGGACCGGATGAACGGCCACATCCGGAGCCCGGGCAGGTTGAGCAGACCGGGCGGGGGCGGTCCGGTTCCCTGGGCCCGGCCGCCGTGCAGGACGAGCACCGCCGCCGAGGGCATCTGCGGGGCCACGCGCACCTCCTGGGTCGTGGACCGGGCCGTGGACCGGCCCGTCGAACGGTTCGCCCTAACGAGGAGCATGCTCGTGCGGAGCACCTGGGCACATTCTCGTAGGAACGTCGTCCTGGCGGGCACCTCGCCGGGAACATTCCCCGGACGAAGGAGACATCATGGCATCAGGACCTCAGATCGGCGCCCCCGCACCGGAGTTCACTCTTTCCGGCGGCGCGCTCGTGGGTGAGGAGTTCGTACGGCGCGACTACGTCCGGGCGGGTGCGCCGGGTCGCGCACTGATCCTGGCCTTCTACCCGGGTGACAACACGACCGTCTGCACCCGGCAGCTCTGCTCGTACTCCTCGGGTCTGGAGGTCTTCGAGGGGCTCGGGGCGGAGGTCTGGGGAATCAGTCCACAGGGTGTGGACAGTCACGAGAACTTCGCCCGGGTCAGGGGGCTGCGGATGCCGCTGCTGGTCGACGCGGACCGGGCGGTGGCCCGGCAGTACGGGGTGGCGGCGCCCGGGATCGGGGTGCGCCGCTCGGTGTTCCTCATCGGGCCGGACGGCGTACTGCGCTGGAAGCACGTGGCGTTGGTGGGCGCGACGTTCCAGTCCGTCGACACCCTGGCCGCGCGGCTCGCCGAGATCGCGCCCGTCTGACCGTCCTGACAGTCCTCGCAGTCCTGGCAGTCCTGGCTGCCTCTCAGACGTCGTCCAGCCACGGCCGCAGCTTCTCCGGGTTGCGGACCACCCACATGCGGGTGATGCGGCCGTCGGCGATCTCGAACGAGGCCACCGTCAGGACGGTGCCGCCGCTCCGGGCCACCAGGCCCGGCGTTCCGTTGACCGAGCGCTCCAGGAGTTCGAGCCCGGGGGCCCGGTCGGCGACGGCGGCCATGTACGCGGCGATGCGCGCACCGCCCTCGACCGGGCGCAGCACCGCGCTCACCAGGCCGCCGCCGTCGGCGGTCAGCACGGCGGCGGGGTCGAGGAGGTCGACGAGGGCCGCGATGTTCCTGGCCTCCCAGGCCTGTTTGACCTGCCGCACCACGTCGTCCCGGCCGGCCACCGTGACGGGCGGGCGTTCGGTGCGCAGCCGCCGCCGTCCGGAGGCGGCGAGCTGCTTGCAGGCGGCCGGGGTCCGGCCGAGGACGTCGGCGATCTCGGCGAACGGGTAGCGGAACACGTCGTGCAGCACGAACGCGACCCGCTCGGCGGGGGTCATCGACTCCAGGACGACGAGGAACGCCATGGCCACCGACTCGTCCAGGACCATCAGGTCGGCGGGGTCGCCGTCGCCCTCGCGGCCGTGTCCGGTGCGGTCGGGCAGCGGATCGGGCAGCCAGGAGCCGACGTACCGTTCCCGCCGCGCCCGCGCCGAACCGAGGACGTCCAGGCAGATCCGGCCGGTCACGGTGGTCAGCCAGGCGCCGGGGGAGGCGATCTCGTCCCGCCGGGCTCGCGGCAGGGCGTACCACCGCGTGTACGCCTCCTGCACGGCGTCCTCGGCCTCGTCCAGTGATCCGAGCAACCGGTAGGCGATGTTGAGCAGTTGGCGCCGTTCCCCGGCCACTTTGCCGGTGCTGGTCCCCGCCGTCCCCATCCCGGGCGCCCTCTCGCCTTACCTTTCGCGGACCCGTCTCGTCGGGCTGGTGAGACCTTATCGACCGACTGCCTTCCGGGGCGGAACAGGGGGACCGTGGCCATGACCACCCAGGCGGCGGCAGAGCACCGCTTCTCGTTCCTGCGGATCGCGATAGCGCTCCAGACCTTGACCATTTTCCTCCAAGCGGTCTCCGCCGGGCTGCTGTTGACCGCTTCCTACGGCGAGACGCTGCACAGCGTCGGCGCCCGCGTGATGTACGGGGCGTCGATGCTGTACGTCCTCGCGGCGGTGCTGGCGTGGAAGCCGGGCGGCGGTCCCGCCCGGCCGGTCCGGCACGCGACCGGCTTCCTCGTCCTCGCCTCCGTCCAGGTCGTGCTGGGCATCGCGCACGTACCGTCGGTCCATCTCCCACTCGGCGTGCTGATGTTCGGGCTGAGCCTGGTGGCGCTGGTGAAGCGCTGAGGGACGTACGGGGCACGGGGAGCGGCTGCCGGGAGCGCCCGGCCCGGCACGGCGCACGGAGCGGCGGCCGGAGGGAGCGCCCGGCACGGAACCAACCGTGCCGCGCGGTCGTCCACCCCTTCGGACGGCAGTTTCCGGCACCGAGATCATCCGAAGACTGCCGGTTCCCGGCAGTGACGGTGGGCCCCGGCCCGTGAGATTCTCCGGTCGGTTCGCCGGCCGGTTCCAGCCGTCCGGTTCGCCAGGGAGCGGGGCCGGGGGGCCCGAACGGCTCAAGGGGGTACGACGTGACGCTTCTCCTCGCACTCGGTGCGGCGGGACTCGCCCTGCTCGCCCTGTCGTTGCTCTTCGACGGCATCCTGGAAGGGATCTTCGGCGGGCTCTTCGGGGGCCTGCTCAACGGCCTCTTCGACGGCCTGCTCTCGCTCCCCGTGATCGCCGGGTTCCTCTCGATGCTCGGCTTCGGCGGGGCGATCGTGCAGGGAACCACCGACGCAGGCCTGGCCGTGGCCCTCGCGAGCGGGGGCCTGGCGGGACTGGTCGCGGCCTGGCTGACCTGGAGGTTCAGCCGGGCTCTGATGCAGGACCGGACGGACCCCGCGCCGCGCGGCACCGACCTGATCGGTACCACCGGTTCCGTCGTCACCGCGATCCCGGCGGACGGCTACGGCGAGGTGCTGCTGCGCCTCGCCGGGCACACCGTGAAGTACGCGGCGAAGAGCGCCGCACCCGTCGCGCAGGGCACCGAGATCTGGGTCGAGGCCACCTTGTCCTCCTCCTCGGTCACCGTGCGCCCGGTGGAACGACCGTAAGACATACGGTCGTTGATCAATCCGCTGCCCACGCGGGCAGCGGTCCAGGGGGGCATCACCGCATGAGTCCAGTGGTCATAGCCGTCATCGGCATCGTCGTACTGTTCGTTCTTCTCGGCCTCGCCGTCGTCACCCGCTACAAGGTCGCGGGTCCCAGCGAGGCGTTCATCATCACCGGCCGCCGTGGCAAGAAGCACACGGACCCGGTGACCGGTCAGACCAGCATCGACAACACCGGCCAGAAGGTCGTGGTCGGCGGCGGTGTCTTCGTGGTGCCGTTCGTGCAGCAGCGGTACACCCTCGACCTCTCCAGCCGGCAGATCCCGGTCAAGGTGCGCGGGGCCGTCACCCTGCGCGGGGTGAAGGCCAACCTCGAAGGCGTCGCGATCGTCAAGGTCGGGGGCAGTGAGGACGCGATCCGCGCCTCCGCCCAGCGGTTCCTGCGCCAGCAGGCGGGGATCGCGGGCTTCACGCAGGAGGTCCTGTCGGGTTCGCTGCGCGCGATCGTCGGCCGGATGTCGGTGGAGGACATCATCCGCGACCGGGCCGCCTTCGCCAGCCAGGTCGCCGAGGAGGCCGAGGCCAGCCTCTCCGGCCAGGGGCTGATCCTGGACGCGTTCCAGATCCACGACATCACCACCGAGGGCACCTACCTGGAGGACCTCGGCCGGCCCGAGGCCGCCCGCGCCAAGCAGGAGGCGGACATCGCCGAGGCGAACTCGCGGCGGACCTCCGAGCAGGCCCGGCTGAAGGCGGCCGAGGACGTCGCCATCGCCGAGCGGACGTTCTACCTGAAGCAGGCGGAGATCCGGGTGGAGACCGAGGTCGCGGCAGCCAAGGCCAACGCGGCGGGCCCGCTCGCCGAGGCAGCCCGCCAGCAGGAGGTCCTCCAGGAGCAGGAGAAGGTCGCCGCGCGCCAGGCGGCGCTGACCGACCGCGAGCTCGACACCCGCGTCCGCAAGCCCGCCGACGCCGCCCGGTACCAGGCCGAGCAGGAGGCCGAGGCCCGCCGCATCGCCCAGGTCAAGGAAGCGGAAGCCACCGCCGACCGTGCCCGGCTCACCGGTGAGGGCGAGAAGCTCCAGCGTTCGGCGCTCGCCGCGGCGGTACGCATCGAGGGCGAGGCCCAGGCCGCCGCCATCGCCGCCCGGGGTGCGGCGGAGGCCGAGGCCATGCAGAAGAAGGCCGACGCCTTCGCGCAGTACGGCGACGCGGCCGTCCTCCAGATGCTGGTGGAGGTCCTGCCCCAGGTCGTCGCCAAGGCGGCCGAGCCGCTGAGCGCGATCGACAAGCTGACGGTCATCTCCACGGACGGCGCGAGCCAGTTGGCCCGTACCGTCACCGACAACGTGGCTCAGGGCATGGAGTTGCTCACCTCCACCACCGGCGTCGACCTGGCCTCGCTGCTCAAGAGCCTCACCGCCTCGCGGACGGGCTCGCCCGCCGAGGTCGCCGCTCCCGCCGCCGAGGGCGTGCCGGCGACGGCCAGGAACGACGGGAAGATCGAGGTCACCGACTGAGGCCGCCCGTCGACCGACGTACCTCCCGACGTCCGGGGCCGTCCGCGCACGCTGCGTGGGCGGCCCCTCACGGCGTACGGGGCGGGGGCGCCCGTTCACTCGCGCGGCTCGGGAGCGGCGGCGGCCACCCGGTCCGCCATCCGGTCCGCCACCCGGTCCGCCATCCGGTCCGCCACCCGGTCCGCCTCCGCACTCGCCTGCGCTTCCCCGTCCTCCAGGGCGGCGGCGAGCTCGGCGAGACGGTCGCGCCAGCCGCCCCTGCCGTCCCCGGTGAGCACCTCGCCCCGTGCCCGCGCATCCGCCGCCCGCTTGGCCGCCCACAGCTGGAACGCCTCTTCCTGTCGGCATGCCTCGCACTTCACATGGCCCTGGTACGCACGGAACATGTGCACGTCCCCGGGCCCTTCGCACTCCACCAGCGGTACCCGCGCGACCACTTCCCCGGACAGTTCAAGGCTCCAGGTCCGGTCCGTCCCGATCCGCTCCGTCCCGGTCCGGTTCACGTCCCCGATCCGGTCCACGCCCCGGGGGCGCGAGGCTCCCGGCTCGACGGCTGTCACGGCGCGCCTGCGGCCCGGTTCCGGCGGCATCTTCTCCTCCAGCCGGTGTCGCAGGAACCCGACGGCCGTCCGCACCCCGTCCTTCGGCAGCTGCGAGCTCAGCACGTACCGCATGTCGGCGGCCGACATGCCGCGCCGCAGCCACTCCGCCGCCTTGTCCACCAGCCTGCGCGCCTCGTACACCCCCAGGCGCAGCTGCCTCGACTCCTTCCCCAAGGACAGCAGCACCTCTTCGGCCAGCACCATCTGAGGCGTCCAGCCCTTCCCCAGCTCCTCCCCCGCGTCGTCCGTCGCGTGCGTCGCGTCCGTCGCGACAGGAACAGCCACGGGAACGGGCACGGGAACGCGTTCGGGTGCGGGACCGCTTTCGGGTCCGAGAGCAACCGCCATCAAGGGCGCCGTCGCGGTACCTGGGACGACTGCGGGCACGAGGGCGGGTGCGGGTGCGGGTGCGGGTGCGGGGGCGAGAACGGCTACGGATGCGGGTACGGCAGCGGGTACGGAATCCGGCGAGGTCTCCCAGGCGCGCGCCGCGTCATGCTCCACCAGCCACTCCGGCGACTCCGTCCAGAAACCGCTGTCGGACTCGTCCACCAGGGGCGGCCCCCATTCGAACCGATCCCCGAACGCGACTCGTTCGGTGTTCGACACCGCACCCACGCTGGTAGGTAGGTGGGATGAGCGCGCCATCAGTTGTCCGTCAGGTGGGTAGCCGCCGGACTGCCGCCCTCCCCGCAGACCGACTGCCGGACTCACCTCACTCGGTGCGACCTGCGGCGATGCGCCTTCCCAGCGCACTGCCTCCCGGGCATGCCCCCAGCTCGACCGCCTGCCCGGCCCACGGTGCGAGCCGATGCCCGTTCCGCCCCCCGGCCCGTCCCACGGCCCCTCGCCGGACCAGACCGTCTCCTGCTCCCGGCTCGCCCAGACCGCCTTCGCCTCCTGAGGAGTGATCGGCGCGTTCGACAGGATCTGCGCGGTCGCCCATCGACCGGGCCCGAACTGGTAGGGCCACTGATGGAGATGCCCCTCGCGCTGCAAGTACTTCTTGGCCTTCTTGTACGGACCGGCCTCGACTCCCGCCGCACTCGCGTAGTCCCAGAGCGGGCCCATCAGCCCGACGAGCTGGTCGGCCGGGAGGCCCTCCACGTACAACAGGATGATCTTCGCGTCACTGTTCATGCGGCGCGAGCGCACCAGCGCCTTCGAACGACCGTCGGTGTCCGACACCGGAGAGATAGCATGCCAAAGCATCGCTGTGGACTTCCTTCCACTCGTGGTGAAGGCCCTCGGGACGGTGCTGGGTACACCACCGGGGGCCGCCCCACGCGCGCGGAGGCACACGGAGCGTGATGACGCGATCACGGTACAACGCCCGAAACATGTCTATGCACATGAATGCGGGAGTTCCACGCGTGCGCGCCCATACACCCCAACTGCCGCTTGGCATCGGATATCGGACGGTTCATCAGTTCGAGATGTCACCCCGTCCTCGCGAGGACGGGGTGAACGGCCTTTGCGACATGCTCCTTTCAGCCGCCCGACGCGTTCTCGGTGGGCGCCACCGACGGGTTCCGCGCGGCGGACGCTCCCGTCGGGCTGGAGGTCGGTGCAGGCACCGCCGCGGAGGTGGACGGGACGGACCGCGCCGCCCCGGAGGGCACCGCCCCGGATTCGGTCGGCGGCAGGGTGGGCGTGGGCACGGCAGCGGACGGGACCTCGCTCGCACGCTCGGGCGCGGCTGTCCCCTCGGTCACGGCCGGTCCGGTCGGCACCGGTGACGGCACCCGCCGCGGGGCTGCCGTCCGGCCGGGCGTCGGCGCTTCCGTGACCCCCGAATCCGTGGACCCCGACCCGGTCGACGCCGGGGCCGCCGGGGCCGCCGGGGACGCGGGCATCGCAGGTACGCCCGGCCCCGCCGCCAACCGGAATGGCAGCACCGCGAGTCCGGCCACCGCGCAGGCCATGCCGAGCACGGCGGCGCCCCTGCGGTACCTCCGGCCGGCGGCACCGCGGCGGAGCTCCTCGTACCGGCCCGGCGGCGGGGCGAGGCGGTCGTGGCCGGGCCGCAGGATGACGGCGAGCGGGTCGTCGGCGCCGAACTCCGGCTCCTCGTCAACGCGAGTGGTCAAGGCTTCTCCTCAGGTGGGCGCGGAGCAGTTCGCGGGCCGCGTGGAGATCGGCCTTGATGGTCCCTTCCTTCCGCCCGGTCAGCGCGGACACCTCCCGGATCGGCATGTCCGCGTAGTAATGCAACAGGATCGGCACGCGCAGCCGTTCGGGCAACGACTGCACCAGCATCCGGACCGAGGGGTCGGCCGGCTCGGCATGCCCGCCGACGACCTCCTCGGTCACCACCCGCCGTACCGCCCGGCGCTCGCGCTCCAGCGAACGCCAGTGGTCGCGTACGAGGTTGGCCGCGGTGACGTACAGGTACCCACGCGGCTCCTCGACCTTCGTCCAGCGCGCCCAGAGCCGCGTGAACGCCTCCGAGGCGATCTCGTGCGCCGTCCCGTCGTCGTCCACGAGACGGCGGCACCACCCGGCGAGGGACGGATAGAGCACGGCGAACAGCTCGGACGCCGCCTGCGCCTGCCGGCCGCGCCGGTCGCTTCTCTCGCGGGCCCGCTTCACCGATCTCCCGAGTCGGACGTTTCCTGATCCTGCTGTGCCAGGGCGGCGAAGACGATCACGTTGTCCTGGTAGCCCCCGTCGCCGTCACGGGCCCCGCCGCACGTGATGAGCCGCAGCTCCGGGCGGTCCACGTTGCCGTAGACCGCCTCGGTGGGGAACGCCGCCTTCGCCACCGTACGGGTGGCGAAGACGGCGAACTCCGCTGCCGTCGAATCCTCCAGGCGCACCACGACCCGGTCCCCCACGCGGAGCTGCGCGAGATGCCGGAAGACCCCGTCACCGTACGACCCGACCGTCACATGCCCGAGCATCACGGCCGGGCCTGTCTGGCCGGGGGTCGGGCCGTTCTCGTACCAGCCCGCCCGGTCGTGCGCGGTGATCGCGGGCACCTCCACGGTGCCGTCCGCCGCGAGGCCGAGCCGGACGACCGGGGTGTCCACCCCGATCGCCGGAACCTCCAGCCGAAGCGGTACGGAACGCTCCAACGCGATGGCCGTGGACGGTGGTCGGGACTGCTGGGCGTGCGCCGACGGGGCAGGGGCGGGAGCCTTGGGTCGCCCGGACACTCCGCCCCGGCCACCGTCCCCGCCCTCACCCGCGCCCTCGCCCGCGCCCTCGCTCCCGACGCCGCAACCGGCGAGCAGCGAGGCCAGTACGGCGGTCCCGAAGGTCCGCCTGGAGTACGAGGTCACGCCCCGGTCGCCCCGTTCACCCCGGCGCCCCGGCGGCGCACGAGGAACACGGCCGCGCCCGCCCCGAGTACGACGGCCGCGATGCCTCCGCCCATCAGCGCCCCGTTGCCGCCGCCCGACTGCGCGGCGGCGACGGCACCGGTGTTCGGCGCCCCGGACGGGACGGAGGAGACCTGCGGCGCACCGCCCGAGCCGGCCGGAGCCGCAGCGGCCGCGCTGGGCACGGCGGTCGCAGCCTCCCTCGGGGCCGGCACGGCGGTCGGGGCGTTGGTAGCGGCCTCGGCCGGAACGGCCGCCGGGGCCGCGGAGGGGGCCTCGGCGGAGCCGTTGGAGACGACGGCCGGCGCGCTCGGGGCCGGGGTCGCCGTGTCCGCGAAGGCGGGGCCGGCGCCGGTGGCGAGCACGGCGGCACAGGCAAGCGTCAGCAGACTGAAGGTGGTTCGGCGCATGAACGGCTCTCCTTCGTGATCGGCCCGCCAAGAGGGGCGGGCCGGGAAACGGAACGTGCGGAGAGACGAGGCAGCAGCACCCTGGGTTGTAAAGGAATGGCAAAGCCGTTCGACGCCTTCCGGCAGCGCCACGGCGACCGGTCGGCGTCGCGTCGAACAGGCCGGTCGGCAGCCCGGTCGGCAGGCTGATCGGCAGGCTGATCGGCAGGCTGATCAACAGGCTCCCGAATCCAGGTCGGTGGGGGCCATGTGGCGTGCCGCCGCCGCGTACCGCGCGAGGTGGTCCACCGCCTTCGCCAGCAACCGGAGGTTGACCGCCGGGTCCTGCCCCGGATCCTGGGCGACGGCCCACGCGTGGCAGACCATGTGCGTCACGATCTCCCGCGCCCGGGAGTCCGCGAGCTGGGCGGCGTACGCGTCGGCCAGCGGGGCGTACGCGACGATGGCGCGACGCAGCCGTTCCCGCAGGGCATCCGCCGCCTCGCCCGTCGCCCGCCCCCGCGCGAGGTCGAGCGCCAACTGCACATCGGCCGCCAGATCAGCCCGGCTGACCGGCACACCCGTGTTCGACGGACCGCCGCCGTACGGGGGGACGCTGTACGTCACCCCGCCGTACCCGGCTCCGCCGACCGTACGTACACCCCCACCCGAACTCCCGTACTTCGCCCCGCCGTACGAACCGCACCCTCCGGGCGGCGCGCAATGCCCCGGAGCCGCACCGGGGCTACCGGCGCCGCCCGACCCACCGTTGCCCTTGCCACTCGCCGCACAGTTGTCGCCGGCTCCACTCGACCCGTTGTTTCCGCTCGTTCCGCTGGCTGAGCTCATTGCGGACTCACCTCTTTCGGTGCGAAGGGTGGATCTGAACTCCCGGAGGGATGGCGTTCAGTGAACCTGCGAACACGCACAGTGAGGAGATGCCAGGCTGTGGGCCACATGTAGTCCCGCGTAGGCCAGGCCGGGAGGCCCGCCCTGGTGAAGGAGTGAGCGCAAGGTGCCCGAATCCCCGGAGATCGGCGAGCTGATCCGCCAGGCGTGCGCGGCACGTGGCTGGGGTCCGTCCAAACTCGCCCGGGAGCTGGGAATCGCCGAGGGGCGCGGCCCGAACGGCCTCGACCGCCAGTCGGTCCGTCGATGGATGGCCGGCCGCCGGAAACCCGACTACTGGCTCCCGTACATCGCCGACGTACTCGGCCTGGACACGAACCCGCCGCTCCAGACACCCGGCGGACCGGCCACCCCCGCCGCGCCGCCGGCTCTGCCCGTCACCCCGGGCGTCCCCGCTCAACGATCCGCCTCCCGCCCCCTTGCGGGCATCGATACCGTGGCGTCAGTCGTCGAGTTGGGGAGGAACGACGTGCTTCGGCGAAACTTCCTGGCCGCCTCGGGCGCCCACGCTCTGGCCGCCCTCAACCTGCCCGACCCGGAGAGCGTGACCCGCCGGACCGGTCGCGTCGGCGGCGTACGCGTCGGCACCGGCGAGGTGGCCGCCGTACGCCAGATGACCCGCGCCCTCGGTGACACCGCCGCCGAACTCGGCGGCGGCCACGCCCGCCACCTCGCCGTCCGCTACCTCACCGAGGACGTCGCCGCCTGGCTCGACGGCACCTACACCGAGGAAATCGGCAGGCAGTTGTACGCCGCCACCTCGCAACTCGTGCACCTGGCAGGCTGGATGGCCCAGGACGAGGGCAACCAGGGCATGGCCCAGCAGTACTACGCCCACGCCTACGGCCTCGCCCTCGCCGCCGACGAACCCGAGCTCTCCGCAACCGCCTTGCGGGGCCTGGCCGTTCAGGCCATCGACCTCGGCCCCCGGTACGGCGCCATGGCACTGCGCCTCTCCGAACGCTGCGTGGACAGCGCCAAGTCCCTGGACGACCCGCGCGCGGTCTCGTACTTCCAGACCACCCTCGCCGACGCCGCCGCCCTCGACGGCGACCACCGCCTCGCCACCCGGGCCCTCACCGCGGCCCAGACCGCCATCGAGCAGACCCCCGACGCGGCCCCCGGCGAATCGTGGGCCTCCCACTTCAGCATCGGCCGCTGGGCCCACCACTCCGGCATGATCCTCGCCCGCCTCGGCGACCTCGACAGCGCCACCGGCCACCTCCACGAGTCCCTGGAGATCCACGGCATCGACCGCCGCCGCAGCCGCGCCATCATCCTCGCCGACCTCGGCCAGATCCACCTCCGCCGAGGCCACCTCGACGCCGCCCTCGCCACCTGGACCGACTTCCTCGACTGCGCCGACGGCATCCGCTCCGTCAAGGTCACCGAAGCCACCGAGGACATGCGCACCCGCCTGGACAAGTACCGCAAGGTCCCGGGCGTGGAGGAGCTGCGAACCCGCGCGGAGAACCACATGGTGACGGTGACGGGGACGGGTACGGGGGCGGGGGTGTCGGCGGGAGCGTCGACCGGGCCCGGAGCCCCTGCCGGGAGGGCGGGGGGCGGGTGAGGGGGCCCTCTGGCCCGGTGAGCTGTGAGTCGGTGTCCGCTGAGCGGGAGGTGAGCCCTGGGCAAGGGGGGTGACCCCTGGGCCAGAGGTGACCCCTGGGCCGGAGGTGACCCTGCGCAGGAGGTGACCCCTGGGCGGCGGGCCACGATCGGGTGCGCTCCTTACGCGGCCGTGTGTCCCCCTGGGGCGCGGGGAGCACTCGACGCCCGTCGTGCCGCACTGGTGCACGACGGGACCATCCCCGCACGCGCGGGGAGCACGGCAGCCACCGTCAGGAACTCATGGTCGGACTGGGACCATCCCCGCACGCGCGGGGAGCACCTTCTTCGTCCGCAAGACGATGTTCGTGGATTGGGACCATCCCCGCACGCGCGGGGAGCACTGCCAGCTGGCCCGGTAGCGGCCGGTGATGACGGGACCATCCCCGCACGCGCGGGGAGCACCGCGTCCCCTTCCTCTTCAAGCAGTGGGGGGAGGGACCATCCCCGCACGCGCGGGGAGCACAAGAAGGAGAAGGAGACGGAACGCCGCGATCTGGGACCATCCCCGCACGCGCGGGGAGCACTGGCCTCGGCGCTGAGGATCACGAGCACCCAGGGGACCATCCCCGCGCGCGCGGGGAGCACGGTCACCGCGCGCGGGGCGGCGGGGAGCTGCGGGGACCATCCCCGCGCGCGCGGGGAGCACCGGGTGTCGGGGTCCAGGGCGACGACGTTGCCGGGACCATCCCCGCGCGCGGGGAGCACTTGAAGAACCGGCCCGCGATGGCGATGTTGTAGGGACCATCCCCGCGCGCGCGGGGAGCACTCACGGACGCGCCAGTACGCCGCTGACCGCACGGGACCATCCCCGCGCGCGCGGGGAGCACCACATCGCGGACCTTCAGCAGGCGTTGCGGGCGGGACCATCCCCGCGCGCGCGGGGAGCACCAGGAACGGACCCGGAACGCCATCGACGGGCTGGGACCATCCCCGCGCGCGCGGGGAGCACCCTTGACCAGCACGAACGCACTCCCGATGCCCGGGACCATCCCCGCGCGCGCGGGGAGCACCCTTCCCGAGCTGGGCATTTAGCAAGCCACCGAGCCCGGATCATCCAACTTCACCGAAATCGACATAAGCCGCATTTAACCCTCACTGCCTATCCCTGCACTCCCACCCGGAGCAGCCCCCTCCAGCCAGACCCGCCGCACCTCCGCGTAGTCGACCAACCGGATCCCCTCCTCGGCCAGCGCCTGCCTCGCCTCCGGCGAGACCAGGAACTCGTAGTCCGTACGCCGTACGTGCCACCCGTCATCGAGGGCCCGGGACTCTTGTGTGCCGAGGCTCGGGTGGACCGCCCATTCGTTGAGGCCGGGTGGCAGGTCGCGCAGGAGCCGGGCGTACCGAACGGGTTTGCCGTCGAGCGGGATCGCGTAGCTGTCCAGGAAGTCGTTCTCACTGACCGGCAGTCGGCGCTGTCGCATCGCTTCGCGTGCGGGTTCCAGCCAGGCGCGCACCGCGAGCCCGTGCTCGTCGGCGAGGGACACGGTGAGGTCGAAGATATCGTCCCGGCCGCCGTCGGCGAGGCAGTGGAAGTCCAGGTGGGTCGGGGCCAGACCGGCGTCGGCCACGGCGTCGATCTGGGCCCGGAACTCGCGCTCCACGTCCTCGATCCGGGCCTGTCCGAGGAGCTCGGCACGGCCTACAGGGGTGGGGGCGAAGAGATTGCCGGTGCGGTCCAGCAGGGACGGCACCTTCGCTCTCTCCGCCATCGGGCCCCAGGGACTTCCGGGCATCTCGCAGACCATCGTGAGGTGCACGCCGAACGAGATCTCCGGCCGGCGGCGCAGCCGCCGCATCGCGTCCGGAGCGGCCGGGCAGGGGACCATCAGGCTGCACGAGCCAGCGATTCCCTGCTCGATCGCCTGCACCACCGCCTCGTTGATCGCGGTGTACATCCCGAAGTCGTCGCAGTTGACGATCAACAGGCGTGCGCCGGGCGGGTACCCGAGCAGTTCACCCGACCGGAGGGACGCGCTCGGCGCCTCGGTGATGCCGTCGGCGGTGTCCCCGGTACGGCCGTCGGTGGTGTCCCCAGTAGGGCCGTCGGTGGTGCCGCTCATGTCGCCCATGCCCGCAGTGTGCCGCCTCTCCGTCCGCCGGTGGAAACGGATTCCCCGCTCACCCGCCCCCGAACCGGCGCCGTTTCGAAGCCTTGCTCCAGCCCTTCGCCGGTGGCGCCGACTGGGCGGGGCGTCGAGCTCCCTGCTTCGGGCGGAAGATCAGCGTCAGGCCCTCGTGGTCCACCGGGTGCCACTTGTGGTCGTGGGTCTCGAAGGAGTACCCCTGCTCGCTGTCGTCGCTGTACGCGAGGAGAGCCCGCCCCTGACCGGAGAACTGGCGTACCTCCGACCAGAGTTCCGTACGCACCCTGGCCGAGGGCCCGCCGATGAAGACGCCCGGGGAGATCTCCAGCAGCCATCGGGTCAACAGCCCCCGCAGCGAGACCGGGCAATTGGTCAGGACGATGACCGTCACCGCGCGCTCGCCCCCCTCACCAGGTCATCTCCGCCGTGGCGTGGTTGCGGCCCGCCGCCACCTCCGTACCCCCGTCGGAGAGCAGCATCACGCGGTCCGCGCCGTCGTCGTCCCCGCCGGCCCACGAAACTCCCGAACCTCCCGAACCTCCCGAACCTCCCGAGCCGCTCGCGCCGCTTCCCGGAGCCCCGTGGCCCGGGGCTCCGATCGAGAGAAGCGCTTTGATGTCCCGCACGCAACGGTCCATCAGACCCTGCTCATTGATCGCGTTCCGCAGCGCCCGGCGGGTGCGCGAGCCGATCTCCTCGGGGCTCTCCGCCGCCACGTCGAAAGCGAGCGGGATACCGATCTCCGTCTTGTACAGGTCGGCCACGTCCATGACGAACGACAACTCGTGTCCGGAGTGGACGAACCCGAGGGCCGGTGAACAGCCCAAGGCGGCGACGACGGCGTGCGCGACCCCGTACATGCACTGGGCGGCGGCCGTGATCGCCTGGTTCGGGGCGTCCCCGGCGGTGAAGTCACCGGGGGTGTACTGCCTTCCGCGCCAGGGCACGCCGGTACGGACCGACTGGGCGCGGTAGCAGTCGCGGAGGCGGATGCCCTCGCGGCCGAGGAGTTCCTTGCGGGTGAGGCCCGCCGGGTCCTCCTCGGGGAAGCGGAGCCGGTACATCGAACGGGCCACACCCAGCCGGGTGCGCTGGTTCGCCCAGGCGACCGCCTGCGCCTCCATGAGGGCGGAGGAACGGGACAGGGCACGGCCCGACGCGTAGTACCGGACGCCCGCTTCGCCCAGCCAGACGACGCCCGCACCGCATTCGCCGAGGATCTTCATCGCCTCGTGCGTCACCCGCGTCCCCGGGCCCAGCAGCAGGGTGCCGATGGTCGCCGACGGGATGTGCCGGACCCCCTCGGCGTCCTCCGCGGTGATCGCGTAGTCCTCACGGTGGACCACGCAGCGTTCGAGGTAGACGAAGGAGACCCGGTCGCCGACCCGGTTCAGGTCCCGGGGCGAGGACAGACTTCTCGTGCGGAGCGCACGGGGTGAGGAGTCCACGCCCCTCACCCGACCGGCGCGAGGGTCATCAGCCCGCAGCCGTACGCCTTCGCCTTCCCGAGACCGCAGGTCAGGGTCTGGACGAAGCGATCGGGCCGGGTCACGCGGAGCCGGCCCTCGTAAGTGACGGTACTGATCGTGACGGGGGCGCCCCGCTTCGCACCCGCGTCGGCCGGCCCCTTCGTGAAGGCCAGGCCGCGGAAGCCGTGGACCATCACCTCGTGCGCGTCCGTGAACCCTCTCTGCCGCTTCTCCTCGGGCTTCTCCAGGATCTCGAAGCCGTTCGGCTCCTGTCGTTGCAGCAGCCAGCTCAGCTGATGGCGTTGGGTGAGGTGCGCGGTGCGCTTCGTCTCCTCGCCCTCCTTGCGCCGGATGCTGTGGACGGGGTTGGCGGTGAGCCGGAAGGACCACGTCGAACCGGCGCCGATGCCGCTCAGGAACCTCGCGTAGTCGTAGCTCTGCCACCCTGGCTCCGACGCGGTCGGCCAGCCCGCCTGCTCCACCAGGTGGGTGAGGTCGGGACGGGTGGGGCTGGTGACGAAGAGAAGAACCTCGGCGTTGGAGTTGTGGTCGACCCGCCAGAGCACCCGGGGTCCCTGTCCGGCCGGCGGCGGTGCCTCGGGGAAGGACGCCATGACCGCGGCGTGCAGTCGCTGCGGCGAGGACAGCAGCCTCCGCGCGCCGGTGCGCGCGGTGTTGATGCGAAAACGCGTGAGATACATGTCAGAAGCCCTCCGTACCCGGCTGTTCCTGCTCCCCCGGTGACCGATCCCCCGATGCCGGATCGGCCGATGCCGGATCGACCGTGGCCGCATCGGCCATTGCCTGCGGTACCGCCCGTCCGCCGGGTGTCCCCTCGTCCACCGCGCTCGTCAGCGCCGCCGTCGGATCGTGGGCGGGCGGCGTCACGGGGCGCCGGGTCCTCGCCGGGCGCCGGTCGGGACGGTGGCGCGGATTGCGCACCCGCACGGGCTCCGACACGACGGAGCGCAGCGCGTACCGCCGGTGCGCGGGGTCGAAACTGACCGGCTGGTCCCGCAGGCTGCCCTCGGCGGGGCCGTCCCCGGGCACGCCCTCCAGCAGCGCCGTCAACTCGACCGTCTCCTCCTCGGACCGCTGCCGCTGGTACCAGTCGCTCGCCTGCCACGTCTCCGCAGCCAGCGCCTCCGACACCTCCACGTCCTCGTGGAGACCCAGGTCGATCGGGCCGCTGGGCGGGCAGGACCGCCTGCCGAGGAACGGCAGGAAGACCGGGGCGCGCACGGCGTCCCGCAGGCGCACGAGCAGCTCGGCATCACCCTCCACCGCCGCGACGAACACCGCGTCGGACAGGTAGAAGCGCTCCGAGACCGGCATGGACTTGCCGGTCTCCGGATGGTGCGCGGTCTGGAAATCCCGCACCCGGGCACCCGGTTGATCGATCCGCACACCGAAACGCAGGGCTGCCAGGTCGGACAGGTCACTCCGGCGCGGGCGGCCGAGAGCGGACGCCAGCAGGCCGACCACCCCGCTCTTGGTCGGCGCCGACTCGGTCGTACGACGGGTGAAGCGGGCCGAGGAACCCCATGCCTGCAACGGCCCGGCGAGCCGCAGGGTCAGGACGCTGCTCATTCACGCGCCGCCCAGCCGGCTCTCGACCGCGTCGCCCACCGACTTGACGAGCCCGTCGAGGGACAGCTCCTCGCCCAGCCCGGTCAACGCCCGGGTGGCGGAGCCGACCCGTACGACCCACGTGCTGCCGGCCGCCTCGGCGCCGTAAGCGCGCTCGACGTCGGGGACGTACGCGGCCAGTGCCTGGCAGGCTCCCTCCAGATGCCCGCTGGTGGTGTCCGCCGTCACCGGCCTCTCGAAGGCACCCACGAAACTGATGGGGCGGGCCGTACGGAGCTTGACGACGACGGCGTCCGGGAGGGTGTGGTTGGCGAAGGTGTTGATCTTCCCGGTGGGGATCGAGTTGACGAACGCGTGCACGAACGCCTCGACCGCCCGCCGTACGGGCTCCGAACCCGGCTTCTCCTCGTCGAGCCCGGCACCGAGGTTGTCGCGGAGGCGGTCCACGTCCAGCGCGGCATAGCGGTACAGAGTGGCCGAGTTGAAGTCCACCGTGCCGATCATCCCGGCACCGGACTCGCTCTCCTTGTTCCGGTCGTCGACGGCCGTGAAGTAGTCCGACTCGTTCTCCACGGCGTGCACGCTGAGGGCGTGCGCGACCTGGGCCGCCGCGTCCACGTTGATGTCGGCGGCGTCCGCGACCATCCGGCCGAAGAGCGCGATGTCCACCGAATGCCGGCTGTCCGCCAGCGCCCGCGCCCGCGCCTTGACCTCCTTGTCGGCGAAGAACTCCTTGAGTTCCCGCTCGCCGCGCAGCCCTTCCACCGCCAACTCGGCCAGGGCGTCCAGCTGACGGGAGCTGAGGAACAGCAGGTAGAGCGACTCGGGGGCGTGCACCGTCTCCTCGGCACCCTCCTTCGCGTTCGCCTTCTTCCGCTTCGGGACCTCGACCTTGGAGCCCGTCGCGACCCTGATCGTCTCGGCGGCGAAGTCGAGCACGCTCCCCTCCGCCGAAGCTCCCGCACCGGCCGCGAGCTCCGGCTCGATCCGGCCGATCCGCTCGGCGAGCAGCTCCGCGATCTTGCGGGTCCGCACCCCCAGCTCGCTCGGGTCGAGCAGCTCACCGAACGCCTGGCGGGTGGACCGCTTCCACGCCTGGCTGGACACACGCGAACGGCGCACGCCCCCGTAGACAGCGGTCTTGGGCGCCCCGGTGTCGTCCCGGTTGACGTTGCTCGGCGGAACGGTCTGGAGAACGTGTACGTCGATGATGGTCCGGGTCACGAGCGGGAGTCCTTGTCGGTCGGAGAAGCGGAGATGTCGGCGGTGGCGGTGGCAGCGACGGCGTCGGCGTCGGTCGGCGGGGTGTCGCCGGTGTCCGTGCCGGTGGCCGGGGCCCCGGGCGGCGCGGGCGGCCGGTACTGGTGGAAGCCGCGCCCCCAGGCGCGATGGATCTCGGCCCGCCCGCCGGAGCCCTGCCACCGGTAGAGCTGCCGGGCGAGCTTCGCGTAGTCCAGCGCGATGCCGTCCCGGCGAAACAGCAGCACCAGCTCGCGCAGCCGGGGGCCGAGGGCCTCGATCGAAGGGGCCGATCCGGCCCGCACGAACCGCTTCCGGACGGGCTCGTCGATCTCGTCCGGTTTCATGAGGCGGCGTACCGCACCGCCGACGTCCGGGCCGCCGGGCACGTGCATCGCGGTCTCCGGATGGGACTGCTGGTGCAGCGCCCAGAGAGTCACCGCAAGGTGCACCGCCTCCTCGGCGCGGACCACGTCGGCCTCGCCCCAACCGGTGGTGTCGAGCCTCTCCAACCCGAGGAGCCCCCAGAGGTCGGGGAGCGACCCGGCGGGCTTGCCCGCACCGCGCCGGATGCGTGCCAACGCGGCCACCGCGGCGGCCTCGTCGTCCTGGTAACCCCGGCACAGGGGAGCCACATGCGCGTGCACCGCCTCGCCGACCAGCTCGGCCCTGCTCCTCGCCTCCGGCCCCGCCCTGCCTCCCTCATCCCGTACCGCCTCCGGTACGGCCTCCGCCGGTGCCCGAGCGGGCTCCTGCCGGGGCAGCACCGGCTGCTGCTGCGCTGTGGTCACGTGTGAACCTCCGAAACGGTGACGTCGGCGTCGAGCCCGCCGGCAGTGGTGTCGTACTCGGCCTCTTCGGGACCGCCCGGACCGCCCGGGCCGCGCCCGCCATCGGCGCCGTCCCGGCCGTCGGTGCCGCCCGCACCATCGGCACCGCCCTGGCCGTCGGGACCGCCCGGACCGTCGTCCCGGGCCCGGGGCAGTGCCCTGCCGAGGCGCATGCGGAAGAACCGGTCGGCCCGCGTGTCGTCGAACCACTCCGGCCCGCGCGAGGTCTCCACCATCCGCCCCTCCCAGCTCGCCGCGGTCGCCGCGTCCAGGAGGTCCCGGCCGAGCCGCTCGACGGTCCGGTACGCGGCCCGCTGCCACTCCGTACGCGCCAGGTCCAGATCCGCGCCGGCCACCAGCCCGCGCAGCCACTGGCGGTACGGGCCGTCCAGCGCGCCGTACCCCCGGTCCCGGGCGGCGGCCCGGTGCACCGCCCGGTCCGCCCCGGCCGCCTGGGCGAGATCGCCGGCGAGGTCGCCCAGCGCGTTCACGGCACTGTCCGCGTCCGTGACGGCGACCACGGCCGTGCGGGCGTACCGGGGGTCCTCGTCGTGCAGCAGGACCAGGGGCAGCGTGACCCCGTCGTCCACCAGCTCTTCGATCACCGACTGCTGGGTGCCGTACCGGGCGCCGATCGTCCTCGCCCGGATCAGCCCGTCCGGAATGTGCCCGCGTCCGAAGAGCGCGGCCACCCACTCCAGCACCGCCGGCCGCACACGCTCGGCGCCCTGCTTCCCCTGGCCGCCCGCGTGCGAGGCGCCCTCGACGAGCAGGCTCTCCAGTCCGCGCCACGCCGCCCTGGTGGGATCATGCTCGCGCGGCATGAAGACCTTGGGCAGACGGTGCTTCTTCTCCTGCGGTTCGCTGCGCCGCCACCCGGTCATCGGTTCGGTCCGGTGCTGATTGCGCGGCGGGAGCGGGTCGCCGTACCCGAGCACCACGCCGTACACCCCCGCACCGTCGTGGTGGAGCCGGAGCCGTCGGGTCTGCCAGGTGTAGAGGTCGCGCGGGCCCGTGGGACGGGACGCCATCCCACGCGGCTTCATGGCACCCGGGCCGTCGGGATCGCGGCGCCAGGCCGGCCGGTCGTCCTCGTCGACATCCAGCAGGCCGGTGTCGGAGGCGACCAGGTTGAGCAGCAGGGTCCGGCGCAGGTCGTCCCCCTCGGCCATCACCCCGCCGAGGTTCCCCGCCCAGCCGACGCCCTGCGGGTAGCCCCGGCCGCCCTTGACCCGGTCGTCCCCGACGGCACCGGACTTGATGCCCGAGGTGTCGTAGGCGTGGGCGTGCACCACCCAGCGCGCGGCCTCCGCATAGCTCAGGCGCTCGACGGCAGGCATCCGCATGCTGAAGAACGGATCGCCGTTGGGAACGTCCGCCACGATGCGGTTGAGCGGGGCGACTTCGTCCTTCGCCGTCCGCAATCCGGCCACCTGGAAGAAGGGCGCCACCGGATGAAGCAAATCGAAACGATCGCGATGCTTATCCAAGTAGACAGAAACGGAATCGAACGAATGCTCGTCCCTCCAGAGAGCCTGCCAGGACCTCATATCATCGGGCCCGCCGACGGCATCATGAAGAATGGCCAAAAGAAGTCGCACCAAGGCGAATTCCTGCGTGGGCACGTCACCGACCAGCCGCCGCACCCGTCCCGCGCCGGCGAACACCTCGCGCAGGGAGTACTCCGCCGCCGACCCGTCGGCGAGCTGAACCGGCAGCCAGGGCTGCGTCACCAGGTCGAACGACCTCAAGCCCGCCTCCCCTGAACCCCCGTCCTCGACCGCATCGCCGACGACGACATCGGCTCCTCGCCCTCCACCGGCCCCGACTTCCCTTTCCATCGGCCCCCACCTCACGTCGATGCGTCCGGGCGCGTGACTTTCAGACCGTCCACCCGGCTGTACTCGATCTCAAAGCCTGCCAGTCGGGTCTGACAATTCACGTCCAGCGCCAGAACCAGCTCCCCGGCGAGCATCTGGCATTCCTTCACCTGCCACTGCGGAATCATGAATTCCTCAAGTTCCGCGATGACGCGGTCGATCACCCACGGCTTCGTGAACACGGCGGGCAACCGCATCGAGCTCTCGGCAAGCGCCTTCGCCGCGCGGTACGGCGGCACCGCGTCCATCGGCAGCAGGAGCCCGCCACGCCCGTCCTGCAGCCAGGGGAGTGTGGTGAGCGAACCGTCCTCGTGCTGCTGGAGCACCAGAACCTCGATCGACTCCTCGGTGTCCCGGACTTGGGCCCGCCCTGCCCGCGAGTCGTCCGCGTCACCCACACCCGCGTCGATCCACCCGATCAGGGGACTACCGTCCGCGCGCACCCGGTCGATCCTGAAGGCCCGTGCCGCCTTGCGCTTCCTGCCCACCTCCGTGTGATGCTCGTCCTCGGCCTCCCGCATGGTCTCCGCCCAGTCGAGCGGGCCGATCTCGTCGGAGCCGTACGCCGTCTGCACCAGTCCGGTGATGTCCTGCGGCAACCTCAACGCGCGCTTCTCCGGACCGAGATACATCCGCAGGACGGCTGCGGACCGCAGCAGGGCGTGCAGCCCGTACACGCTCTGCGACCCCGCCACCGGGCGCGGCGGCCCGGGCTGCTCCGGCTGCCCCGTCTGCTCCGGCTGCCCCGTCTGCTCCGTCTGCTCCGTCTGCTCCGTCTGCTCCGTCTGCCCCGTCTGCCCCGTCTGCTCAAGCGGCCCGGCCAGTGCGGGCGATCCGGGCGGTCCGGGCGGTCCGGGCGGCGCGGTCTGAGTCAGCTCGGACTGTGTCGGGCCGGACTGTGTCAGGCCGGGGCCCTCGACCCCGGTGACCAGGCAGCGCGCCCGGCGGAGGGGCACGGGGCGTTCGTTCTGACCGGGTCCTCGCTGGTGGCGGTGGAGCCGGCCCATGCGCTGGAGCATGAGGTCCACAGGGCAGAGGTCGGTCACCAGAAGGTCGAAGTCCACGTCCAGGGACTGCTCGGCGACTTGGCTCGCTACGACGACGTGCGCCTCGGTCCCCTTCGGACGGTCGCCCTCCGGCCCGAACCGGTACAGGAGTCGCGCGTCGAGCTCGGACCGGTCCAGGTCCAGGAAGCGCGAATGGGCGACGGTGACGTTCTCCGTACCGAACCGCTCACGGAGCAACGCGGCCGTCTCCAGGACACGTTCCACGGTGTTCCGTACGACGAGTGCGCAACCACCCTCGCGCAGTGCGACCGCGAGTGCGTCCGCGAGCACGTCGAGCCCGTCGTCCAGCGACTCAAGCGCGATGTCCACCCCCCGGCCCGACGCGGCCGGCGGTCGCGCCGTGAGGAGCGCCGGGGCAGCGGCGGGGGCGGAGGAGGCGTCGCGTGGCCCGGGGGCCGCCACCGCCGTGAGCAGCGGGTACGCGGCCGGGCTCCGAGGAGCACCCGCCCCGGCCTCCCCCTCGCCCGCCGCACCGGCCGTGTACGCGTCGATCAAGGACCGTCGCACACCGACCGGAAGGGTCGCGGAAAGCATGACGACCGGCACCCGGTACGCGCCGAGCCAGGCGAGGACACGCTCCAGGTAGACGTTCATGTAGGCGTCGTAGGCGTGTACTTCGTCGATCACGACGACCTTGCCGGCCACCGCGAGATGGCGCAGTGCCAGGTGCCGGCTGCGGAGCCCGGCGAAGAGCAGCTGGTCGATGGTGCCGACCGCGAAGGAGGAGAGCAGCCCCTTCTTCTTGCCCCGCAGCCACTGATGGGCAATCAGTTCAGTGGCGGCCAGGTCCTGGTCCCGCGAGGCCCGACGCGCCACTTGGGGCCCGTCCAGATCGATGGCCCGCAGAGGCCGACGCCCCTCCTTCGCCAGGAGCATCGCGTACTCACGCTGGAGCGCCGCCTTGGCATGGGCCAGGAACAACGAGTGCCGCCCGGCCCCGGCGAGCCCGTCCAGCCGGTTCAGCCAGCTGATCAGGCGGGGCAGCATGGCGTTACTGGTCGCCCGGGTCGGAAGCGCGAGGAGGCAGCCGCCGGCCCCCGTGCGCGCCGCGAAGATCTCCGCGACCGCGAGCGCCGCCTCGGTCTTGCCCTCGCCCATCGGTGCTTCGATGACCATCAGCCCGGCACGGGGCAGTTCGCGCGCCAGGCGTACGGCGGCCTCCTGCACGGGCCGCGCCGTCGCGCCCGGCGGCAGCGCGAACCGGGCCGCGAACAACTCGTCCGCCGTACCCTCCGGTTCGACCGGCTGCCACGGCGGCGGCAGATCGATCCCGCTCCACGCCGCCTCCACACGCTCGGACGCGGTCCGGGACACACCCGTGCCGACGTACGGGAAGAGATCCGGGTTGCTGGCGATCCAGTCGGCGACGATGACGGTTGCCGAGAGCAGCACCTGCACGGTCTGCGGCAACTCCACCGAGCGCCACGCATCCAGCCTGCCGGACACCCCGAGCTGCTCCGCGAACACATCGAGAATCTCGAACTGCACCTGCTTCCAGCGCGGTTCGGTCCTCCCCGGGGTGCGGATCAGCTCCGGGTGCAGGCGAACGCCATGGAGCTGCGAGTCGTTGGGCGGTACCCCGTGGTGCCCGCCGATCACGACGGAGAACTGGTCCACCGCCGACCGTGGCCACCCGCGCTTTTCCACCAGCCACTCATTGACGAGGAGTTGACCCGCCAGGCCGTGCGGAGCGAGTCCGCGGTCGTCACCGAAGCGCCTCAGAAGAGGCACCTCCAGACCGGCCCGGCCCATACGGTCCGCCAGATCCTCCACCTGGCAGGCGAACGCGGGCGTCGCCTTCCCGATGTCGTGCGTCCCCGCGAGCCAGACCACCAGCAACCGCGCGTCGGCCTCCCCACCGGGCACCACCTCGGCCACCTGCAATCGCACACTGCGCGGCAACCACTCGTCCCACAACCGCCCCGCCACGGCAGCGCTGTCCTCCAGGTGCTGCCAGAGCGGCATCCACGCCTTGGTGTCGTGATCATGCTTGGCCCACACGCTCCGGGCAGCATCGGACAGCCGCACGTCGTCCCCCATGCCTATGGCACTTGCTGTGCTTGCAGGGCCTCAGATTGCAGTACGACAGTCGGTCAGGGGAAGAGAGATCGGCAATGAAAAAATCTGACTGGTCGGTTTCGTTTGGGTGTTGTTTTCGAGGGTGAGGTTGGGGTGTTTCGATGTTTACTGGCTCAGTTACGGCCTCCGGGGCGACCGGTCGGGGCTCTGAGCGCTCGGCATAAAGGGGCACGCGTGCTGTTTGGGGTGCGCCGCCGAGGGTAGGGGCACCGGCTTCGCTCGGGGCGTTCCCGGCGGCGGAGGGGCGCGGCTGGGCGGGTGTGGCGGTTGGCTGATTCCGGCTGGGACCATCCCCGCACGCGCGGGGAGCACCGGGGGCCGGGCAGGCCGATGTGCAGCAGCGGGGAGAAGCCGGACCATCCCCGCACGCGCGGGGAGCACGTGAGCTCCGGGGCGTGCAGGCCGGCGACCTTGGGACCATCCCCGCACGCGCGGGGAGCACCTCGCCCCGCTGGCTGTTGCCGAGGGCGCCGGGGGACCATCCCCGCACGCGCGGGGAGCACATGGGGAGCTGGATGCGGTACATGCCGCACCCGGGACCATCCCCGCACGCGCGGGGAGCACGGGCCACACCCCCTGACGGCCCGCCGCTCCCGGGGACCATCCCCGCACGCGCGGGGAGCACCCTTCCTGACCTGGGCGTCTAGACGGTCACAGGGCTCGAATCATCCAACTTCACCGACTCCGACAATTGGAGCACATCGCCCATGATCGCCACAGCCCTTTGCTCATAGCTCCCGTGCCCGTCAACACCCCACGTTCCCACGGGGCTTCTCGGCGGACACACGGTAAGCCGCCTTCTCGTTCCTTTGCCGCGCGATTCGTTGCCGCCCTCCCCGGCCACCGGAGGTGCGAAGAGGCCCGGACAGCGCGCTGGAGTGGCCGGCCACCGAGCGCAGCACGCGAGCACCGTACGCGGGAGAGCGCCGCTAAAGTCGCCGCATGGGGGTCTCGTTCGAACTGGTGAGGGAAGCGCCGGTCTGCCGGTGGTGCAGACGACCCGTGGCATCGCGCAAGTGGTGGCTGCCGCGCCCGTTCTGCAATCGCTGGCACCAGGTGAAATACCGGACGGTGTCGTTCGTCGCCCAGGTACTCGACTTTTTTTGTTGACCTGTGCCCCCTGCGCCAATGCGCCGTGAGTCGCGGACACAGCACCCCACCGGAAGGAGCAGCCGCAGAGATCAGCCTGGCGACCGAGGCGGACACTGAGCCGGTGGTCACACTCCTCGGCGAGATCGGGACCCGTTACGGCGACGGCGGCACTCCGGCCAACCAGAAGCAAAGTCCAGCCCAGTGCGCAGCACTGCGAAACCATGGAAGCCCAACGGCTTGAGGCCTGCTGGTACACGTAGCAGCCATGTCCACACGCGCGGGAAACGTGTTCGGGCGACCCTGATCGCGTGGGCCTGCCGGGACCGTCCCCGCGCGCACCGGTAGCACCTTTCCGACCTGCGGGTTCATCCAGCCCCTGCAAGCATCCGGGCCAACTTCACCGACTCCGGCACATCCGACAGGCCACACAAATAACCAACATCCCAACACCCAACCCCACCCACTACCCCGCCCGCCCTCCCTCCCGCCCGCGAAGTGATCAACGACGCCCCCGGCCCACCACCCCGCACCGCACCGCACCCGGGGCACCTCCCCATACCACCCCCGCTCCTCCCCCGGCCCCCCGCGACGCGTATGGATCGCGTTAAGGTGTTGAAAGGTAAAGAGATCACCAAGAGCTGACGAGGAGCGCCGCACGCATCGGCGCTCCACTCGGGAGGAAGTCATGGGAACCCGCCGCACCACGCTGCCCGGAGTCGGGGCTCAGTACGACTTCATCACCGAGTCCGGCCAGCACATCTCCGTCGTCGTCCACCACGACGGGCGGCGGTTCATCGGGTTCTACGAACAGGACGACCCAGATTCGTGCCGGCTGACCGTCCCCCTGACGACGCACGAGGCGACCGCGCTCGCCCACCTCATCGATCCCGCACCGATCGACGCCGTACGGACCGAGGGCATCGACCTGGTGACCGAGCACATACCGCTCGGGTCCCGATCGCCCTACGGCGGACGGGTGTTGGGGGATACGCGGGCGCGGACCCGTACGGGGGCATCGATCGTGGCAGTGCTGCGGACGCACAGTGCGCATCCGTCGCCGGGGCCCGACTTCCGGCTGGCCATCGGTGACACGCTCGTCGTCGTCGGTACCCGTGAGGGCGTCGACGCGCTCTCCGAGATCATTGCGGAGGGCTGATCGTGCACGACATGACCGCACTGCTGGTGGAGCTCGGCTCCGTCATTCTCGGGCTGGGGATCATCGGGCGGTTCGCCGGCCGGATAGGTCTCTCGCCGATCCCCCTCTACCTCCTGGCGGGTCTGGCGTTCGGCGAGGGCGGGCTGCTGCCGCTCGGTGCCAGTGAGGAGTTCACCGCGGTCGGCGCCGAGATAGGCGTGATCCTGCTGCTGCTCCTCCTCGGGCTCGAGTACAGCGCCTCCGAACTGGTCACCAGCCTCAAAACCCAGTACCCCTCCGGCCTCGTCGACTTCGTCCTCAACGCGACCCCCGGCGCCGTCGCCGCGCTGATACTCGGCTGGGGTCCCGCCGGGGCCGTCGCGCTGGCCGGAGTCACCTGGATCTCCTCGTCCGGGGTGATCGCCAAGGTGATGACGGACCTCGGACGCCTCGGCAACCGGGAAACCCCGGTCATCCTCGGCGTCCTCGTCATCGAGGACCTGGCGATGGCGGTGTACCTGCCGCTGCTCACCGCCATGGTCGCCGGAGTCGGTCTCGCCGGGGGCAGCGTCGCGCTGCTGATCGCGCTCGGAACGGTCGGGTTCGTCCTCTACCTGGCGCTGCGCCACGGCCGGATCATCAGCCGGGCCGTCTCCTCCGACAATCCGGAGATGCTGCTCCTCGTCGTCCTCGGCCTGACCGTGCTCGTCGCCGGGCTGGCGCAGGAGCTCCAGGTGTCGGCGGCCGTCGGCGCGTTCCTCGTCGGCATCGCGCTCTCCGGCGAGGTCGCCGAGGGGGCGCGCAAGCTGCTGACCCCGCTGCGGGACCTCTTCGCGGCGGTGTTCTTCGTCTTCTTCGGCCTCTCGACCAACCCGGCCGACATCCCGCCGGTACTGCTCCCGGCCGCGCTGCTCGCCGTCGTCACCATGCTGACCAAGATCTTCACCGGCTGGTACGCGGCCCGCCGCGCCGGCATCAAGTCGCGCGGCAGGTGGCGGGCGGGCGGCACGCTCGTGGCGCGCGGCGAGTTCTCCATCGTCATCGCCGGTCTGGCCGTCGCGACCGAGCCCCGCATCGGGCCCATCGCCACCGCGTACGTACTGATCCTGGTCATCCTCGGCCCGCTCACCGCCCGCTGGACCGAACCGGCCGTCACCCGGATCAAGGCACTGCGCGGTACCGGCACCAGCGTCGGCGCCCAGGCGACCGCCCCCGTGGGCAAGGCCGCTCCGGCCACCACCACCCGGCCCACGCACGACGACCTCACGCCGGAGCACGTCGGCGAGGGCCGCGACTGAGTACCTCGTCCGTCCCACCCTGCGACACGAAGAACTTCCTGTTTGCAGTCGGCCGTTGGCTGCGGACAGGGAGTTCTGTGTACGGGGCGCTCCCCGTTCGGGGGGCTCCGCGTACGGGGCGCTCCCCGTGCGGGGAGTTCCGCGCGCGGCGGGTCTGCGCGCCGTGGTCGGCGTCAGCTGTGGTTGTCGACGATGCTCGTGGCGATGCCGTTCACGACGACGACCTCGGCGTCGACGCCGTCGCCCTTGGTCGCGGCCTCCAGCATCTCCTCGCTGCACGGCATGGCGGCCTGGCCGTCCTCCGTACCGCAGATGTCGCCGGTGCCCTCGATGTCCGTGTCCTCGGAGACGAAGAACTGCTGGTCCACGTCGCCCGGGCGGGTCACCGTGTACTTGCCGGGCGCGAGGTAGCGCACCTTGCCGTTCCAGGTGCCGTTGACGCCCTTGCCCTGGTCGATGCCCTCGACGGCCGTCTCCCGGTCGCCCGAACCGTCCGCAGCGTCCCCGCCCGAGCCGGTGCTGCCGCCCGTGGTGCTGCCGCCGCTGGTGCTGTCGGCAGTGCCGGTGGCGGACGGGGCGTCCTGCGCCGCAGGGGTCTCGGCCGGAAGCGTGGCGGCGGCGCTGCTGCTGCTCGTGTCCTTCGCGCCGGTGTCGGAGCCTGCGTCGGAGTCGTCACCCTGGCAGCCGGTCAGGAGCAGAGTGCCCGCGACTGCGGCGGCGACGAGGACGGCGGTCTTGGTGCGGAGGGCCGAAGCCATGGCGTTGCTCCCGTGGGAAGGGCGTCCACGGAGAGGCGTCTCTCCACGGCCTGCCGTGATCTGGTGGGTGATCTGCTGCGTGACACACGGTGCGATCCGCTGCGTCACATGCGGTGCGACCCGCTGTGTGATCACTATGAGCCCTTCGGGGATCCCCTCGGCCGGATGTCCTGGACCCACGACACCACTGTCACCGTTCCCGGACAGAGCAACAGTCGCGTACCGCACGCGGCGCGCCGGTTTCCCTCTGACCTGCGAAGTTCCCCGGTGTAGCCGGGTCTACAGCAGGGTCGCCCCGTGCAGGATGCGGACCAGCGTGACCGTGGCGTTCACCGACGACAGCGCGGAGACCGCCGTACCCGCCGTCGCCGTCAGTGCGGCGAGCAGCAGGTGCGCCGACGCCGGTGGCCAGAAACGGGCGGTCGGGGCGGGGTCGAGAAGAGCAGCCACCCGGAGCGGTACGGGCCCTGCCGCCGCGAACCCCGCCGGCCCTGCCGGCCCCGCGAACCCCGTCGGCCCGGCGGACCCCGCCGGCCCCGCGAACGGCGAACGGGCCGAGACCAGCGCCGCCTTGCCGACCGCCCGCGCCACCACCCGGCGGCTGCCGACCGCCTGCGCGGCCTCCTCGTCGGCCCAGCGCTCGGTGGTGTACGCCACCGCCGTACGGAGCGGCACCAGGAACGGGTTGGCGCGCGCGGCCAGCTGCGTCAGCAACAGATAGCGGTGGTGGCGCCCCGCCAGATGCGCCCGCTCGTGGGCGAACAGCGCCTGCTGCTCGTCCGGTTCGAGGCAGTCGAGCAGTGCGCTGGAGACGACGACCCGGCCCGTGCCCGCGGTACCCCGCGTCCGCCCGCTCAACAGGCCGCCGGGGAGCGCGTACGCGTACGGGGCGGGCGACTCCACCACACGCACCCCGGCATCGGCGCCGGAACCGTGAGCGGAAACGGCCCCACGGCCCGCTCCCGCCGCCCCCAGCGCGCGGGCTGCGGCGGCCCGGGTCCGTACATGGCGTACGAGCGTCACCGCGCAGCCGGCCACCACCGCGCCCAGCACCCCGATGGCCACCAGGCCAGTCCGGTCCTCGTAGGGCAGTGCGGCCCTGACCTCGGGGTCCGACCAGCCGTCCGGCAACGGGTTGCCGGGGAGCCGGGCCGTACCGATCACCATCAGCAGGGCGAGGCAGAGGGTGCTGCACAGCGCGAGCGTCGTACCGGCGACGGCCAGCAACCGGGTCGCGCCGCGCGGGTGCAAGTGGTGCGCGGCCAGCCGCGCGACGGGCAGCGCGGTCAGCGGCAGGACGAGTGGCAAGTAGACGAAGATGCCCATCGCTCCCCCAGCACCCCTGTCGTCGTCATCGGTTCCCCGACGCGTGGCCGGAGGCATCGGGCCACGCGGGCTCGGCGGGGTCGCCCGCGTCCGGCTCCGGCGAACCCGCCGGGCCGGTCCGGGACAGCAGGGCCCGCAGGCGTTCCTCGTCGCCGGGACTGAGCGCGGAGACGAAACGGGCGAGGACGGCCTCGCGGTCCCGCTCGCCGTCGAGCACCCGACGCATCCGCAGGGCGGCGAGGCCTGCCTCGTCGGAGGCGTTCGTCCACGTGGAGGACCGGCCCGCACGGGTGCGGGTGACCGCGTTCTTCGCATGGAGGCGGGAGAGGATCGTGATGACGGTCGTCAGGGCGAGCCCGCCGTCGAGGCGTTCGCGCACCCAGCCCGCCGTCACCGGCCCCCCGCCCGCGCGCACCGCGGCGAGTACCTCTGCCTCCAGCTCACCCTGCCCACGCTTGCGCGGCCGTCCGCCACCACCGCCACCACCGCCACCACCGCCACCACCGCCGGGTGAAGCGTCGGCACCCTGGGGGGCGTCCGCCACCGGAGACACGTCGGCCCCCGGAGTGACGCCGGCCCCTGGAGGAAGGCCGGCCCCCGGAGGAACGCCCGCCCCCGGGGGAAGGCCAGGAACGTCTTCGTGCCGTCCCGCGTTTCCCATGCGGTGTCCGCCCTTCGCGCAGGCTCTCGCAGTCGCGGCGGGGCGGCCCCGGGCACTGCTCAGCGATCGCCGCATCCTACTGAGCCGCCATTCCATGGCAAAGCCCGCCGGGTCGAGCGGCGAGTTCTACACGTCTGTAGAGTTCCACTCGGTTCAGCCAACGCACCGCAAAGCAACGTATGGAGACGTCATGGCCCTGTGGGATCGGATCAAGGAATCCGCCTCGACGATGCAGACGCAGCTGGAGGCGAAGAAGAACGATCTGAAGAGCGGGGCGTTCCGCGACGCGAGCATGGCGATGTGCGCCCTGGTCTCGGCGGCCGACGGCTCCATCGACCCGTCGGAGCGGCAGCGCGTCGCCCAGCTGATCATGAGCAACGACGTGCTCCAGAACTTCCCCGCGGATGACCTCCAGCGCCGCTTCAACGCGTACGTCGACAAGCTCACCGCCGACTTCGCCTTCGGCAAGGTCTCCGTGCTCCAGGAGATCGCCAAGGCGAAGAAGAAGCCGGCCGAGGCGCGCGCGGTCATCCAGATCGGCATCGTCATCGGTGGCGCCGACGGCGACTTCGACAAGTCGGAGCAGGCCGTGGTCCGGGAGGCGTGCTACGCCCTCGACCTGCCGCCGCACGAGTTCGACCTCTGAGTTCGGGCCCTGCTCCGAAGCACCGATACCTCCGGGCTAGGCCCCTGCGCCGGGCCCGCCGCACCGCACTCCGACACGCCCCGGTCCTGACGGCCGGGGCGTGTCGCCTTTCCGGGCGGACCGGGCCCCGAAAGGCTCGTCAGCCCGCCCGTGCCCGAGGACTCCACGTCAGCGTCGCGTCAAGGCGACCCGGGTCCGGCGTCAAGTACCCGTCAGGGCCCGGACGCCGGCCGCGCCGCCCCCTGCCTGCGGACTTAGCGTCGAAGACGAACCGCCGGGTCGCGTCCGCGACCCGTGCCGACGTCTGGAGGCACCATGGAAACCGCGCTGCCGGATCCCGACCCCCTCGAACCCGTCCCGGCCGGACCCCCGATCGCATCCGTCCCGGCCGGACCCCCGATCGCATCCGTCCCGGCCGGGCCGCTGTTCGTACCCGTCCGCGCGGGCTCCGCCCGCTGCCCGTCGAGCGTCCAGGCACGGTTCTTCCGTACACCCCTCGGCGCGCGCACCGCCGTCGCGTTCACCTCGGAACGCCTGCTCGTCGCCACCCTGGGTGCCGGGCAGCAGTGGGTACGCCTCTGCGAACCGGCCCTGCGCGACCTCGCCGCTCCTCTCGGCGTCCGCACCCTCACCGTCGACCCGCTGCTCTCCGCGCCGCGCGCCGCCGACCCGCACCCCTCGGTGCCCCACACCGCCGCGCACGCGGGCCCCGCCGCGACCACCGCGCCTGCCGTTCCTGCCCCGCAGGCGATCCCCGCCGCAGCCGTCGTCCCCGCGACGGGCACGGCTCCTCCCGCGCCGGCCGTCCCCGACGCCCCCGCGCTCGTCCGCCACGGACGCTGAAGGGAGCGCCCCATGACCACCACCCCCCTCGCCCCCGTCCCCACCCCCGCACCGGCCGGGTCCCCAAGCCCCGCCGGCGCCCCCTCCCCGGCCGGGTCCCTCGACCCCGCCGGGGAGGTCCCCACCTCCCCCGCACCCCTCGCCCCGTGCGCGTCAGCCCTCACTCCGTGCGCGTCAGCCCTCACCCCGTGCGCGTCACCGGCCCGGCAGACGTATCCGCAGGACGTGTGGCCCGCGTCGACGCGCCCCGGCCCGCACGGGGACATGACGGTGGGCGGGGTCTCCCTGACCGAGGCCGCCGAACGGTTCGGCACCCCGCTGTACGTACTCGACGAGGGCGAGGTCCGCGACCGCTGCCGGACCTACCGTGCCGCGTTCCCGCCGGAAGAGGCGGACGTGGTCTACGCGGCGAAGGCCTTCCTGAGCCGGGCCGTCGTCCGCTGGGTACGGGAGGAGGGGCTCGGGCTCGACGTCTGCTCGGCCGGTGAACTCCTCCTCGCGATCAGCGCGGGTTTCCCGGCCGACCGGATCGTGCTGCACGGCAACGCCAAGAGCCCGGAGGACCTGAGCACCGCCGTACGGCTCGGTGTCGGCAGGATCGTGCTCGACTCCACCTCCGAGATCGCCCGCCTCGCCGCGCTGGTGCCGCACGGAACCCGCCAGCGCGTCATGATCCGAGTGGTGCCCGGGATTTCGGCCGGCGGGCACGCCGCGGTCCGTACCGGCACCGAGGACCAGAAGTTCGGCCTCTCCCTCATGGACGGCTCGGCGCAGCACGCCATCGACCGGGTCCTCGGCCAGCCGGGACTCGAACTCGTGGGCCTGCACTGCCACATCGGCTCGCAGATCACCTCGGTCACGCCGTACGTCTCCGCGCTCCGCCGGATGGTGGGGCTCCTCGCCCGCACCCGGGACAAGCACGGCGTCGCGCTGCCGGAGCTGGACATGGGCGGCGGGCACGGCATCGCGTACCGGGCGGGCGAACCGGCGCTCGACATCCCCACCCTCGCCGCGCGCATCCGCGCCGAACTCGCCGCCGGTTGCGCGCGGGCCATGCTGCCGGTCCCCCGGCTGACCGTCGAACCCGGACGGGCGGTCATCGGCCCGGCGGGCGTGGCCGTGTACCGGGTGCTCTCCGTCAAGCGGACCGGCACCCGCACCTTCGTCGCCGTCGACGGCGGCATGAGCGACAACCCGCGCCCGGCCCTGTACGGCGTGCGGTACGCGCCCCGCATGGTCGGCCGGGCGTCCAACGCTCCCGGGCGGACGGTGACCGTGGTGGGCCGGCACTGCGAGGCCGGGGACATCCTGGCCGACGCGGTGGAACTCCCCGAGGACGTGCACCCGGGCGATCTGCTGGCCGTCCCGGCGGCGGGGGCGTACCACCTGTCGATGGCGTCCGGCTACAACCTCGTGGGCCGGCCGCCGGTCGTCGCCGTCACGGACGGCGCCGCACGCATGCTCGTCCGCCGCGAGTCCCTCGAAGACCTCCGGCGCAGGGACGTGGGGGCCTGATGACGTGAGCAGGTGAGCCGTCGGGCCCGATGGCGTATGGGCCCGACGGCATCCCGGTCCCGAGGGCGACCGCACGAGGGGAGGGCCGCGCACACCAGGTACCCGGCCCTCCGTGCGCGGGGACCCTCCGCACCGGGAGCCTCCCGCCGCGCGCGGGTTCAGATCTCCTTCGTGGGCCAGTCCAGCAGCCGGGCGCCGATCACCGCCGTCTGCAGGGTGTACCGGTGCACCGGGTCGGCGAGGTCGGCGCCGGTCAGCTGGTGGATGCGCTCCAGCCGGTACGTCAGTGCCCGGACGCTCAGCGACAGCCGCCGGGCCGTCTCCGCCGCGACGCACCCCGAGTCGAAGTACGCCTGGAGGGTCCGCAGCAGCGGTTCGGCACCGCCCCGGGCCTTCTGGAGCGGGCCCAGCCGACTGCGCACCAGGTCCACCATGGCCTGCCGGTCCCGGGTCAGCACGGGATAGACCAGCAGATCCGCCGCGTGCAGCACCGGTTCGTCCAGCCCCAGCCGCTCGGCGAGCTCGTGGGTTTCGAGAGCCTCGTCGTAGGACTGCACCACACCGCCCGGCCCGTGGTGCGGTCGGCCGATGGCCGCCCGCCCGCCGCCGGTCGCCGCGTGGGACTGCTGGGCGAAGTGGAGCAACACCTCCGGCCGGCTGCCCGGCGCGATGCAGATCAGGCGGCCGTCCTTCGTCGTCAGCAGGATCTCCCGCCCCCCGAACCGGGCCAGCAAGGCCGCTTCCACGCTGCGCGGCACCGCGTCCGTCTCGGTGTACGCCTCCGGGCCCACGGCCACCCCGACCGCGTGCGCCCGCGACAGATGCAGCCCGAACCGGGTGGACCGCTCCGCGAGGCGGCCGAGGTCGCTGCGCCCGTAGAGCAGGTCGTCGATGAACTCGCGACGGGCCGCCTCCTCGCGGCGCACCGTCATCCGCTGGGCCTCCTCGAAGCCCTCGACAAACGCGTCCACGGCCTGTTCCACCGCGTGGAGCACGGCGTCCGTCGAGGCGCCGCCTCCCCGGGCCGCCGTGCACGGCCAGTGCGCGCGGGTCCGCGCGAGGTGGAGGGTGATCAGCTCGCGCAGCCGGAGCCCGGACTCCGCGGCGTCCCGCCCCAGTTCGCGGCGGTCCTCCAGCTCCTTGTGCGTCAACCGCCTTCCTGTAACAGCCACTTCCTCCAGGACCTGGACGTAGTCCCCCAGTGCCCCGCTGGATATGCGCGCTTCCGCCATCGCTCGTTCCTTCCCCGTGGTTCCCGTACGTATATGTAGCGCACATCCGTCCGTTCCACGGTCCGGCAACCTCCTCACCCGAGGACTGCCGGAATCCGGCAGTGCGCGAAGTCCCGTCCGGATGACACGATCCGTACAGCACCACACGGGGGAACGACCACCTCGGTGACGGTGCTCTGACGGGGGACCAGCGGGGGAAAACACGGGGGAATCGGGGGAACGGCCCGGCGACGGGCCCCGGCGACGGGGCTCGTACCGGGTTCCCCGCTCCCTCCGCACCCCCTTCTCCCCGGCCCCGGCCCCGAGTTCGGCACACGGATCACCGAGTCCCGTACCGACCCGACAGGAGCAAGGCATGCTGGGTTTCGTGTCCTCTCTCCCCCAGCAGCCGCAGCGCCCCCAACGCCTCCCGCTGTCCGGCCACATGGTCGTCTGCGGGGACGACGCGCTCGCCCGGCGGCTCGCCGTGGAACTGCGGTACGTCTACGGGGAACGCGTCACCCTGATCCTCCCGCCCGGCCCCGACGCCGCGCAGCCGGACCTCCCGCTGAACCAGCGGGCCCGCGCCTCCGCCCTGTTCGGCCGGATGTCCGCGGCGATGAGCCGCACCGGTCCCGCACCCCTGGAGGGCGTCGGATCCGGCGACAGCGACACCAACGCCGGGGTGGAGCCCGTCGTCATCATGGAATCGGCGGAACCCTCCGACGACATCCTGGAAGAGGCAGGTGTCGACCGGGCCGCAGCCCTCGCCCTCGTCTACGAGGACGACGAACGCAACATCCGGGCCGCGCTCACCGCCCGCCGCCTCAACCCCCGTCTGCGCCTGGTGATCCGCCTCTACAACCGCAAGCTCGGCGTCCACCTGGAGACCCTCCTCGACCAGGCGGCGGCCTTCGCCGTGCCCGGACTCGACCAGGCCGCCCTGGACGCCGGCACCACGGTCCTCTCCGACGCCGACACTGTCGCCCCGGCCCTGGCCGCCACCGCGCTGACCGGCAGCAGCAAGGTCGTCGAGGCGGAGGGGCTGCTGCTGCGCGCGGCCGAGCGCACCCCGCCCGGTCCCGGCGAGCGGGCCGACCCGGGGCTCTGCACCCTCGCGCTCCTCTCCTCCACCACCGTCGACCCGGCCGGGGCCGAGGGCTCCGACAGCAGCGGCGACGAAGGACCGCGGCTGCTGCCCGACGAACGCTCCGTGGCGGCGGCGACCGGGCGCGGCACCATCGTCCTGGAGACCGTCAGCCGCTCGGCCCCGGACCGGCCCGCCGCCCGCATGGGCGGCAGGGGCGCCCCGCTGAGCCAGGTGTTCTCGCGGCGGCTGCGCTGGTCGGCCCTGGGCGTCGCGGCGGCCGTGGTCGCTCTGGCGGTGGCCTCGGTCCGGACGACCGGCGACAGCGCCCCGCACTCGGTCTACCTGACCCTGCTCGACCTCTTCGCCATGGGGGACCCGGCGGACGACACCGCGCCCTCCGCCCGCAAGATCATCCAACTGCTGTCGGGGGTGGCCGGGCTCCTGCTGCTGCCGCTGCTGATCGCGGCGGTCCTGGAGGCCTTCGGCACCCTGCGCACCGCCTCCTCGCTGCGCCGCCCGCCGCGCGGCCTCTCCGGCCACGTGGTGCTGCTCGGCCTCGGCAAGATCGGCACCCGGGTCCTCGTACGCCTCCGTGAGCTCGGCATCCCCGTGGTCGTCGTCGAGGAGGACCCGAACGCCCGGGGCATCCCGCTGGCCCGCTCGCTGCACGTGCCGACCGTCATCGGCGACGTCACCCAGGAAGGCGTACTGGAGGCGGCGAAGGTCGGCCGGGCCCGCGCACTGCTCGCCCTGACCAGCAGCGACACCACCAACCTCGAAGCGACCCTCTACGCCCGGTCGATCAAGCCCGATCTGCGCGTGGCCCTCCGGCTCTACGACGACGACTTCGCGACCGTCGTCTACCGCACCCTGCGCACCGCCCACCCGGGGGCCACCACCCGCTCCCGGTCGGTGACCCATCTGGCCGCCCCCTCGTTCGCCGTGGCCATGATGGGCCGGCAGATCCTCGGCGCGGTCCCGGTCGAGCGGAAGGTCATGCTCTTCGCCGCCCTGGTGGTGGGCGGACACCCCCAGCTGGAGGGCCACACCGTCGCGCAGGCGTTCCGGGCCGGCGCCTGGCGCGTGCTGGCCCTGGACACCACCCCGCCCGGCGGCCGTATACCCGACACCGCCACCTCCCTCTACGGCGCCGGGGACAGGCAGCGCACCTCGGGGCTGATCTGGGACCTGCCGGACGGGTACGTACTCAAGGCCGAGGACCGCGTGGTGATCGCCGCGACCCGGCGCGGACTCGCCGAGCTGCTGCGCAGGCAGCGCGCGGCCTCTGGGCGGCGCTGAAGCGGCGGAGAGCACGGCGCCGGAGCGTTTCACGTGAAACGCTCCCCACCCGACGGCTCCACATCTGGACAGCGCCCCCACCGGACAGCGCCTCCCCTGGACAGCGCCCCCACCGGGCCCCTCCCGCCCTCACCCGTTCGGCCCAAGAGCGCTCCCCGTCGAAATTCCCGTCATGCGGTAATGGACCGTGTTGTCCCCTGTACGGCAGGACCGCAGGAAAGGGAGAAGCACATGCCCGTCTGCACCACGCGCGACGGAGTCGAGATCTTCTACAAGGACTGGGGCCAGGGGCGCCCCGTGGTCTTCATCCACGGATGGCCGCTCAACGGCGACGCCTGGCAGGACCAGCTCAAGGCCGTCGCGGACGCCGGGTACCGCGGCATCGCGCACGACCGCCGGGGCCACGGCCGTTCCACCCCGGTGTGGGACGGCTACGACTTCGACACCTTCGCCGACGACCTCGACGACCTGATCACCCAGCTCGACCTGAGGGACGTCACCCTGGTCGCGCACTCCATGGGAGGCGGCGAGCTGGCCCGGTACATCGGCCGGCACGGCACGGAGCGGATCAGGTCCACCGTCCTGCTCTCCGCCATCCCCCCGCTGATGCTCCAGGGGCCGGACAACCCGGAGGGTGTACCGCAGAGCGTCTTCGACGACATCAAGAAGGGCATCCTGACGGAACGCTCGCAGTTCTGGAAGGACACCGCGGTCGGCTTCCACTCCGCCAACCGCGAGGGCAACAAGGTCACCCAGGGCAACAAGGACGCGTTCTGGTACATGGCCATGGCCGAGACCATCGAGGGTGGGGTCGCCTGCGTCGACGCCTTCGCCTCCACGGACTTCCACGAGGACCTGAAGAAGTTCGACGTCCCCACCCTCGTCGTGCACGGCGACGACGACCAGGTCGTCCCCATCGACGCCACCGGCCGCAAGACCGCGAAGCTGGTGAAGGACGCCACGCTGAAGGTCTACGAGGGCGGCTCGCACGGCATCGCGCTGGTGCCGGGCGACAAGGAGAAGTTCAACAAGGACCTGCTGGACTTCCTCAAGAAGTGAGCATGACGTGACCGGTGCCGGGCGGGCGCCGCGCCCCCGACGCGTCGCCCGGCACCGGGTCCTCTACCGCAGCGTCCCCATGACCTCCCGGACCTCGTCCAGGGTGCGTTCGGCGATCTCGTTCGCGCGCGCGTTCCCGGCACGCAGCACGGAGCGTACGTACCCCAGGTCCAGCGCGTACTCCGCGCGACGGGCCCGGACGGGCGCCAGCCGGGTGTTGACGGCCTCCGTCACGGTCCGCTTGAGCTCGGCCGCCCCGCCGTCGCCGATCGTCTCGGCGACCTCGTGCGGGTCGCGGTCCTGGCACAGCGCGGCGAGCAGTACGAGGTTGGAGACCGCGGGCCGGTGTCCGGGGTCGTAGGAGATGCGCCGGTCGGCGTCGGTCTTCGCACCCTTGATCAGCCGGGCGGTCTCGTCGGCGGTCGCGCCGAGGGCGATGGCGTTGCCGCGGCTCTTGCTCATCTTGCCGCCGTCGGTGCCGAGCAGCAGCGGGGCGGCGGAGAGCAGCGCCTCGGGCTGGGGGAAGACCGGTGCGTAGCGCTCGTTGAAGCGGCGGGCGACGGTCCGGGTGAGCTCCAGGTGCGGCAGCTGGTCCTGGCCCACCGGGACGAGGTTGCCCTTGCAGAAGAGGATGTCGGCGGCCTGGTGGACCGGGTAGGTGTACATCAGACCGCTGACGGCCGCCTGGCGGGAGTGGGCGATCTCGTCCTTGACGGTGGGGTTGCGGCCCAGTTCGGCCACCGAGACCAGGCTGAGGAAAGGCAGCAGCAACTGGTTCAGGGCGGCTACCGCGCTGTGGTTGAAGATCGTCGAACGCGACGGGTCGATGCCGATGGCGAGGTAGTCGAGGAGCAGCCCCTCCATCGTCCCGGCGAGCCGGTCGACCACGTCCCGGTCGGTCAGCGCCTGGTAGTCGGGGATCAGCACGAAGACCTCCACGCCCAGGTCCTGGAGTCGGACCCGGTTGTGGAGGGTGCCGAAGTAGTGCCCGAGGTGAAGGGGGCCGGTCGGCCGGTCCCCGGTCATCACCCGGAAGCGGCCCGGCGCAGCGGCGAGCTCCCGTTCCAGCTCGGCGCTGCGCCTTCGGGCGGCGGCGACGGTGGAAGCGGCGAGCGGAGATACGGCGGCGAGCGGGTCGGCGCCCGGGGCGGAGGTGGTGAGCGGCGGAATCGTGGTCATGGAATCTCTCCTCGCGAGGTGTGGCTGCGTGGAGGACGGCCCCGCCGTGGAGCTGATCCGTGTCCGTCTCCCCGTCGCGCGCGCCTCGGGCGCCGTACGCGGGAACGGAGAAGGGCCGTCCGTGTCGAACGGCCCTGGTTCCGTGCGGAAGGGGTGCCGCTCCTAGGAGGAGCGCCACCAGTTCCGGCACGGTACGGAGGTCATGGAGCGAGTGTAACGCGCACCTGTCGGCCCGCCCGGGGATCGGCGGCGCCCGCCCGCGCCCGGAAAACCAGTGGCGGCGCGGGGACCAGCCTCTCCAACAATGGCCGTATGAAACGGACTTCGCAGGCCCGCTCGTTCGACCTCGCCGCCGCCGCGTACGCCGCGAACCGCCCCTCCTACCCTCCGGCGCTGCTGGACGCGGTCGAGGAGCTCGGCGGCCGTCCGATCGGGGGCGCCGCCGTCGCCGACGTCGGGGCGGGCACCGGGCTGGCGACGGCGATCCTGCGGGACAGGGGCGCGCGGGTCCTCGCGGTCGAGCCCGGCGCCGGGATGGCGTCGGAGTTCCGCCGCCGGCTGCCCGGGGTCCCGCTGGTGCTGGGGGACGGCGACCGGCTGCCCCTGGCCGACGCCTGCCTCGACTTCCTCACCTACGCCCAGTCCTGGCACTGGACCGATCCGCGGGCGTCCGTCCCGGAAGCGCTGCGCGTGCTGCGCCCCGGCGGCGCCCTCGCCCTCTGGTGGAACGACTCGGACGCCACCGTCCCCTGGGTCGGCGCCCAGGACGCGCGTCTGCGCCGGCTCTTCGGAGCAGCGGACCGTCCTCACGACCCCCGGGCCCGCTTCCGTGGGCTGCCGACCGGGCTCGGCTTCGCCCACCGGCAGCTCGTCTGGTCCCGGCGCGTGCCCCTCGGTACACATCTGGCCAACCTCGCCAGCTACTCCGATTTCCTGGTCCTCGGCGCAGCGGGGACGGAGGCCTTCCTCGCCGAGGAGCACGGCCTGCTGTCCGCCGCGTTCCCGGACGGGACGGTGGAGGAGCGGTACGTGGTCAGCCTGGCCGTCGCCCGCCGCTGACGCGGGAACCCCGCGCCCCGGGGCGCGTCCTCACACTGCCGTCGTTCGGCCGAAGGCCGGGCCCGGGCGGCGTCCGGTGCGTGCGACCCGGCAGCGCGGCGAGCGTGCGCGCCGGACGCCGACCGGCAGACGGCAGTCCGAAGACGCGCCCTCGCCTGCCGGGCCCTACCTGTGGGCGTGGTCCCCCACGTAGAACAGCAGGTAGACGAAGCCCGCGAAGGCGTGGGTGGCGAAGACGTACACGAAGACGCGCAGCGCGACGCCGCGCTCCTTCCAGTTCTCGCTCTCGCTCACGGCAGCTCCCCCTCGTCCCGCACGCGCTCGGACGCGCCCCGTCGGCCCCGACGGCTCCGGGCCGGCTCCGGCCACGGCGCGTTTCCCCCAGCGTACGCACCCGGTCGGCGCCCGCCCGAGGGGCCGAAGGCCCGTGCGGACGGCCCGCACCACCTCCGCACCACCCGCGTTTCCTCCGTCGTTCCCTCAGGGGCAACAGGGGGTGCACGGGCGGAATAGCCAGTGGGGGGTCCCCGTTGTAGGGTGGGACCAGTTAGTTCAAGCTTCAACAACATTGAAGCGGACACAGCACAGGAGGCGGACGTCATGCAGTTCGGGATCTTCACCGTCGGGGACGTCACCACCGATCCGACGACCGGCCGGACGCCGTCCGAGAACGAGCGGATCAAGGCCACCCTCGCCATCGCGCAGAAGGCCGAAGAGGTCGGCCTGGACGTCTTCGCGACCGGCGAGCACCACAACCCGCCGTTCGTCCCGTCGTCGCCCACCACGACGCTCGCCTACATCGCCGCCCGCACCGAGAAGCTCATCCTCTCGACCTCCACCACGCTGATCACGACGAACGACCCGGTGAAGATCGCCGAGGACTACGCCACGCTCCAGCACCTCGCGGACGGCCGTGTCGACCTGATGATGGGCCGCGGCAACACCGGCCCGGTCTACCCGTGGTTCGGCAAGGACATCCGCCAGGGCGTCCCGCTCGCCATCGAGAACTACGCCCTGCTGCACAAGCTGTGGCGCGAGGACGTCGTGGACTGGGAGGGGAAGTTCCGGACGCCGCTGCAGTCCTTCACCGCCACCCCGCGCCCGCTCGACGGCGTGCCGCCGTTCGTCTGGCACGGCTCGATCCGGTCCCCCGAGATCGCCGAGCAGGCCGCCTACTACGGCGACGGCTTCTTCCACAACAACATCTTCTGGCCGATGTCCCACACCAAGAAGATGGTCGAGCTGTACCGCCAGCGGTACGCGCACTACGGCCACGGCACCGCCGAGCAGGCCATCGTCGGCCTCGGCGGCCAGGTGTTCATGGCCAAGAACTCGCAGGACGCCGTCAAGCGGTTCCGCCCGTACTTCGACAACGCCCCGGTCTACGGCCACGGCCCGACGCTGGAGGACTTCACCCGCGAGACGCCGCTGACCGTCGGCTCCCCGCAGGAGGTCATCGAGCGCACCCTGTCGTTCCGTGACGCCGTCGGCGACTACCAGCGCCAGCTGTTCCTGATGGACCACGCCGGCCTCCCGCTCAAGACGGTCCTTGAGCAGCTCGACATCCTCGGCGAGGAGGTCGTCCCGGTGCTCCGCAAGGAGTTCGCCGCCCTGCGCCCCGCCGGGGTGCCCGAGTCCGCCCCCGTCCACCCGGCCGTCACCGCCGCCCGTACCGCCTCGAAGGAGGTCTGACCGCCATGACCGCACCCGTGGGCGCCACCGTCCTCTCGACCGCCCCGCTCAGGATCGTCGCCGTGTCGGCCGGGCTGAGCCAGCCGTCCTCGACCCGGATGCTGGCCGACCGGCTGGCGGCGGCCACCCGGGAACAGCTGGAGACCGGACAGGACCGCCAGGTCGAGGTCCGCGCCATCGATCTGCGCGACCTCGCCGTCGACATCGCGAAGAACCTGATCACCGGGTTCCCGTCGGCCGACCTCCAGGACGCCGTCGACGCGGTGGCCGGGGCGGACGGGCTGATCGCGGTGACCCCGGTCTTCAGCGCCTCGTACAGCGGCCTGTTCAAGTCCTTCTTCGACCTGATCGAGAACACCGCGCTGACCGGGAAGCCGGTCGTGATCGCCGCGACCGGCGGCTCGGCCCGGCACTCGCTGGTCCTGGAGCACGCCATGCGCCCGCTCTTCGCGTACCTGCGGGCCGTGACCGTACCGACCTCCGTCTACGCGGCGTCGGAGGACTGGGGATCGTCCGGCGACGAGTACACCGACGGGCTGCCGTCCCGCATCCGGCGGGCCGGCGGCGAGCTGGCCTCGGCGGTCCTGGGCCGTACGGTCTCCGGCGCCTCCCGGACGCTGGGCCTGGACGACGGGCTGGACGCGATCGTGCCGTTCGCCCAGCAGCTCGCCGACCTGCGGCTCGACTGACCGGCGCCCCGCCGCACGGACACGCCCGGTGGGAGGACCAGGCCGTGCCGGACACCGCCCGCCCGGCGGGAATGGTCGGACACGACTGGACGCCGAAGTACCAAATGTCCGGTCTACTGGGAGTGGACCGGACAGCGGACCGGACATCGGATCGAGCGGGACCCAGCGGGAGGCAGAACATGGGCAGGATCGTCGTAGGCGTGGACGGCTCGGCGTCGTCGATCAAGGCACTGCACTGGGCGGTACGCCAGGGCGAGCTCACCGGCGACACCGTCGAAGCCGTCAACAGCTGGGAGTACCCCGCCACCAGCTGGGCCTCGATGATGCCGGGCATGCCGGAGGACTTCGACCCGCAGGCCCTGGCGACGGTCTCCCTCACCGAGGCCCTGGAAGAGGCCCTCGGCGCGGAACGCGCGGCGGGGATCAGCAAGGTCGTGGTGATCGGCAACCCGGCGCAGAACCTCATCGACCGCGCCGAGGGAGCGAACCTGCTGGTGGTCGGCGCGCGGGGGTACAGCGGCTTCAAGGCGACCCTGCTGGGATCGGTCAGCCTCCACGTCACCCAGAACGCCCCCTGCCCGGTGACGGTCGTACGCGACTGAGACGGCTGCCGCACACCGCCGGGACGGCCGTACACGGCTGGGCGGTCCGGGCGGCCGAGACGTTCTCGCGACCGGGCGAAGAGCCCGACGGCGGTGAGCGCGGTGCCCCCAAGGGCCCGCGCTCACCGCCGTCGGCACGTTTGCGCCCCGCTCACTTCCGGCTTCTCGGTGCGCAGCAGCACCCGGACATCGTCCACACCCACGAGAAGGCAGAGGCGAACAGCAGCACCAGCGCGGCCCCCGCGAGCACGAGATCGACGCCGTCCACGGCCCGGTTCTCACCGGAGGCCTTCACCAGTCCGGTCGTCCCGACGGCCGGTTCGACGCTCACCCGCACCTCCCCCGGGCAGCGGCCGGTCGGTGATCCGGTGGGCGGTCCTGTCCGTCGCCCGGTAGATCGTCCCGCCGGTGGTCCGGTCGGTGGTCCGTTCCTCGGGCCAGTCCTCCCGCGAGTAGAAGAAGTAGTACGTGGCGAGCGCCACCGGGATGCCGACCGCCAGGCCGAGGATGGCCGAGCGCAGCACGCTGGTGTCGGTCAGGCTCACCAGGAACCCGATCGCGCACGCCGTCAGCGCCCCGTAGGCCGCCGCCCGCGCCTCACGCGGGATCGCGTACTCGAACCGGGCCAGCGCGAAGCAGAGCACGGCGAACGCCACACCGGCGGCGAAGCCCAGGGCCACCTGACCGCCCGTGCTCGGGCCGCCGTCACGCCTGATGAACGCCGCGTAGAAGCCGTAGATGACGCCGAGGAGCAGGGGCACCGCCCACACCATCGCGGTGTGACGGTGGACCGGCGTCCTGGCCTGCGATGCCCGGGACCTCGACCCGGGCATGGCTGCGTGTGTGGCCATGATGGAGAGCTCCTTCCGTCGCCCCCTTGTCACTCCAGCGCACACCCGCCCGCGCCGCCCGGCAACTCGAATGGACGACGGCTCGGGGCGCGACCACGGCCGCCGGGATTCCCTGAGGAGATGCGGACCTCTTGCTCAGCGACCCTGTCGGCCGTGCTGCTCGTCGTGCTCGCCGTCCTGGTGCCGCTGAGCGCGCTCTCCGCATGGGTCGATCTGGAGGTCGACGACACCGACCGGTACGTGGCTGCCGTCTCCCCGCTCTCCTCCGACCCCGCCGTGCGCGAGACCGTCGCCGACCTCATCACCGACGAGGCGATGCGACGGATCGATCTCGGCGAGCTCCAGCAGACGATGCGGGACTTCCTGCACCAGGGCGTCCTCTCCTTCACGACGACGGACGCGTTCCGTGCCGCGTGGGACGCGGCGAACCGCACCGCGCACACCTCGATCACGGCCGCGCTCGACGGGGACTCCGGCGAGTCGGTGACCATCGACCTGGCCCCGGTGATCGAGCAGGTGAAGAAGGAACTGGAGGTGAGCGGGGTGCCCTTCGCCGACCAGATCCCGGTCGAGCGCACCGAACTCACCATCCTCTCCGGGGACCGGGCCGACCATGTGCGCGAGACGTTCGGATGGCTGCGGTACGCCAGCGTCTGGCCGGCCGTGGCGACCGTGGTCCTCCTCGTGCTGGTGGTGGGGCTGTCGACGGTCCGGGGCGGGCGGCGGGCCGGGCTCTTCGCCACCGCCGTCGTGGGCGGCGGACTCGTCCTGGGCGCGGTCGTGCTCCGGGTGCTGCTCGCCGTCGGCCGCGCGCAGGTGCTGGACGCGGTGCCTACGAGTGACCGGGACGGCGCGGCGGCGATCTCCGACGCGCTGACCGCCTCGCTGCGCACCACGGTCTGGTGGCTCCTGGGGGTCGGCGCCGTCCTGCTGGTGGCCGGTGCCGTCGCCCGGCCCCTGCTGACCGCGCGCCGACCGGGCTGACGCAGGAGCGGCACCGCGGGGCCCGGGAAGGGGCCGATCCGCCTCCGACGTGCGACGCGGAACGGGCCGGGCGAGAGTGGGAGCGTGAACGCCGGGGGCGACTGGAGGTTGCCGTATGCGAGCCATCGCCGTCACCGCGCTCCACGGGGAGCCCGCACTCGTCGAACTCCCCAAGCCCGATCCGGAACCGGGCGGGGTACGGGTGCGGATCGAGTACGCGGCCCTCAACCCGTACGACTGGCAGCGCGCCGACGACCGGGCCGGTACGGCACCCGGGGACCTCCCGCACATCCTCGGCGTGGACTTCGCCGGGCAGGTGGACGTGATCGGCCGGGGCCCCAGCCGGTTCCGGGTGGGCGACCCGGTGTTCGGCCGGATCACCACCCCGCTGCCCGGCGGGGGCGCCCACGCCGAGTACGTCTCGGTGCACCAGGACTCGGCGATCGCCCCGGTCCCCACCGGTCTGTCGCTGAAGGCCGCCGCCGCACTGCCGACCGCCGCGACCGCCGCCTGCCAGATCCTGGCCGCCACCGGGGCGGGTGAGGGCGAGTCCCTGCTGATCGTCGGGGCGGCGGGCGGCGTCGGCAGCTACCTCACCCAGCTCGCCTCCGCCCGGGGCGTCCGGGTACTGGCCGCCGTACGCGGCGACGAGAGCCGCAGGATGACCATCCTCGGGGCCTCCCGGACCCTCGACGTCTCCGCAGGACCGGAGGCACTCCCCGCCGCCGTGCGGGAGCTCTGCCCGCAGGGAGTGGACGCCCTGGCCGACCTCGTCTCCGAGACCCCGGACGCCTTCGCCGAGCAAGCCGCCCTCGTCCGGGACGGCGGCATCGCGCTCACCACCCGGGGCGCCGGGGGCACCCGTACCCCGCACACCGGACCGCTCCCCGTCGACTTCCGGCTCGCGCCGACCGCACTGCTGCTCGACGCCCTCGCGACGGCGGTGACCAGCGGGGCGTTCGTCGTCCCCATCGACCTCGAACTGCCTCTGGAGAAGGCCCCCGAGGCGCTCGCTCAGAACCGCGCGGGCGGCGCCCGGGGCAAAACGGTCTTCGCCCTGAGGCCCCACGGCACCGCCGCACACCACGCCCCGTGACCCGCGCCGCCGCCCGCCACCCGCCACCCGCCCGCCCGCTCCCGCCCGGCATGCCCAGGCCTTGCCCCGGCACGCCCCGGCACGCCCCGAAGAAAGGAACTGCCATGTCCGACAGCGACATCCTCACGAACATCGACGAACTCGTCGCCGAGGAACGGTCCCTGCGCGACCGGTCCGCCGCCGCCCTCGGCCTGTCCGCCGAGGAGAAGGCCAGGTTGCGTACGGTGGAGGTCCAACTGGACCAGTGCTGGGACCTGCTGAGGCAGCGCCGCGCTCTGAGCGAGTACGGCGAGGACCCCTCGTCGGCCCGGATCCGCCCGGCCGACGAAGTGGAGGGGTACCAGGGCTGAAGCCGCCCCTCAGGCAGCATCCGGCAGACCCCGCGAGGAGAGTGAGCCGTGGCCACGGCCGACATGCGCACCGGAAGGCGACGCGTGACGCCGCCGCCCTGGCTGACGAGCGGACTCCGCCCGCAGTCCACCCCCATCCCCTGGGCGGCCGTGCTGCGCGCCTCCGTCGCCATGGCCGCGCCCCTCGCCGTCGGCTTCGCCGTCGACCGCCCCGCCTACGGGGCACTGGTCTCCATGGGGGCCCTCTCCGGTGTCATCGGCGACACCGCCGACGCCTACCGGATGCGGATCTACAACATCGCCGTGCCGCAGCTCTTCGGCGCCGTCGGCGTCACCCTCGGCTCACTCGTGTACGGAACCGGCTGGGCCTCCGTCGGCGTGCTCACCGCCGTCGCGCTGGTCTCCGGAATGATGTCCACGATCGGCGCCGTGGCTTCCGTCTCCGGCCTGCTGCTCCTGCTCAACTCCGTGGTCGGCGCGGGACTCCCGATGCCCGACCCCTGGTGGGTCGCCCCGGTGCTGCTCGCGTTCGGCGGGCTGGTGGTGCTGGCGCTCGCCCTGCTCTCGTGGCCGTTCCGCCGCCGGCTCCCCGAACGCGCTGCGGTCGCCCGCACCTACCGCGCGGTCGCCGCTCTGCTCGACGCCGCCGGAACCCCCGCGTACGAACTGCACCGCCAGGACGTCACCGAACGCCTCAACACCTCCTACGACCTGATCCTCGCCCGCCGGGCCCGCTACCACGGCCGCAGCCCCGCCATGGTGCAGACGCTCGCCCAGCTCAACGTGGTGATCCCGCTCGTCGAGGCGGCGCCCGCCGCACACGGGGAGGGACGCCGACTGCCCGAAGCCGTCCCGGCAGCGGTACGCGCACTCGCCGACGACGTCGAACGCGGCCACACCGGACGCCCCGCCCCCGACCTGCCCCCGCCCGACTCGCCCGCCACCCGTGCCGTGGACACCGCGCTGCGCCACACGGCCACCGTCGTGCACGGGGGCGACCCCGCCCCGTACAACGTGGACGACCGGCTCGGCCGGCCCGCCGCCCTGCGTGTCCGCGTCCGGCGCTCCCTGCGGTCCGTCCTGCTCTCCGAGGCGTCCTGGCGCTACGGGCTGCGCCTCGCCCTCTGCATCGGACTGGCCCAGGCACTGACCTCGCTGATCCCGGTGGAACGCTCGTACTGGGTGGCGCTCACCGTGACCTTCGTCCTCAAGCCCGACTACGGCTCGGTGTTCTCCCGCGCCGTGCTGCGGGCCGTGGGCACCACCGCCGGGCTGCTCGTCGCCGCTCCGGTACTGGCCGAGGTTCCGTCCGGCTGGTGGTTCGTCCCGGCGATGGCGGTCCTCGCCGCGCTGATCCCGGCACTGACGGCGAAGGGATACGCGTTCCAGACCGCCGCTGTCACGCCGCCCATCCTGCTGCTCTCCGACCTCCTCAACCACCAGGGCGTGAACCTGGTCCAGCCGCGCTTCCTCGACAGCCTGCTCGGCTGCGCGATCGTGCTGGTGGCCGGCTATCTGCTCTGGCCGGAGAGCTGGCACACCCGCGTCGGCGACCGGCTCGCGAACGCGGTGGAGGACACCGCCGCCTACATCGCCTGCGCCTTCGATCTCACCAGCGACCACGACCGGTCCGAGCGGGTCCGCGCACGCCGGAAGCTCTATCGCGACCTGTCGGCGGTGCGCTCCGAGTTCCAGCGCGCCCTCACCGAACCACCGCCCGTGGGCACCCGCGCCGCGGCCTGGTGGCCGCTGGTCGTCGCCGTCGAGCGGATCGTCGACGCGGCAACAGCCGCCCGGGTGCGGCTGAATTACGGAGCAGCCCCGCCCGAGCCCGACGAAGCCGTCATGATCGAGGGCCAGTTGCGGGAACTGGCGGCCGGAATCCGGTCCAGCGAAACCCTGGTGGGAGTACGGGCCGACTTCACCGGCATCGAGGAGAGCGTCCTCGGCCCCCTCAGCCAGGAAGTCGCGGCCGCCCGCGCCATCGCCTCACCGCAGCCATGACGATGTTTCACGTGAAACACGGAGCGTGAGCGGAAGTTACGCGACGCACCTGCCGCGTGCACCGCGCGAGAGCGTCCCCGCACGGCTCAGCCGCGCGCCCTCCTCACCGCTCAGCGCGGACCGGTCTCCCGGCCCTCCCGGCCACCTTGGAGCCGCTCCATCTCGCGCCGGTCGCGCTTGGTGGGACGGCCGGCTCCCCGGTCGCGGACCGGCACCTGGAGCGCCAGTTCACGCGGCGGCGGGGGCGGGCTGGTGTCGACGAAGCACTCCACCGCCACCGGTGCGCCGACGCGCTTCTTCACGATCTTCGACACGGTGACGATCCGGTCCCGGCCCTCGTGCCGCAGCCGCACCTCGTCGCCGACCCGCACGGCCTGCGCGGGCTTGGCGCGTTCACCCGCGACCTTGACGTGTCCAGCCCGGCAGGCGGCAGCCGCCTGCGCCCGGGTCTTCGTCAGCCGCACCGACCAGATCCACACATCGACCCGGACGCTGCCTGCAGCCTGCGGAGCCTCACCGGAAACCGAAACCATGGTCCGACTGTAACGGGGGAGCCTGCCGCGCGGAGGCCGCTGCCGGCACGGACCACCGCGCACCCGGCACGGGGGTGGATCGTATGCGGACCGTGACGGGGTACGTCCGTCCGGGTGTTGAGGAACAGGTCCGTCAACCAGCCGCGAAGTACGCCCGACCGCCGAACTCTTGGGTTCTCCCAAGGAAACGGTTGCGCGTCGGTTCACCCGCGTGCGGGCCGGACCGCCGAACGGCCTGATCCGGCCGCTAACCTTACGTATCCGTCCTGGCCAGGGATGATTTTCCACGGGTCGGACAATTCCCGCACCCAACTCACGCGAAAGGCCTCGCCCATGGGCATTCGGAGCTTGCTGCGCAAGGTGTTCGGCCGGGAGCAGGACGAGCCGACCACGGCCACCGTTCCTCCTCAGGGTGAGCGCGCCCGATCGACGGAGCCGGAATCGGACGCGGTCCCGGAGAGCGCTCCGGCCGCCGAGCCGAAGGTGACCGTTCCCGCACCCGCCGCCTCCCCCCTCTCCTCCGCCTCGCACTCCTCGTCGGACGCGGGTACGGGCGGGTCGGACAGCGCGGACCGGTCGGACCAGGGGAACGCGGCGGCGCTGGTCGCCGCCGCCTTCGACCAGCCGCCCGCCGCCCCGCAGCCGACGGTGCCCGCACAGAACACGGGCCCCAAGCCCGCGTCCGAAACGACGCCCGAGCCGGTCGCCGAAGCCGAGCCCGCCGCCGCGGCCGAGCCGGTCTCCCTGCCCGAGCAGGCTGCCGCGCCGGCCGCCGAGGTGGACGACCGGCCCGCGACCCCGGAGGCCGCCGCGGCCCCCGAACCGGCGGAGACCCGCGAGCCCGCGAAGGCCGAGGCCGAGGAGCCGGCGGTCATCGAGCCCGAGGTCCTCGCCGCCGCCATCACCATCGACATGGACCCGGAGCCCGAGCAGGAGACCGCCCCCGCCCCGGAGCCCGCCCCCGCCCCCGCACCGGCACCGGCACCTGCCGAGGCCGCCGAACCGCGGACCGAGTCCGTCGAGGCCGCCGCACCGCAGGCCGAGAAGACCGAGGCCACGAGCACCGAGGCGAAGGCGGAGGCGGACGCGGAGACGGCCGAGGCTCCCGAGAAGGCCACCGAGGCAGCTCTCGAAGCGATCATCATCGACTACGAACCCGAGCCGGCCCCCGAGGTGCCCGCCACCGAAGCGGCAGCCCCCGAGGCAGCGGCCCCGGCCGCCCCTGCGGTGCCCTCCACCGCTGCGCCCGCCGCCCCCGCCGCCAAGCCCGCCACCTCGCTCGCCCGGGTGAAGTCGCGCGCCCCCGGCCTGGTCGCCCCGTACAAGACCGCGCAGGCCGCGCTCAAGGCGCAGGGGCTGACCGGCTTCCGGGCCACCGTCTATCTGGTGCTCGACCGCTCGGGCTCCATGCGGCCCTTCTACAAGGACGGCAGCGCCCAGCACCTGGGCGACCGCACGCTGGCTCTCGCCGCGCACCTGGACGAGAACGCCTCGGTCGACGTGGTCTTCTTCTCCACCGACATCGACGGCACGGGCACGATCGGCCTCGAAGGCCACGAGGGCCGCATCGACGAGCTGAACGCCGGTCTGGGGCGCCTGGGGCGCACCCACTACCACCGGGCCGTCGAAGAGGTCGTCTCCCACTACGAGAAGTCCGGCGCCACCGGCCCGGCGCTGGTCGTCTTCCAGACGGACGGCCCGCCGGACGCCAAGGTCGCGGCCAAGCAGGCGCTGACCGAGGCCGCCCGGCTGCCGCTCTACTTCCAGTTCGTGGCGTTCGGCGACCACGACGCCAAGGGCTTCGACTTCCTGCGGAAGCTGGACTCCGAACACGCCGGGTTCTTCCACGCCGGCCCCGCGCCCGCCACGATCCCGGACGCCACGTTCTACCGGGAGATCCTCGCCGGACTGCCCGCCTGGATCACGGCCCGGTCCGGCGGCTCCGCCGACTGACCCGCGTACGCACGCGAACCGCTCCACCGCACGTCACGGCGGGCCCGGTCACCGGGTCCGCCGTCCGCGTCCCCTGACGCACCGGCTGCCCTTCCCGGTCCCCGGGACGTACGGGCGTTCGCCCTACGGCGGGAGAGGGGGCGGGGGAGGAACCGTGAGTCGGGGGAACCTTCCGCGGACCGTTAGGATTTTGACCATGGCGGCCACTGGATCCGAGAAGCAGGGAGAGACGTCGTTCTACGTCTCCACCCCCATTTACTACGTCAACGACGCTCCTCACCTGGGCCACGCCTACACGACCGTCGCAGGCGACGTGCTCACGCGCTGGCACCGCCAGCGCGGCGAGAAGGTGTGGTACCTCACCGGCACGGACGAGCACGGTCAGAAGATCATGCGCACGGCCGAGCAGCACGGCGTCACCCCGCAGGCCTGGTGCGACAAGCTCGTCGAAGAGGCGTGGAAGCCCCTCTGGGAGCACCTCAACATCGCGAACGACGACTTCATCCGCACCACGGAGAAGCGTCACACCGACCGGGTGCAGGAGTTCGTCCAGGACCTGTACGACAAGGACGAGATCTACAAGGGCGGGTACGAAGGCCCGTACTGCGTGGGCTGCGAGGAGTACAAGCTCCCCGGGGACCTCATCCAGGCCGAGGACGGCACTCCGCTGTGCCCGATCCACAAGAAGCCGGTGGAGATCCTCAAGGAGGAGAACTACTTCTTCAAGCTGAGCCAGTACGGCCCGAAGCTGCTGGAGTTCTACGAGGCCAACCCCGGCTTCATCCAGCCGGAGTCCGCCCGCAACGAGGTCGTCAACTTCGTCAAGCAGGGCCTCCAGGACCTCTCGATCTCCCGCTCGACCTTCGACTGGGGCGTCCCCGTACCGTGGGACGAGAAGCACGTCATCTACGTGTGGGTCGACGCCCTGCTGAACTACGCGACAGCGGTCGGCTACGGCGCCAACCAGGAGAAGTTCGACGCGACCTTCCCTGCCAACGTCCACCTGGTCGGCAAGGACATCCTCCGCTTCCACGCGGTGATCTGGCCCGCGATGCTGATGGCCCAGGGCCTTCCGCTGCCGGGCAGGGTCGCGGCCAACGGCTGGCTGATGGTCGGCGGCGAGAAGATGTCGAAGTCGAACCTGACCGGCATCAAGCCGCAGGACCTGACCTCGCACTTCGGCGTGGACGCGTACCGCTGGTACTTCCTGCGCGCCATCGCCTTCGGCAGTGACGGCTCCTTCTCGTGGGAGGACTTCACCGCCCGCTACACCTCCGAGCTCGCCAACGACTACGGCAACCTCGCCTCCCGTGTGGCCGCCATGATCGGCAAGTACTTCGGTGGCACGCTGCCGGAGGCGACCGCCGCCGGTGACGCCGAGCAGGCGGTCCAGGACGGCCTGGCGAAGGCCGTCGCCGCGGCGGACGTGAAGATCGGCGAGGAGCTCGACTTCCAGGCCGGCATCCTGGCGATCTTCGACTTCGTGAAGCAGGTCAACGGCTACATCACGGAGCAGGAGCCGTGGAAGGTCGCCAAGGACACCTCCCCGGAGGGTCAGGCCCGTCTCGCGACGATCCTGTACACGGCGTCCGAGGCCCTGCGCGGTGTCGCGGTGCTGCTGAACCCGGTGATGCCGGAGACCTCGCAGAAGCTGTGGGAGTCGCTCGGCGCCGAGCCCTCCCTGGGCGCCCTGGCCGACCAGCGCGTCCAGGACGCGGGCACCTGGGGCCGGCTGCCCGCCGGTGCCACGGTCACCAAGGGTGCGGTGCTCTTCCCGCGCCTGGAGGAGAAGCCGGCCGCGTAACGCGATCCGTTCGTGAAGAAGGGCGGGGCCCCCGTGGCCCCGCCCTTCTTCACGTTCCCGCCCCCTGCCCGTCGTGAGGAGGTCGGAAGACCCCTCAGCGGGCCAGCGACGCCTTGTCGCCCATCACGATGACCGGCTTCTTCGCCGGGTCGAGGGTGAGCAGCAGCTCCTTCATCCGCTCCTCCGAGACCGACACGCAGCCCTGGGTCGGCCCGCCGTGGTCCACGTGGATCCAGATGCCGCCACCCCGGTCCTCGCCGAGCGGGCGCTCGTGGTCGATCGGGCTGACACCCTCGACGCGGTTGTAGTTGATGGCCACGACGTAGTCGAAGGAGCCCTCCAGGGGCTCGCCGAAGAACCCGTCGCCCTCCACCGCGAAGTACTCCTCCTCGTCGTAGGGGAGCAGGGCGCCGGGGTCGGGCAGCTTGCCGCCCGCGTCGGTGAGGCCGAACACGCCGACGGGGGACCTGAGGTCCCCGGTGTAGTGCTCCTCGGTCCACCCCTCCATGCCGTTGTGGGCGGCCCAGGGCTCGAAGGCGGGCGTCCAGCTCCGGTCCGGGGCGTCCCGCACGTAGAGGACGGCGGTGGATTCGTTGGAGTCCGCACCCTTGCCGGTCACCACGAACGCCTGCCGGGCGTCGGCCGGGATCTCCGCCCGGGTCTCCGGCCCCAGCCCGGGGATCTCCAGCGGCGGGGCGGCCGGCTGCGGGGCGGGAGCGGCGAGGGCGCCGGCGGGCCCCCGGCTGCCCTCGTCGTCCGACCGGGCCGCGGCCACGTCCTTCGGCGGGGCCCCCGAGGAGGCGGGGGTACCGCAGCCGGTGAGCACCGGGAGCAGCGCCAGAAGCAGCGCGAGGACCGGAGCGGCGAACGGGTACGGGCGACGGCGGCGGGCTGTTCCCGGGACGACACGGGCGGGAGTGCGGAGGGAGACGGACACGGGGCGGGCTCCTGAGTGGTTCTGGCTGACTGCCTCTCAGAAGCCACTCTTCGCCGCGCCCGGCCCTCGCGAATCCGGGCGGGGGCCATCCGGCGGTACACCCGCCCACCTGTTACCACGGCGCCCGGCCCGTACGGGGCGAACGACGCCCCCGCACGACGGAACAGTCCCCGATCGGTCGATCGGGGACTGTTTCACGTGAAACGCACGGAAGCACGCGTACGAGCACGCGTACGGAACCACGCGTAGGGAAACGGACGGCGGGGAGCGCGGCGCCGGGGCGGCGGCTCCCCCGCCGACTACTTCTCGGTCTTCTCCGCGGCGGCGGTCTCGGCCTTGGCGGCCTCGCCCTTCGACACGGCGACCGGCTTGCGGAGCTGGATGTTCAGCTCGCGCAGACGGGCCTCGTCGAGCACGGTCGGGGCGCCCATCATCAGGTCCTGGGCGTTGCCGTTGAGCGGGAAGGCGATCGTCTCGCGGATGTTCGGCTCGTCGGCGAGGAGCATCACGATGCGGTCGACGCCCGGGGCGATGCCACCGTGCGGCGGGGCGCCGAGGCGGAAGGCGCGGAGCATGCCCGCGAACTCCTGCTCGACGGTCTCGCGGTCGTAGCCGGCGATCTCGAAGGCCTTGAGCATCAGCTCGGGCTCGTGGTTCCGGATCGCGCCGGAGGAGAGCTCGATGCCGTTGCAGACAATGTCGTACTGCCAGGCGAGGATGTCCAGCGGGTCCTTCGTCTCCAGGTCCTCCAGGCCGCCCTGGGGCATCGAGAAGGGGTTGTGCGAGAAGTCGATCTTGCCGGTCTCCTCGTCCTTCTCGTACATCGGGAAGTCGACGATCCAGCAGAACCGGAAGACGCCCTCCTCGAAGTTGCCGGAGCGCTTGGCGGCCTCGACGCGGACGGCCGACATGATCTTGGAGACCTCGTCGAACTCGCCGGCGCCGAAGAAGACCGCGTGGCCCGGGGCGAGCGAGAGGCGCTCGGTGAGCGTCTTGACGTCCGTCTCGGTGAGGAACTTGGCGATCGGACCGGCCAGCGTGCCGTCCTCGCCGACGCGGACCCAGGCGAGGCCCTTGGCGCCGTGCTCGACGGCGTACTCGCCGAGGCCGTCGAAGAACTTGCGGGACTGGCCGGCGGTGTCCGGGACGGGCAGCGCGCGGACGTGCTTGCCGGCGAACGCCTTGAACCCGGAGTCGGCGAAGACGTCCGAGATGTCGACGAGCTCCAGCTTGGCGCGGAGGTCCGGCTTGTCGTTGCCGTACTTCAGCATCGACTCGCGGAACGGGATGCGCGGGAAGGGCGAGGTGACCTCGCGGCCGTTGCCGAACTCGGTGAAGAGCTCGGTCATCAGCTTCTCGATCGGCCGGAAGACGTCCTCCTGCTCGACGAACGACATCTCGACGTCGAGCTGGTAGAACTCGCCCGGCGAGCGGTCGGCGCGGGCGTCCTCGTCGCGGAAGCAGGGCGCGATCTGGAAGTAGCGGTCGAAGCCGGAGATCATCAGCAGCTGCTTGAACTGCTGAGGGGCCTGCGGCAGCGCGTAGAACTTGCCCGGGTTGAGACGCGACGGCACGACGAAGTCACGGGCGCCCTCGGGAGAGGTCGCGGTGAGGATCGGGGTCGCCATCTCGTTGAAGCCGAGGGCCACCATCTTCGAGCGGATGGACGCGATCACGGCCGAGCGCAGCATGATGTTGCGGTGCATGCGCTCGCGGCGCAGGTCGAGGAAGCGGTACTCCAGACGGCGCTCCTCGTTCACACCGTCCTCGGTGTTGATCGTGAAGGGCAGCGGGGCCGCCTCGCCGAGCACCTCGACCTCGGTGACCTCGATCTCGATCTCGCCGGTCGGGAGCTCCGGGTTCACGTTCTCGGCTCCGCGCGCGGAGACCTTGCCGTCGATCCGGACGACGGTCTCCTTGGTCAGCTTCGAGAGCGCCTCGTTCCCCGGGGTGCCGGGGCGGGCGACGAGCTGGACCAGGCCGTAGTGGTCGCGGAGATCGATGAAGAGGATGCCGCCCAGGTCTCGGCGATTGTGCAGCCAGCCGCTCAGCCGGACGTCGGTGCCGACGTCAGAGGCGCGGAGCTCGCCGCAGGTGTGGGACCTGTACCGATGCATCGTCGTTCATCCAGTCTTCGCGGTTGGGGTCTGTGAGCCTCCCCAGGCTACCGCCCGGAGCCGGGCCACTTCATTGCCATAACCACTTCAAGATCATCCAGGGGGGCGCCCACGGCCGCCGCGCACCCGGTGGGACCGCCCCCGCCGGGCCCCCACGGCCCGCCGGGGGGCCGGGCCAACGGTGGCGTCCGGGGAACGCATCTTCCTAAAGTGGGGCAATGCGTACCGAGGACATCCTGGCGGCCATCGAGACGGGGCTCTGGCGCTGGGACACCGCGGACGGGACGGTCACGATCGACGCGGAGGCCGCCCGTCTCCTCGGTCTGTCCGAAGCCGGTACGTACGGGGAGGCCGTCGTACGCGCCTGCTACCACCAGGCCGACTGGATCGAGGTCCGCTCGGTCGTCGGCCTCGCGGTCGCCGAGGACACCGTCGCGGAGTCCCGGCTCCGGATCGTCGACGAGCACGGCACGGTCCTGCGTACCGTACGGACCCGGTCCAGGCCCCACGTTCCCGAGGGCAGGACCGTCGAGCAGGTCGTGCTCCTGGGCACCCTCCAGGAGGTCGCCGAGCCCATCCCCGGCACCTCCGTGCGGACTCCTGTCACCGGCGACTGGCGGCGCTCCCGAGAGGCGTTCCTGCTGGACGCGGGACGGGCCCTGGCCGAGGCCCGGTCCACGGAGGAGGTGCTGCGGGTCGCCGGTTCGCTCTCGATGCCGGGCTTCTCCCCGGACGGGCTCGCGGTCTTCGGCGTGGAGGGCGACCGGCTGCTGCTCGTCGGACACCACGGACACGAGGTCCGCGACGAGGAACCCTTCGCCGACATGCCGCTCCAGACGGAGTACCCGGCCGCCGAGGTCGCCCGTACCGGCCAGGCGATCTATCTGCCGACCCCCGAGGATTACGCCCGCCGCTTCCCGATGTTCTGGCCGCTCGCCCGCACGTTCGGCCGCAGCTCCTGGGCCTTCCTGCCGCTGATCGTCTCCGGCCGCACCATGGGCGCCTGGATGGCGGCATTCCGCGATCCGGTGGGGTTCTCCCCCGACGAGCGGGCGGTACTCACCACCGTGGCCAGGATGCTCGCCCAGGCCCTCGCCCGCGCCGGGGCGGCCGAGACCGAGCGGGAGCTCTCGCTGGGGCTCCAGCGGGCGATGATGCCGTCCCTGGGCAAGAGCCCCCCGGGCATCACCGTGGCGGCCCGCTACATCCCCACCGGCGGCGGCCTCCAGGTCGGCGGCGACTGGTACGACATGATCCCCCTGCCCAACGGACGGGTCGCGCTCATCATCGGCGACGTCCAGGGCCACGACGTGCGCGCGGCCGGGCTGATGGGACAGCTCCGCATCGCCCTGCGCGCGTACGCCTCAGAGGGACACCGTCCGGACGCCGTGCTGGCCCGCGCCTCCCGCTTCCTGGCCGGGCTGACGGAGGGGTACGCCCACGAGGGCGACGATGACGACGAAGCCAGCGCCCCCCGCTTCGCGACCTGCCTCTACGCCGAGGTGGACCCGGCCGACGGCTCCCTCGACATCGCCCGCGCGGGCCATCCCGACCCCGTGGTGATCAGCATGGACGGCACCGCCGTCATCCGGCAGACGGCGGGCGGGATGCCCCTGGGCATCGAGACCGACGCCGACTACCCGACGACCCAGGTGGTGCTGGAACCCGGCGAGACGATCATGCTCTGCACCGACGGGCTCATCGAGACCGGCGGACACGACCTCATGACCGGCTGGGTCCGCCTGCGGCCGGTCCTGGAGACGCCCGGAGCCGACCCGGAAGCCCTCGCCGAGGCGCTGGTGGAGACGGTCCACGGACCCACTTCGCACTACACGACGGGCCCTCTCGCGGAGCGTCACGAGGACGACATCGCGCTGGTCCTGCTCCGCCGCGACACCCCCGCCACCCTGGCGAAGGTCCCGCCGCGCCGGGCCGCCGTCGCCATCGCGCAGGCCGAACCGGAGCGGATCTCCGTCGCCCGGCAGCTGCTCCGCGAGCTGCTGCACGACTGGGCGGACCCGGAGCAGGTCGACTCGGCCGTGCTGATGCTCTCCGAGATGGCCACCAACGTGCTGGTCCACACGGACGGCAACGCGCTGATGGTGGCCGAGGTGACCGGCGAGCGCGGCGAGCGGCGGCTGCGGGTCGAGGTCGCCGACAACAGCGACGAGCTCCCGCACAAGCGGCGCCCCGGCGAGATGGCCTCCAGCGGACGCGGGCTGCTCCTGATGGAGATGCTGGCGGACGACTGGGGGGTCGATCCGCGCGGCGCGGGCAAGTCGATCTGGTACGAGCTGTACGAGTCCGCCGAGCCCGAAGAACTCACCGCACGGCCGATCCCGTTCGAACAGATCTGACCGCCGGGGCCGGCCGGGCCGTCCAGGGCGCCCGGCCGGCCCCGGCGGTCGGGGACGGACCTCAGACCAGCACGGCCGAGAAGCTGTCCAGGGCGATCCAGGTGATGCTGTTGGCGGTCGTACCGCCGAACACCGTGACGTGGCCCGCCGTGCTGATCTCCACCCGGCAGGCGTTGACACCTGCCTTGTTGTTGCGCGGGCAGACCGCCCGGGTGGTCTTGGGCACCGCCAGGGAGGCGGGGATCGTGCCCAGCGCGGAGTCCCCGGTGAAGGCGCAGTTGACGCCTCCGCGCAGCTGGAGGAATTCCGTACCGGCGATCCGGATCACGCGGGCGGCCGGGGTGTCGGCGGAGGGGGTGACGCCCGACGCCAGGACGAGCGCCGTCCAGTCGTGGACGACCTCGATGCCCCCGGTGGTGGCCGCGGCGGCGGGAGTGGCGAGCAGGGGTGCGCCGACCGCCGCCGCCGGGACGGTGACGGCCGCGGTCAGCAGGGCGCGGCGGCTGGGGGTTCTCTGCGGCGTGACTCGCATGACTGGTCCTCGGGGTGCGTGGGAGACGGGAGGGGACGGGAAGGAGGTGGGACGCGGCGGGAGGGGGACGTCAGCGCCAGGCCACCGAGCAGGCGTCCAGGTCGACCCAGGTGACGGTGTTGTCCGAGGTCGGCCCGTACACCGTGACCGCGCCCTCGGGCGAGATCTCCAGCCGGCAGACGCAGCGCCCGCCCCGGTTGTTGCGGGAGACCTCCGCCCGGAGGGTGCGGCTGGGCGTCAGCGTCGGCGGGAGCGTGGCGACCCGGGTGTCCTTCGCGAGGGTCCCCTCGAAGACCCCGCGCAGCTGGAGGAAGGTGGTTCCGGCGATGTCCACCAGGCGCCCGCGCGGGGCCCGGACCCCGGTCTGCGCGGTGATCCCGGCGGCGGGGGGCAGCGCGGTCCAGTCGGCCAGCACCTTCACCCCCTGCACGGGCGCGTCCGTGGAGAGGAAGCAGACCGTGACCTCGCGCGGCGTGGTGTCGCTCCCGCTGAATCCGAAGAGCAGCCGCGCCTCCGCGCCGACCAGTTCGATGGCCAGCCCCTCGGGCTCCCGGCGCTCCAGCCCCGGCACGGCGGTCATGAGCCGGGGCCCGGCGACGACGGAACCGTCCGTCCAGGAGAGGGCGGTGATGTGGGTGTCGTCCACGTCCGGGTTGCCGGTGTACAGGTAGAGGTGGTCGCCGAGCGAGGCGAAGCCCTGGAAGGTGTCGGCCAGGCGCGGTACCTGCGCGGCCGAGGGGTGCGCCACCGTGCGCAGGGGGGTCCACACCACGTCACCGGTCGACGGGTCGATCGGGTACTGGGTGAACAGATATCCCCGCGCGGTCAGATAACGGACCGTGAGGCGCTGGAACACCGGATCGACGCTGGGCGCGATGAACTTGGCGTCCGGCACCGGGCTGAACGGCTCCGACAGCACGGAGGAGGTCATCGTGACCACCTGCCCCGGGAGGTACGGGAACCGGGCGATCCGGGTGCCGAACTGCTCGTACAGCGGACCGCATTCGGTCCACAGGTAGGTCGTTCCGCCGATGTGCTGCGCGCCGATCTGGTAGCCGTGGCCGAAGCCGTCGAGGTGCATGTGGTCGAGCGCCTGCCCGGTGGCACGGTCCATGCGGTAGACGCAGAGGTTGCCGTACTCCAGCGCGTCACGGATCTGCACGACGAAGAGGTCGTGCGTCACCGGGTCGACGGCGATCGACTGCGGCGCCCGGGTGTGCTTCTCGTGATTCAGCGGCGTCCCGCTGAGGACGCGGCCCCAGGGGCCGGCCAGGTCGATGAGATCCGTAACCGCCACGGACAGATTCCCCTCCCCGCGATCCGCCGTGGACCGCGCGCGGAGATCGTACGTCGCCCGGCCCGCCACGCCCCGGCGGCCCGCCGGACATGGGGGCATGCCCCGGCGTTCACCTGCGGTTTCAGGCCCGGTCGTCGCCCGCCGGAGGCGGGGCCGAGGGGCCGGCGTTCCTCAGCCGCAATTCCTCGACCACTCCGAAGGCGGCTGCGCAGAGCGGGACGGCGAGCAGCATGCCGAGGATCCCGGCGACGCTCGCTCCGGCGGTCAGCGCGATCAGGATGACGGCCGGATGCAGCCGCACGGTGCGGCTCTGGATCATCGGCTGGAGCACGTGGCCCTCCAGCACCTGGACGGCGAGGACCACGCCGAGCGCCCAGAGCGCGATGACGAAGCCGCGGTCGGCGAGGGCGACCAGAACGGCGACGGCGCCGGAGAGGAAGGCGCCCAGGTACGGGATGTAGGCGCCGACGAAGACCAGCGCGCCCAGCCCCACCGCGCCGGGCACCCGCAGGATCAACAGGCCGACGGTGATGCAGATCGCGTCGATCAGCGCGATGAAGGTGGTGCCGCGCATGAATCCCTCGACCGCCTCGAAGGCCCGGCGCCCCATCGCCTCGACCAGGTCGCCGGAGCCGTGCGGGGCGAGCGAGTGGGCGAGCCGTACGGCCCGGTCGGAGTCGCGCAGGAAGAAGAAGGTGAGCAGCAGGGCGAGGACCGCGGTCGCGATCAGCGTGCCGATCAGGCTCAGCCCGGTGATGACACCACCGGCCGCGGTGGCGCCGAACTTCTCGACGAGGTTCTTGGCGTTGCCCGCGAGGTTGTCCACGGACGCCTGGCCGGCCAGGTCGAAGTGGTCGATCACCCACTGACCGGCGTCCTTGAGCGAGGTGACGATCTGGTCGCCGGTGTCGATGAGCGCGGTGACGACGATGTACCCGGCCCCGCCGACGACCGCGACCAGCGCGGCGCAGGTCAGTCCGGCGGAGAGGGAGCGCTGCACGTGGTGGGCGGTCAGCCAGCGGTGGACCGGTCCGAGCAGCGCCGTACCGAGCAGCGCCAGGAGCACGGGAGTGACGGCGGTCTTGAGGTAGACGGACAACCATACGAGGACCGCCGCGACGGCGGCGACGAGGAGCAGGACGCCGCACCAGGCGGCCGTCCGCCGTGCGGCGTCGGGCAAAAGGGGCTTCTGGTTCGGCACTCCCCCACCCGACCACGGGGCGGACACGGTGTCCCGCCCCGTGGGGCGTGCGGGTGACGGACCGTCACCCGCACCCCGGGGGCATCACATGCCGTGGACCGCCGGGACGGTGCCGAGACGGCCGGCCTGGAAGTCCTCGAAGGCCCTCTTCAGTTCGGCCTGGCTGTTCATCACGAACGGCCCGTAGTGGGCCATCGGCTCGCGGATCGGACGCCCGCCGAGGAGCACGACCTCCAGGTCGGGGGTGTGCCCGTCCTGCTGCTCGTCCGCGCGGACGGTCAGCGAGGATCCGGCGCCGAAGACGGCGGTCTGCCCCATGTGGACGGGGCGGCGCTCGGCGCCCGCGGTACCGCGGCCGGCGAGGACGTACGCGAGACCGTTGAAGTCCTCGCGCCACGGCAGGGTCACCTCGGCGCCGGGCCGGACGGTCGCGTGGATCATCGTGATGGGGGTGTGGGTGATGCCGGGGCCCTCGTGGCCGTCGAGCTCACCGGCGATGACGCGGAGCAGCGCGCCGCCGTCCGGGGAGGCGAGGAGCTGGACCTGGCCGCCGCGGATGTCCTGGTAGCGGGGGTCCATCATCTTGTGGCTCTTGGGCAGGTTCACCCAGAGCTGGAGGCCGTGGAAGAGGCCGCCGGACATGACCAGCGACTCCGGCGGCGCCTCGATGTGCAGCAGGCCGGAGCCCGCCGTCATCCACTGGGTGTCGCCGTTCTCGATGGTGCCGCCGCCACCGTTGGAGTCCTGGTGGATGAAGCTGCCGTCGATCAGGTAGGTCACCGTCTCGAAGCCGCGGTGCGGGTGCCAGGGAGTCCCCTTCGGCTCGCCGGCGGCGTACTCCACCTCGCCCATCTGGTCCATCATGATGAACGGGTCGAGGTGCTTGTAGTTGATCCCGGCGAACGCGCGGCGCACCGGGAAGCCCTCGCCCTCGAAGCCCGTCGGCGCGGTGGTGACCGCGAGCACGGGACGTGCGACGGCGTCGCCCGAGGCGGCCACCTTGGGCAGGGTCAGCGGGTTTTCTACGGTCACTGCGGGCATGGGAGCCACCTCCGGGCGGGATCTGCTTCCAATTTAGTTGAACAGTGAACATCTTGCAAGGCGTCGTTCATTCCCGGCGCGGGGCGCCCAGGGGCACCGGGGACGGGCGGCCGCACCGACAGGGCGCGCAGGCGTGACGGAAACAGGCCCGCACCACCGGTGCGGGCCTGTTCGGACGAGACACGCCCCAGTTCCGGGCCCGGGCCCGGCGAGCGGTCCGCCTGGCCAGGCAGGGAAGAGACGCCGCGGGTGGGAGGGGCACAGCGAAGCCACTTGGCCCATGCGCCTGCCCCCCTCGGAACCGGTCCGCCTGAGCACTCAGCCGTCCTCGGGGGCAGGTTCCGGGCGGTTGATTCAGGCCAGCCGGTCGGGTATCGGGGCCAGCGTGTAGTTGTTCCAGATGTACGCGTCCATCTGGTGCTGGTCGCCGGAGAGGTTGATGACCCGGTCGACCTTGCCCTCGCGGTTGAAATGCCACACCAGGGCCCAGACGGTATCCACCTTGCCCGCCCCCTCGGTGGTCCAGCCGCGGTGGATGTCGACGACGTATTCCTCATTGGCCTCCAGGAACAGCGGCTCGGCCTGGAAACCGGCCTTGCCGAGCTGGGTGAAGAAGGCCGCGACCTCCTCGACACCGTGCTTGGTCCCCGACAGCGCGTGGTGACCCGGGATCGTCCACTCGACATCGTCCGTCAGTACCGCCCGCATGCCGTCGAGGTCGTAGGTGGCGTAGGCCGCGAAGAACTGGTTGATGACGTCGGTCTTCAAGGTCTTGTCGCTCATGGGGTCCGCTCTTTCGGTCGACCGGCTGGCTCCTGCTTGCGTGATCGATCCTGCCGGGACCCGCCATGACCGTCCAATACCTGAATCCATAACCTGACGGCATGGACATCGACACCCGGCTGCTGCGCTACTTCGCGACCGTCGCGGAGGAAGGGCACCTGACCCGGGCCGCGGAGCGGCTGTTCATCTCCCAGCCTGCCCTGACCAAACAGATCAAGCAGTTGGAGACCCAGCTGGGGGTCGAGCTGTTCACCCGCTCCCGGACCGGCATGTCCCTCACCGACGCCGGGCGGGCGCTGACCGCGCGGGTCCCGACCGTCCTGGAAGACTGGGACCTCGCATTGCGCGAGACGCGCGCCGCCGCCGGCCGCGCCACCCACGTCCTGCGCGTGGGATTCGTGGCCAGCGCCGCCAACGAGAGCACCCAGAAGATCATCGGCTCGTTCGCCCAGTACCGCCCCGGCTGGCGGGTGGAGATGCGGCAGTCCGACTGGTCCGACCCCACCGCAGGTCTGGCGGACGGGCAGGTGGACGTGGCACTGCTGCGCTTGCCGTTCCCCGGCCAGGACACGCTACGGGTCAAGGTGCTGATCACCGAGCCACGATGGGTCGGCATCCCCAGCACCCATCCGCTCGCGGAGCTTGCCGAGATTCCCTTCCACCGGCTCTGGGACGAGCCGTTCGTAGCCACCCCGGCCGAGTCGGGCTGGTGGCGCGACTACTGGCTGGCCACCGACGAACGCGACGGCCGCCCCGTCAAGATAGGCGCCATCGCCAAGAACCCGGACGAATGGCTGACCGCGATCGCCAACGGCTACGGCGTCAGCCTCACCCCTGAGGCCACCGCCCGCTTCTACCAGCGCCCCGGGGTGACCTACCGTCCCGTCACCGCCGTCAGCTCCAGCCAGGTCGGGGTCGCATGGGCGCCCGCGGGGGACAACGACCCGGTCATCGGCGACTTCGTCCGCGCCTGCCTGCGCCACCGCATGCCCACCACCGCCGAACCGGAGACCAGGACACCGACGGGAGAGGCCGGCGCCGGCTGATCAACAACCAGAAGACCGCCTGCCGATCACTCATCACCGCCGAACCCCTCGGAACGGATCGTCCGGAGGCCCAGGCCGTGAAGTCAGGACCTGCCCCTCAGCCGTACATGCGCCGCATGGCGAAATCGACCATCTGCTCGACGGCCTTCGCGTCGAAGACCATCCGGTGGTCGCCCTCCATGTCCAGGACGAAGCCGTATCCGGTCGGGAGCAGGTCGATCACCTCGGCGCCGGTGATCACGAAGTACTTCGACTCCTTGCCCGCGTACCGCCGCAGCTCCTTGAGCGTGGTGAACATCGGGATCACCGGCTGCTGGGTGTTGTGCAGCGCGAGGAATCCCGGGCCGTCGCCGCGCGGGCAGTAGACCTTCGAGGTCGCGAAGATCTGCTGGAAGTCCTCCGCCGCGAGGGTGCCGGTGGTGAAGGCCCGTACCGCGTCCGCCAGGGAGGGCGGCGAAGGCTCGGGGTACAGCGGCTGCTCGGCGTAGCCGCCGCCCATCTGCCCCATCTGACCCATCTGCTGCTGTGCACCCGGGTTCTGGTCGTAGCCGTACATGCCCCAAAGAGTAATCGGACACATCTCCGGCTCCAGGGGTTGCGCCTTATTACTCACGGGTAGCATCATCGGAGAGGTCGACTGATACGCGTCATGCAGCCGGCCGGCCTTCCGCACAGCCCGTCGCCCGACCGCATCACTCCCCGGGGCGCTGCGCGTCACTGCTATTGATTACGGAGCCTTCCCATGGGGCACTACAAGTCGAATCTCCGCGACATCGAGTTCAACCTCTTCGAGGTGCTCGGGCGCGACAAGCTGTACGGCACCGGTCCGTTCGCGGAGATGGACGTCGAGACCGCGAAGAGCATCCTCGACGAGGTCACCCGCCTCGCGGAGAACGAGCTCGCCGACTCCTACACCGACGCCGACCGCAACCCGCCGGTCTTCGACCCCGCGACCAACACCGCCCCGGTCCCGGAGACCTTCAAGCGGTCGTACCAGGCGTTCATGGACTCCGAGTACTGGCGCCTCGGCCTCCCGGAGGAGATCGGCGGCACCACCTCCCCGCGCTCCCTGATCTGGGCCTACGCGGAGCTGCTGCTCGGCGCGAACCCGGCCGTCTGGATGTACTCCTCGGGCCCCGCGTTCGCCGGCATCCTCTTCGCCGAGGGCAACGACGCGCAGAAGAAGGTCGCCGAGATCGCGGTCGAGAAGCAGTGGGGCTCGACGATGGTGCTGACCGAGCCGGACGCCGGTTCGGACGTCGGCGCCGGGCGCACCAAGGCCGTGCGGCAGGAGGACGGCTCCTGGCACATCGAGGGCGTGAAGCGCTTCATCACGTCCGGTGAGCACGACATGTCGGAGAACATCCTCCACTACGTGCTGGCCCGCCCCGAGGGCGCCGGACCGGGCACCAAGGGCCTGTCGCTCTTCCTCGTCCCGAAGTACCACTTCGACTGGGAGACCGGCGAGCTGGGCGAGCGCAACGGCGTCTACGCCACGAACGTCGAGCACAAGATGGGTCTCAAGGCCTCCAACACCTGCGAGATGACCTTCGGCGACCAGCACCCCGCCAAGGGCTGGCTGATCGGCGACAAGCACGACGGCATCCGCCAGATGTTCATGATCATCGAGTTCGCCCGGATGATGGTCGGCACGAAGGCCATCGCCACCCTCTCCACCGGCTACCTCAACGCGCTGGAGTACGCCAAGGAGCGCGTCCAGGGCTCGGACCTGTCGCAGTTCATGGACAAGACCGCCCCCAAGGTCACCATCACGCACCACCCCGACGTGCGCCGCTCCCTCATGACGCAGAAGGCGTACGCCGAGGGCATGCGCTCCCTCGTCCTGTACACCGCCTCCGTCCAGGACGCGATCCAGGTCAAGGAGGCCGCGGGCGAGGACGCCAAGGCGCTGCACGGTCTCAACGACCTGCTGCTGCCGATCGTGAAGGGGTACGGCTCCGAGCGCTCCTACGAGCAGCTCGCGCAGTCGCTCCAGACCTTCGGCGGCTCCGGGTACCTCCAGGAGTACCCGATCGAGCAGTACATCCGCGACGCCAAGATCGACACCCTGTACGAGGGCACCACGGCCATCCAGGGCCAGGACTTCTTCTTCCGGAAGATCGTCCGCGACCAGGGCGCCTCGCTCAACACGCTGTCCGAGGAGATCAAGAAGTTCCTCGCCGGCGCCCAGGGCAACGAGGAGCTCGCTCCCGCGCTGGACTCCCTCGCCAAGGCCGCCGTGGACCTGGAGGCGATCGTCGGCACGATGATCACCGACCTCACCGCGACCGGCGAGGACGTGAAGAGCATCTACAAGGTGGGCCTCAACACCACCCGCCTGCTCCTCTCCTCCGGTGACGTCGTCGTCGGCTACCTCCTCCTCAAGGGCGCCACCGTCGCCGCGGAGAAGCTGCCGACCGCCTCCGCCAAGGACGTCGCCTTCTACCAGGGCAAGATCGCGGCCGCGAAGTTCTTCGCCGCCAACGTCCTGCCCGGCGTCTCGACGGAGCGCGCGCTCGCCGAGTCCGTCGACAACTCCCTGATGGAGCTGGACGAGGCCGCGTTCTAGGTACGTCGCACTCCGTCACGGACGGCGGCCCGCCCCCACCTCGGCGCATACCGGGGGGCGGGCCTTCGTCATGTCCGCGCCAGGTCCCCGCCACCCGGTCGTGAATGGTTCACAACACGCCTCGTTACAGTGAAGAACATGAGTTCCTCCCACGCTTTCGACAGGTCCCACACCGATGACCTGATGTCCTTCCTCGCCGCCAGCCCCTCGCCGTACCACGCCGTGGCCAACACCGCCGCCCGTCTGGAGAAGGCAGGGTTCCGCCAGGTCGAGGAGACCGCGGCCTGGGACGCGACGAGCGGCGGGAAGTACGTCCTGCGCGGCGGCGCCATCATCGCCTGGTACGTCCCCGAAGGCGCGTCCCCCCACACCCCGTTCCGTATCGTCGGCGCCCACACCGACTCGCCCAACCTGCGGGTCAAGCCGCTGCCCGACACCGGCGCGCACGGCTGGCGCCAGGTCGCCGTGGAGATCTACGGCGGGACCCTGCTCAACACCTGGCTCGACCGGGACCTCGGCATCGCGGGCCGGCTCTCGCTGCGCGACGGCACCGACGTGCTGGCCTCGGTCGACCGCCCCCTGCTGCGCGTCCCGCAGCTCGCCGTCCACCTCGACCGCTCGGCCAACGACGGCCTCAAGCTCGACCGCCAGAAGCACATGCAGCCGATCTGGGGCCTGGGCAAGGTCGAGGAGGGCGACCTCATCCGGTTCGTCGCCGAGGAGGCGGGCGTCGACCCGGAGGACGTCACCGGCTGGGACCTGATGGCGCACGCCGTCGAGAAGCCCTCCTACCTGGGCCGCGACGAGGAGCTCGTGGCCGGCCCCCGGATGGACAACCTGATCTCGGTGCACGCCGGCGCCGCGGCCCTGGCCGCCGTCGCCCAGCGCCACGCCTCCGAGGGCACCGAGCTCCCGTACATCCCGGTGCTCGCCGCCTTCGACCACGAGGAGAACGGCTCCCAGTCCGACACCGGCGCCGACGGCCCGCTGCTCGGCACCGTCATGGAGCGCTCGGTGTACGCCCGGGGCGGCGGCTACGAGGACCGCGCCCGCGCCTTCGCCGGAACCATCTGCGTCTCCTCCGACACCGGCCACGCGATCCACCCCAACTACGCGGAGCGCCACGACCCGACGCACCACCCGGTCGTCAACGGCGGTCCGATCCTGAAGGTCAACGTCAACATGCGGTACGCGACCGACGGCAACGGCCGCGCGCTGTTCGCCGGCGCGTGCGAGCGGGCGGGTGTGCCGCTGCAGACATTCGTCTCCAACAACTCGGTGTCGTGCGGCACCACGATCGGCCCGATCACCGCCGCCCGCCACGGAATCCAGACCGTCGACATCGGGGTTGCCATCCTCTCGATGCACAGCGCCCGCGAACTCTGCGGCTCCGACGACCCGTTCCTGCTGGCCAACGCCCTGACCGAGTTCCTGGCGGGCTGACGCCGGGTCACCTGCCGCCCGCACGGACATGGTTGACGCCGGGCCGGGTACGCGATCCGTACACCGGCCCGGAGCCACCGGGTCGTCGAGGAGGCGGGAATCATGGGACTCGGAGGATGCATTCTCCTGATCGGTGCCGGGGCGGTACTGGCGTTCGCCACCGACTGGCAGATCGACACGGTCAACGTCGACCTGGTCGGCTGGATCATGATGCTCGTCGGCCTCGTCGGGGTCTTCGCCTACATGAGCATCGCGCGGCGCCGCCGCATGATCGTGCCGCCCACGACCACGGTCGTGTCGGAGGAAGAGCGCCGCTACCAGTGACCCGACGGGGGTCCGGCACTCCGCACGCGCACGCGGCGGCCGGGCCGGGCCCCCCGGGTGAACGCACGGGCCCGAGCGGGACGTACGCGGCACGGCCGCAGACCGGCCCGGCCAGGGCCTTCCGTCCGGTCCGGGCCGGAACAGGGCCCGCGAGCCCGGCGTGATCCGCACGCAGGACCCGCACCAAGGCCCCGATATCCTGGCTTCCCGTCCGGGCCCCCGCCCCGGGTGCGTTCCGCCCGGAAGGAAGCCGCTCGTGGAGTTCCGGCTGCTCGGCACGGTCTCCGTCGACACCCACCGAGGTCCGCTGCCCCTCGGCCCGGCGAAACGGCGCAGCCTGCTGGCCGCCCTGCTGCTCTCCGTCAACACACCCGTCTCCGTCGCCCGGCTGACGGAGTCCCTGTGGGACGACCTGCCCCCGGCGCACGCCCGCGGCGTCATCCAGGGGCACGTCTCACGCCTCCGCGCCCTGCTGGTGGAGGCTGAGGCGGCGGTGTACGGCGTGGAGCTGCTCACCCTCGGCGACGCCTACGTCCTGCGCGCTTCCGAAACCCTGCTGGACTCGCAGCGGTTCGAGGAACTCCTGATGCTGGCACGGCAACAGCGCAGCACCGCCGACTCCGTCCTCATGCTCCAGGACGCCCTCTCGTTGTGGCAGGGCCCCGCCCTCAGCGGAGCACTCGCCGGTCCTCCGCTGCAGGCCGCGGCACACACGCTGGAGGAATCGCGGCTGGCCACGGTGGAGGAACTGGCCCGTGCCCACGGCCGACTGGGCGAGCACCACCGGGCCGCCGCCGTCCTGCGGGCGGAAGCCGCGGCACAACCGTTGCGGGAGTCCCTGTCCGCGGCCCTGATCCTGGCGCTGTACCGGGCGGGGCGCCAGTCCGAGGCCCTGGACTGGTTCCACCGTACGAGGCGGCTGCTCGCCGACGAGCTGGGCATCGACCCGGGCCGCGAGCTGGCCGACGCCTACGCGCTGATCCTGCGTGGCGATCCCGGGACCGTCCCGTTCCCCGGGGGTCACGAGACGGTGGAGCCGTCCGGTGCCACGGGTACGGAAGCGGGCGGCCCGGTGCCCCCCGGGGCGACGGCGGCCGGCGCGCTCCCCGTACCGCCTCCGGCGCCGGGACCGCACGCTCCGGTCGCCCCGCACCCCGTCGATCTGCTGCCGCGCGCCCCCCGCGGCTTCCACGGGCGCACCGCCGAGCTGGCCGCGCTCACCCGGGCCGCCGCAGGCGAGGCGCCGGTGTGCCTGGTCACCGGCCCTGCCGGGGTGGGCAAGACCTCGCTGGCCGTCCAGTGGGCGCACCACAACCCCGCCGCGTTCCCGGACGGGCGGCTCTTCGCCGATCTGCGCGGGTTCAGCGAGACGGGCGAGCCCGCTCCGGTCGACGTGCTCCGCGAGTTCCTGCTCGCCCTCGGCGTGGCACCGCGCCGCGTCCCGGAGTCCGTCACCGCGGGGGCCGCGCTCTTCCGCTCCCTGACCGAGCGGCGCCGACTGCTCGTGCTCCTCGACAACGCCCGCGATTCCTCCACCGTCCGCGCCCTGCTCCCCGGTGGGACCGACTGCGTCACGGTCGTCACCAGCCGCAACCGGCTGGAGGGCCTCATCGCCTCGGACGCGGCCCGACCCGTCCCGCTCGACACCCTCGAACCCCGGGACGGCACGGCCCTGCTCGCCGGTGTCCTCGGTGAGGAGAGGGTCCGCGCCGAACCCGTGGCCGCCCGCCGCCTGGCCGAACTCTGCGGAGGGCTTCCGCTCGCTCTGCGGGTCACGGCCGCCCGGCTGGCCGGCCGGCCGCAGCGGACCCTCGCCGGAATGGCCGAGGAGCTGGCCGACGAACGCGGCCGGCTGGCCCGTCTCGACGTGGACGACGTCGGCGTCTCGGCCGCTCTCCGGCTGACCGTCCAACAACTCCCGCCGGACGCCGCCCATGTGCTGGCCCGGCTCGGCCACCACCCCGGCGGCCACTTCGACCGGTACACCTGCGCGGCACTCGCCGGCACCGGTCCCGCCGCCGCCTCGGCCGCCCTGGAACGGCTCGGCTCCGCGCACCTCGTGACCGAGACCGCGCCGGAGCACTGGGTGCTGCACGACCTGGTGCGCCTGTACGCCCGGGATCTCGACCCGGCGGCCGGGCCCGAGGCCCTGATCGGCGTCCTCGACCACTGCATCGCCACCGCCCTCGCCGCCTCCGAGGCCGCGGAGCCCGGCGGCGAGCCCTGCTTCGTCCTTCCGGAGGACTACCACCGCCCCTCCGCCGTACGGGACTTCGCCGACCGTGCCGCGGCGATGCGCTGGCTGGCCGCCGAACGGGACGACCTGGCACGGGCCGCCGTCGCGGCGAGGGAGGCCGGTCTGCACGACCGGGCCTGGCGGATCATCCTGCTCCAGTGGCCGCAGGTGGTGTGGCGGGTACGGGACAGCTGGTCCCCCCTGCTGGAGCTGGCGCTGGACTCCGCGCGGACCCGGCAGGACCCCTACGCCGAGTCGCGCGTGCTCAGCCTGCTGGGCTGGGTGCTGGTGGAGGAGGGCAGGACCGCCGAGGCGGCCGTCCTCCTGGAACGCTCGCCGGGTCTCGCGCGGCAGGCCGGTGACCGGCTGGGCGAGGCGACGGCGTTGATCAACCTGGCGGTCGTCCAGGCGGGCCGGGGCGCGACCGGAACGGCTCTGGAGGGCTGCGAGCGGGCCGTCGCACTGGCCCGGGAGGAGGGCGACCGGCACACGGAGACGCTCGCGCTGCAGCATCTCGCCCGGTTGCAGCTGGTGGCCGACCGGCCCGCCGCCGCCCTGGCGACCGCACGTGCGGCACTGGACCTGGGCCCGGACCAGCAGGAGGCCGCCCGCCGCTCGCTGCTGCTCGCCGTCGCCGGCGAGGCCCGTCTGGCGCTCGGCGAGGAGGACGGCGGCATCCTGCTGCTGGAGCGGGCCGCCGAGGAAGCGGAACGCGTCGGATACGACGAGGGCGCGGTGCGCGCCCTGGAGGTCCTGCTGCGGGTCTCGGCACGGGCGGACCACCGGATACGGCACGAGGTGGCCCTGCGCAGACTCACCGACACGGGCTGAAGCCCACGCTCCGCTACGCGGCCACCCTCCTCGCAGCGGCCGTCGACGAGTGGGTGTGACCCCTCGTGGCCCGGCAAAGGGCGGCGGCCCTCGGGCGCGGAGCGTCAGCGGGACGTCAGCGGGACACCGGCGGAACGTCAGCGATGGGGCCCAGACTCGGAGATGTCAGCAGCTCACGGCGTTTACGGCCGCCGTCGGCGCACCGTCGTCCTACCGCTTCCCGGGGGAATCTCCATGCGTACGTCCGCCTACCGCACCCGCAGCACCGTCCTCGCCGCCGCAGCCGCCGCCGCGCTCGCCCTGGCCCTCACCGCCTGCGACGACACCGACGCCGGCACCAAGTCCGCCGGCACGGAGTCCGCCGGCACGGTGCTGAGCGGCTCGGCGACGCCCTCCGCCCCGGCCGACCCCGCGTCGGACCCGGGCGCCGCGCAGAGCGCCGGTACGACGCAGAGCGCCGGTACGACGGAGAGTGCCGGTACGGCCGAGGCCACCGGTACGACCACGGGTGGCGGAACCGGAACCTCCGCCGGCACCCCCGCCTGCACCACCAAGACCCTCACGGTCAGTGCCGCGGTTCAGGACGGCCCGCCCTACACCCACATCGTGCTGACCGCGAAGAACACCTCGGGGCACAGCTGCCTGATGCCGGGCTTCCCGGAGATCCGGTTCCTGGAGAACGCCCTCGGCGCCGCTCCGGCGGTCGCCAGCAGCAAGCCCGCCGAAGCGGTCGTCCTCACCGCCGGTGCTCCCGCCTACGCGGTGGTGCGACTGTCGGACGGCGGAACGGACGAGGACGTCAGAACGGCGCAGGACTTCACCATCACCTTCCCGGCCGGCGCGGGGATGGCCACCGTGAAGGCCCCCGGCTCCGGCGGTATCGCCGTCAACCCCGCGAAGTGGGCCACCGGCTACTGGACGCCCGAACTGCGCAACGGCGCCGACGAGTTCTGAGAACCCGCCGACGAGAACCCGCCCACGGGAACCCGCCGACGAGAACCCGCCGACGGGAACCCGGCCCGGAGGAAGGCCCGGTCAGGCGTCGTCCATGCCCGCGAGCACCAACGGCAGCCGGGCCACGCCGTCCGCCGTCACCACGACCGGTACGCCCCAGTCCTGCTGGTGGACGTGGCAGGCCGGGTACTCGTTCGCCGGGTCGTCGTCGCAGGACGCGGCCATCGCCGAGACGTGCAGGATGCCCTCGGTGACCCCGTCCGCGAGCACCAGGTCGCGGAAGAGGTCCGTGCCCGCGCCGGAACCCTCGGCCAGCAGCTCCGGCGGGGTCGAGGAGACCAGCAGCCGGGTGGAGGGGCCGTACCGCAGGTCGAGCTTCTGACCGGCCGGCGCCTGGAAGACCACGTCCAGCCGGAGGTTCCCGGCGGCGACCTCGGTGGCCGCGCGCTGGGTACGGTGCGCGCCGCCGTCGACCCGCAGCGCCTCCTCGGGCAGCCGCAGCCGGGTCAGCCGGTGCCGCGCCGACTCCACGACCACCAGGTCACCGTCGACCAGCACCGCGTCGCTCGGTTCCCGCAGGTCCGTCGCGAGCGTCGTCACCTCGCCGCTCGCCGGGTCGAAGCGCCGCAGCGCGTTGTTGTACGTGTCCGAGACGGCCACCGACCCGTCCGGCAGCGCGGTGACACCCAGCGGGTGCTGGAACAGCGCCTGGCCGGCCGCCCCGTCGCGGTGCCCGAAGTCGAAGAGACCGGTGCCCACGGCCGTGGTCACCACGCCCGCCCGGTCCACGAAGCGCAGCGCCGAGGTCTCGGAGTCGGCGATCCACAGCCGCTCCCCGTCGGCGGAGGCCGCGAGCCCGGACGGCTGCGCGAACCACGCCTCCGCCGCCGGACCGTCGACGAGCCCCTCGTTGGTGGTGCCCGCCGCGACCTCGACGGTCCCGGCCCCGGGATCGTACGTCCACAGCTGGTGCACGCCCGCCATGGCGATCCAGAGGCGGTCGCCGAACCAGGCGATGTCCCACGGCGAGGAGAGGTCCACCTCGCGCGCCGGACCCGAGGTCGCGGAGCCCTGCCACCACTGGTTGCCGGTGCCGGCGAGCGTCACCGTGCGGCCGGTGGTGAGGTCCAGGGCGCGCAGCGCGTGGTTGACGGTGTCCGCGACGGCGATCCGGCCGTCCGGCAGCACCGCGAGGCCCTGCGGCTCGCTGAACCGCACCTCGTCACGGCCGCCGTCGGTGAAGCCGCGCTCGCCGGTGCCGTAGTGGCCGCGTACGGTCTCGCCGTCCGCCTCCAGCTCCACCAGCCGGTGGCGGGTGGTGTCCGAGACCAGGAAGCCGCCGTCCGGCAGCAGCAGCGCCTTGCCCGGGAACCGCAGGTGGGTCGCGACCGGCTCGGGCGCCACGTACGGGCCGTCCCCGCGCCGCAGGGTGCCCTTCGCCTCGTGCTCGGCCTCCAGCTCGTCCACCAGCTTCGCGATGGCGTGGGCGTGGCCCTCGCCGGCGTGCTGGGCGACGACGTACCCCTCGGGGTCGATGACCACGAGCGTCGGCCAGGCCCGGACCGCGTACTGCTTCCACGTCGCGAGCTCCGGGTCGTCGAGCACCGGGTGGTGCACCTCGTACCGCTCCACGGCGTCCACGACGGCCTGGTGCTCCGCCTCGTGCACGAACTTCGGCGAGTGCACGCCGATGATCACCACGGTGTCGCGGTGCTTCTCCTCCAGCTCGCGCAGCTCGTCGAGGACGTGCAGGCAGTTCACGCAGCAAAAGGTCCAGAAATCGAGGACGACAATGCGTCCCCGCAGGTCAGCGAGGGTGTACTGCTGGCCACCCGTGTTGAGCCAGCCGCCCTTGCCGATGAGCTCGGGGGCGCGGACACGGGCACGGTGGGGCGCGGGGGCGGGCGCCGGGACGGCATCGTTCATGCCTCAAGGGTGCCACTCGCGGCGTCGTCGCCGATCACGGGTGGCGCACTCGCGGCGTCGTCGCCGATCACGGGTGGCGGCATGGCAGGAGGGGCTCCCGGCGGGCTCAGCTGCTGAGGAACACCCTGCACGTCCCCGACCGGTCGAAGATCGCCGCGTACACCGTGAACAGTTCTGACCCCTTCGCCCGGACGTACGCCGGGTCGGCGTCCACCGGGAGCCCCTGATCCATGACCTCCATCCTCACCCCGTCGGGGGTCTCCTTCCCGGCCGGGACGAGCTGGTTCTCCCGGACGAAGGCCGGGACGCCGTCGCAGGGCATCGAGAACTCGACCCGGAACGGGTACCCGTCCAGCGCCTTGAGCGCGCCGTAGGTGATCTCCTCGGCCCCCTCGGGCAGGCGGACGCCGTAGTCGGACAGGGCCTCGCGCAGGTCGACATCGGCGGTGTCGGCCGGAGACTCGTACGGGAACGGACCGGCGTGCTCGGCGGAGTGCAGCCCCTCCGGATCACAGGCGGCCAGCCCCCCGACGAGGAGCGCTCCCACGAACAACGCCGGTATCCGCTTCAGGCGGTGGATCACGTTCTCTCCTCGGGGTGCCGGACTGTCTCGGGCCGTCGGGCAGCCTGGCTGTCCCGTGATGCGTGACGGATCAGTGCGTACGCGGCTCCGACTCGGCTGCGACGCGGTGCGTCCGGCCCCTCTTCACGACCGTGACTCCGCGACGCCCCGGCCCGGTTCCCGCCGCGGGCGAAGCGGGGGAAGTCGTCGCCCGGGCCGGTGTCCTTGTTCATGCCGTGTTCATCCCGCGCTCGCCGGCGGCGTGGGCGGGGTACGTCCGCGTTGCTCCGGTGCCTCCGCACCCTCCGGCACCTCGCGCGCCCTCAGGCATTCCGTGGCCGCCTCCGGGAAGCTGTGCTCCATGAGACTTCTCGTACGCGAGCGACTGTTCGCCATCGGCGACGACTACTGGATCGAGGACACCGAGGGCCGCAAGGTGTTCCTCGTCGACGGCAAGGCCATGCGGGTACGCGACACCTTCGAGCTGAAGGACGCGAACGGCCGGGTCCTCGTGGAGCTGCGCCAGAAGCTGATCAGCATCCGCGACACGATGATCATCGAGCGCGACGGCGAAGAGCTGGCACGGGTCAGGAAGAAGCACCTGTCGCTGCTCCGCAACCACTACCGCGTGACCATGGCGGACGGCACCGAACTCGACGTCAGCGGCAAGATCCTCGACCGCGAGTTCGCGATCGACTACGACGACGAGCTGCTGGCCCGGATCTCCCGGCGCCTGCTCAGCATCCGCGACACGTACGGCATCGACATCGTCCGCGAGGACGCCGACGCCTCGCTGCTGATCGCGGTCGCGATGTGCGTGATCGTCCTCGCTGAGAAGGAGCACGACAAGGGGGACGACTGAGGGACGGTGGGTGAGACCCGAACCTCGGCCGACGGATCGTGGGTCCGCTTCTCCGACCGGGGACCTGAGCACTCCCGCACGCGCGGGAAGCACACGTCGTCACTTCGGTCCTTCACCGGTTCGGGAATCCCACCCTCACCCTCCCCCTGCCACCCCTCACCCCACCTCCCCCGGCCGCTCCACCCCCAGCCGTCGGTCCTTCAGCGCCGGGAACTGCGCACGGGTCTTCTCCACCTTCGCCGGGTCGAACTCCACCCGCAGGATCTCCTCGTCCGCACCCGCCTCGGCGAGGACCTCGCCCCACGGGTCGACCGCGATGGTGTGGCCCGCCTGGGGAACGTCGGCGTGGGTGCCGGCGGTGCCGACGGCGAGGACGTACGCCTGGTTCTCGACGGCGCGGGCCCGGGCGAGGAGGGTCCAGTGGGCGCGGCGGCGTTCGGGCCAGCCGGCGGGGACGACGAGGGTCTGGGCGCCCGCGTCGACGAGGCCCCGGAAGAGTTCGGGGAAGCGGAGGTCGTAGCAGGTGGCGAGGCCCAGGGTGGTGTCCGGGAGGGGGACGGTGACGAGGGTGTCGCCGGCGCCCATCAGGGTCGCTTCGCCCTGGTCGAAGCCGAAGCGGTGGATCTTGCGGTAGGCGGCGACGCGTTCGCCCCTCGGGTCGAGGACGAGGGAGGTGTTGTAGAGGGTGCCGTCCTCGGCGCGTTCGACGAAGGATCCGGCGTGCAGCCAGACGCCCGCTTCGGCCGCCGCGCGGGACATCACTTCGTGGGTGGGGCCTTCGAGGGGCTCGGCCTCGTCGGCGAAGCGGGTGAAGGCGAAGGCGCCCACCGGCCAGAGTTCGGGGAGGACCACCAAGTCGGCCGGATTCGGACCTGACGCCTCGCCGACCACGAGGGAAGCCGCCCTCGCTCTGCGGTGATTGACGGGTTCGTCCGGGTTTACCGCGATCTGGATCAGAGAGGCGCGCACAGTACCACCGTCCTGGCATTCGAGCCGTCAACACCGGCCTACGATCGTCACACGAAAGCACTGCCGGGGTGCCTGCTCGCAGCGTAACTTGGAACTTTCCGAAGGAACGAACCTCCCACGCAGCTCGCAGACAGCGCCGTCAGTGCCAGCCCACCCGCCCGCACTCCCTGCTCTCCAGCCCACGCACCGAAGAACCGCACGAGGGGTCCCGTGACCGTCCATCCCAGCCTCCAGACCTACGCCGACGCCTGGACCCACTCCATCGAGGCGATAACGGAGCTGGTGCTGCCGCTCGCCGAGGGGGACTGGAACCGCCGTACGCCGTGCCCCGCCTGGTCGGTGCGCGACATCGTGTCGCACATCATCGGCATGGAGTGCGAGCAGCTCGGCGACCCGCGGCCCATCCACACACTGCCGCGCGACCTCTACCACGTGCAGAGCGACATCGCCCGGTACATGGAGATGCAGGTCGACGTGCGGCGCCACCACACCTCGCCCGAGATGACCTCGGAGCTGGAGTACACGATCATCCGCCGCTCCCGGCAGCTGCGGAACGAGTCACGCGCCCCCGAGACGATGGTCCGGGCGCCCCTGGGTGCCGAGCAGACCCTCGAAGTCGCCCTGCACATGCGGGCCTTCGACGTGTGGGTGCACGAACAGGACCTGCGTGCGGCGCTCGGGCGGCCCGGCAACCTCGATTCCCCCGGCGCCCACATCGTCCGCGACACCCTGCTGGAGGCGCTGCCGAAGGTCGTCGCCAAGGACGCGGGCGCCCCGGCGAACTCGGCCGTGGTGCTCGACGTCCAGGGGCCGTTGGAGTTCCTCCGTACGATCCGGGTGGACGCGGAGGGGCGCGGCTCGATCGACGGTTCGCCGTCGCTGGGCCCCGCCGTGACGCTGGCGATGGACTGGGAGACGTACTACCGGCTGGCCTGCGGGCGGGTGCGGCCGTCGACCGTCGCGGACCGGATCAAGGTCGAGGGCGACGAGGACCTGGCGGCGGCGATCCTGCACCGGTTCGCCGTGACCCCGTAGATGCGTGCGGGGAGCGTCAGCGGACCAGGGGCAGCAAGACCGTGTCGACGATCTCTTCGAGCACGTCGTCCGGCACGGGGGCGAAGGTCGTGAGGAGTTCGTGGCGCAGCAGGTCGAAGGGGAGTGACCTGATGCGGTCGGTGAGGCGTTCGGGCCGGACCTCGCCGCGCCGGACGGCCCGGTCGTAGAGCACGTCGACGGCTTCCTTGCGCCCGCTGGTGAGGGGGGAGCGCGGGGCGTCGGGGCCGGCGGCCCGGTGGTAGTCGGCGAGTTGCACGCTCATGACGGTGACGAGTTCGATGCGGGTGGCGTTGATCTCGCGCATGAGGGTGAGCACGTCCCCGCGCAGGCTCCCCGTGTCGGGGATGTCGAGGAGGGCCCCCTTCATGACGTGCTGGAGGGTGGCCCGGACGAGGGCGTCGCGGTCGGACCAGCGGCGGTAGAGGACGGGCGGGCTGGTGCCCGCGCGCTGGACCACGGCGTCCATGGTGAACCGGGCGTAGCCGTTGGCCGTGAGCTCTTCCCATGCGGCGTCGAGGAGTGCCTTCTCCAGCGCCGGTCCGCGTCGCCGCTCGGCCATGACGTCTCCTTGAGGATCTCTGAATCCGCTTAGATAGATTTGCCTATCTTATTCCGGAGCTCTACCCTGAGCCCAGTAAGATAGGACTCTATATCTTAGGTGGTTGTCGTCCTTGCGTACTCATCACGGGACCGGGACCGCACCCCCTGGGACGGCCCCCTCCCCCCGCTCCCTCCGCGAGGCATGGGTGGCGTTGGCCGGTCTGTCGGCGGTGTTCCTCTTCGAGATGCTGGACAACTCGGTCCTCGACGTCGCACTCCCCACGATCGGGCGGCAGGCGCACGCCTCGACGACCGCGCTCCAGTGGGTGGCGGGGGTGTACGCGGTCGTGTTCGGCGGGCTGATGCTCGCGTTCGGCGCGGTCGCCGACCGGTTCGGGCGGCGGCGGGTGATGCTCGTCGGGCTGGTGCTGCTGGGCGTCGCGAGCCTGGCGACCGTCTGCGTCACCACCCCGGGGCAGCTCGTCGCGGTCCGCGCGGTGACGGGCGTCGCGGCGGCGATGACCACGCCGGGCTCGATGGCGCTGGCCTTCCGGCTGTTCGACGAGGACGGGCTGCGCGTACGGGCGACCACCCTGATCTCCACCGTGGGTCTGGCGGGGCTCGCGGTCGGCCCGACGGCGGGCGGTTTCGTGCTCGCGGTCGCGCCGTGGCAGGTGCTGCTGCTGGTGAACGTGCCGGTCGCCGCGCTCGCGTTCCTGGGGATACGCCGGGGCATCGCACCCGACGGGGCGGCGGAGCTCCACCGTGATCCGGTGGACGTGGCCGGAGCGGTGCTCGGTACGGCGACGATCGTGGCGGCGCTCCTCGCGCCGACGCTCTTCGTGGACCGGGGCGCCGGCGCCTGGGCCCCCTGGACGGTTCTGGCGGCGGGCGTGGCGGGGGCGGTGCTCTTCGTCCTGCGCGAGCGGTCGGCGCGCCACCCGCTCCTCGACCTGCGGCTCCTCGCCGCCCCGCTGGTGTCGACCGGCCTGGCGTTCAAGGCCGCGGCAGGGCTGGCGACCGCCGGGCTCGGCTATCTGGTGACGCTGCGGCTCCAGCTCGACTGGGGGTGGTCATCCGGACAGGCGGCCCTCGGGATGCTGCCGCAGGTGGTGGTGCTGGTCGCGGGCGGCGCGTTCGTCCGGCCGTTCGTGGAGCGGGCCGGGCTCGAACGGGCCGCCCTGCTCAGCGCCTCGGCGGTCGTCGCCGGGCTCGCCGTCCACTCGCTGCTGGGCGGGTACGGCTACGGGTGGGTCGCGCTCGCCCTCGTCCTCGTGGCGTCCGGGATGCGGGTGGTCGGGGTCGTCGCGGGGGTCAACGTGCTGCGGGGGCTGCCCGAGAACCGGACGACGACCGGCGCGGCCCTCGTCGACACGGCCTCCGAGGTCAGCTCCGGCGCCGCCGTCGCGGTCGCCGGTACGGTCCTCGCCGCGCTGTTCACCGGCAGCGTCGCCGACGCGCACTGGAGCGCCCGGCAGACCGCGGAGTTCCACCGGGCCACCACGGTCGCGGGCCTCGCGCTCACCGTCCTGGCCGCCGCGCTCGTCGCCTGGGGGTTCGCCCGGGCCCGCGCCCCACGGGCCACCCCCGGGAACGGGTGACCCCGCACCCCCGGGCCGGAACCACTCACACCGGTACGTGCACCGCCTCCACCCGGCTGACCACGTGGTGCTCGCGCTCCCGTGCCGCCGCGCGCTTGCGCAGGCGCAGGATCTGTACGAGGCCGAGCGCCTCCAGGACGAACACCGAGGAGAACGCGATCGTGTAGTCGTCGCCGGTCGCGTCGAGCAGCACCCCGACCAGGAACAGCGTGGTCATCGAGGCGATGAAGCCGCCCATGTTGACGATGCCGGAAGCGGTGCCCTGACGCTCGGGCGGATTGGCGGGCCGGCCGAAGTCGAAGCCGATCATCGACGCGGGGCCGCAGGCGCCCAGCACCACGCACAACACGATCAGCAGCCACATCGGCGCGTGGCCCGGGTGGAAGATGGTGGCCGCCCAGAGCACCGCCGTCGCCCCGACCGTGCCGAGGGCGAGCGGGAGCCGGGCCGCGTGGTGGCGGGCGATGACCTGTCCGTAGACGAGGCCCACCGACATGTTGGCCAGCACCACCAGGGTGAGCAGGCTGCCGGCGGTGCCCCGGCTCAGCCCCTGGTCCTCCACGAGGAACGGCAGCCCCCACAGCAGCAGGAAGACCATCGCCGGGAACTGCGTGGTGAAGTGGACCCACATCCCGAGCCGGGTGCCGGGCTCACGCCAGCACGCGGCGATCTGACGGCGTACGTACGCGGCCCCCGCGTGCTCCACGGGCGGCGGTTCGTGGCCCTCCGGGTGGTCCTTCAGGAAGAGCAGCATCAGGACCAGCACCAGCACGCCGGCCAGCGAACTGCCGACGAACGTCTTCGTCCAGCCGAAGCCGTGCAGGGCGCGCGCGATGAAGAGGGTGGAGACGAGGTTGCCCGCCATCCCGAAGAGCGCGGCGATCTGCCCGATCATCGGTCCGCGCCGGGCCGGGAACCACCGGCTGCCGAGCCGCAGCACGCTGATGAACGTCATGGCGTCGCCGCAGCCGAGCAGCGCGCGCGAGGCGAGCGCGGTGCCGTACGACGGGGAGAGCGCGAAGCCGAGCTGACCCGCGGTGAAGAGGACCGCGCCGAGGGCGAGGACCTTCTTGGTGCCGAGCCGGTCGACCATCAGGCCGACGGGTATCTGCATCCCCGCGTACACCAGCAGCTGGAGGATGGAGAAGGTCGACAGGGCCGAGGCGTTGACGTCGAAGCGTGTCGCGGCGTCGAGCCCGGCGACCCCGAGACTCGTACGGAAGATGATCGCGACGAAGTAGACGGCGACCCCGATGCCCCATATCCACACGGCCCGCCGGCCGCCGGGAGGATCTCCGGGCAGCGAGAGGGTGGGCGCGGCTGCCGAGCTCATCGGTCCTCACCCCGCACCAGCACCTTGACCCGGCCGACGTGCCGCCGGACGACCCCTGCGGCCGCCTCGGCATCACCCGATCGAATGGCTTCCAACAGCTCGGTGTGCTCGGTGATGTTGGCGGCGATCCTGCCGGGATGCGCCTCCATCACGGCGACGCCCATCCTCAACTGCCGGTCGCGGAGCTGGTCGTAGAGGCGGGAGAGGATCTGGTTGCCCGCGTTGCGCACGATCTCCGCGTGGAAGCAGCGGTCGGCGACGGAGACCGCCGCCAGGTCCCCGGCCCGCGCGAGGGTGCTCTGCTCGGCGAGCAGCTCCTCCAGCCTGCCGATCAACCGCGGGGAGGCGGGCACCGCCTTGCGGGCGGCGAACTCCTCGACCAGCAGCCGGGTTTCGATGACATCGGAGATCTCCTGGGCGGAGACCGCGAGGACGAGCGCGCCCTTCTTCGGATAGAGCTTGATCAGCCCTTCCACTTCGAGGCGGAGCAGCGCCTCGCGTACGGGGGTCCGGGAGACGCCGACCGCTTCGGCGAGGTCCCCTTCGGTGAGGAGCGTCCCGCCCTCGTAACGGCGGTCGAGCACCGCCTCCTTGACGTGGGAGTAGACGCGTTCGGCGGCGGGAGGCGGCTTGGGTCGCGCCCGGTGGGCAGCAGCGGAAGCGGGAGGTGCGACAGGCATGCACACAGCATAGATACAACATGGACGCATGAGGGAAACCGTCCGTGATCCGGACGCCCCGGCGACACCGTGGGCCCCTCCCGCCCCAGGAAGAACGCCCGCACCGGGGGTGACCGGGTTGTCCGCCCCGCGCGCTACGATGCGCAGCGCTCCGCACGCCGTTTCAAACGCGCCCCGGCGCCAGCACATCCAAGCGGCCGTCCCAGGAGTCTCACCATCAGCGGCTCCCATGCAGTCGCATTCCAGTGGCATTTGGAGCATTTATCTTGAAGATCCGCATGAGGGGCATTCGCCGCACGTCCGTCGCGGCGACCGTAACCCTGACGGCCGGTGCCGTCATCGCCGGTGGGGCGCTCGCCACCACCGCGCAGGCGGCCACGGTCCCGACGCCCACCGTCGTCGCGCCCGGCGGGTTCGTGATGAACAACGCGAACTCCGCGACGCTCTACTCCAAGGGCGCCGACACCCGCCGCGCCACCGGCTCCACCACCAAGATCATGACCGCCAAGGTGGTGCTGGCCCAGAAGAACCTCAACCTGAACAGCACCGTCACGATCCAGAAGGCGTACAGCGACTACATCGTCTCCAAGGGCGCCTCCTCGGCGCACCTGATCGTCGGCGACAAGGTCACCGTGCGCCAGCTGCTGTACGGCCTGATGCTGCCGTCCGGCTGCGACGCTGCGTACGCGCTCGCCGACAAGTTCGGCACCGGCACGACCCGCGCGGCCCGGGTGAAGTCCTTCCTCGGCAAGATGAACGCCGACGCGAAGACCCTCGGCCTGAAGAACACGCACTTCGACTCGTTCGACGGCATAAGCAATGGCTCGAACTACTCGACCCCGCGCGACCTGACGAAGATCGCCAGCAGCGCCATGAAGAACTCCACCTTCCGCTCCATCGTCAAGACCAAGTCGACGAAGCAGAAGGTCACCACGAAGAGCGGCGGCTACCGCTACATGTCGTGGACCAACACCAACAAGCTGCTGAGCAGTTACAGCGGCATGATCGGTATCAAGACCGGCTCCGGCAGCAATGCCAAGTACTGCCTGGTCTTCGCCGCGACCCGCAACGGCAAGACGGTGATCGGCGCCGTCCTGGCCTCCTCCACCGAGGCCACCCGCACGACCGACGTCAAGAAGCTCCTGGACTACGGCTTCAAGAAGTAGTCCCCGGCACCGCACCGGTGCCACGGGAGGGGTCCGGGCCGCGCGCGCTCCGCGCACCGGGCCCCTCCTCCGTGCTCCCCTCCCGTTGTGCCCGACGACCCTTGTCCGAAAGGGCCTTCCCACGTGATATCCCGTTCCCGCGCAGGGCTCCGTTCCGTCGCGGCCCTCTCCGTCGCGGCGACCTCCTGCACGCTGCTCTCGGCCCTCGGCGCCACTCCGGCGGCGGCGGCCACGGTGGTCTGCAGGACGAACTACTTCACGCGCACCTTCTACGCGAACACCACGTTCGCCGGCACGCCGAAGAAGACCGACTGCGACGACGCGATGGACCAGAACTGGGGCACCAACGCGCCCGTGTCCGGTCTGCCGAAGGACAACTTCGCCGTCCGCTACTCCGTCACCCGCGACTTCGGCGGAGGCGGCCCCTTCACCTTCGCCGCGTCGGCCCGCGACGGGGTGCGGGTCTACCTGGACGGCGTCCGGAAGATCGACATCTGGAAGAACGGCTCGGCCACCGTGTCGAAGTCGGTCAACCTCACCGTCCCGTCCGGCAAGCACACCCTGCGCGTGGACTACGTGAACTGGACGGGCGCCGCCAACGTCAAGTTCAGCTACGCGCCCCGCACGTCGAAGACGGTCGACAAGGTCAGGCCCCGCACCCCGGCCGGTGTGAAGGCCGTCCACGACACCGCGTCCGGCAAGGTCAAGGTGACCTGGCCGGCGAGCGTGGAGATGGATCTCGCCGGCTACCGCGTCTACCGCCGCCTGGCCGGCACCACCGCGTACACCCAGGTCGCCGCGGGCGGGGCCACCGGCTACACCGGCCTCAACCCCGCGCCCGGCAAGACCTATTACTACGAGATCCGCGTCGTCGACAAGGCCGGGAACGTCTCCACCGGCTCGGCCGACGTCCCCGTGGTGTCGCCGCTCATGACCACGCCCACCGGTCTCACCGCCACGGGTACGGACGCGGGCATCGCGGTGACCTGGAAGCCGGTGGCGGGCGCGACCCGCTATCTGTTGAACCGCAGCGGCTCCGGTACCGCCACCACCGTGTCGGTGGCCGGAACCTCCTTCAACGACACCGCTGTCGCCCGGTCCGCGCAGTGGCAGTACCGGGTGGCCGCCGTGGACGGCGCCGGGCGCACCTCGGCCTACACCCCGGCGACGTACGCGGCCGGCTCCGCCCACCGGACCGTCGCCGCCCCGCACAGCCTGACGGCGGTCCCGGCCACGAGCTCGGTCACGCTCTCCTGGCTCCGGGCGACGACGGACGGCTCGGTCGCCGGCTACCACGTCTACCGCTCCACGACCCTGCCCGTCGACACGAAGGCCGCACCCGCCGCCGACGTCGTCGCATCGGTTCTGCTGTCGGACGGCAGCCGCCGGTTCACCTGGGAGGACAGCTATCCGGTGGGGAGCACCACGTACCACTACGTGGTCAAGGCGTTCGACGCCTCCGGCAAGGAGTCGGCGGCTTCGGCGAGCGTCACCACCAGGACGCTGTACGAGGACCTGACGGCACCGGCCCCGGTCACCGGCCTCACCGCCGAGCCGACCGACTACGGCGTCGAGCTGCGCTGGAAGAACGGTGGCGAGCCCGACATCGCACGCCAGCGGGTCCTCATCGGCGAGCTGGTCACCGACGAGGAGGAGGGCACCTCGGTCTGCTACGCGGTGGACTCCGCGTACGTGGGCCCCACCGTCACCTCGTACACCGACGTCCGGCTGCCCGACGGTGAGGAACGCTGCTACTTCGTCGACGTGCAGGACACCTCCGGCAACACCAGCATGGGCGACCCCGAGGCCAACCCGGTCGTGATCGTCACCGAGCGGGACCTGACCCCCACCGTGACGACCCCGGAGGGCTCCCCGGTCACCGTCACCGCCGACGCAGCCCCCACCGGCGGCGCCGAGCTCACCTGGCAGCCGGTCACGGACGCCACGGGCTACACGGTCGAGCGCTGGAACCCGGCGACCGGGGCGTACGAGCCGCTCGCGGCAGCTCCCTCGCCGTACTCGGGCACCAGCGTCACGGACACGTCCGCCGCCTCGGGCACCACGCACTTCTACCGCGTGGCCGCCCTCTACGCCGACGGCACCGCGTCCGTCCCCGGCACCGCCCACGTGGTGCTGGCCCCGGCCGCGTGAGCTGACCACCGGACGGTACCGACAGCCCGACGGGCCCCGCGCGGAGGATCGCGCGGGGCCCGAGGACGTCAGAGGATCACTCCGTGGACGTCAGGGGTCACTCCGTGGACGTCAGGGGGTCACTCCGCGACCGCGCGGTCCGGGTCGTCCAGCGGGGTGTTCACCCGCAGCCAGCGGTAGCCGTACGGTTCCAGACCGACGCCGATCCGCCCTCCGGCCGCCGCCTTCACCGACCCGCCGTCGGCCAGGTCGGTGAGGAGACGGCCGCCCCGCAGGCCGGGGACCTCCACGGCCGCGGTGAGCTGCCGGCCGGAGAAGTTGTGCACGGCCAGCACCGCTCCCTCCGGCAGCGAGCTGAGGTGCGCCATCACCCCGGGGTCGTCGGTGTCGAGCACCTCGCAGCGGCCCCACGCCAGTTCGGGCGCCTCGCGGTACCGCTCGATCAGGCTCCGCATCCGGGAGAGCGGCGAGTCGGGATCGCGCATCTGGTCGTGCACGTTGACCCGCTTCGGCCCGAAGGCGCCCTCGACCACCGGATTGGGCAGGGGCCCTTCGTCGGACGAGGTGAAGCCGCCGCCCTTGTCGGGGGTCCACTGCATCGGGGTCCGTACCGCCTGGCGCCCCGGTGCGGCCAGGTTCTCCCCCATCCCGATCTCCTCGCCGTAGAAGAGCACGGGGGTCCCGGGCAGGCTGAGGAGCAGGCTGTAGGCCAGCTCGACGCGGCGGCGGTCGCCGTCGACCATCGGCGGCAGCCTGCGGCGCAGACCCCGGCCGTACACCTGCATGTCCTCGTCCGGGCCGAAGGCGGCGAAGACCTCGGCGCGTTCGTCCTCGTCGAGCTTGTCGAGCGTCAGCTCGTCGTGGTTGCGGACGAAGGTCGCCCAGCGCGCGTCACGGGGCGGCACCGGGCGCTCGCGCAGAGCCGCCGCCAGGGGCCCGGCGTCCTCCCGGGCCATCGAGAGGTACATCCGCTGCATGCCGATGAAGTCGAAGCAGAGGGTCAGTTCGTCGCCCTCCCCGGCCTGCGCGCCGCCGAAGAAACGGGCGGTGTCGGGGTACGGCAGGTTCACCTCGCCCAGCAGGATCGCCTCACCGTTGCGGCGGCCGAGGAAGGCCCGCAGGTCGGCGAGGTACGCGTGCGGGTCGGGGAGGCCGTCCGCGTCCTGCTGCCCGTCGGTCTCCAGCAGGAAGGGCACCGCGTCCACGCGGAAGCCGGACAGTCCGAGCTCGGTCCAGAAGCCCATGATCCGGGCTATCTCGTCCCGCACGGCGGGGTTGGCGACGTTGAGGTCCGGCTGCTGCTTGTAGAACCGGTGCAGGTAGTACTGCTCGGTCTTCTCGTCGTACTCCCAGACGCTCTTCTCCTCGTCGGGGAAGACGACTCCCCGCGGACCGTCCTCCGGAGGCGTGTCGCACCAGACGTACCAGTCGCGGTGGGCGGAGTCCCGGCCGGACCGGGCGTCCAGGAACCAGGGGTGGTGGTCGGAGGTGTGGTTGACCACCAGGTCGGCGATGACCCGGATGCCCCGGTCACGGGCGGTCCGCACGAACTCGGTGAAGTCGCCGAGCGTGCCCAGCCGGGGATCGACACCGTAGAAGTCGGTGATGTCGTAGCCGTCGTCACGCTCCCGGGTCGGATAGAAGGGCATCAGCCACACGCAGGTGACGCCCAGGCGCACCAGGTGGTCGATCCGCTGGGTGAGCCCCGCGAAGTCGCCGGTGCCGTCACCGTCGCCGTCCTGGTACGTCTCCACGTCCAGGCAGTAGACGACGGCGTTCTTCCACCACACGTCGGAGGTACGGGTCAGCCTCATCGGACACCGCCCGCCACGGCGGGGGCGGGCCGGGTGACGTCGAGGCGCGGCAGCACCTTCTCCCCGAAGGCGTCGATGAAGGCGCTCTGTTCGACGCCCACGTGGTGCAGCATGATCCGGTCGAAGCCCAGGTCCGCGTACTCCTGGAGCCAGGCGGCATGTCGGCCGAGGTCGGCGGAGACGCGGACGCTCTCGGCGACCCGCTCCGGTGTGACGTGCTCGCTGACGCTGTCGAAGAGCTCCGCCGAGTCGAGGTCCCAGCTCGCGGGCGGGCCGTGCACGTTGGTGCGCCACTGGTCGTGCGCGAGGGCGAGCGCGGTGCCGTGGTCGGGGTCCCAGCTGAGGTGGACCTGGAGGGTCAGCGGACCGTTGCCGCCCGCCGACCGGTAGGCGTCCACGATCCGCCGCAGGGTCGCGTGCGGGGCGTTGACGGTGATCAGGCCGTCCGCCCAGTCGGCGCACCACCGCGCCGTCTCCTCGCTGCACGCGGCTCCGATCAGCGGCGGCACCGCCTCGGGGAGCGTCCAGAGCCGGGCCCGGTCCACGGTCACCAGCCCCTCGTGGCTCACCTCCTCGCCGCGCAGCAGCGCCCGGACGACGTCGACGCACTCCCGCAGCCGTGCGTTGCGTACGTCCTTGCGCGGCCAGCCCTCGCCGGTGATGTGCTCGTTGGACGCCTCGCCGCTGCCCAGGGCGGCCCAGAAACGGCCCGGGTACATCGCCGCCAGGCTGCCGATCGCCTGCGCGACGATCGCGGGGTGGTAGCGCTGTCCCGGGGCGTTGACGACACCGAACGGGATGCTGTCGGTGGCCTGGAGCGCGGCCCCCAGCCAGGACCAGGCGAAGCCCGACTCGCCCTGCCGAACGCTCCAGGGCGAGAAGTGGTCGGAGCACATGGCGGCGGTGAAACCGGCCTGCTCGGCGCGGACGACGGCGGCCAACAGGGCGCCCGGCGGCACCTGTTCGTGCGATGCGTGGAATCCGTAGACGGTCATGGGGCGCGAGTACCCGGGGATACCCGGATCATCGGCCCGGCACCCCGCCGGCCGCGCTCACCGGCCACCCCCGGCCGCCCTCACCGGCCGCCCTCCCCGGCCGTATTCACCGGCCGCCCTCCCCGTCCGCCCTCACCGGCCGTATTCACCGGACGAGGCGGTGCACCCGCGCCTCCCAGGGGGCGAGGACCAGCCGGCCGGGCCCGGAGGGCGCGGACGGGCCGTTGCCGAGGACGAGCTCGGCGCCCTCCCACTCCTGGTACCAGGGCGCGAGGTCGGCGGGCTCCACGGCCACCGTCCCACCGGTGAAGTTGCCCAGGACCAGCAGCGCCGTCCCGCCGTGGCGGCGGGTGAACGCGTAGATCCGCTCGTCGTCGGGGAGCAGCATGGTGAAGTCGCCGTGCACGACGGCGGGTTCACGTCGGCGCAGGGCGATGAGACGGCAGTAGTGGTGGTAGACGGAGCGCGGATCCGCGTACTGGGCCTCGGCGTTGAACTCGACGTGATCGGGGTTGACCGGGAGCCAGGGGGTCCCCGTGGTGAACCCTGCGTGCGGGGACGCGTCCCACTGCATGGGGGTACGGGCGTTGTCCCGGCCCATCGCCCGCAGGCCGGGCAGCACGTCCTCGGGCCGGGCACCCGCCTCCAGCGCCCGCGCGTAGTGGTGCAGCGACTCGATGTCCCGGAAGTCCTCGATGGTGGCGAACGGGGCGTTGGCCATGCCGAGTTCCTCGCCCTGGTAGACGTACGGGGTGCCCCGGTGCAGGTGCAGCACGGTCGCCAGCATCGTCGCGGACCGGGTGCGGTGCGGCGGGCTGTCGTCGCCGAACCGGGAGACCACGCGCGGCTGGTCGTGGTTGTTCCAGTACAGGCTGTTCCAGCCGACGTCGGCGAGGCCCTCCTGCCAGCGGCCGAGGGACGCCTTCAGGTCCGTCAGCAGCAGCGGGCGCGGATCGAACTTGCCGTGCCCGTGGTCGAGACCGACGTGCTCGAACTGGAAGACCATGTCGAGTTCGGCGCGCTCCGGATCGGTGAACAGCCTCGCCTGCTCGACGGTCACCCCGGGCATCTCGCCGACGCTGAGCAACCGTCCCGGGTAGCGGCCCATCACCTCGCGGTGCATCTCCTGGAGGTACGTGTGGATGCGCGGGCCGCAGACGTAGTGGGGTGAGCCGTCACCGAACAGGCCCTCGGCGGACGGTTCGCCGTCGGGGAGGGCCGGGTCCTTCGAGATGAGGTTGACGACGTCCATCCGGAAGCCGTCCACGCCCCGGTCCAGCCACCACCGCATCATGGCGTACACCGCCTGACGCACCTCGGGGTTCTCCCAGTTGAGGTCGGGCTGCCCGGGAGCGAACAGGTGGAGGTAGTACGCCCCGCTCGCCCCGTCGTACGTCCAGGCGGGTCCCGAGAAGAACGAACCCCAGTTGTTCGGCTCCCCGCCCCCGCCCTTCGCGGTGCCGTCCTCGTGGGCTGCGGTGTCGCCCCCACCCTTCGCGGTGCCGTCCTCGTGCCTCCCGGCGCCGTCCTCGCGCCCCTCGCGCGGCGGACGCCACCAGTACCAGTCCCGCTTGGGGCTGTCCGGGTCGCGCGACTCCTGGAACCAGGGGTGGGCGTCCGAGGTGTGGTTGACCACCAGGTCCATGATCAGCTTCATGCCCCGCCGGTGCGCGGCGGCCAGCAGGCGGTCGAAGGCGTCCAGGTCGCCGAAGACGGGGTCGATGTCCTGGTAGTCGCTGATGTCGTAGCCGTTGTCGGCCTGGGGCGACGGGTACACCGGGGAGAGCCACAGCACGTCCACCCCCAGGCCGGCGATGTGGTCCAAGCGGCGGGTGATGCCGTCCAGATCGCCGATCCCGTCGCCGTCCGAGTCCGCGAAGCTGCGGGGGTAGACCTGGTAGACGACCGACGACTTCCACCACTCCGTGCCGTCGTGCGTCCCGTTCTCCGCTGTCATCGCCGCTCTCCTCCACCCGGGCCCGGACGCACGGTTGCTTCCGCCGCCTCTGCTACCCCTGCCCGGCCACCGCCCCCGCACCCGCGCCCGGCACGCCCGGCGGCTGCCCGGGCGCGGGGGACGACCGGAGGGCGGGGCGACCGGAACCCCGGTCACCCCGCCCTCCGGCCGTCGCCTCAAGCAGCCCTCACCGCCGCACGCCGCCTCAGCGCTTTCCGGCGCGGCGCTTCCTCACCACCACGAGCACCAGCGCGGCGGCGGCCCCGGCGAGGAGCGGGCCGCGTCGGCGGCCGACCGCCCGCTGGGCACGCCCGGCCCGCTCCGCGAACGTGTCCGGGGTCTTCTCCTCGACCCTCGCGGCAAGGGACGTGGCAGCCGCGCCGAGCCGGTCCTTGGCCCGCGCCGCCTTGTCCACCACCGGGGGCGGAAGCTTCTCCTGCGCGTCCCGGGCGATCCGGGCGGCCCGGTCCTTGGCCAGCGCCGCCTTCTCCCGCACCTGGGCCTTGGCGTCGGCGGACTTCTCCCGTACCTGCGCCTTGGCGTCCATCGCGGTCAGCCGCGCCTGGACCTTGGCCTGCGTCGCCTTGGCCTGGGCCTGGACCTTGGCGTCCTCGGCCTTCCGCTGGACCTGTGCCTTCACGTCCGCCTTCGCCGCCAGTGCTTCGACGGTCTGCCCGAGCTGCTCGCGCGTCGCCTCCGCCTTCGCCCGCAACTCCTCGGGGGTCAGGGGTTCGTCGTGCGTGGGCCGGGACTGGGGCATGTCGTTCATCGGTGCGCCTTCTCCTTGATCTCTGCCATGTCGGCCTTGACGTCGTCGATGGCCCGCTCGGGCTTGGGGGGAGTGGCCAGGGCGATCTCCTTCTTGCCCTTCATCGCCAGGGCCGCCGTGACCGCCGCCAGCACGGCGCCCACGATCAGGGCCGAAGCCCACACCGGCATCGCGGTGGCCAGACCGGCGATCGCGGCGGCCACCAGCGCGGCCAGCGCGAGGAAACCCACGCCGGCCGCGCCACCGAACAGCCCGCCGCCCAGGCCGAGCCGCTTGCCCTTCTGTGTCATCTCCGCCTGCGCCAGGCGCATTTCGTCCCGCACCAGCTGTGACAGCTGCTGGGACGCCTGGCTCACCAGCGCCCCCACGGACGCATCCGCCGGGGCGCGCCGCGCGCCGTCCGGTCCGCCGGCGCCGGTCCGGGTGCCGTCTCCGGAACCGCGCGGCCCGGCAGGGTACTCAACCGTGCTCATGGCCGTTCGCCACCTTCCCCTGCGGCGCCGGCACCCGGGAAGGAGAAACCATTCGCCGCATATCGCTGGATTGTCATGAATGGGTCGCATCGCGGGTACCCCGGGCGGAACGCCGTATGCGCGTGCCGCCCGTCGCGGTCGCCGTCCCCGTTCAGAGCAGCCTGCGCCACCAGAGCTTCGGAGCGCGGTGGACCAGCCAGGCGCTCGCCAGGCCGAGGGCGGCGCCCACGGCCACATCGCTCGGGTAGTGCGCCCCGGACTGCACCCGCTCGACCGCCACCGCCGCTGCCGGTACGGCGCAGAACGCCCCCACGACCGGGGAGACGGCGGCGACTCCGGCGGTGAACCCGACGGCGGCGGCGGTGTGGCCCGAGGGGAACGACGAGCTGTCGGGCCGGTCGTGGACGCCGTCGTGCGGGATCAGCTCGGCTGGCGGCCTCCGGCGCTCGTAGAGCTGCTTGCCCACACCGTTGGAGAGGAGTTCCGCGAGCCCCATGGCGGCCAGTCCACAGGCCGCCGCCTTCCGCTGCCGGCCGCCGCCGACGGCGACCATGATCCCGGCGGCGGCCCACCACAGCTTGGTGCGCTCGGCCGCCGACTCCACGGCGGGCAGCACCTCCCGCGTCACCGGCGACCGCCGGCGCGCCACCCAGTGGGTCAGCAGCCGGTCCCCCCGCCGCAGCGCGTCCATCCCGCTCAGGCGGCTCCAGTCCGTACCGTCGTCCGCTGTCCTGTACACCGGTGCCCCGTCCCTCTCCCGTGCGTCCAGGGGTCCCGGCCGGGTCGGCCGGGGCCCGGGTCATGGATTCAGCCGAGCCGTCGACGGTCCTCGTCGGACCACTTGGAGGTGTCGCGCGGTTCGACGTACGGCTCCTCGGTCACGGGAAGGCCACCGACGATGGCCCGCTCCCGGCTCAACTCGGCATCGAATTCGAGGCCGAGAAGCATCGCGAGGTTGGTGATCCACAACCACACCAGGAACACGATTACCCCGGCGAGGGTGCCGTACGTCTTGTTGTACGAGGCGAAGTTGGCGACGTACAGCGCGAACCCCGCCGAGGCGACCAGCCAGATCAGGAGCGCCAGGAAGCTGCCGGGGGTGATCCAGCGGAAGCCCCGGCCACGGGCGTTGGGCGCGGCCCAGTAGAGAATCGCGATCATCAGGATGACGAGCACGGCGAGTACGGGCCACTTCGCGATCGACCACACCGTCAGCGCGGTGTCCCCGACGCCGAGCGTCTCGCCCGCACGGCGGGCGAGCGGGCCGGTGAAGACGACGATCAGCGCGCTGATCACCGCCATCACCATCAGGACCACGGTCAGCACGAAGCGCAGCGGCAGCACCTTCCACACCGGGCGGCCCTCGGGCAGGTCGTAGACGGCGTTGGAGGAACGGATGAACGCCGCGACGTAGCCGGAGGCCGACCAGACCGCCAGCACCAGGCCCACGACGGCCATGACCGACCCGACGCCGCCGTTGTTCTGCAGCTGCTCCACGGCGTCGGTCAGCATGTCGCGGGCCGGACCGGGCGCGAGCTTCTTCAGGTTGTCCATGACCTTCTGGGTGGTCGACTCCCCGGCAAGGCCGAGGATCGAGACCAGCACCAGCAGGGCCGGGAAGAGCGCGAGGATGCCGTAGTAGGTCAGGGCGGCCGCCCGGTCGGTCAGCTCGTCGTCCTTGAACTCCCTGCCCGTCCGCTTCAGCACCGCCCCCCACGACCGCTTGGGCATGCCGGTCGGGCTGTCGGGGGCGTTGGCCTCCACCTCCGGGCCGGGGCCCACATCCTCGGGCTCGGACGCGCGCTTTCGCGAGGACGCCTCCGCGTCCTGGTCCCTGCCGGCGAGGTGGTGTCCCGCGAGGTGGTGCCCGCCGGGTTCTTCCTGGTCATCGGGTGATTCGGGGGTCGGTGCCATGCATCACGAGTAACCCCGTCGCAGAATCGGAAACGGCCCTGCCCCCGCACCGGTGAGGCGACCGGCCATCCGGCCCAGCCCGTACGGGCGACAGGGGGCGTGGCCGGGAGGCGGACGGGCCAACCGCGCCCCGCGTGTGGTCGGCGTGATGCCGGGCCGGGGTCGCCCGGGATCAGTCGTCGGCTGCCACGAGCAGGGTGAGCACGGCTCCGGGGCGGTCGATCAGGACCAGTTCGTAGGAGTCGATGTGGAGCGGGCCGTAGTCGTGCAAAGCGTCTCTGGGGAGCTGCCCCAGCAGGTACCGGGTGGTCGCCGTGCGGATCGGGCCGTAGACGTCCTCCCTCAGGCGCGTGGCGAGTTCCTCCGGGAGGTCGCCGTGCTGGGCCGCCCAGGCGTGGACGAGACCGACCGCAGTCGCGTCGTCCACCACCGCGTAGGTGTCGGGGGTGATGCGGTCGAGCCACCACTGGCCGTGCCGGGGCCGGTCCTGCACGCCCGGGTCCTGGACGCCCGCTCCGTCGTACGTGTCCCGGAACCGGGGATGCGCGATCAGGGCCGCCAGCACCTCCCGGTCGTCGGGCGCCTCGGCGGGCAGCCGGAAACGCTTGATGTCGACCCCGCGGTACCCGTGGCCGCCCTCGGCGAAGTCGAAATGGCGGAAGTTGACGAAGGGGCTGTCCGAGTGGACGAGGGTCGGTACCGGTTCCATGCCCATCACCGTAGAGCGCGCCGCCCCAGGAGCGAACCGGGTCGGAGTGGGGCGGTGGAAGAGAAGGGGCGGTGGAAGGGAGGGGGCGGTGGAAGAGGAGGGGCGAGCAGCCTCCCCACTCCCTGCAGCTCACCGCTGGTCCGCGCTCGTACCGGACACCGTCCAACAGATCGCCGGGCGGGCCTCCTCGGTCGCGTCTGCCAGGGTCGGACCCATGAACTGTGTCTTCTGCGCCCTCGTCGAGGCCGGCTCGGCCCGGTGGGTCGCTCGCGGGCCGGTGGCCTCCGCCTTCGCCCCGCTCGCACCGATAGCCCCTGGCCACACCCTGGTCGTCCCGAGCTCCCACTTCGCCGACCTCTTCGACACCCCGCCGGAGGTCCTCACCGAGACGGTGGCGCTGGTGCGGCGGGTCGCCGACACGATGCGGTCGGCGCTGCGGGCCGACGGGGTCAACGTCCTCAACGCCGGCGGCCCCGGTTCGGAGCAGTCCGTGCCCCACCTGCACTTCCACGTGATCCCCCGGTGGCACGACGACGGCTTCTCGACCTGGCCCACCGGCCGTTCGCAGCACCAGGTCCAGGGCGACCCGATCGCGCGGCTCGCCTCGGCCGTCGCCGGGTGACCGCCGTCCGTCACTCCTTCCGTCACACCTTCCGGGTCAGAGGATCGCCGGCGGATGGACCGGGATGCCGGTCCATCCGTGGATACGCGGGGGCACCACCGGGAGCGGAAACGCGTACGGTTCAACTCCGCACGGAAAGCCGCAGGTTCATCCGGATCCGTCACGTCGAGCAGGGGCATGCCCAGCAGGGGCAGCGCGACGCGGTGCAGTGGTCCGGGCACGGCGGGGTCAAGCGGCGGATACGCGTCGCCGAGGTCACCGGTGTACCGGGACACCCCGCGCCGGCGCATCCACCGCACCACGTCCAGGCTGATGCCCGGCATCGGCTTCTCCGGGTCGATGACGCAGACCACCCGCAGCGCACCACCAGGGCGTCCCCGGACTCCAGCCGTACACCCTGGCGGGCCTCGGCCGCCTCAAGGTTCTCCGAGGTGATCGGGTGCCCGGCGGGCAGCGGACCTGGTCACCAGCCTTACGACCGCTCGCGGGAGCGCCTCGGGTGTCCTGCGTCGAGTGCTGGACCGGCACGTCCGCACGGGTGCCTGCGGGAACCGCACCTCACTCCGGCAGGCAGGAGCGAAACCGCAGGAGCAGTTCCTGTGCGGCAGGGCTCTCCCCGTCGAAGTTCTGGGCTCGTTGCCCGGCAGGAAGATCCGGCCCCCACATCCGGGCACCGTGACAGCGGAAGCAGAACGCGATCTCGAAGAGCTGATCGGCGGAGTCGTACGCACGGATTCCCCAGCCCGGGAGGAAGCAGCGGTGCAGCTCACCGCCCGGCAGACCGGCGATCAGAGACAGGACCTGCTGGGCTTGGTCGCCCTCCCAGAAAGCGGCAGTGTCGCCCGCCAGGTCCTTCGAAGTGAGGTGCCTGGCGGGATCGGTGATACGGACGACCTCGATGAGCTCGGTCTTCCCACGGGTGAGCGGCAGCAGCATTCCGGGACTCTCCGATCACGGCCCTTCGATCAGGGATTGACGCAGACCCTGGAGTTCACGTCCCACCCTACCGACGGCGGTTGCACCGGAGATCCCGGTTTAGAGCCTCGGTTCGCGGGATTCGCCCCTCCCGGAAGCCCCACGACGCCCTGGGGCAACGGACGACGGGAGCCGGTGGGCTCGCCCCTCCGCCGATCGAGGTCGTGCTCTAATCACCCGATGACGAACACCGCATCAGACCTGATACGACGCTGGCTGAACGGCTGGTCCGTGGCGCGCTCCCTGCCCGAGGCCGAGCCGGTCGGGTCCGCCGGGGACGGCGACGGCCTGCGGTCCGAGTGCGGCCAACGCAGCCGCGAGGCGGAGGTGTTCGCGCTGCGCGCCGACGAAGAGCCCGAATCCGTGTCGCGGCTGGCGGACGTCGTCGCCGCCGCAGGGCAGTCCACCTGGCTCACGGTGCCCACGTCCCACCCGGACGCCGTCGAGGCCCTCGTCACCGCCGCCGGACTCGTGGTGCTCCAGCGATCGGAGTGGCTCATGACGACCGACCTGACGACGCACCCGCAGCACGCGCCCACGGAGCCGTACGAGCGCGAGATCCGCACGGAGGGACCGGTCACGGTCGTCACCCTCCGCACACCCTCCGGAGAGCCGGCGGCGAACGGCACCATCGCCGTGGTCGGCGCCGATGCGATCGCCGATCGCATCGAGACGTACGCGGCACACCAGCGACGCGGCCTGGGCAGCGCCGTGATGAGCGCACTGGCGGAAGCCGCCGTGGCCCAAGGCGCGCGTACCGGCCTCCTCATCGCCAGCGAGGAAGGCCAGCGTCTCTACTCCTCCCTCGGCTGGCGCCACGAGGCCGACGTCCTGATCGCCCGGGGGCCGGTGGCTCCCGCCGATCGGTAGGACTGACGCACGCCGGCGGGTCCGCCCTTACGCACGGGGCCCGCCCAGGGCGTCGGAGCTGTCCCGGACGGCCGCTCGATCAGGACGCGGAGGTCTCCGCGCGGCACAACTCGGCGCTGAAGGCCGCCCAGGCTGCGGGCGCGACGACGAGGACGGGGCCGTGGGGGCGCTTGGAGTCGCGCACGGCTACGGAGCCGGGGACGTTGCGGGCGACCTCGACGCACTCCTGGCCGTTGTTCCCGCCGGTGTAGCTGGATGTCACGAACTCGTATGCGGGCACGCGTTCTACAGCTCCTTGAGGATTCCAGCGATGAGTCTGACCGAGTTGTTCTGGTCGAGCCCGAGACGAACCATGCGGTCGAAGAGCCTGCCGTGACGGTCAGCATCAGTATCGCTCTCAAGCCAGAGCGTTGACGAGGTGGTATCCATGTGAACCACGTCCAGAGCGCCCGGCTCGGCGAACGACACGATGGTGAAGGCGCTTGTCAGGCCCGGATGCGCCCCAGCCATGTAGGGCATCACCTGCAGTTTCACGTTCGGTTGGCGCGCAAGGTCAACCAAGTGCGCGAGCTGCTCTCGCATTACCTCTCGCCCGCCCACCATCTGCCGCAGCGCTCCCTCGTGCACCACAGCCCAAAGCTCAAGCGGACGTTCACCACCGAGCCGAGCCTGCCGGACCATCCGGGACTCGACAAACGGTTCGATCTCGTCCGGGTCCTCCCACGACCCGTTGCCTACCGCGAGTGCCCTGGCATAGTCGGGCGTCTGAAGCAGGCCTGGCACCATCGACAGTTGCCATGTACGCAGGCTGGTGGCGATGTCTTCCAACGCGACGTACTCGACCATGGCCCCGAGCCCCGGGTACTGATTCCACCAGCCACTCGCTCTACGCCGCTCGCGGTCCGCCTTCGCAAGCGCCAGCATCCGCGCGATCACAGTGGCGTCGTCCTCGCCGTACAGGTGGCAAAGCGCTCTGACATCCGGATCCCGGATCGGCACCAGCCCTCGTTCGATCTTCGCCACCTTGGCGACCGAAGCCGTCAGCGCTTCTGCGGCATGTGACTGGCGCAAAGAGCGCGCTTCCCGCAACCGCAGCAACTCACCGCCGAGGCGCCGACCGAGCACGGTCGAGACCGTCCGCCCCCGGTCCGGGCTGGTACCTGCCATATCGAGCTCCTCCCCGTCCCCGCGACTCGCCTCAGTGTGTAACTCAGCTTCTTCGAACACCAAATTGGGGCAGAAATTTCTCTGCCTAAGCGACTTGCTGCCCGATCACCTTAACCACTACCGTCTGTATCACACCGCTCGCACAGCGAAGCCAATCGGCGGAAGTGCACCGTCCTGCCCCTGCGCCGGAGACGTACCGGCCCGGTCGCCGGCGCGGTATCGCCACCGCCCGTTTCCACGGAGGTACGTGTCCATGACGCCCGCCCAGGAAATCCCCGCCCCCGAACCCGTTCTCCGCGAGGACGTGCTCAGTTACACGCCCACGCCCGCCGGCGTCAGGCTCAGCCGCCGCCGGGCCGCGCGGCTCGTCGCGGAGTGGGGGCATGACCGGCTGGCCGACGACGTGGCGTTGATGGTCAGCGAGTTGACCACCAACGCGGTGCTGCACGGCGGAGTAAAGGGCCGCCTCTTCCGGGTACGCCTCCTGCTCACCGCGACCACCTTGCGGATCGAGGTCAGTGACGCGCGGGCGGAGCGGCTGCCGGACACCCGCAAGCCCGTGGACACCGACTGTTTCGGGCGGGGACTGCTGATCGTGGCGAACCTCGCCGACAAGTGGGGCATCGAGCGCCGCACGGTCGGCAAGACGGTGTTCGCCGAGGTGTCCCTCGCAGGAAAGACCGGGCCTCTCTTCCTCCCCTGACTCCGCGTACCGCCGGGCCGCGCCGCCTCCCGCCCCCGGAAACGGAAAGCGGGCCCGCACACTGCTGCGCGCGGGCCCACCCCTCGTACACGTACCGGCCGTCAGGCCCAGGTGATCAGGCGCTTCGGCTGCTCCAGGATCGCGGCGACGTCCGCCAGGAACCTCGAACCCAGCTCGCCGTCGATCAGACGGTGGTCGAACGACAGCGCCAGCGTGGTGACCTGACGGGGCTTCACCTTGCCCTTGTGGACCCACGGCTGGAGCTTGATCGAGCCGACCGCGAGGATCGCGGACTCCCCCGGGTTGAGGATGGGCGTGCCGGTGTCGACTCCGAAGACACCCACGTTGGTGATGGTGAGCGTGCCGCCCGCCATCGCCGCCGGGGAGGTCTTGCCCTCACGGGCGGTGACGACCAGATCGCCGAGCGCGGAGGCGAGTTCGGGCAGGGTCTTGTCCTGCGCGTCCTTGATGTTCGGCACGATCAGTCCGCGCGGGGTGGCGGCGGCGATGCCCAGGTTCACGTAGTGCTTCTGGACGATCTCCTGATTCGCCTCGTCCCAGGCCGCGTTGACGCCCGGGTTCCGCTTGACCGCGACGAGCAGGGCCTTCGCGATGAGGAGCAGCGGGTTGACCCGGACCCCGGCGAGGTCCTTGTCCTCCTTCAGCTCCGCGACGAGCTTCATCGTCCGGGTGATGTCGACCGTGACGAACTCGGTGACGTGCGGCGCGGTGAAGGCGCTGGTGACCATCGCCTGCGCGATGGCCTTCCGTACCCCCTTGACCGGGATACGGGTCTCCCGCGCACCCGGCACCGGAGCGACCGGCTGCGGCGCCGATGCCGGAGCGGTGTCGTACGGCGCGTTCTCGTCGAGCGACTCCGCCGCCGCGGCCCGGACCGCGGCCGTGCCGTTGACGGACACGGGGGCCGGGGCGGTGGCCGCAGGGGCCGGAGCGGCGGCGGCGTGCACGTCGTCGCGGGTGATGACACCGTCCGGGCCGGTCGGGGTGACCGCCGCCAGGTCGATGCCGAGGTCCTTCGCGAGCTTACGGACCGGGGGCTTGGCGAGCGGACGGCTCTTCGCCACCGCCTGCGCGGCTGCGGTGCCCTGGCCGTTCAGCTCGCCCTGGACCGCCTGGACCGCGGCAGCCGCCGGCTGCTGGGCGCCCTTGCGGGGGCGGCGCTTGGTGGAGCTCTCGGAGACGCCGTAACCGACCAGCACGGACTGGCGGCCCTTGGGCTCCTCCTCCGGGGCGGGGGCCGGGGCAGGCGCGGCAGCGGGCTCCGCCGGAGCGGTCACCGCCTCCTGAGCGGGCGCGTCGGCGGCCGAACCGGGCGCCACGTCCACCGCGATGATCACCTGGCCCACGTCGACCGTGGTGCCCTCGGGGAAGCGCAGCTCGTGCACCACCCCGTCGAACGGGATGGGCAGCTCCACGGCGGCCTTCGCGGTCTCGACCTCGCAGACGACCTGGCCGTCGGTGACGGTGTCGCCGGGCTGGACGAACCACTTGAGGATCTCCGCCTCGGTGAGGCCCTCGCCCACGTCGGGCATCTTGAACTCACGGAAACGGACCGATGTGTCGGTCATCGTCACGACCCCTCTCCTCAGTACGCCAGCGAGCGGTCGACGGCGTCGAGCACCCGGTCGAGACCCGGCAGGTACTCGTCCTCCAGCCGGGCCGGCGGGTACGGCACGTGGTAGCCACCGACACGCAGGACCGGTGCTTCGAGATGGTAGAAGCTGCGCTCGGTGATCCGGGCGGCGATCTCCGCGCCGGAGCCGTAGAAGACCGGGGCCTCGTGCACGACGACCAGCCGCCCGGTCTTCTCGACCGAGGTCTGGATGGCGTCGAAGTCGATCGGGGACATCGACCGCAGGTCCAGGACCTCGACCGACTTGCCCTCCTCGGCGGCAGCCGCGGCGGCCTCCAGGCAGACCTTCACCATCGGCCCGTACGCGACGAGCGTGAGGTCGCTGCCCTCGCGGACCGTGACGGCACGGTGCAGCGGGACCGGGATGGCCTCGGTGTCGACCTCGCCCTTGTCCCAGTAACGCCGCTTCGGCTCGAAGAAGATGATCGGATCGTCGCTCTGGAGAGCCTGCTGCATCATCCAGTAGGCGTCGTGCGCGTTCGACGGCGAGACGACCTTCAGACCGGAGACGTGCGCGAACAGCGCCTCGGGCGACTCGCTGTGGTGCTCGACCGCGCCGATGCCGCCGCCGTAGGGGATGCGGATCACGACGGGCAGCTTGATCTTGCCGAGCGAACGGGCGCGCATCTTCGCGAGCTGCGTGACGATCTGGTCGTACGCGGGGAACACGAAGCCGTCGAACTGGATCTCGACGACGGGCCGGTAGCCGCGCAGGGCCAGACCGATCGCCGTTCCGACGATGCCGGACTCGGCGAGCGGGGTGTCGATCACCCGTCCCTCGCCGAAGTCCTTCTGGAGCCCGTCGGTGATCCGGAAGACGCCGCCGAGCTTGCCGACGTCCTCACCCATGATCAGGACCTTGGGATCGGTGTCGAGTGCATGGCGAAGCGACTCGTTGAGCGCCTTCGCGATGGACATCTTTTCCGCGGCCACGGTCAGTTCCCCTCCTCGACGAACGATGCCTGGTAGGCGATGAACTCGGCCCGCTCCTCGTCGACGAGCGAGGAGCCGTCGGCGTAGACGTGGTCGAACATCGCCATGGAACCGGGGTCCGGCATGGCGCGGACGGCCTCACGCACTCCCTTGCCGAGGGCCTCGCTCTCCGCCTCCAGGGCGGTGAAGAAGGCCTCGTCCGCGAACTTCTGCTTCTCCATGTACGTGCGCAGCCGCAGGATCGGGTCCTTCGCCTCCCACGCGGCGCGCTCCTCGTCGGCCCGGTACTTCGTCGGGTCGTCGGAGGTGGTGTGCGCGCCCATGCGGTAGGTGAACGCCTCCACGAGGGTGGGGCCCTCACCGCTGCGGGCCCGCTCCAGCGAAGCCTTGGTCACCGCGAGGCAGGCGAGCACGTCGTTGCCGTCGACCCGGACGCCGGGGAAGCCGTAACCCTGGGCGCGCTGGTAGAGCGGCACGCGGGTCTGGCGCGCGGTGGGCTCGGAGATCGCCCACTGGTTGTTCTGGCAGAAGAACACCACGGGGGCGTTGTAGACAGCGGCGTAGGTGAACGCCTCGGCCACGTCGCCCTGGCTGGTGGCGCCGTCACCGAAGTACGCGACCACGGCGGAGTCACCGCCGTCCTTGGCGACACCCATGGCATAGCCGGTGGCGTGCAGGGTCTGCGAGCCGATGACCAGCGTGTACAGGTGGAAGTTGTTGGTGGCCGGGTCCCAGCCGCCGTGGTTCACACCGCGGAACAGGCCGAGCAGGTTCGTCGGGTCCACGCCCCGGCACCAGGCGACACCGTGCTCGCGGTAGGTGGGGAAGACGTAGTCGTCGTCGCGCAGCGCCCGGCCGGAGCCGATCTGCGCGGCCTCCTGGCCCAGCAGCGAGGCCCACAGGCCCAGCTCGCCCTGACGCTGCAGGGCGGTCGCCTCGGAGTCGAAACGACGGGTCAGCACCATGTCCCGGTACAGCCCGCGCAGCTCCTCGGGGGAGATGTCGATGCTGTAGTCGGGGTGCTCCACCCGCTCGCCCTCGGGCGTCAGGAGCTGTACGAGCTGAGGCTCGGAACTCTGCGGTGCCTTCGCGGCGCTGGTGCGCCTGCTGCTACTGCGTCGCGGCTTACGCGCGGCAGTGCTCTCCACGGTCACGTGCGTGCTCCTCCGTCGGTCCGGACCCCGGGGTCTGCCGGGATACCAGTGCGGCTCGCCTGTGTCCGGACCCGTGCACGGGGTGGGTGCCGCTCGGCCGGGAACAGGCGTGACAGGTGCCCCGGCGAGCGCCCTGTCACAGGCACGTTACCCAGTGGGTCGCATATACGCGAAACCCTCTCTGACCTGCGATTTTGCTTGGATTTCCAAGTAAATCGCGGAAAACCCGAACTCTCGCTGGTCACAGCACTGGTAACAGCCTCGCAGGCAGCCGGAACAACGGCACGTTATCCCGGGGGACCGGCGCAGGGAAGGGCGGAGCGGAGCGGAGTGTGTGAGACTGCGAATGTGTCCGAAGATGGAAAAATCACCGTATTTCTACTCGACGACCACGAGGTAGTACGCCGGGGCGTCCACGACCTGCTCGCGGTGGAGGACGACATCGAGGTCGTCGGCGAGGCCGGGACCGCCGCCGACGCCCTGGTCCGCATCCCCGCCACCCGCCCGGACGTGGCGGTGCTGGACGTGCGACTGCCCGACGGCAGCGGGGTGGAGGTGTGCCGGGAGATCCGCTCCCGGAACGAGAACATCAAATGCCTGATGCTGACCTCGTACGCCGACGACGAGGCCCTCTTCGACGCGATCATGGCCGGTGCCTCGGGATACGTACTGAAGGCGATCCGCGGCAACGAACTGCTCGGCGCGGTACGCGACGTGGCGGCCGGCAAGTCGCTGCTGGACCCCGCGGCCACCGCCCGCGTGCTGGCCCGGCTCCGCGACGGCAAGGACAGCAAGGGCGACGACAAGCTCGCCAACCTCACCGACCAGGAACGCAAGATCCTCGACCTGATCGGCGAGGGGCTCACCAACCGGGTCATCGGCGAGCGCCTGCACCTCGCGGAGAAGACGATCAAGAACTACGTCTCCAGCCTCCTGTCGAAGCTCGGCATGGAGCGCCGCTCGCAGGCCGCCGCGTACGTCGCCCGGATCCAGGCCGAGGGCGAGCGCTGAGGAACCGGCACCGAGGGACCACCACCGGGACCGGGACCGGCCGGACCGAACCGGACCGGGGACCTTCGTCCCGGTGCCCCGGGGCCCCGGACCCTTACGGACGCGCCGGGCCGCATCGGACAGTGGAGGAATGTCTCCAGAGGAATCGCAGGCCATCGCGTTGCTGTACCGGGTCCCGTACGGCCGGCTGGCGACCAGCAGGCATGCCCTCCCGCTGCTGGCCCCCGCCCGCCACATCGTCCACGACGGGCACCTCGTGCTGCGCATGCACGGCGGACTCGGCCACCACGAGGCCTGCGACGGCAGCGTCGTCGCCTACGGAGCCGACAACCTGAACACCGCCGCCCCGGGCGACCGGGACCTGTGGGCCGTGCAGTTCACCGGCACCGCCGAGCTCCTCGAACCCTCCCGCGCCCAGCGCGCCCGATTCGGCGCCCTGCCCGCCGAAGTCGACGGCGAGACCTTCGCTCCGGTCTACCTCCGGCTGCGTCCGCAGTTCGCCTCGGTGCACACTCTGGGCTGGAATTCAAGTCCGCATCCGGGGCACGTGGGGTGATCTACCATCTGGTAAGTGCCGCGCTCATATGTAACCCACCCTCCCCAGCCTCCGGTCGGCGAGGTCATGCGCCGCTATCCCGCGGTCGGTGAACCGCTCGCCTGCGAGCCGATCACCAAGGGCCTGCTCAACCACGGATACCGCGTCTCCACCACGCGCGGCGCGTACTTCCTCAAGCACCACCTCGACAAGCAGCACCTCGACGACGCCACCGGCGAACGCTCCCTCATCGCCCGACAGCACCGCGCCACCATGCGCCTCCAGTCGATCGGCGTCCCCGTCGCACCCCCGCTCGCCGACGCCGACGGCGAGACCGTCACCGTCATCGACGGCCACTGCTTCGCCCTGCACCCCTGGGTCGACGGCCGCCACCGCATCGGCGCCCAGCTGACCCCCGACCAGTCCCAGCGTCTCGGGGCGCTCCTCGGAGCCGTACACACCGGGCTCGAACAGGTCATGGGCCCCGGCGGTGGTACGCCGGCCACGCGACGCGGACACGGCAGCCCGGACCCGGCCGACACCTTCGCCCTGATCGACGAACTGCTCGACGCCGCCCGGGGCGTACGCCCCCGCGACACCCCGCTGGACGCCTTCGACGAACTCGCCGTACACCGGCTCGTCGAACGCCGGGCCCTGCTGGAACGCCACGCCCACCGCCGCCCGCCCACCCCCGTGGGCCCCGCCCACGGCTGGGTGCACGGCGACTTCCACCCGCTGAACCTGCTCTACCGGGGCAGCGACCCCGTCGCGATCGTCGACTGGGACCGGCTCGGCGTCCAGCCCCGCGCCGAGGAGGCGGTACGCGCCGCGGCGATCTTCTTCGTCCAGCCCGCCGGAAAACTCGAACTCGACAAGGTCAAGGCGTACGCCCGCGCCTACCGCGAGGCAGCCCGAGTCAGCTCGGCGGAGCTCGCCGCCGCGGTCCACCGGGTCTGGTGGGAGCGGCTCAACGACTTCTGGATACTGCGCTGGCGCTACGCCCTGGGAGACCGAAGGGCCGACCCGCAGTTCCCTGCGGTGTCGGCCCTGGTGGTGTGGTGGACCCGGGAGTACGAGGCGGTGAACGAGGCGTTCACGGGCTGAGCGCCCCGCACCGGGCGGGGCGCCCGACGGGTACCCGGAATCGGCCGGCGCGGGTCGGTCAGGGGATGAGCCCGTCCGCGCCGGCGGACTCGGCGGAGCCGGTGGGCTCGGTGGTGGTACCGGTGTCGCCCGTACCGCCCGCCGGGTCTCCGCCCGTACCGTCGTCCGTCGGGTCCGTCGTCGGCGCCGTGGACGTGTCGCCCGTCGGCTCCCCGGCGCCCCCGCCGTTCGACGTGGCGGGCGCCTCCGTGGTCGCGGTCGGCTTCGGGGTGTACGACTGCTGCGTCTCGGTCGGCGTCGGCGTCCAGGTCGGATCCTCGGACCACTGCGACTGCCCGCCCGAGGAATCCTCGGGCGCCTGCGACTCCTTGGTCGGCTCGTCGCTCGGCTCGGCCGAGGTCTCGTCCGGGGACGGCGAAGTCGTGGTGGTCTGCTCCACCTTCCCCTTGCCGGGGTCGTCGCCGCCCGCCGCGTTGACGGCGATCGCGATTCCGACGCCGATCGCTACGAGCGCGAGCACCGCGAAGAGCCACATCCTGCTCTTGCCACCGCCGTTGCCCTGGCCGCCGTTGTAACCGCCGTTGGTGTAACCGCCGTAGCCGCCGTCGTCCGGGTTCATCGGAGGCAGGATCGGCCCCTGCGAGGTGTCCCCGTGCGCCGCGTAGCCGCCGGCCCCCATCACCTGGGTGGACCCGGCGAAACCCTGCGACGGGGTGTGGCCGCCGTCGTACCCGGCGACCGGGCCGGTGTTCCACGTACCGGTGTGACCGCCCTGCACCTGGAGCATCTGCAGGCCGTACTGGACCAGCCCGCGCATCTCCTCCGCGCTCTGGAACCGGTCGTCCGGCTCCTTCGCGAGCGAGCGCATCACCAGACCGTCCAGCTCCGGCGGCACCCCGTCCGAGACCTCGGACGGCGGGACCGGAATGTCCTGGACGTGCTGGTACACCACGGAGAGCGGCGTCTCACCGGTGAACGGGGGCCGCAGCGCCAGCAGTTCGTACAGCAGACAGCCCGTCGCGTACAGGTCGGAGCGGTGGTCGACGGCCTTGCCGAGCGCCTGCTCCGGAGAGAGGTACTGCGGGGTGCCCATGACCATGCCGGTCTGCGTCATCGTCGACTGCGCGCCGTGCAGCGCGCGGGCGATGCCGAAGTCCATGACCTTGACCGCGCCGGAGTTGGTGATGATGACGTTCGCGGGCTTGATGTCCCGGTGCACGATGCCGTGCTGGTGCGAGTAGGCCAGCGCCTCCAGCACACCGGAGACGATGATGAGCGCCTGCTCGGGCGGCGGCGCCTCCGCGCTGATCAGCAGGTCGCGGATGGTGCGGCCCTCGACCAGCTCCATCACGATGTAGGGGACGGTCTGGCCGCCCACGACGTCCTCGCCGGAGTCGTACACGGCGACGATCGCGTGGTGGTTGAGCCCGGCCACCGACTGCGCCTCGCGAGTGAACCGCGCCTTGGAAACCGGGTCCTCGGCGAGATCGGAGCGGAGCAGCTTCACCGCGACGGTCCGTCCCAGACGGACGTCCTCCGCGGCGTAGACCTCCGCCATTCCGCCCCTGCCGAGGCGGTGGGTCATCCGGTAACGGCCGTCCCCGACGACGCCGCCGACGCCCCAGGAGTCGGTGCCATCCGAGACTCCGCCGCCGTTTGCTTCGGAATCGGGTGCCATCAGTCCTCGCCGTCGTATCTGTCCGCGCGTCCGCGGGTCCTCACGGTGCCTGGTTCCTGCCATCAGCCGCATGGACGGCTGTACTGCCACGCCACGCTACAGCCTCCGCCGCGCGCCTCGGTCCGGTGCGAAAGCGGTCATCCGATCGGCGGGCGTGGCGCACGCGCACATTCTGGGTGGTTCCTGTAACGCTTCCGAGACGGTTCGTGTGGTCAGGGTCACGGAACCGGCACCTGGCTTGACGTGTCCCACCCCTCGGGCAGACTTGGCACGTAGTACGGATCTTCGCGGATTCCGGGGGCCCGGCGCCCTCTGTTCACCGAAGATTCGGTTCGCCGAAGCCTCGGTCGCCGAAGCTCCGGAACAGATTTCCGCGATTGCCGCGACATCGGGGTGACGCGCCATCGGCGCGCCGAGGGGGAGCACGTCATGAGCCAGGACGGTTCGCAGGGCCGCTATGCGGGCGGAGCCGTCGCCGGCGGCCGGTACCAGCTCCGTGATCTGCTCGGCGAAGGCGGCATGGCCTCCGTCTACCTCGCCTACGACGCGGCGCTCGACCGCCAGGTGGCGATCAAGACGCTGCACACCGAACTCGGACGCGAACAGTCCTTCCGCGAACGGTTCCGCCGCGAGGCCCAGGCCGTCGCGAAGCTCCAGCACACCAACATCGTCTCCGTCTTCGACACCGGCGAGGACGAACTCGGCGGCGCCCTGATGCCGTACATCGTCATGGAGTACGTGGAGGGCCTGCCGCTCGGCTCGGTGCTGCGCCAGGACATCGCCACCCAGGGCGCGATGCCCGCCGACAAGGCCCTCAAGGTGACCGCCGACGTGCTGGCCGCCCTGGAGACCAGCCACGAGATGGGGCTCGTCCACCGCGACATCAAGCCCGGCAACGTCATGGTCACCAAGCGCGGCGTCGTCAAGGTCATGGACTTCGGCATCGCCCGAGCCATGCAGTCCGGCGTCACCTCGATGACCCAGACCGGCATGGTCGTCGGCACACCCCAGTACCTCTCCCCCGAGCAGGCCCTCGGCCGCGGCGTGGACGCCCGCTCCGACCTCTACTCGGTCGGCATCATGCTCTTCCAGCTGCTCACCGGGCGCCTCCCCTTCGACGCGGAGTCGCCGCTCGCCATCGCGTACGCGCACGTGCAGGAGCAGCCGCCCGTCCCGTCCACGATCAACCGGGCGGTCACCCCCGCGGTGGACGCGCTCGTCGCCCGCGCGCTCCGGAAGAACCCGAACGAACGCTTCCCCAGCGCCGCCGCGATGCGCGACGAGATCTTCCGGGTACTGAACGCCTCGGGCCAGGCCGCCGCCCCGGTGATCGTCGCCCAGGGCCCCACCAACAGCGGTTCGGGCGTCGGCGCGACGGTCTTCCCGCCGGTCGACCAGCAGGCCGCGCCCGGCCCGTACGGCGTCCAGACCCCGTACCCGGCGCACCCGCACCACCAGCAGCCCGGCCCGTACGGAGCCCCGACCCCGGTGCCGAGCTACGGCTACCCGCAGTCCGCTCCTCCGGCGTACCAGCAGACCCCGCCGCCGTACGCGGTGGCGCAGACCTCCCCGGCCGCCGGACCGCTGGGCCACGGCGGCACGGGCTCCGGGAGTACGGGCATCGGGGCGACGGGCATCGGGGGCGGCGACGGCAGATCCCGGCGGAACCCGGTGGTCATGGGCTCGGTCGCCGTCGTCGGCATCGTCGTCCTCGGCGTGGTGGCGACGCTCCTGCTCAGCGGTGGCGACGGCGACGACCCGACGCCCGGGCCCACCGACGCCTCCGGCAGCAGCGCACCGGCGATCGCCGGGGAGCACAAGGGCCCCGAGCGCAACCGGACCATGGACACCCAGGACTGCACGGACCCGAACACGGACGTCCGCGACACCGAGAAGGTCGCCGCGCCGGACTTCGTCTACAAGGACCTGCTGTCCGCGAAGGCCTGCGCCGACGCCGCCGGGTGGACCCTCAAGGTGATCGAGGAGCCCGGCAACACCTACGCCGAGGACCAGGTCGTCAAGCAGTTCCCGACCGCCGGTACGGCCATCGATCCGGTCAACGCCCACATCGAGCTGAGCGTCTCCACGGGGGACCCTTCCTGAGTCGGCCTCCCTGAGTCGGCCTCCCTGGGTCGACCTCCCTGGGTCGGATGCCCGCTCCGCGCTCCATCGACCGGGCCGGGCCGGCCGTCCGTGCGTGGGCCGGGCCGGCCGTCCGTGCGTGGACCGGATCGGCCGTTCGGGTGGGAGGCGGGTCCGCCGTCACCGTGGCGGATGACATCCCCCCATCCGGGATGCCGGGAATGTGCGGGCGTGTGACGCTGATCCCATGGCTCCAGGTCCTCCTCCCCCGCGGTCTCCGTGGACGTCGAGGCCGGTCGTCTCCCTCCTGCTCGCCATGACCGCCGCGCTGGGCCCGGCAGCCGGCGCAGCCGCCTCCCCGTCTCCCCGTACGAGCGCCGCAGCGCCCTCGGGCACCGACTTCCCGGCGGTGGACCCCACCTTCTCCGGCGCTCCGGGGACGCACCTCCCCCACCGGGTCCTTCCCTCGCCGGTCGCGTCGCCGTCGCCGTTCTCCCCGTCCCCGCCGGATGCCTCACCCCCCAGGATCGCCCCCGCTCCGGCAGGACAGGCCGCGCTCACGCTTCCGGCCACCACCCCGCCCGTCGTCCCGCCGCCCCTCACCCCGTCCCTCACTCCGCCTCTCGACCCGTCCGCCACACCGTTCGCCACGCCCTCCCAGAATGAGCAGCCGTTCGCCGGGCGGCCCGCGGGGGAGGGCCGCGTGCGCCCCGGCCGGTCGCTGTCGCCCCAGGAACTCGCCGAGGCCATCGCCGCCCTGGAGAACGAGGAGACCCCGGCCCCCCCGTCCGCCCCCGCCTCCGACGCGCTGCCCTTCCCCTCCTCGGAGCCCGTCCCGACCACGCGCCCGCACGCGCTGGGCGCCCGCGCGACCGAAGGGCTCCGTAGCCTCTCCCTGGGCAGCGGAATCGCCCTGGCCGGTATCGGACTGGCCTTCCTCGGAGCCCGGATGCGCCGCGCGGACTGATGGGCGCCGCGCGGACTGATGGGCGCCGCGCGGACTCGATGTGCGCCGCGCGGACTGCGCCGTGTGGGCCGAGGGGACAGACGGTACGTACGGGGCGGAACGGGATCCGCGTCCGGCCCGGCGCCCGCAGATACCGGGGACATCCCGGGGGACCGATCACGCATTCAGGTACGTAGGGGACGGTGGATCAAGCTCAACAAGGGGCACCACCCTTCTGTACGGCGCATGTGCGAGACAATGGCGGCATGGAGATGCCGAGGAATGACCGGTCGCAGGAGCACCCCCAGGTCCTCGTCGTAGGACAGGACGGAATGGCTGTCGGCGGCGGTGCCAGTGGCGACGAGTCCCGCGAGGTCCCAGTGACGGAGATGGTCGAACAGCCCGCGAAGGTCATGCGCATCGGCAGCATGATCAAGCAGCTCCTGGAGGAGGTCAGAGCGGCACCTCTCGACGAGGCGAGCCGCGTCCGGCTCAAGGAGATCCACGCCAGCTCCGTGAAGGAGCTGGAGGACGGCCTCGCGCCCGAGCTGGTGGAGGAGCTGGAACGCCTCTCGCTGCCCTTCACGGAGGAGTCGGTCCCCTCGGAGGCCGAGTTGCGGATCGCGCAGGCCCAGCTGGTGGGCTGGCTGGAGGGCCTGTTCCACGGCATCCAGACCGCCCTGTTCGCCCAGCAGATGGCAGCCCGCGCCCAGCTGGAGCAGATGCGGCGCGCCCTGCCCCCCGGTTCCGGCGACGAGGAAGGGCCCGCCGGAGACCCGCACGGAGCGCTCCGCTCCGGCCCGTACCTGTAGGCCCGGACCTCACCGGACAACGCGACCACACACAGAGCCCGGAAGAGCCCGGCCCCCACACCATCGGGTGTGCGGGCCGGGCTCTCGTCATGAGCTCCGGGCTTCTCGGTCTCGCGGTCGGATCTGGTGCGCGCGGTCAGGCCCGATCCGCGCGGTCAGGCCTGGTTTGCGCGGTCAGGCCTGGTTTGCGCGGTCAGGCCTAGTTCGCGGCGGGTGCCAGGAGCAGCACCTTGCCGATGTGCGCGCTGGACTCCATCACCCGGTGCGCCTCGGCGGCCTCGGCCATCGGCACCGTACGGTCCACGATCGGGCGGACCACTCCGGCCTCGATCAGCGGCCAGACGTGCTCACGCACCGCCGCCACGATCGCCGCCTTCTCGGCGAGCGGGCGGCCCCGGAGCGACGTCGCGGTGACGGCGGCCCGCTTGGTCAGCAGGGCGCCCAGGTTCAGTTCGGCCTTCGCGCCGCCCTGGAGACCGATGATGGCGAGCCGTCCGTTGGTCGCGAGTGCCTCGACGTTCTTCGCCAGGTACTTCGCGCCGACGATGTCGAGGATGACGTCCGCGCCCGCTCCGTCCGTCGCCTTGCGGATCTCCTCCACGAAGTCCTGCTCGCGGTAGTTGATCAGGATGTCCGCGCCGAGCTCCGCGCAGCTCGCCAGCTTCTCCGCGCTGCCCGCGGTCACCGCGACCCGGGCGCCGACCGCCTTGGCCAGCTGGATCGCCATGGTGCCGATGCCGCTGGAACCGCCGTGCACGAGCAGGGTCTCGCCAGGGCGCAGGTGGGCCACCATGAAGACGTTGGACCAGACGGTCGACGTCACCTCGGGAAGCGCCGCCGCGGACACCGCGTCGAGCCCCGCGGGCACCGGCAGCAGCTGCCCGGACGGCACCGCGACCTTCTCCGCGTACCCACCGCCGGCGAGGAGCGCGCAGACCTCGTCACCCACCGCCCAGCCGCTCACCCCGGGGCCCAGCGCGGCGACGCGCCCCGCGCATTCGAGCCCCGGATACACGGGGGCGCCGGGCGGCGGCTCGTAGAAGCCCTGGCGCTGCATGACATCGGCGCGGTTCACCGCGCTGGAGAGCACCTCCACGAGGACTTCGCCCTCGCCGGGTACGGGATCTGGCGCCTCGGTCCATACGAGCGCCTCGGGGCCACCGGGTTCCGGGATCGTGATCGCATACATGGCGGCGAGGCTACTCCGTACCTGCCCGTTACGGCCGTTACAGCCGTTACATCCGCTGCGGCCCCTGGGGCGGTCGGTTCGGGATCAACGGAGAGGGCAGCGGCGAGGCACGCACGACCACCACCACCCGGTCCGTCATCTGCAAGGGGCTCGCGGCGGGATCGTCGTAACTGAGCATCCGGTGACCCCGCACCACGTTCACCACCAGGTCGTCGGTCTCCCGGACGCTCCGTCCCACCTCGCTCTTCATGACCGGCCGCTCGATGAGATCCAGGCCGCTGCCGTGCTGGATGAGATCCTCCAGCACCGTGCCCGCGCTGGGACTGAGCGCCGAGAGACCCAGCAGACGGCCGGCCGCGCTGGCACTGGTGATGACGGCGTCCGCACCGGACTGCCGGAGCAACGGGGCGTTCTCCTCCTCGCGCACCGCAGCGACGATCTTCGCGCTCTGGTTCAACTGCCGTGCCGTCAGCGCCACCAGGACGGCGGTGTCGTCGCGCTGGGTGGCAATGATGATCTGACGCGCCTTCTGGACCTCTGCCCGCAGGAGTACCTCGCTGCGCGTGGCGTCACCCTGCACCCCGGTGAACCCCTGGGCGTTGACCGCGTCGACCACCTTGCCGGACGGATCGACGATGACGATCCGGTCCTTCCGCTGGCCGGTCGCGCAGAGCGTCTGCACGGCCGAACGGCCCTTCGTACCGAAACCGACGACCACACTGTGATCACGCACGTTGCTTCTCCAGCGATTCAGCGATTCAGCGATTCAGCGATTCAGCGATGCAGGAACTCGGTTGCTCGGGCGTCCGGGTGTGCGGCGGGCTGCCCCGACCGGTGGGCTGCGCGGTACGGCGCAGCTCTCAGGGTACGGAAGGACGAGGGACCCAACCGCCGCACGGAACCCTTTACGCTTCTCTCCGCCGGTGACGGTGCACGACTGGTGGAGACACGGCACGTGCGACGCACTTCGGCCACCGTCCCCGTCGTCGATCCACGACCATGGGCCACGACGTGACCACCTGCCCGCCGCCGCCAGAGGACATGCCTTGAAGGACGAGAACCAACCAGCAGCCAGGATGGGCAGGTTCTCCATCCTGCGGACCCTCTGGCACCGCTCGCGCTCGGACGCACGGGAGGACGCCGAGGCCAGCCGCGCCATCACCATGCCGACGCAGGGCGCGCTGCCGCCGCTCCAACAGGTGCTCCGCCGTCTGGCGATGGCGCTGCTGGTGCTGGCGGTCACGGTGGTGATCGTCTGGTCCGACCGCGCCGGCTACAACGACACCTCTGACAGCAGCGTCGACCTGCTCGACGCGGTCTACTACGCGACCGTCACCCTCTCCACCACCGGTTACGGCGACATCACCCCGGTCAGCGACGGCGCCCGCCTCATCAACGTCCTGGTCATCACACCCCTTCGGGTGCTTTTCCTGATCATCCTGGTCGGCACCACCCTCGAAGTCCTCACCGAGCGGACCCGTCAGCAGGTACGCATCCACCGGTGGCGCTCCCGCACCCGCGACCACGTCGTGGTGGTCGGCTACGGCACCAAGGGCCGTCATGCCATCGAGTCGTTGATCTCCACAGGCATCACCAAGGACAAGATCGTCGTGGTCGACCCGCAGCAGAAGGCCGCACACGCGGCCGGCGACGACGGGCTGGTGGCCGTGGTCGGCGACGCCACGCGCTCCGAGACGCTGCTCAAGGCAGAGGTGCCGACCGCCAGCCGGGTCATCATCGCCCCTCAGCGCGACGAGACGGCCACCCTGATCACCCTGACCGCCCGCCAGCTCAACAAGCACGCCACCATCGTCGTCGCGGTCCGCGAGGACGAGAACGTCCCGCTGCTCAAGCAGAGCGGCGCCGACACCGTGGTCACCAGCTCCAGTTCGGCCGGCCGCCTGCTCGGGGTCTCCATGGCCAGCCCGCCCGTGGCCAGGACCCTCGAGGACCTGATGACCCACGGCAGTGGGCTGGACCTCGGTGAACGCGCGGTGACCGAGGAGGAGATCGGCCGCCCGCCCCGCGCCTGCGCCGATCTGATCGTCGCAGTGCTCCGCAACAGGAGGCTGCTCGACTACACGGACCCCACGCTCACCAGCCTCCGGCGCGAGGACCGTCTCATCACCATCAGCCGTTCGGGCCCGGCCCACTGAGCCCCTGTCCGGCCTCATGAAGGGGCCCGCGCGTTCCACGTGAAACACCCGAACGGCGCCGTCCCGCGACCGTTTCACGTGAAACGGTCGCGGGACGTACCCGGGGCGTCACCCAGGACGTCACCCGGGGCGCGTCCCGGGGCGCGTCCCGGGATACGCCCCGGGATACGCCCCCTAAGCCCAGGACAGATCCAGGATCTCCACCTCGGTACCGGGCCTCACTCCGCCCGGCGGCACGACCGCCATACCGTCGGCGGTAGCGATCCCCCGCAGCATCGCGGGGCCGTTGTAGCGCAGCGGTACCGCGTGGTCCCGGATCGCTCCGTGCCCGGCCCGATGCACCACGGGCACGAGCCGGGTGTCGTGCGGGTGCCCCTGTACCTCCTCCTGCACGGGTGCCCGGTACGGCTCCTGCTCGACGCGCCCCGCGAGCCCGCCGAGCAGGGGAAGGGCGAGCGTGAGAAGCCCGGAGACCGCCGCGAGCGGGTTGCCCGGCAGCCCTACCAGCCACGGCCCGTCCGGCGCCAGCCTGGCCAGCAGCATGGGGTGCCCCGGGCGTACCGCCACTCCGTCCACCACCAGTTCGGCACCGATCTCCGCGAGGATGGGGTGCACGTGGTCGACCGGACCGGCAGCCGTGCCGCCGGTCGTCAGCACCAGGTCCGCGGCGGTCGTGGTGAGCGCCTGCCGCAAGGCCGCCGGGTCGTCGCCCAGCCGACGCGGCTCGGCGACATCGGCGCCCGCAGCGTTCAGCCACGGGCCGAGCATGGGCCCGAGCGCGTCCCGGATGAATCCGCCGTGCGGGAGCCCCGAGGTGAGCAGCTCGTCACCGAGCACCAGGATCTCCACGCGGGGACGCGGTACGACGACGAGCGCGTCGTACCCGGCGGCAGCGGCCAGTCCGAGCACCGCAGGGGTCACCAGCGTTCCGGGCGACAGCAGTTGCTCGCCCGTCCGGCACTCCTGGGCACGAGGCCGGATGTCCTGGCCCGGAACGACCGCGCGCCGGGCGTGCAGCATCCCCTTGGCCTCGTCCACCTCCGCGTGCTCCGAGCGGATGACCGCCGTCGCCTCCACGGGCATGCGGGCCCCGGTGGCGATCCGTACCGCCTCGCCGTCCGGCAGCCGGCCGAGGCCGCCGTCCCCGGCGAGCAGCCCCGAGCCCCCGTGGAAGTGCCAGGGGCCCGGCCCGGTGACGGCCCAGCCGTCCATGGCCGAGGTGTCGAAGGACGGCAGGTCGGTCAGCGCCGCGAGCCCCTCGGCCAGCACATGGCCCAGAGAACGGTCGAGCGGCAGCCGGATCGCGGGATGCGTGCCCCTCCGCCCCGCGCGCACGGCCAGCGCACGGGCCCGCTCCCAGGTCGCGGCGGGGGAGCGGTGCGCGGGCGCACCCCCACGGACGGACTCTGCGGCTGCTGAGTCCTTGGCGGGTACGGACGGCTCCGGCGGCCCCTGAGCCGAGGGCTCTCGGCGCGAGGGTTCAGGCTGCGAGGAGGGCGAAGGCTCCTGCGGGGCAACCCGGTTGGCCAGGGCCAGGGCCTGTTCCACGGCCCGTTCGTCCTCCGCCGAGGAGGTCTTCCGTACGGGCACCGGGCAGTCGTCCAGCTCCGGAAGCACGAAGAAGTCCCCGGGGCCTCCCATGCCGGAGAGCCGCACGGTCGGGGCCTCCGCCGCCGGGAGCGGCTCCCGGCCGGTCACGAGGCTCCGGCTCCCTTGCCGTCGCCCGATTCCGCTTCCCAGCGCAGGGCGAGCGCGGTCGCCTTGCGGGCCGCCTCGGCCACGGCACGGGGGCCGTCGCCGGGTTCGGCGTTCGCGCTCGCCAGACCCGCCGCGTATCCGACGAGGAAGGTGGTGAGCGGGGCGGCGGGCCGCGCGACACCGTGCGCGGCGTCGCGCGCCAGGTCGAGCAGAAGATCGGTGTCGACGTCGAGTTCGAGGCCCAGTTCGGCCCTGACTGCGGTGATCCATTCGTCCAGCACGGCCTCATGCTCCCTGATGTGTGCCCTTGCCACCCTGATGTCGTCCCAAGTGTCGCAGTCGAAGGAGGCGAGGCCCGGTGTGGCCACGGCGGCCAGGTCGAGTTCGGCCGTCAGCAGGCGCAGCGGCAGTCCGCCGAGGCCTCCGTGTTCCGTCGCGAGCAGGGCGAGCTCGCGCCGCAGCGGTTCGGCACGGTAGACGGCGACCAGCGGCTGCCGTCGTCCGTCGGGGTCGATACACAGGGCGCCCTCCCGGCCGCCCTCCTCGGCGGCGGCCAGCAAGGTTCCGACGGTGGCGGCCCCGAGAAACGGCAGATCCGCCGAGAGCACCACGAGCCAGGGCGAGGCGGTCTCGCGCACGCCCGCGCCCAGCGCCGCCACCGGACCACCTCCCGCGGGCGCTTCGCGGGTCCAGATCACCGGCCTGACCGTGGGTCTGCGGGGCCCCACCACCACCGTGCTCGCGGCACCGGCGCACGCCGCGAGCACCCGGTCGAGCAGCGCCCGTCCCCCGACGCCGATCCCGGGCTTGTCGGCTCCCCCGAGCCGCCGGGCGGCCCCTCCGGCAAGAACGATGGCGTCATAGGCGGTCATGCGACGAGTATGGGTGCCCGCCTCGGACGTCGGACCGCCGGGCGGGCCGTGCGCGAGAGCCGGGCAGCCCAGGCCGGGCCTACAGGCTCCGCAGCAGGACGGCCGGCTGCTCCACGCAGTCGGCGACGTACCGCAGGAAGCCGCCCGCCGTGCCGCCGTCGCAGACCCGGTGGTCGAAGGTGAGCGAAAGCTGCACCACCTGACGTACCGCCAGTTCGCCCCCGTGGACCCAGGGGCGCTGCACGATGCGGCCGACTCCGAGCATGGCGGCCTCGGGGTGGTTGATGATCGGGGTGGAGCCGTCCACCCCGAATACGCCGTAGTTGTTCAGGGTGAAGGTGCCGCCCGTCAGCTCCGCCGGGGTCAGCTTCCCGTCCCGGGACGCCTCGGTGAGCCGGGCGAGTTCGGCCGCCAGTGAATCCACGGACCGCGCGTGCGCGTCGCGGACCACCGGGACGACCAGCCCCCGGTCCGTCTGCGCGGCGAACCCGAGGTGGACGGACGGCAGCCGGACGATCTCCCGGGCGGCGGTGTCCACCGTGGAGTTCAACTCGGGGTACTTCACCAGCGCCGCCGCACAGATCCGGGCCAGCAGGGCGAGGACCGAGACCTTCGGACCCGCCGTCCTGTTCATCGCCGCGCGGGCCGCCATCAGTTCGGTCGCGTCCGCGTCCACCCAGCAGGTCGCGTCGGGGATCTCGGTCCGGCTGCGCGCCATCTTGTCGGCGACCGCGCCCCGTACCCCGCGCAACGCGGTCCGCTCGCCGGTCACGGCACGTGCCTGCGGGGACGCGGCAGCCTCCGCGCCGACGGCGTGCTCACCGCCCACCGCGGACGCCCGCTCGATCACCGCCTCGACGTCGCACCGCAGGATCAGCCCGTCCGGACCGGAGCCGACCAGCTCCCGGAGGTCCAGTCCGTGCTGCCGGGCCAGTCGGCGGACGAGCGGAGAGATGACCGCGACCGGAGCGGAGGGACCAGCCGGAGCGGCCTCCACGACCGGAGCATCCGGAGACGCCTGATCCACCTGGGACACCGAAGACACCGGATCCACCGGACCGGCGCCGACGGTGGCGGCGGCCGGCGCGTGCGCGGGACGGACCCGCCGCCGCCGCGCTGCCGGGGCGGCGGTGCCGTACCCGACCAGTACGTTCCCCGAAGCGTCCGACGACGCGGAGGCCGACGCCGTAGCGGCCGAGGCGGAGACCGGAGCCGAGGCAGAACCCGACACCGGAACCGGCGCCGGAGCGGCCGAGGCAGAACCCGGAGCCGACGCGGAACCCGACGCCGGGCCCGGTGCGACCGCGACCGTCATCAGCGGGGCGCCGACCGGGAGTTCCGCACCCTCCTCGCCGAAGCGGGCCGTCACCACACCCCCGTACGGGCAGGGCACCTCCACCAGGGCCTTGGCCGTCTCGACCTCGACCACCGGCTGGTCCACGGCGACGACCTCGCCGATCTCCACCAGCCACCGCACGATCAACGCCTCGGTCAGCCCCTCGCCGAGGTCGGGCAACCTGAATTCGAGCACCGTGGGCATCAGCGCGTCGCCTCCCACTGGAGCCGGGCGACCGCGTCGAGCACCCGGTCCACCCCCGGCAGATGGTGCCGCTCCTGCATCGGCGGCGGATACGGAATGTCGAAGCCGGCAACCCGCAGCACCGGCGCCTCCAGGTGGTGGAAGCACCGCTCGGTCACCCGAGCGGCGATCTCGCCCCCCGGCCCGCCGAACCCGGCGGACTCGTGGACGATCACCGCACGCCCGGTCCGCCGCACGGACGCGGCGACCGTCCCGTCGTCGAACGGCACCAGCGACCGCAGATCGACGACCTCCAGGTCCCACCCCTCCGCCACCGCCGCCTCGGCCGCCTCCAGGCAGACCGGCAGGGACGGGCCGTAGGTGATCAGCGTCGCGCTCGTCCCCGGCCTGCGGACCACCGCCCGGCCGATGGGTTCGACCTCCGCCGGGGCCTCCGGCGACCAGTCGGACTTCGACCAGTACAGCCGCTTCGGTTCCAGGAACACCACCGGATCGTCCGAGGCGATCGACGCCCGCAGCAGCCCGTAGGCGTCCTCCACGGTGGCCGGGGTGACGACGTGGAGCCCCGGGGTGGCCATGTAGTACGCCTCCGAGGAGTCGCTGTGGTGCTCGACCCCGCCGATCCCGCCGCCGTACGGAATCCGCACGGTCAGGGGCATCGGCAGGGCGCCCCCGGTGCGGTTCCGCATCCGGGCCACGTGGCTGACGAGCTGCTCGAACGCCGGATAGGCGAACGCGTCGAACTGCATCTCCACCACCGGCCGCAGGCCGTACATCGCCATCCCGACCGCGGCGCCGAGAATCCCCGCCTCCGCGAGCGGCGTGTCCGTGCACCGCTCGTCGCCGAACTCCGCCGCCAGCCCGTCGGTGACCCGGAAGACGCCCCCGAGCGTGCCGACGTCCTCGCCGAGCACGTGCACCGACGGGTCCTCCGCCATGGCGTCCCGCAGCGCCCGCCCCAGAGCCTGAGCCATCGTGACCGGGCCCGTACGACCCGCCCGCGCCCGCACCGCCGTGGTCATCGTCCGCCCTCCGTGCCCCGCTCGTGGCCGGACCGCTCGTGGCCGGACCGCTCCCGGCCGTGCGGCTGGTGGCCGTCCCGCTGTCCGTCGGCGTCCTCGTCCTCGCTCCCGGCCTCCAGCTCGGCGCGCAGCGCGGCCTCCTGCTCGCGCAACGGTCCGGTCCGGTCCGCGTAGACGTGCGCGAACAGGTCCATCGGGTCGAGCACCGGATCGGCGTTCATCCGCTCCCGCAGCGCCGCGGCCATCCGCTCCGCCGCCTCGCGCACCGCCTCGGCGGTGGCCTCGTCCAGCAGGCCGCGCCCGGTCAGCTCACGCTCCATGAGGAGCACCGGGTCGTGGTCCCGCCAGGACTCCACCTCGTCCCCGGAGCGGTAGCGGGTCGCGTCGTCGGCGTTGGTGTGGGCGTCCATGCGATAGGTCACCGCCTCCACCAGCGTCGGCCCGCCACCGCGGCGGGCGCGCGCCACCGCCTCGGCGAGCACCTCGTGCACCGCGGCGGCGTCGTTGCCGTCGACCAGCCGGCCGGGCATGCCGTAACCGACCGCCTTGTGGGCGAGGGACGGAGCCGCCGTCTGCTTGGCCAGCGGCACCGAGATGGCGAATCCGTTGTTCTGCACGAGGAAGACGACCGGCGCCCGCCACACGGCCGCGAAGTTCAGCGCCTCGTGGAAATCCCCCTCGCTGGTCCCGCCGTCCCCGACCATCGCCAGCGCCACCACGTCGTCGCCCTTGAGCCGCGCCGCGTGCGCCAGCCCCACCGCGTGCGGGAGATGCGTGGCCAGCGGGGTGCAGAGCGGCGCGATCCGGTGCTCTCGGGGGTCGTAACCGGTGTGCCGGTCGCCCCGCAGCAGCGTCAGCGCGTCGACCGGATCGAGCCCCCGGGCCACCGCGGCGAGGGTGTCCCGGTAGCTCGGAAAGAGCCAGTCCCGCTCCTCCAGCACCAGCGCCGCAGCCACCTGGCAGGCCTCCTGGCCGGTGCTGGACGGATACACGGCAAGGCGCCCCTGCTTGGTCAGCGCCGTCGCCTGAGCGTTGTACCGGCGGCCCCGCACGAGCTCGGCGTGGAGTCTCAGCAGCAGCCGCGGGTCCGCTCCGGCCGCCGCGTCCGTGCCCAGCACCCGGTACGGCTCCGCGTCCGGAAGCAGCGGGGCGGGGTCGGTGAGCGGCTTCCAGGCCGGGGGCGGCACCGGCCGGTAGCCCGCGCCGGGCAACTCTTGGACCGTCATGAGAGGCACCTCCTTGGCAACGAGGCGGACACGGGCCGGCGGAGAACGGAATCCCACCGGGCCCCGCGCCCTACGTCGGGGTGTACGTCGGAGTCGGATCGGTCGCACGCGGACGCGGCCCGGGGCGGGCCCGGGTGACGCGTCCCACACCTACCGATTGTTCGGTCGCGGACGCATTCTGGCTACAGCCCCCCTCGCCCTGTGGACAAACGGTTGTCCACAGCCTGGGATGGAGGCAGCTCGTCCACAACAGGGAGGCGCGGGGGCATGGCAGCTGAACGAATGGCCGAGGGGCTCGGGACGACGCCCCCGGCCCGCCCGCTGGACGCCGTCGACCGGGCCATCCTGCGCATCCTCCGCACCGACGGCCGGGCCTCGATACGGGCCGTCGCCGAGCAGGTGCACGTGTCGCGGGCCAACGCCTACGCCCGCATCAACCGGCTGGTCGAGGACGGGGTCATCCGCGGATTCAGCGCCCGGATCGACCACGAGCGGGCCGGGCAGGGGGCGTCCGCCTACATCACGCTCAAAATCGTGCAGAACTCCTGGCGGACCGTGCGCGAGGAGCTCCAGGCACTCCCGGGCGCCACCCACATCGCGCTGGTCAGCGGCGATTTCGACGTTCTGCTCCTGGTGCACGCACCGGACAACCGGGCCCTGCGCGAGCTCGTCCTCACCCGCATCCAGGCCATTCCCGAGGTGCTCTCCACCCGCACCCTGCTGGTGTTCGAAGAGACCGAGCTCGGCCACGGCCGAACCAACCGCCCCACCGACCTCGGCTGACCCCCTCCGCACCGGCTCGGGGCGTCCCGTCGGACCGCCGTCGGCCGGGCGTCGCCCGGCACGCAGGCCCCGGGCGGCCGGTCACCGGCTACCAGCTACCGGCCGGCGGAGCGCATCCCGTCGAAGGCCAGGCGTACGACGGTCCCCGGCAGGTCGTCCGCCCCGGGGACCCCGTCCGGGGCGCCGCCGGTACCCCCGGCGGCGCCTTCGGGCTGCGGGCGGTACCACTCGACCAGCGAGTTCACCATGCCGAACAGCAGCCGGGTGGCCAGCCGTATGTCCACGTCGGCCCGGAGGTCCCCGTCCGCGACGGCCGCCTTCAGCAGGGCCGCCACCCGCTGGTCGAACTCGCGGCGCCGCTCCAGCGCCCACCGCTCGGTCTTCGTGTTGCCCCGGACGCGCAACAGCAGAGTGACGTACGGCAGCTCGGCCATCAGCACCTCGACCGTGCGGCGGGTGACGTACTCGACCCGTTCGACCGCGCGCCCCCGGTCCGCGCCCGGCTCGTCGAGAATCCGGAAGAGACCGTCGGTCGCCCGGCTCACCGCACGGCGCAGCAGCTCCTCCTTGCCCGCCACATGGTGGTAGATCGACGACTTGGAGATGCCCGCCGCCCGGGAGAGGTGCTCCATGGACGTGCCGTCGTATCCGCGCTCGTTGAACACCTGCACGGCGACGGCCAGCAGCGTCTCCGGGGTGTACGTGTCCCGCTTGGCCGTGGTCATGGACGCGATCCTCCCCCATGAGTTGTCCACAGGTTGCCCGGGCCCCCTTGTCCCGACCGATCGTTCGGTTACTCTAACTCCGTCAGCACGTCCCCGCCCGGCTCGATGAGGAGTTGGTCCGCCATGGCCGCCGCGCTCTCCCTCCAGAAGCTGTCCGAGACCCACCGGCCCACGCTCGACCAGGCCCTCGACGCCATCCGGACCCGCGCCTACTGGTCGCCCCACCCGGAGCACCCCAAGGCGTACGGCGAGGGCGGCGCGCCCGGCAGCCTCGGCATGGCCGAGGGCAAGGCGGCGTTCGACGCGCTCCTGCACAGCCGGTTCGACCTCGGCCAGCCCGGCACCGACGGCTGGACGGGCGCCGAGATCTCCCCGTACGGCCCCGAGCTGGGCATCGAGTACCCGCACGCCGACCCCGACGTCCTGCTGCCCGCGATGCGCGCCGCCACGGCCGCCTGGCGGGACGCCGGCCCCGAGGCGCGGGCGCTGGTCTGCCTGGAGATCCTGGCGCGCGTCGCCGCCCGCACGCACGAGCTGGCGCAGGCCGTCATGCACACCAGCGGACAGGCCTTCCTGATGGCGTTCCAGGCGGGCGGCCCGCACGCCCAGGACCGCGGCCTGGAAGCGGTGGCGTACGCGTACGAGGAGCAGCTCCGCACTCCCGCCGGGGCCGACTGGTCCAAGCCGCAGGGCAAACGCGACCCGCTCCGGCTGCACAAGTCGTTCACCGCGGTGGGGCGCGGTGTCTCACTGCTGATCGGCTGCAACACCTTCCCCACCTGGAACAGCTACCCGGGCCTCTTCGCCTCGCTCGCCACCGGCAACCCCGTCCTCGTCAAGCCGCACCCGCGCGCCGTGCTGCCGCTCGCGCTCACCGTCCGGATCGCGCGCGAGGTGCTCGCCGACACCGGATTCGACCCGAACCTCGTCGCACTGACGGCCGAGCGCCCCGGCGAGGGAATCGCCAAGGATCTGGCGGTGCGCCCGGAGGTCCGGATCATCGACTACACGGGCTCCACCGCCTTCGGGGACTGGCTGGAGACCCACGCCCGCCAGGCCCAGGTCTACACCGAGAAGGCCGGGGTCAACACGGTGGTGATCGACTCCACCGACGACTACGCCGGAATGCTCGCCAACCTCGCGTTCTCGCTCTCCCTCTACAGCGGCCAGATGTGCACCACCCCGCAGAACCTCCTCGTCCCCCGCGACGGCATCAGCACCGACCAGGGGCCCCGGACGTACGACGAGGTGGTCGCCGATCTGGCGGGGGCGGTCGAGGGGCTCCTCGGCGACGACACGCGCGCCACCGCTCTCCTCGGCGCACTGGTCAACCCGGACGTGCGGAGCCGGCTCGAAGCCGCCCCGGACCTCGGCGAAGTGGCCCTGGCCTCGCGGGCGGTACCGCACCCGGAGTTCCCCGACGCGGTGGTGCGCACGCCGGTCGTCGTCAAGGTCCTCGCCAAGGAACCCGGCCCGGACGGCGGCGACCCCGTCCACCTCTCCGAGTGCTTCGGACCGGTGTCCTTCGCCGTCTCGGTGGACTCCGTCGACGACGCGGTGGACCTGCTGCGCCGCACGATCCGGGAGAAGGGCGCGATGACGGTCGGCGCCTACACCACCTCGCCCGAGGTGGAGCGGGCGATCGAGGAGGTCTGCCTGGAGGAGTCCGCCCAGCTGTCGCTGAACCTGACCGGCGGGGTCTACGTCAACCAGACGGCGGCCTTCTCCGACTTCCACGGTTCGGGCGGCAACCCGGCGGCCAACGCGGCCCTCTGCGACGGCGCCTTCGTCTCGGGCCGCTTCCGCACCATCGAGGTACGCCGCCAGGCCTGAGGAAGCCAGGCCTGAGGACGCCGGGCCCGAGGCCGCCGGGCCCCGGGGTCTCTTCGTACGGTGCCGGGCTCAGGCCGAGGGGTCCGGCACGTCCGCGTACCGCTGGATCCACGCGTGCATGGCGACGGCGGCGGCGGCCCCCGCGTTGATCGACCGCGTCGAACCGAACTGGGCGATCGAGCAGACCATCGAGGCGTGGGTCCTGGCCTCCTCCGTGAGGCCCGGACCCTCCTGACCGAAGAGCAGCACACAGCGCCTGGGCAGCACGGTCCGCTCCAGCGGTACGGCCCCGGGGAGGTTGTCGATCCCGATGATCGGCAGCCCCTCCGACGCCGCCCAGGCGGTCAGGTCGGCGGTGTCGGGGTGGTGGCGCACATGCTGGTAGCGGTCGGTGACCATGGCACCGCGCCGGTTCCAGCGCCGCCGGCCGACGATGTGGATCTCCTTCGCGAGGAAGGCGTTCGCGGTGCGGACGACCGACCCGATGTTGAAGTCGTGGCCCCAGTTCTCCACCGCCACGTGGAAGTCGTGGCGCCGCAGGTCCAGGTCGGCGACGATCGCCTCGCGGGTCCAGTAGCGGTACTCGTCCACCACGTTGCGCCGGTCGCCGCCCGCCAGCAGCTCGGGGTCGTACCGCTCGCCCTCCGGCCAGGGGGACGGGTGCGGTCCGACACCGATCCCGTCCCCGAACCCGTCGTCGTACTGCGCCGGTTCCGTGGCCGGATCGGGCCCCTCGGCCACGAAGGGCCCGCATTCCTCTGTACTGCCGGTCTCACTGCTCACCCGACGAGCGTATGGCCCCCGTCGGCGGGACGGTGCGCGGCCTCCCCGCCCGGCCCGGCGGCACCGGACCCGGCAGGCCCCCGCGGGCCTGGCACGCGGCCCGCGCCCGTACGACGGCCGCCCCGGGCCAGCAGCCGGTCCCGGCCGGCGCCGACCCGGCCGCCGAGCCACATCAGGAACACGGTGGGCAGGAAGACCGCGTCCGCGGAGATCATCGCCATCGAGAAGAAGGGCAGGCCCAGCAGGACCGCGATCCCCGCGTGCTCGCCCATCATCAGGACGAGCAGGACGTTCTTGACCCGCCGGTTGAAGAGCGTGAACGGGAACGCCACCTGCACGATCACCGTCGCGTACGTCACCACCATCACCATCACCGCGCTGCCCGCGAGCAGGTTCGACAGCTCGGGCCACGGGGTGAAGTAGTCCAGGTTGAGCGGGTAGTACAGCGCAGTGCCGTCCTGCCAGCGCGAACCCTGGATCTTGTACCAGCCGGCGGTGGCGTAGATCAGGCAGACCTCGGCCATGATCACCACGAGGGCCGCGTTGTGGGCGAGGTTGGCCACCACGTCCAGCAGCACCCGGCCCTCCCCGTCCGGCGCTCTGCGGTTCGCGACCCACTGGGCGGCGGCCCCCAGCCAGAGCACCCACAGCAGCGTCGGCAGCCACCAGGTGCCGCCCAGTCCGCCCTGCGCGCCGGCGATCACCAGAACCGGGCCGAGCACGGCCCAGAGCACTGGACCGACCACGTCCCGGCCCGGCCGCAGGCCCTCCGCCCGGCGCGCGGCGTCCCGTGCGGCCCGCCGTGCGTCGAGCGACCAGACCTGGGCGCAGCGGGTCAGCACGAGGTAGATGGCCATCAGATGGACGACGTTGTCGCCGCCGTCGCCCATGAAGACGTTGCGGTTCTGGATCGAGAGGACCCCGACCATGAACAGGACGGACATCGTCCGGGTACGCCACCCGATCATCGTGCAGAACGCCGCCGCGAGGGTGAGCGCGTAGACCGCCTCGAACCACGCGGAGCTGTCCGACCACATCAGGACGGTGAAGGCGTGGTTGTCGGATATCAGCCGGTGCGCCAGCTCCCACTGCCAGGGGGCGTCCGGCCCGTAGAGCTCCTGACGGTAGGGCACTTCCCGCAGCAGAAACAGCAGATACGTGGCGGTGAACCCGATCCGGATCACGGCGCTCTGGTACGGGCCGAGAGCGGACGCGGTGATCCGCTGGACGGAACGGCCGATCGGCCCCGCGAGCCAGCGGGGGCCGGTGGGGCCGACGGGGCCGGTGTCAGGTGCCGTGGGGGCGGTGCTCACTGGTCGGCCTCCTCGCCGGACGTCGCTGCCGCCCGGGCCGCCGCGCTGTCTCCGGGCAGATCGTCGGTGGACACGTTCCACCACCCGAGCTCGCGGTACGTCGGACGGGTACTGATCTTCTCGGTGCTCCACGGGGGCGCCGCGACCCGGCGCGACGACGAACGCAGCTGGATGCGTTCGACGGTCCCGCCGTAGTCGTGCCCGTCCAGACGCAGCATCACGATGCGCCGCAGATAGGCCTCCGAGAGGCTTCCGCGCATTCCGGTCGAACGGCTCTTTTCGTCATGGCTGTTGACGAAGAAGTCCCAGGCCCTGCGCAACTCGTTCTGGTCGGCGTGGCTGGGCAGCGGGTTGCTCCGGATCGCGTCGGTGTCCTCCGCGGTGAGACTCATCCAGCGGGAGGTGCGGCGATCCCCGTCGGCGCTGACGACCTCGACCCGGACGTGCACGGAGATGTTCTGCTGGAGCGGATTCGGAGCGAAAAGCTTCCAGTTCTGCTCGAATTCCGGATAGATCCACTCGTTGACGCTCTCCGCGTGTTCCTTGGAGAGCGTGTTCGACGGTGCGACATGCAGGAAGACCATGCCCAGGTGGACGCAGGCGAGCAGGCCGATTCCGACCATCACCAGCCCCGCGACGACCCGGTACCCGGTCGACAGCCCGGCCATCCCGACGCGCGCCGGGCCCGGGGCCGCGCCGGACGGCGCCCCGGAGGCGGTACCGGGTCCGCCCGTACCGTCGTCGCCGCCCTCACGCCCGACACCCGCTGCGCCGGGCCGGTCGCCCTCCTCGCCCGGGGCGTCCGGTGCGGCACCGGAAGCGGCGGCGTCCCCGTCGTGGTCACGTCCCGCGTCGAGCCCGTCGGGCCCCGGCGCGGGCTCGTGCCCGTCCGTCCCGGGAGGCCAGGACGCGGAGACCCCGGCGGCAGCCTCTTCACCACCGGTCTCTTCACGAGCGGTTTCCTGCGCGTCGGTCCCGTCGCCACCGGTCTCTTCACCAGCGGTTTCCTGCGCGTCGGTCCCGTCGCCACCGGTCTCTTCACCAGCGGCTTCTTCGGCGTCGGCCCGGTCGCCGCCGACCGCGTCGCCACCGGCTCGCTCCGGTATGCGCCCCTCGGCAGAGAACTCCTCGGCGGGCGCACCGCTCCGCTGCCCACCGGGCCGTTCCGTGCGTTCCGTGGAGAGCCCCGACGCCTCCTGGGGTGCCGCGTCCGCGTGTGCCTCGTCCGATCCCTCGCCCTCGTCGGCCAACCGACGCTCCGGGCGCCCCCTGTGATCCGATTGCATACCGCCCCGATCGTCGTCGATCATCACTCGGCCATCCACAGGGTTGACACCCTACGGTCCGCCGACCGACCATTGAAGCCGATGGACCGAACGATCGGTCGGGACGGAGTGGTCATGGCGACAGTGACCGCGGGTCGGCAGACACCGGACGGTGCGGATGCCGCGACAGCGGAGACGGACGGCCGTGCGGCGGCGTTCGACGCCACCCTGGCGGCGGACGAGCGGATCGAGCCCCGCGACTGGATGCCGGACGCGTACCGCGCCTCGCTGGTCCGCCAGATGGCCCAGCACGCGCACTCCGAGATCATCGGGATGCAGCCCGAGGCCAACTGGATCACCCGGGCCCCCTCCCTGCGCCGCAAGGCCATCCTGATGGCCAAGGTGCAGGACGAGGCGGGCCACGGCCTGTATCTCTACAGCGCCGCGGAGACTCTGGGCACCAGCCGGGCGGAGCTGCTCGACAAGCTGCACGCGGGCCGCCAGCGCTATTCGTCGATCTTCAACTACCCGACACTGACGTGGGCGGACGTGGGCGCGATCGGCTGGCTGGTGGACGGCGCCGCCATCACCAACCAGGTGCCGCTCTGCCGCTGCTCGTACGGCCCGTACGCCCGCGCGATGGTCCGCATCTGCAAGGAGGAGTCCTTCCATCAGCGCCAGGGGTACGAACTCCTGCTGGCGCTGAGCCGGGGCACCCCCGCCCAGCACGCCATGGCGCAGGACGCGGTGGACCGCTGGTGGTGGCCTTCGCTGATGATGTTCGGTCCGCCGGACGACGCCTCCGCGCACTCCGCGCAGTCGATGGCCTGGAAGATCAAGCGTCACTCGAACGACGAACTCCGCCAGCGGTTCGTGGACATCTGCGTGCCCCAGGCCGAGGCCCTCGGCCTCTCGCTCCCCGATCCCGACCTCCGGTGGAACGACGCCCGGGGCCGGCACGACTTCGGCGCCATCGACTGGACGGAGTTCCAGGAGGTGCTCAAGGGCAACGGCCCGTGCAACGACCAGCGGCTCGCCCAGCGCCGCGACGCCCACGAGGCGGGCGCCTGGGTCCGCGACGCCGCGGCCGCGTACGCCACGAAGCACGCGCGGCCCGAGCCCCCGCAAGCCCCGAGCTCCCCCGGTGCGGGCAGCCCCGCGGACCCATCCACCACCCCGGCCCGGAACGCGGAGGCGACGGCATGAGCGACTCGACCGACTGGCCGCTGTGGGAGGTGTTCGTCCGCTCCCGCCGAGGGCTCTCCCACACCCACGCGGGCAGCCTGCACGCCCCCGACGCCACCATGGCCCTGCGCAACGCCCGCGACCTCTACACCCGCCGCGCGGAGGGCGTCTCGATCTGGGTGGTGCCCTCCACCGCGGTCACCGCCTCGTCCCCCGACGAGAAGGACTCCTTCTTCGAGCCGGCCGCCGACAAGCCCTACCGACACCCCACCTTCTACGAGATCCCGGAAGGGGTGAAGCACCTGTGACCGCCGCCCCGCACGACGCGACGCCGCGCCCCGCGACCTCGCCGGCACCCGGACTCCTGGCCGGCGCCCTCGCCCTGGGAGACGACGCGCTGGTGCTGTCGCACCGGCTGGGAGAGTGGGCCGGTCACGCCCCGGTGCTGGAAGAGGAGGTCGCCCTCGCCAACATCGCGCTGGACCTCCTCGGCCAGGCCCGCGTCCTCCTCTCCCTCGTGGGCGACGAGGACGAACTCGCCTACCTCCGCGAGGAACGCGCCTTCCGCAACACCCAGTTGGCCGAGCAGGAGAACGGCGACTTCGCCCGCACCATCGCCCGCCAGCTCTACTTCTCCGTCTACCAGCGCCTCCTGTACGAGCGGCTGGCTGCCGGAACGAGCGCCTTCCGGCCGCTGGCGGCGAAGGCCGTGAAGGAGGTCGCCTACCACCAGGACCACGCCGAGCAGTGGACCCTGCGCCTGGGCGACGGCACCGAGGAGAGCCACCGCCGGATGCGCGAAGGACTGGACGGACTCTGGAAGTTCACCGGTGAGCTCGTCCAGCCCGTCGAAGGCGTCGACGTCGACTGGGCGGCCCTCGGCGACGACTGGCTCGCCTCGGTCACGGACGTGGTCGAGCGCGCCACCCTCTCCCTGCCCACCGGCCCGCGGAGCGGCGCGTGGACCGCGGGCGCCGGCCGCCAGGGGCTGCACACCGAACCCTTCGGGCGGATGATCGCCGAGATGCAGCACCTCCACCGCAGCCACCCGGGGGCGACATGGTGACCACGACCCCGCTGGAGGAGGAGCTGCGCGCCGTCGCCGGAGCCGTACCCGACCCGGAGCTGCCGGTGGTCACCCTCGGGGAACTCGGCGTCCTGCGCGGCGTCCGGATCGAGGGACCCGACCGCGTCACCGTCACCCTCACCCCGACCTACACCGGCTGCCCCGCCGTGGAAACCATGGCCCACGACATCGAACGCGCCCTTCGCGACCGCGGAATGGACCAGGTCTCGGTGATCACCGTGCTGACCCCGGCCTGGTCCACGGACGACATCAGCGAGGAGGGCCGCCGCAAGCTCGCCGCCTCCGGCATAGCGCCTCCGCGCCCCGTACCCGCCGCCGGAGGACCGGTGCCGCTCGCCCTCGCCGTGCGCTGCCCGCACTGCGGCTCGACCCGCACCGAGCTGCTCAGCAGGTTCTCCTCCACCGCCTGCAAGGCGCTGCGCCGCTGCGCCGACTGCCTCGAACCCTTCGACCACTTCAAGGAGTTGTAGATGTTCCATCCGCTCCGGGTCGGCGCCGTCGAACGCATCACGGACGACGCTGTGGCCGTGACGTTCGAGGTCCCGGACGCCCTGCGGGAGACCTTCCGCCACGTTCCCGGCCAGCACCTCAACGTGCGCTACGAAGCGGGCGGCGAGGAGATCCGGCGGTCCTACTCGCTCTGCTCCCCCGCCGTGGCCCCACCGGACCCGCCGGTGCTCCGGGTCGGCATCCGCCTGGTGGACGGCGGCACCTTCTCGACGTACGCACTCAAGGAGCTCGCGGTCGGCGACCGGGTGGAGGCCATGCCCCCGACCGGGCGCTTCACGCTGGAGCCCCGGCCGGGTCTCTTCGCGGCGGTGGTCGGCGGGAGCGGCATCACCCCGGTCCTGTCGATCGCCTCGACCCTGCTCGCACGGGAGCCGCTGGCCCGGTTCTGTCTCGTGCGCGGCGACCGGACGGTGGCGTCGACGATGTTCCTCGACGAGGTGGCCGACCTCAAGGACCGCTACCCGGACCGCTTCCACCTCGTCACCGCGCTCTCCCGGGAGGAGCAGGCGGCGGGGCTGCCCGCCGGACGCCTCGACCAGGAACGCCTGACCTCACTGCTGCCCGCCCTGCTGGCGGTGCCGGAGGTGGCCGCGTGGTTCCTCTGCGGACCCCTCGGACTGGTCCGGGAAGCCCAACGGGCCCTGCGCGCGCTGGACGTCGACCGCGGCCGTGTCCACCAGGAGATCTTCCACGTGGCGGACGCCCCTGCTCCTACGGCGGCTGCTCCGGACACGGCCGCCACCGGAAGTGCGGCCGGGGCCGCCGTCCCCGCGGAGGCCACCACGCTGACGGCGACCCTGCACGGGCGGTCGGGCAACTGGCCGGTGGAGAACGGCGATTCACTGCTGGAGACGGTGCTCCGCAGTCGTGCGGACGCGCCCTACGCCTGCAAGGGCGGAGTCTGCGGCACCTGCCGCGCCTTCCTCGTCCGGGGCGAGGTGCGGATGGACCGGAACTACGCGCTGGAACCGGAGGAGACCGAGGCTGGTTTCGTCCTGGCCTGCCAGTCGCACCCGCTCACCCCCGAGGTGGCCATCGACTTCGACCGCTGACCGGCGGCGAGCACCCGGCTGGGAGCATCCGGCTGGGGGCACCCCGCTGCGAGCACGGGGGCGGGCCGCGAACCGCCGGCCGCCCCTGCCGTCGGTCCCGGTCGTCAGCCGTCGGTCCCGGTCGTCAGCCGTCGGTCCCGGTCGTCAGCCGCTCTCAGAGGACGAAGGGCGACGCGCCGCCGTCCGCAACCATCGGACGGCCGGCCCCGTCCCAGGCGAGCATGCCGCCCTCGATGTTCACCGCGTCGATGCCCTGCTGGACGAGGTACTGGGTGACCTGCGCGGACCGCCCGCCGACGCGGCACATCACGTGCACGCGGCGGCCGTCCTCGGCCGCCTCCGTCAGCTCGCCGAAGCGGGCGACGAAGTCGCTCATCGGGATGTGCAGGGCACGCTCGACGTGACCGGCCGCCCATTCGTCGTTCTCACGGACGTCGAGCACGAAGCCGTCCGACGGCACCGCAGCGACGTCCACCGAGGGCAGCGGGGCGAAATTCATGGGTCATGCCTTCTCTCGTACATACGCGCATCGCGACACCGTCTACCGAAACGCTACTGCACCAGCTCCGCGAGCTCGGCTTCCCGCCGGGACACCTCGCCCAGCAACTGGTCGGCGATGTCCACCAGCAGCTGGTCCGGGTCGTCCGGCGCCATCCGCAGCATCGAGCCGATCGCGCTCTGCTCCAGCTCCTGCGCGAGCACCGTCAGCAGCTCCTTGCGCCGGCTGAGCCACTCCAGCCGGGCGTAGAGCTCCTCGCTCTCGCTCAGCAGCACCGGCGGGCGCACCGGGTCCGCCGCCCACTCGTCGGCGAGCTCCCGCATCAACGGCACGTCGCCCCGGCCGTACGCCGCGTTGACCCGGGCGATGAACTCGTCCCGCCGCTGGCGGTCGGGCTCGTCCCGAGCCAGGTCGGGGTGGGCCTTGCGGGCCATCTCGCGGTAGAGCTTGCGGGCCTCGTCGCTGGGCCGCACCCGCTTCGGCGGCTGGACCGTCTGCTCGGTGAGCATGGCGACGGCCTCGGGGTAGAGCCCGTCCGAATCCATCCAGCCGTGGAACAGCTCCTCCACCCCCGGCATCGGCATGACGGCGGCACGCTTCTCCCGGGCCCTGCGGGCATCCTCGGGGTCGCCGGTGCGGGCGGCCGTGGCCTCCGCGATGAGCGCGTCCAGCTCGTCGAGGCGGGCGTACATCGGGCCGAGCTTCTGGTGGTGCAGCCGGGAGAAGTTCTCCACCTCGACCCGGAAGGTCTCCACCGCGATCTCGAACTCGATCAGCGCCTGCTCGGCCGCCTGGACGGCCTTGGCGAGACGCGCCTCCGGCCGTGCGGCGGCCTCCTCCGCACCGGACGCCCCGTCCTCTCCGGAAGGCGTTCCGGAGGGAGCCGCAGAAGGAGTTCCGGAAGGAGCAGCGGAAGACTCCGCGCCGGGCGCTTCTCCCTCCGTGGTGGGCTCGCCGCCCGGACTCCCCAGGTCCTGGACGTGGTCGGGGCTCTGCCGGTCATCGTCGTTCCGGGTGGTGTCCACCCCGGCGGCTTCGTCGGTCACCCGTCCAGCGTATGGCCCCGGCGGGCGGGGCGAGGACCCGGCGGGGGCCGCCCCGGCGCTCAGACCCCCAGCTCGGCAGCCACGCGGCCGGACCTGATGGCCTTGAGGAGTACGGCGTGGTCCGCCTCGGTCCGGTCCGCGTACGTCACGGCGAAGTCCGCCACCGCCTCCTCCAGTTCGTCGTTCTTCCCGCAGTACCCGGCAACGAGACGCGGATCGGCGCTGTGCGCGTGGGCCCGCGCGAGCAGGGCACCGGTCATCCGCGCGTAGTCGTCCACCTCGTCCGGGGCGAGTGCCGCCGGATCGACGCTGCCCTTGCGATTCCGGAACTGCCGTACCTGGTAGGGCCGGCCCTCGACCTCGGCCCAGCCGAGCAGATGGTCGCTGACGACCTGCATCCGCTTCTGCCCGAGCACCACCCGACGCCCCTCGTGCTCCACCACCGGAACGTCGAAACCGACCGCCGGCAGGTGAGGCGTCAGGGCCGACGGCCGGGCCTCCTTCACCTGGAGCACCAGCGGCTCCCCCCGGTGGTCCAGCAGCAGCACCACGTACGAACGGGTGCCCACGCTGCCCGTCCCGACCACCCGGAACGCCACGTCCTGGATGGCGTGGCGGGCGAGCAGCGGCACCCGGTCCTCCGGGAGGGTCTCCAGATAGCCGCCCAGTCCCGCCGCGACCGCCGCCGCCTCCGCGTCCGGAACCCGGCGCAGTACCGGCCGGGCGTCCACGAACCGGCGCCCGCCGTCCTCCGACTCCTCCGTGGACCGGGCGGCGAACCGGGCGCTCGTGTTCTTCCGCGCCTTCGCCGAGACCCGCTCCAGCGTCCCGAGGAGGTCCCGCGCGTCCGCGTGCGAGACGAGCGCCTCGTCCGCGATGGCGTTCCAGGCGTCGAGCGCGGGCAGCCGGGCGAGCAGCCGCATCGTCCGCCGGTACGCGCCCACGGCGTCGTACGCACCCTTGCGGCAGGTGTCCTCGTCGGCGCCGGCCGCCCGGCCCGCGAGCACGAAGGAGGTGGCCAGCCGCTTGAGGTCCCACTCCCAGGGGCCGAAGACGGTCTCGTCGAAGTCGTTGAGGTCGATGACGAGATTGCCGCGCGCATCGCCGTACAGACCGAAGTTGGCCGCGTGCGCGTCGCCACAGAGCTGCGCGCCCACCCCGGTGACGGGAGTCCCCGTGAGGTCCTGGGCCATCAGTCCCGCCGCACCGCGCAGGAACGCGAAGGGGGTGGCCGCCATGCGCCCCACCCGTATCGGGGTCAGACCGGCCACCCGGCCCCTGTTCGACTCCTCGACCGCCCGTACCGCGTCGGGCCGCCCCGCCGGTAGCACCAGCGAAGCGTGGGCGCGACGCGGCACCCGCTTCCGCAACGCCCGGCCCGCCTCCTTGCGCGACGACTCCTCCGCCCGCCGCGCGAACCCCGGGACCACCGGAATGCGCGGACCGGGCGCACGACGAACCGGAACCACCGGGACCGGAACGGCCGCCTCCAGGCGGCCCGCAGCCGAAGCCCCGGCCGCGTCCACGCCGTCCACGCCGTCCACGCCGTCCAAGCCGTCCAAGCCGTCCACGGCCAGTGGAGCGCCCGTCAGGGTCACCACCGACGGGCCCCGGACCTCGGTCCCGGCACCGAATCCGGCATCGGTCGCTCTCATGGAAAACCGCCTCCCCCGCCCACCGGCGGTCCCCGTACGTCCTCGATGGGCCATGACCGTACCGCCGTTCGTCCCGACCCGTCGGTCCCTGTGGACAACTACCGCTCCACACTGTGGACAAGTCGCTGAACAGGCCAAAGAGCGAGTAAAGCCACGAGGTGCCGTGCCGGGCCTCGTGCCCTGTCCGGCCTTGGTCCGCCGGACCGGCGGGACTCTTCGCCCGCCGGACGGGCGGGACTTTCGATCCTCCGGACGGGCGGGACTCTCGACGAAGGGCCTACACGCCCACGGCTTCCTCCATCTCCTCCTCCGCCTCCTCGCGCTCCGCCGCCGTCCGCGCGTCCCCGGCCGGGACGTCGTTCCCGTCGGCAGCGGCCGACGGACTCGGGGCCACCGACGCGGGCACGGCCGCGACCGCCCGGCGCCGCCGTGCTTCCGCCGCTCCCGCGACGCCCATGACCGCAGCTCCGGCCACCAGCCAGAGCACCAGCACCAGCACGTCGCGTCCGAGGCCGTGGCCCCCGAAGTAGACGTGGCTGCGCACCCCTTCGACGAAGCCCGCACCGTTCCAGAAGGAGTGCAGCGCGCCGAAGAAGCCGGGCTGGAGTTCGGGCCGGAAGATGCCGCCCGAACTGGTGAAGTTGAGCATGACGAAGAGGACCATCACCCCGAGCGTCGTCCACCGCTTGAGGAAGGTGTGCAGCCCGACGCCGATCAGCAAAATGCCCGCCGAGTACAGCCACGCCATCGCCCAGAGCCCGCCGAAACCGTGGTCCACCAGCCCGAACACCGGTCCGGCGAAGGCCACTCCGATCAGACTCACCAGCAGCGACATTCCAGCCACCAGCGCGGCCCGCAGCCGCAACGGCAGCACCCCGCCGACGCCGCCCACGACCGCCACGGAAGCGTACGAACCGATGCTGACGGCGACGAGGAGGAAGAAGATGCCCTGCCCGGTCGGGTCACCGGCCGCCGTGGGAGCGACGTCCGTGACCTTCAACGGCGCACCCTGGTCGGCCGCCACCTCGGTGAAGACCTTCTGGACCACCGTGGCGGTGGTGTCCGAGGACGCCGAGGCCACCATGAGTTCGGGGCGGGCTCCCGGCAGGAAGGCACCGAAGCTGTCCTGGGTCCGCAGGTGCTCCGCCGCGACGGCCCGGTCCGGCACCGTACGCACGTCGAGCGCGCCGTCCCCCTTGTCCTGAAGGGTCTGCGCCAGCACTTGGGCGCTCGGGCCCGAGCCCACGACGTCGACGCGGAGGTCGTGCGGCTCCGGCGCGTGGAAGGCCCCCAGATAGGCGAGCCCCATACCGACGCACATCAGCAGAGGGGTGACCAGGTGGGTCAGTACATGCCGCAGCGCTGCGGCGTTGGCGCCGGCGGAGGGACCTCCGGCGGCAGTCGGTCCTGTGGACATCAGCACGCTCTCTCATGGTTGCGTTTTACAACTTCTACTTAAGTTGTATCCTACAACTTGTTTCGGGTGCTGGAGCGAACACGGCGACAGCGCGACAGAAACACGTGGGGATACACACAGAGAGGCGGACCCCGTGACGGACGACACCGCGGCGCAAGAGACCGGCGGGCGCGCGGAATCCTTCGACATCATCCAGCGTGAGCTGACCGCCTTCTCGCGCCGGGCCAGGGCCACGGCCGCCCGGCTCCATCCCGAACTGCCCCTGGTCTCCCAGTCCCTGCTCTCGCACATCCACGAACAGCAGGGCTGCCGGGCCACCGACCTCGCCGCCCACTACATGCTGGACAAGTCGACGGTCAGCCGCCAGGTCACCGCCCTGGAGAGGCTCGGACTGATCGAACGCCACCCGGACCCCGAAGACCAGCGGATCCACGTCCTGCATCCCACGCCGGCCGGGCTCAGAGCGCTGGTCTCGACCCAGGCCAGTCGCCGCGCGGCGTACCAGGAACGCCTCGCCGAGTGGACCACCGAGGATCTCGCCGCCTTCGCCCGGTATTTGCTGCGCTACAACGTCGCGAGCAACTCCACGGACGAGTAGGCCGGCGCTGTCCGGCCGACCCGAGAACTCCGTCGAGCGAGCCAACCGCCCTGTTTCACGTGAAACAAAGCACAGCCATCACACGCGCCCCGAGCCGCCACCCGCCACGGAAGCGGGTTCGGCCACGGTCACGCGTACGGTCACGCGTACGGATACGGGCACGACGAAAAACCCCCGCACCGAATCTCTCCGGTGCGGGGGTTCCGTCGAACCAACCCAGCAGCTGTTTCCAGCTACTCGTTGTGCGCGAGGGGGGATTTGAACCCCCACGTCCCTAAGGACACTGGCACCTGAAGCCAGCGCGTCTGCCGTTCCGCCACTCGCGCAAGAGTGGTGTTTCCAGTTCGTCCCGCCGTTTCGGCGCTTCTCCCTGGCGACAAACGAAGATTAGCACGCTGATCGGGGAGGATTCACATCCGTTGTTTCGGTGACCCCCGAGCGGGAAGCGGGAACGCGGAACCCTCTCCCCAGTCCTGCCGAGAGCACCCCGTGTGCGGGACACTGTGATGTGGCCACCTCTACGATCCGTGTGAGGGGGGACACTCGCCCACCGGGCAGACAAGGGGAACCACCTGTTTTCCCCGGGCGTGGATACGATCAGTAAGCAGTACAGGGACGATGACACCGGAGGAGGTGCCCCATGGGAGTCATGAAGCGTTTCGAGCAGCGTCTCGAAGGTCTGGTCAACGGCACCTTCGCCAAGGTCTTCAAGTCCGAGGTCCAGCCGGTCGAGATCGCGGGTGCGCTCCAGCGCGAGTGCGACAACAACGCGACGATCTGGAACCGCGAGCGGACCGTCGTCCCCAACGACTTCATCGTCGAACTGAGCGCTCCCGACTACGAGCGGCTCAGCCCGTACTCCGGACAGCTCGGCGACGAGCTGTCCGGACTCGTACGGGACTACGCGAAGCAGCAGCGCTACACCTTCATGGGACCGATCAAGGTCCACCTGGAGAAGGCCGAGGACCTGGACACGGGCCTCTACCGCGTACGCAGCCGCACCCTCGCGTCCAGTACGTCGCAGCAGGACCCCGCCGATCCCCAGGGCAGGCCCGACCAGCTCCACGGCGGACGCCCCGACCCCTACGGCGCCCAGCGCCAGGCACCGGGCAGGCCCGCGGCCCCGCAGGGGCAGCAGCCCCCCGGCGGCTACGGCTACCCGCCCGCCGCCGCCCCTCCGATGCCCGCGGCCCCGCCGCCGGGCGGACGCGGAGCGGGCCCCGCGAGCGACCGGCGCCGACCGCCCGTGCCCTCCGGCCCCCTGCCAGAGACACAGGTCAGGCGCTGGATCGAAATCAACGGCACCCGCCATCAGATCTCCCGCCCGACGCTGGTGCTGGGACGCAGCACCGAAGCCGACGTGCGGATCGACGACCCCGGCGTCTCCCGCCGGCACTGTGAGATCCGGACCGGAACGCCCTCGACGATCCAGGATCTCGGGTCCACCAACGGCATCGTGGTGGACGGGCAGCACACCACCCGCGCTACGCTCCGCGACGGCTCGCGGATCGTCGTGGGCAGTACCACCATCGTTTACCGGCAAGCCGAAGGGTGAAGCGGGGGCAATGTCAGAGCTGACCCTGACGGTCATGCGGCTAGGTTTCCTAGCCGTTCTGTGGCTGTTCGTGATCGTGGCCGTACAGGTCATCCGCAGCGATCTGTTCGGAACGCGCGTCACCCAGCGCGGCTCACGCCGCACGGGCACCGAGACGCGTCCGCAGCAGGCACGTCAACAGGCTGCGGCACCGCCGCAGCAGCGCCAGCAGCCGGCGCGTCAGCGCCGCGGCGCACCCACCAAGCTGGTCGTCTCCGAAGGCTCCCTCACGGGCACCACGGTCGCGCTCCAGGGCCAGACCATCACGCTCGGCCGGGCCCACGATTCAACGATCGTGCTGGACGACGACTACGCGTCCAGCCGGCATGCCAGGATCTACCCCGACCGGGACGGCCAGTGGATCGTCGAGGATCTCGGGTCCACCAACGGCACGTATCTCGACCGGACCCGTCTCACCACCCCGACGCCTGTTCCGCTGGGTGCGCCGATCCGTATCGGCAAGACCGTCATCGAGCTGCGGAAGTAGTACGACAATGAGCGAGCGGAGCGAGCGAGCCGCGGCGGTCCTGACGAAGGACGCGGCCCGGTTCCCGACCGGAGGGTGGGCAGTGTGGCTCGACAAGACCGGCTGTACCCCGAACCGACGGGCGAGGTGCGCATGAGTCTGTCCCTGCGTTTCGCCGCCGGATCGCACAAGGGCATGATCCGGGAGGGCAACGAGGACTCCGGTTACGCCGGTCCCCGCCTCCTCGCGATCGCCGACGGCATGGGCGGCCAGGCCGCCGGTGAGGTCGCCAGCTCCGAGGTGATCTCCACGCTCGTCCAGCTCGACGACGACGTCCCCGGCTCGGACATCCTCACGTCGCTCGGCACCGCCGTGCAGCGTGCCAACGACCAGCTCCGCGTCATGGTCGAGGAGGACCCCCAGCTGGAGGGCATGGGCACCACGCTCACCGCCCTGCTCTGGACGGGCCAGCGCCTCGGCCTGGTGCACGTCGGGGACTCCCGCGCATACCTGCTGCGCGACGGACTCCTGACCCAGATCACCCAGGACCACACCTGGGTGCAGCGTCTGGTGGACGAGGGCCGGATCACCGAGGAGGAGGCCACCACCCACCCGCAGCGCTCCCTGCTGATGCGGGCCCTGGGCAGTGGCGACCACGTCGAACCCGACCTCTCCATCCGCGAGGTCCGGGCCGGCGACCGCTACCTCATCTGCTCCGACGGCCTCTCCGGCGTCGTCTCGCACCAGACGATGGAAGAGACGCTCGCCAGCTACCAGGGCCCCCAGGAGACCATCCAGGAGCTCATCCAGCTCGCCCTGCGCGGCGGCGGACCCGACAACATCACCTGCATCGTCGCCGACGTCCTGGACGTCGACAGCAACGACACCCTGGCCGGCCACCTCAACGACACCCCGGTGATCGTCGGCGCGGTCGCGGAGAACCAGGCGCAGCTCAGCGACGGCGGGGCCATGCAGACCCCGGCCGGCCGCGCGGCCGGCCTCGGCCGCTCCGTGCCGCCGCCGGCCGGCGGTTTCGGCCCTCCCGGCAGCGGCACCGACTCCGGCTACGGCGACGGACCGCACGGCTCCTTCGACTCGTACACCGAGGACGACTTCGTCAAGCCCGGCGGGCGCAGGTGGCTCAAGCGGTCGCTGTACTGCGTGCTCGCCCTGGCGATCGTCGGCGGCGGTCTGTACGGCGGCTACCGCTGGACGCAGACGCAGTTCTACGTGGGTGCGCAGAACGACAACGTCGCCCTGTTCCGCGGCATCAGCCAGGACCTCGGCTGGGTCTCGCTCTCGAAGGTCGAGAAGGACCACCCGGAGATCGAACTCAAGTACCTGCCGCCGTACCAGCGCAAGCAGGTCGAGGAGACGATCGCCGAGGGGAACCTCAGCGACGCCCGCAAGAAGGTCGACCAGCTGTCGACCCTGGCCAGCGCCTGCAAGAAGGACGCTCAGCGCCGAGCGGCCGAGAAGCAGGCCGCGGAGAGCAACGCCGCTTCCGCCGACAAGACCTCCGAAGCGGGCTCCGACAAGGAGACCGCCAAGGAGACGAAGCCGACCGCAGCGACCCCCACTCCCGGCCCCAGCCTCTCGGAGGAAGAGCAGAAGCTGGTCCCGCAGTGCGGTAAGCAGTAAGGCCGTAGGGGGCCCACAGCACCATGAGCGTTGTCACCAACACGACCACCATCGGCGCGATCGACGCACCGAGCCGCCGCAACACCGAGCTGATGATGATGGTGTTCGCCATCGTCATCTCGGTGTTCGCGTACGCCAACGTCGGTCTCGCCATCGACGGCAAGCTGCCGTCCGGAATGCTGGGCTACGGCGCCGGGCTCGTCCTGCTCGGCGGCGTCGCCCACCTCGTGGTGCGCAAGTTCGCGCCGTACGCCGACCCGCTGCTGCTGCCGCTGGCCACCCTGCTCAACGGTCTGGGGCTGGTGCTGATCTGGCGCCTCGACCAGTCGCAGCGGCTGATCCAGCGCGCGGAACAGATGGGGTACACGTACAGCCCGGACGCGCCCAAGCAGTTGCTGTACTCGGCGATCGGGGTCGCCTTCTTCGTCGCCGTGCTGATGGTCCTCAAGGACCACCGCGTGCTCCAGCGCTACACGTACATCTCCATGGTCGTGGCGCTGATCCTGCTGATCAGCCCGATCTTCTTCCCCGAGGTGAACGGCGCGAAGATCTGGATCAGCCTGGGTCCCTTCTCCATCCAGCCGGGGGAGTTCGCGAAGATCTTCATCGCGATCTTCTTCTCGGGCTATCTCATGGTGAAGCGGGACGCGCTGGCCCTGGCGAGCCGCCGGTTCATGGGGATGTACCTGCCCCGCGGCCGTGACCTCGGTCCGATCCTGACGATCTGGGCGCTGTCGATCCTGATCCTGGTCTTCGAGACGGACCTCGGTACCTCCCTGCTCTTCTTCGGCCTCTTCATCGTCATGCTCTACGTGGCGACGGAGCGGACCAGCTGGATCGTCTTCGGTCTGCTGATGTCCGCGGCGGGCGCGGTCGGTGTCGCGACCTTCGAGCCGCACGTCCAGCAGCGCGTGGACGCCTGGCTCGACCCGTTCAAGGGCTTCGGTCAGGGCGGGAGCGGCGCGAGCGAGCAGATCGCCCAGTCCCTGATGTCGTTCGGCTCCGGAGGCACCCTCGGCTCCGGCCTCGGCCAGGGCCACTCGGACCTGATCATGTTCGCCGCCAACGCCGACTTCATCCTCTCCACCGTCGGCGAGGAGCTCGGGCTGGCCGGAATGATGGCGGTCCTGCTGGTCTACGGCCTGATCGTCGAGCGCGGCATCCGTACGGCACTCGCGGCCCGCGACCCGTTCGGCAAGCTCCTCGCGGTCGGCCTCTCCGGCGCCTTCGCCATCCAGGTCTTCGTCGTCGCCGGCGGTGTGATGGGTCTCATCCCGCTCAGCGGCATGACGATGCCGTTCCTGGCGTACGGCGGTTCGTCCGTGCTCGCCAACTGGGCGCTGATCGCCGTCCTCATCCGGATCAGCGACACCGCGCGCCGCCCGGCGCCCGCCCCCGCCCCTTCGCCCGACGCCGAGATGACTCAGGTGGTCCGTCCGTGAACAAGCCCCTGCGCCGGATCGCGATCTTCTGCGGCGTCCTCATCCTGGCCCTGCTGGTCCGTACGAACTACCTCCAGTACGTCCGCGCCGACGAGCTGAACTCGCGCGACGAGAACCGGCGCGTCCGGATCGAGCGGTACGCCCACGAGCGCGGCGACATCATCGTCGACGGCAAGGCCATCACCGGCTCGGTCGAGACGGACGGCAGCGACTTCAAGTACAAGCGGGTCTGGAAGGACGGACCCATGTGGGCCCCCGTCACCGGGTACTCCTCGCAGGCCTTCGACTCCACGCAGCTGGAGAACATCGAGGACGGCATCCTCACGGGCAACGACGACCAGCTCTTCTTCAACCGCACCCTGTCGATGTTCACCGGGGACCAGAAGAAGGGCGGCAACGTCGTCACCACCCTCAACGGTGCCGCTCAGAAGGCCGCATTCGAGGGGCTCGGCGACCAGAAGGGCGCGGCCGTCGCGCTCGACCCGGAGACCGGCGCCATCCTGGCCCTGGCCAGCACGCCGTCCTACGACCCCTCGGTCTTCGCCGGCAACTCCAACAAGGACTCCGAGGCCCGCGCGAAGCTCCTCGCGGACAAGGACCAGCCCATGCTCAACCGGGCCCTGCGCGAGACCTACCCGCCGGGTTCGACGTTCAAGGTCGTCACCGCCGCCGCCGCCCTGGAGAACGGGCTCTACGACAACATCGACGACCCGACCAAGTCCCCGCTCCCCTGGGTACTCCCCGGAACCACCCTCCCGCTCAAGAACGAGGGCAACATCCCCTGCGAGAACGCCTCGCTCCGTGAGGCGTTGCGCTGGTCCTGCAACAGCGTCTTCGGCAAGGTGAGCGCCGACCTCGGCAACAAGAAGATGATCGAGGAGGCCGACAAGTTCGGCTTCAACCAGGAGATCTTCACACCGGTCCGCGCCGACAAGAGCGTCTTCCCCGAGGACATCCCGTCGCAGAGCGCCATGGCGGGCATCGGCCAGGCGTCCAACCGCGCCACCCCGCTCCAGATGGCCATGGTGGCCTCGGCGATCGCCAATGACGGCAAGCTCATGCAGCCGTACATGATCGCCTCCCGCCAGGCGCCGAACACGGACACCATCGACACGGCCGAGCCGAAGGAGATGAGCCGTCCCGTCTCGGCCGAGAACGCCCAGAAGATCCAGCAGATGATGGAGACCGTCGTCGAGAAGGGCACGGGAACCACCGCCCGGATCGACGGCGTCACCGTCGGCGGCAAGACCGGTACCGCCGAGAACGGCCTGAACAACAGCAAGAAGCCGTACGCCTGGTTCATCTCGTACGCGAAGACCGACAAGGGCACCCCGGTCGCCGTCGCGGTCGTGGTCGCGGACAGCAAGGCCAACCGCGAGAACATCTCCGGTGGCGGTCTGGCCGCCCCGATCGCGAAGGCCATCATGAAGGCGGTCATCGACAGCAAGTAGGGGCGGGACGGCCCCGGGCAAGGCCCCGACGCCCGACCGCCATACCGGACATCGGGATACCGGTCGGATATCGGCTGACGGGTGCGGGCCGAACGCGTCGCGTGTGCCCGGTAGCGTATGCGCGAACAGCGCACCGCCGGACCACACACGGGTGCGGTCGGGACTGACGGAGAGGGCTGGAACAGTGATGGAAGAGCCGCGTCGCCTCGGCGGCCGGTACGAGCTGGGCTCGGTGCTCGGCCGTGGTGGCATGGCCGAGGTCTACCTCGCGCACGACACCCGGCTCGGCCGCACCGTAGCCGTGAAGACGCTCCGGGCCGATCTGGCCCGCGATCCGTCCTTCCAGGCCCGGTTCCGCCGAGAGGCCCAGTCTGCGGCCTCGCTCAACCACCCCGCGATCGTCGCCGTCTACGACACCGGCGAGGACTACGTGGACGGGGTCTCGATCCCGTACATCGTGATGGAGTACGTGGACGGTTCCACGCTCCGGGAGCTCCTGCACTCCGGCCGCAGACTGCTGCCCGAGCGCACCCTGGAGATGACGGTCGGAATCCTCCAGGCGCTGGAGTACTCGCACCGCGCCCAGATCGTGCACCGCGACATCAAGCCGGCCAACGTCATGCTGACGCGCACCGGCCAGGTCAAGGTCATGGACTTCGGCATCGCCCGTGCGATGGGTGACTCCGGCATGACGATGACGCAGACCGCCGCGGTCATCGGCACCGCCCAGTACCTCTCCCCGGAGCAGGCCAAGGGCGAGCAGGTCGACGCCCGCTCCGACCTGTACTCCACCGGCTGCCTGCTGTACGAACTGCTCGCGGTGCGGCCGCCCTTCATCGGGGACTCGCCCGTCGCGGTGGCCTACCAGCACGTCCGGGAAGAGCCTCAGCCGCCGAGCAACTTCGACCCCGAGATCACGCCCGAGATGGACGCGATCGTGCTGAAGGCGCTCACCAAGGACCCCGACTACCGCTACCAGTCCGCCGACGAGATGCGCGCCGACATCGAGGCCTGCCTCGACGGCCGCCCCGTCGCCGCGGCCGCCGCCATGGGCGCGGCGGGGTACGGCGCCTACGGCGGTTACGACGGCGGCTACGGCGGCGACCAGCCCACCACCGCCCTGCGCGCCACGGACGGCGGCGGCGGTCCGCAGACGTCGATGATGCCGCCGCTCAACCCCGACGACGGCGGCTACGGCTACGACGACCGCCCCGGCCGGCGGCGCCAGAACCAGAAGAAGAGCAACACCTCGACGATCCTCCTCGTCCTGGGCGGCGTCCTCGTGCTGATCGGGGCCATCCTGATCGGCCGCTACGTCTTCAGCGACACCGAGGACACCGGCGCGGTCCCCGTTCCGAACATGGTCGGATCGACGGTCACGGAGGCCCAACGGCTCGCGGACAACTCCGAGCTGGTCCTCAAGGTCGGCGACGAGAAGCCGTGCGAGGACCAGGAGAAGGGCAAGATCTGCGACCAGGACCCGTCCGGGGGTGAGCTGCAGAAGCACGACACCGTCACGGTCCACGTCTCCTCCGGCGCCCCCAAGGTCGAGGTCCCGGACGTCACGGAGAAGTCCAAGGACAGCGCCCGCGAGCAGTTGGAGGAGAAGGGCTTCTCCGTCAAGGTGGAGAGCGAGGAATCCGACGCGACCCCCGGCACGGTCACCAAGCAGAGCCCCGAGGGCGGCGCCCAGGCCGAGAAGGAGTCCGAGGTGACGATCACCGTCGCCACGGAGAAGCTCATCTCCGTGCCGGACGTCTCGACGTCGGGCCGTACGTTCGAGCAGGCCCAGAGCCAGCTGAACGGTCTCGGGTTCTCCAACGTCTCGCAGGCGGAGACCGACTCGACGGCCCCGGCGGGCACCGTGGTCGAGCAGACCCCCAAGGCCGGTACCGAGCAGGCCAAGGACGTCCAGATCGTGCTGAAGGTCTCCAAGGGACCGCCGCAGCCCGAGAAGGTGGCCGTCCCGGAGATCCGGAACCAGACGCTGGCAGCCGCCAAGGCCCTGCTCGCCCAGAGCGGACTGGTGCTCGGCAGCGTCGACGGCTCCTCCGACGACAACGCCATGGTCTTCAACGCCGATCCGGGCCCCGGCCAGCAGGTCGACAAGGGCAGTGCGGTCAACGTGAAGACGCTGGGCGGCAACGGGGGCGGGGGCGGCAACGGGGCCGGCGGAAACGGCCTCTTCGGCTGATCCGACCCCGGCGCACGTCCCTCGCGCACCACGACGAAGGGGCCCGGACCACCTCACGGCGGTCCGGGCCCCTTCATATGTTCTACGGGTGGTACGCCGGACCGGCGGTCACCCCGCCTGCGGCCGACTGCGGTCAGCGCAGCTCGGCCGGGGGCGTACGGTCGCTGTCGACCTTCTCCGTACGCTGCAGCTCGCCCCAGACGATGTAGCGGTACTTCGAGGTGTAGACCGGCGTGCAGGTCGTCAGGGTGATGTAGCGGCCTGGCTTGGTCACACCGGCCTCCTTCGGTACCTGCTGGAGCACGTCCACGTTGAACTTCGAGGTCTCCGGGAGCGTCTTGAACACCTTGTAGACGTACCAGGTGTCCTCCGTCTCGAAGACGATCGCGTCACCGGTGTGCACCTTGTCGATGTTGTGGAACTTCGCGCCGTGGCCGTCCCGGTGCGCGGCGAGCGTGAAGTTCCCCCGGGCCGCGGACGGCAGCGCGGCCGGGATCGGGTCGGTGTAGTAGCCGGCGACGCCGTCGTTGAGGATCTTGGTGTCGGTGCCCTTCCTGACCAGCACCTCACCGTTCTTCATGGCGGGCACGTGCAGGAAGCCGATGCCGCCCTCCGTATCCAGCGCGCCCGGTCCGTCGGCCGCCTTCCAGCCGTCACGGACGGCGTGGCTCTGCTGGTCGGCCTCGTGGTCGGCGACCACGTTCGTCCACCACAGCGAGTACACGACGAAGAGACCGAGCACCAGCCCCGCGGTGATGAGGAGTTCACCCACGACGCTGACGGCCGCCGCGACCACATGGCGCCGAACCGGCTCCGCCGCGCGGGGCGGAGCCGGTTCGCCGGCCCGCGCCTCGTGCTCGGTCCTCGCTACCACCGCAACCGTCCCTTGTCGTGGGGTTGTCCGCCGCCGGGAGGATCGCCCGCGAGCGCGCTGTCGTCAGTCCAGGAGAGCGTCGGGCTTGCCCTTGCTCCGAGGCCGCTCGTCGACCATCTTGCCCCACACGATCAGGCGGTAGGTACTGGTGAATTCCGGCGTACAGGTCGTCAGGGTGATGTAGCGGCCGGGCGCCGTGAAGCCGGACCCGGCAGGCACCGGACTGATCACCGACACGTTGGACGGCGAGGTCTGCGCGAGCGTCTTCGTCATCTCGTACGTGTAGTACGCGTCCTGGGTCTCGACCACGACCTTGTCGCCCGGACTCAGCCTGTTGATGTAACGGAACGGCTCACCATGGGTGTTGCGGTGGCCGGCCAACGCGAAGTTGCCCTGGCGGGCCGAGGGCATCGCGGTCTTCAGCGCGCCCTCGCCGTAGTGGCCGACCATGCCCCGGTCGAGCACCTTCTCCTTGCTGGTGCCCTCGGCGATGGGCGCGACGATGTCGAGTTTCGGGATGTGGATGATCGCGAAGCCCTGACCGGGCTCGAAGACTCCGGGGTCCCGGGCACCGGCCGCCCACTGGTCCTGGATCTTGTGGGTCTCCTGGCCCGCGATCCGGTCGGCCCGGACGTTGGTCCACCAGAGCTGGTACCCGACGAACAGCAGCATCAGCACGCCGAGCGAGATGAAGAGTTCACCGACGACCCGGCTGGCCACGACCGCCGGGCTGTCCTTGGCCGCGCGGGCCGCCCGGCGGGCCTCCACCCGCGACATCGGCCGGGCGGTCTCCGCGCCCCCCGCCCCGGCCCCGGGGCCGCTCCCCCCGGACGGCGCGGGCCGGGGCGGACGGCGGCGACCGCCCGCCTTGGCCGCCCGGCGCCGCTCCGCCCGTCCGCCCGGAGCCGGGCCGTCCTCGGGATCCCCGGTGCTTACGGGCCCGTCCGTCCCGGCGGGCCGGAGCGTCCGCAGGGCGACGGTCTCGTCGTGCGGCGGGAGTCGGCCGTGGTCGGGCACGTCCAGCGCGGGGAGGACGGCGGTCGCCGGCTCGTCCGCGACCGCGCCGGAGAACGCCTGCGCCCCGCCACCCGGCCCGGCGCCGGCGCGCGTGCCGTAGCCGGAGACGGTGGGCCCGGCCGGCCCGGACGGTACAGCCGGGCCGGGCGGTACGGCCGGCCCGGACCGTCCCATGGGGCGGGTCACGCCGGTCACGCCGGTCGCATCGGTGCTCCCGGGAGCCGCGGTCCGTTCGGTGGCCCCGGTCGGCCCGGGCGCCGGCGTCCGCCGGTCCTGTCCGCCGTACCAGTCGCGGCGGTAGCCCTCGGGGTCGTACCACTCGCCGGGCTCGCCGGGCTGCCGGAGGCCCTCCTGCGGGCCGTACAGGGGCTGTTGGGGGTCCTGGCGCTGCTGGACTCCCGCGGGCTGCTGTGGCGGCCGTGGTCGCGCCGTACGGGCTCTCAGGGAGCTCTCCACGACCACGCCCTCCACGACGCGTCCGCCCGCGGGCGGACGTTCGGCGGGCGGGCTGCCCGGTGCGCTCTCCAACGGTCCGTCCCCTGCGTGGCGCCCCGGAGGCGGGGCGTAGCTCCCCGGCAGCGGGTCGTTCAGCGGATCCGCCAGCCGGCCCACCGCGTCCTCGAACGAACCGCCCGTCCCGCGCCTCGGCGGGTACTCCTCACCGGCGTCGTGCCCGGGACGGAGTGCGGTCACGCGACGGCCTTGCCCACCACCGGCGTGAGCCCCGCCGATCTGTCGACCGCGCCCGCGTCCCCGCACCGGACGAGCCAGTTGGCCAGCATCAGGTGTCCGTGCTCGGTGAGCACCGACTCGGGGTGGAACTGCACGCCCTCGACCGGCAGATCACGGTGGCGCAGCCCCATGACGATGCCGTCGGCGGTCCGCGCGGTGACCTCCAGCTCGGCCGGGAACGCCGAGGGTTCGGCGGCCAGCGAGTGGTAGCGGGTGGCGGTGAAGGGGGACGGCAGTCCCGCGAAGACGCCCTGCCCGTCGTGGCTCACCGGCGAGGTCTTGCCGTGCAGCAGCTCGGGGGCCCGGTCCACCACCCCGCCGTACGCCACGGCCATCGCCTGCATGCCGAGGCAGACACCGAAGACGGGCACGCCCGTGGCCGCGCAGTGACGCACCATGTCGATGCAGACGCCCGCCTGCTCGGGGGCACCGGGGCCGGGCGAGAGCAGGACCCCGTCGAAACCGTCCTGGGCGTGGGCGGTGGTGACCTCGTCGTTGCGCAGCACCTCGCACTCCGCGCCGAGCTGGTAGAGGTACTGCACGAGGTTGAAAACGAAGCTGTCGTAGTTGTCCACGACCAGAATGCGTGCGCTCACTGCCCTGTCTCCGCTCCGGCGCTCTGGCCGTCCACCGTCACGTCACCGAACGGGAGCAGTGGCTCCGCCCAGGGGAAGACGTACTGGAACAGTGCGTAGACGACCGCCAGGACGAGCGCGAGCGAGATGACTCCCCGCACCCACGCGTTGCCCGGCAGATGCCGCCAGATCCAGCCGTACATGCTGCCCCTCCATTCGGTTCGGGACCAGACTAAAGGTCGGTGGCCCGGGCGTGGGGCAGCTGTGGAAAGCCACAGCGAGCGGGGGGAAGCCCGCCCTCCGGTACGGCTCCCGCCGCCGCTACCCGACGGGCCGCGCGTAGTGGAGGTCGATCGTGCCGGCGTACGCGGGCAGGCGCGTCCTGTCGTCCTCGTCGAGCTTCCAGCCGAGGCCGTAGGCCTTCACGTACAGCTGGTAGTTCTGCAGGGCCGTGGAGGCGCCCAGCGCCTTGCGGAGCTCGTCCGGGTCGCCCACCGCGGTCACCTTGTACGGCGGCGAGTAGACCCGGCCCTGGAGGATCAGGGTGTTGCCGACGCAGCGGACGGCGCTGGTGGAGATGAGCCGCTGGTCCATGACCTGGATGCCCTGGGCACCGCCGTCCCACAGCGCGTTGACGACGGCCTGCAGGTCCTGCTGGTGGATCACCAGGTCGTTGGGCTGCGGCTCCGGGTATCCGGGGTTCGCGGTGGCGTCCGGCGGGGCGTCGTCGAGCGTCACGCTGACGGACTTCCCGGTGATCGCGGTGGTCCCGGCCGACTTCTCCAGCGCCTTGCGCCGGGCGTCCTCCGCCTCGGTGCTGCCGTCGTCGCGCTGGACGAGCGCGTCGATCTGCGCGCGCACGGCCGCGTTCGAGTCGGTCAGCAACCCGTTCTTGTCGCTCCGCTCACCGATGAGGTCGGAGAGCTTGAGCAGGGAGGAGTCGCTGCGGATGTTGGTGCCCTTGGCCGTGTTGGCACTGGTCACGAAGATCAGTCCGGCGAGCGCGAAAACGGCAGCCGTGAGCACCCGGACCGGCCACTTCGAGGTGCGCCGGGCCGCCTCTTCGGAGGAGTCCGCGAGATTGCTCAACGTACCCTTATCTCATCAGGCGCCATGGAAGCACTACGCTAACGGACGCCCGGGGGAGGCAGCTTCCCCCCAGCGCCCTCGGGCGCCAGCCAAAGATCACTGCGCGGTCACGCAGCGCATCGACAGGAGCGTTCCTCGTGCCGAAGTCACGTATCCGCAAGAAGGCCGGTTTCACGCCCCTCGCGGCGAACCAGGCGACCACCATCAAGCTGGGAAACCGCGGCTGGATCGCTCCGGTGATGCTGGGGCTCTTCCTCATCGGTCTGGCCTGGATCGTCCTGTTCTACGTGACCGACGGCTCGCTCCCCATCGAGGCGCTCCACAACTGGAACATCGTGGTGGGCTTCGGGCTCATCGGCGGCGGCTTCGCCGTCTCCACGCAGTGGAAGTAGCCCGCTGACCCCGCTGCCCTCCGCTCCTGCCGTCCCTTTCCCGCGGCATGTGCGACAACCGCCCGACCCAGAAGGACCGCTTCACCCGAGATACCGGCGGAACCCGTGCGCGCACGGAGTCCGGCCGGCCTTCCGGGCGCCCGGTCCTGCGCGGACGACGGGGTTCCGGGCCGGGGACGGGGCCATGTGCGGGGCGGCGTTCGTACCGTGTGCGGGTCCTTCGCACGTCCTGCCCTGAAGTTACCCACAGAGTTATCCACAGGCGGGGGAAAAGGTCGGACGATCTGTGGATAACTACACCGTGGTTGACGCCGATGTGACTACAGCCTCCCTCATCCGGGGAGGCTGTAGTGACCACCTGAGCCAAGAAGGCCCTGTTCAGCGACAAGCCGAACACGCGTACCCCACTCTCCGTCGCCTCTCGATGTCACACTGTGGATAACTTCGCTCCAGGAGTGGACAGAATCCGTCAGGTCAGCGCGGCGGTACGAGCACAAACGATCAAAACGGTCATCAGGAGCACCAGCGCACAGGCTCCGAACTGCACCGCGTTCCGCCGTCCGCGCGGCGCGTGCACCAGGGCGACGGCGATGAGCGTGCCGGCGACCAGACCACCGAGATGGGCCTGCCACGCGATGCCCGACCGCAGGCTGAAGAGCACGTTCAACGCCAGGATGACGAGAACCGGCCGCAGGTCGTAGTTCATCCGCCGCATGAGCACGACGGTGGCGCCCAGCAGACCGAAGACGGCCCCGGAGGCCCCCAGGGAGCCCTGGTTCTGCGCGCTGAGCCAGTAGGTGAGCGCACTGCCCGCCAGCCCCGACAGCAGATACAGCGCGAGGAAGCGGACCCGGCCCAGTGCGGCCTCCAGAGGCCCGCCCAGCCACCACAGCCCCAGCATGTTGAAGGCGATGTGCAGGAGTTCCTCGTGGAGGAACATCGAGGTGAGCAGCCGGTACCACTGCCCCTCGGCAACCCCCGTCCAGCCGCCGGGAAACGGCTGGGGATCCCAGGCACGGCCGACCAGCATCAGGTCCTGGACCAGCCACGACCGGCCGGTCAGCCACACGGCGGCGAAGACCGCCACATTGATCGCGAGCAAGATCTTCGTGACCAGCCGGGGGTCGGCCGCCACCGCGCCGCCGGTGAGCGTACGAGGCCGCGAGGCCGCCGGGTGGTGGCCCGTACCGCCCCCGCTCCGTACGCACTCCGGACAGTGGAAACCCACGGAGGCGCTGATCATGCACTCGCTGCAGATCGGCCGGTCGCAGCGGGTGCAGCTGATCCCGGTCCCACGGTCCGGATGGCGGTAGCAGAACCGCGCCGCCCCGCCCTCTCCGGACGGGTCGCGGTCTGCCGGAGGCTGCTGCTGGTCCATCGTCCTGACCTCTCGGTCCTGTCGCTGCCAGTCCTGCCACTGCCAGTCCTGGTCCGTTATGTAACCGTACGGACCGTCGGTCCGAATGGTTCCCCGGGATCCCGCGTTCCCCTGGGTTCCCCGCGCGGAACATCACACACGGACGACAGCGCGGCAGCGGCGGATCGGCAGGACCGCAGAAAGCGACGGGCCAACGGGTCAGCGGTGCTCGACCACGACGGACTCCAGCACGACATCCTGGTACGGGCGGTTCGTCCGCGGGTTCGCCGGGAGCGACGCGATCGTGTCCACGACCTTGCGACCGGCCACACCGGGAACCTCGCCGAAAATCGTGTGCTTGCCCGTCAACCAGGCAGTCGGCGAGACGGTCACGAAGAACTGCGAACCGTTCGTCCCCGGCCCGGCATTCGCCATGGCCAGCAGATACGGCCGGGTGAACGCGAGCTCGGGGTGGAACTCGTCCGCGAACTCGTACCCCGGGCCGCCGGTCCCGTTCCCCAGCGGATCGCCGCCCTGGATCATGAAGTTCTCCAGAACCCGGTGGAAGACGGTGCCGTCGTAGAGGCGGCCCGCGGATCGGGCCCCCGTCGCCGGGTGGGTCCACTCACGGGCGCCGGTGGCGAGCTCGACGAAGTTCCGGACGGTCCTGGGAGCGTGGTTCGGCAGAAGCCGGATCTCGATGTCGCCCTGGCTGGTCCTCAGGGTGGCGTACAGCTGCTCGGCCACGGTCTGCCTTCCATCAATCCTCGGTCTGCGCGGAAAAGCTCCCCGATCCTCGCACGACGGGCTCTCCGCGCGCGGCGGCTGCGGAGGTACACCTCCCCGTGCCCCGTCCGGGCGTCTTCACCGGGACACACCCGCCCGGGCAGATGCCCGTACGGCGCGCCTCCACCCGAACCGTGGCATCGTCGTCCACGCACTCCATGATTCGGATTGACCGTATATGTCCCATGACCCGGATGCCCGCCCCGCATGCCCCGCAGAAGCCCCGCAGGCATGATTTCGGCATGGGCGGACAGGCGGAGTACCTACCCGCCACCAAGGAGGAGGATCACGTGACCCGCATCGACAGCGTGCGCGCCGCAACCGACTCGGCGAAGGAAAGCGCGCAGCACGCCGCGGAAGTGGTGGCGCCTTACGCCGACACAGCCAAGATCCAGGCCGCGCACTACGCCAACGAGGCCCGGGCGCGCCTCGCGCCCAAGGTTTCGGCGGCCGCGCAGCAGGCCCGCGTGCAGTACGTCGCACGCGTGGCCCCCCGTCTCGACCAGGCCCTCGCCCACGTACCCCCGAAGGTCGACGACGCCGCCCGGGTCGCTGCCGTACACACCCGCAAGGCGGCCAAGAACGCGGCCGACTACACCCTGCCCCGCTTCGAGTACGCGATGGCCGCTGCCGCTCCGGTCGCGGGGGAAGCCCAGGTACGCAGCGCGGCGGCCCTCGCCGCCCTGCGCGGTCAGGTCACCGCCCAGGACATTCACCGGCTCGCCAGGAAGAACGCGCGCCGGGCGAAGACCGGCCGGTTCGTCAAGGGGGCCCTCATCTTCTCGCTAATCGCCGGCGGCGCCTGTGCCGCCTGGCGTTGGTGGGACCGGCAGGCCAACCCGGACTGGCTGGTGGAGCCGTCCGAGCCCACGGCGGTCGGCTCCCCCGGGGCGCCGCTGACCTCCGTCGACGGCACCGACCTGGACCCCGAGGTCAGGGCCAAGCAGACGGACGCCGAGGCCGGCGACCCGAACGGCGCGAACCGCGACGACCGTCCCTGAGGACCGGCCCCACCCTCCCTGTTTCACGTGAAACAAGACCGCCCGGCGGATCAGCGTTTCACGTGAAACAGCCGCGTCCGCCCACCGTGGGCACCCAGCTTCCACCGCGTCCCCACCGTCGAGGGGCGTCGGACGACCGCAACGTCGTCCCACGCCCCTCGGTCGTCTCCGAAGACCGATCCGGGGAGCACTCTCCGGATGCCACCTCAGGAGACCGACCACTGACTCCGGCGCTCCGGGCACCGGGTCCCTGATCCGGCGCTCCGGAAACCCGCCCCGTGGTCCGGCCCTGAAAACCAACTCCGGAAACCGTCCTCGGACGCGCGGATGCGTGGCACCGGAGACCGTGATTCGCTGGCCAGGTGCCCTCCCGCCCCTCCCCACGCTCCTCACCGCCGGGGTCCGACCAGGTGCCCGCTCCCCACGGAACCGGGCTCCTCCGGCGCCGGCCTTGGCTGGACCGGGCACTGCTGGTGATCCTCGGACGGCCCCGGCGCCGACTCGGCTGGCTGTTGCCGCTCGTCCTGCTCGTGGTCGTCTGTTTCGCCGACTGGAACACCTCGGGCGACTTCCGGGTGCTGTCCTGGCTCGTGGTGGTCCCGGTCGTGGCCGCCGCCCTCTGCCCGGTCGGTACCACCGCCCTTTTCGCGATCGCCGCCGTGGCCGCGTACGGCGTGATCGACCAGGCGTGGGAGCACGAGTACCGCGCGGGGCTGCCCGACTTCATCCTCGTCTCCATGGGCGGCCTGCTCGCCGTCGCGGCTGCCTGGCTCCGCCGCCGGGGCGAACGGCGCTCACTCTCCGTCCGGAACGTCGCGGACACCACCCGGGCCACCGTGATCCGGCCGCTCCCGCCCAGCTGGGGCGGGCTGCTGCACGCGCACATCTACCTGCCCGCAGACGCGGAAGCCCGGCTCGGCGGCGACTTCTACGACATCCAGCCCAGCCCCTGGGGTACCCGCGCGCTCCTCGGCGACGTACAGGGCAAGGGCCTCGGAGCCGTGGCCGTGGCCGCCAATCTGCTGGGCACCTTCCGGGAGGCCGGTTTCCACCAGCCCGACCTCCGGGTGGTGGGCGAGCGCATGGAAGTCCGGATGGAACGCAACCGGCTGTACGAACAGGCCATGGGCTACAAGGACGGCGACCGGTTCGCCACCGCGGTCCTGCTGGACTTCCCGACACCCGGTTCCCCCGGCGGGTACGTCGACGTCATCAACTTCGGGCACGATCCGCCCTTCGCGGTCAGCGCGCGCGGGGTGCGCCGCCTGGACGCCGGCAGTGGGAGGCTCCCGCTCGGCCTCAACGAGCTGGCTCCTGCGTCGGAGCAGTCCGCGGTGCCCCACCGGATGCGCCTCGCGGAGGACGAGACCTTGCTGCTCACCACGGACGGGGTGACCGAGGCCCGCGACCGGGCGGGCGACTTCTTTCCGCTGGCCGAGGCGCTGGAGGCCGCCGTGGCCCGGGACCCGCGGCTCGCCGACTCGCCGTACCGCCTGGTCAGGGCCGTACGGGACCGGATGCTGGGGCACGTCTACGGAAGGCTCCAGGACGACACCACGATCTTCGCGGTACGCATGGCGCCACCGTCGGCGGGACCGGTCCAGCCGGCTCTGTCCGTCACCCGATGGACGGAGATCTCCCCGACCGCCACCGCCCTGCCCGGCCGTCAGGACTCCGCCGAACCACCTCGCTGACGACGGCCCCGGCAGGGCTCCGGTCGGCCGTGGGCGACGACCCGCGGCCCGCTCAGTGCGGGACGAGCGTCGTGCCCAGCCGGAGGGCGCCCAGCAGCTCGGCACGGGTACCGAGCCCGGCGGCCAGGAGTGCAGCCCGGTCGCGATGGCCGGCCGGGCGTGCCGACGGATCGCCGTGGTGATGCCTGCGACGAACGCCCCGGTGAACGTCCCACCTCCCCGCCCACGATCAGCGCCGACGGGTTGAGCAGGGTGCAGAACGCGGCGAGGACGCCGTCGAGCGTCCGGCCCGCCCTGTCCAGGATGCGGTCGGTCACCGGGTCGTCCACCTGCGGAAGAAAACGCGGCCCGGACACGCCTCCGGGGTGGGTGTGGGCGATCTGCGCCGCGAGCGCCGGGACCGGCACAACCGGGAACGCTGTGCCGACAACCTGTGAACCGGGTTCGTGGTGCATGAAGTTTCGTGCGAGGCGGTTCGGCGCCCTCTTCCGAGGGGTGCCTCCGGAACCGGTTCCGGGCCCGGACCTCTCGGCAACCCTTCTGACGTGCCCTTGTAGCAGGCCGTTCAGCTCCTGTCACGGTGTCTGACAGCCGGACAGCCCATCCCTTTTTTGGTCAATGAAGAGTTGAAAACCTTCCCTAACTCACGATGTTTTTGCCATTGACCACAGAAAAAGCCGCTCTTAGGGTCAGCTCAGCTCACGCCGAGCGGACGACCCTTCCGCGGACCTCCGGGCTGGAGGTTTGCCCGTCCGGCATGAACCTCCTATCTGGACAATGCGGTTGAGAGAGGACTTACTGACATGTACACCACACGTCTGCCCAGAGGTGTCCGCCGGGGCCGGGCCATCGCGATCGCCGCCGCCACCGCGGTCGTCGCCGGCGTCGTCCTCACCGGAGTCCCCGCAGCCGGCGCGGCCACGTCCAACCCCAGCCCCGCCGCGCTGGAGCTGAAGAACGCGGCACTGTCGCGGGAAGCCGCCGCCCAGGGCATGGTCCTCCTCGAGAACCACGACCACGCGCTCCCGATGCCCAAGAAGGGCAACATCGCGCTCTTCGGCGTCGGCGCCTACAAGACCGTCAAGGGCGGTACGGGCTCGGGCAACGTCAACAACCGGTACACGATCTCCGCCCGCCAGGGCCTGACCGACGCCGGCTACAAGGTCACCACGAGCGACGCCTACTGGTCCGCGATGACCCGGGCGTACGACACCAAGTACCCGTCCACCGCGGGCAGCACGTACGGCACCAGCGTCGACTACGCCTCCGTCGAGCAGCCGCTGACGGCCGCCGGCGTGACGCCCTCGGCCGCCACCGACACCGCGGTCTTCGTCCTCGCACGGAACTCCGGCGAAGGCTCAGACCGCACCTCCGGCAAGGGCGACTACCAGCTCACCGACATCGAGCGCGCCAACCTGAAGCTCCTCGGCCAGACGTACAAGCGCGTCGTCGTGGTGCTCAACACCGGCGGCATCGTGGACACCTCGTTCTTCCAGCAGATCAACAGCGAGGTCAAGCACGCTCCCGGCGGCCAGGCGCTCGACGCGCTGCTGCTGATGAGCCAGGCCGGCCAGGAGAGCGGCGCCGCCCTCACCGAGGTGCTGAACGGCACCGTGACCCCGTCGGGCAAGCTCACCGACACATGGGCCTCGCAGTACTCGTACTACCCGGCGTCCACCACCTTCGGGAAGAACGACAACGACCCGCTGACGGAGCAGTACACCGAGGGCATCTACGTCGGTTACCGCTACTTCGACTCGCTCTACAGGAAGATCAACCCGGCCGACCCGTCGAGCGTCGTCAACTACGCGTTCGGCTACGGCCAGTCGTACACCGACTTCGACATCGAGGCGCAGCAGGTCAAGGCCGACGCCAAGACCGTGAAGGTCACCGCGAAGGTCACCAACACCGGCCGCGCCCACTCCGGCAAGGAGGTCGTCCAGGTCTACGTGTCGGCCCCGCAGACCGGGCTCGACAAGGCGTACCAGCAGCTCACCGGCTACGCGAAGACCGACAACCTCGCCCCGGGCCAGTCCCAGACGGTGACGATCAGCTTCGACACCACCTCGCTCGCCGCCTACGACGAGTCCCGCGCGGCCTACGTCCTGGACGCCGGCGACTACGTCGTGCGCGTCGGCAACTCCTCCCGGAACACCCACGTCGCGGCCCGCCTGAACCTCGCGAAGTCCGTGGTCACCGAGCAGGACCACACCGAGCTGAACGACCAGAAGCCCGCCACCGAGCTCACCAGCTCAACGGCGGACTTCTACACCTACCCGGGTGAGAAGTCGGAGATCGCGCGGTCCGGCCGGATCAAGCTGAACCCTTCCTCGTTCCGTACGGAGAAGAAGGCGTCGCCGTACCAGCAGAACGTCCCGGTGGACTCCTCCTCCCCGTACTACGCGCTCGACGGCGACAAGATCTCCTCGACCACGGTCTACCTCGATCCGAAACAGAAGAACTGGGAAGGCACCGGCTCGGCGTACGCCCCGAAGACCGGTGAGCAGGTCAGCCACGTGTCCACGAGCACGGCGACCACCCTGTACGACGTCGCCAAGGGCAAGGCGACCATGGAGCAGTTCGTCGCCGGCCTGAGCGTCTCCCAGCTCGCCGACATCGTCGAGGGCTCCAGCGCCGCGGGCACCACGCTCACCGCCAAGGGCGCCGCCGGTTACACCACGCCGAACTACGAGAAGCTCGGCATCCCCGGCATGGCGCTCGCGGACGGCCCCGCCGGCCTCCGCCTCACGCAGCAGATCGGCACGGGCGACGCCACCACCTACCAGTTCGGCACCGCCTGGCCCGTCGGCACCCTGCTCGCCCAGAGCTGGGACCGCGGCCTGGTCGCCGAGGTCGGTACGGCCGTCGGTGAGGAGATGCAGGAGTACGGCGTCCAGCTCTGGCTCGCGCCGGGCATGAACATCCACCGTGACCCGCTCAACGGCCGCAACTTCGAGTACTACTCCGAGGACCCGCTGGTCTCCGGCCTGACCGCCGCGGCCACCACCGAGGGCGTCCAGTCCATCCCCGGCGTCGGCGTGACGATCAAGCACTTCGCCGAGAACTCGCAGGAGACCAACCGCACCACCAGCAACTCGGTGATCGGTGAGCGCACGCTGCGCGAGATCGAGCTCAAGGGCTTCGAGATCGCCGTCAAGGCCGCCCAGCCGATGTCCGTGATGAGCTCCTACAACAAGATCAACGGCACCTGGACGGCGAGCGACTACGACCTGCTCACCGACCTGCTGCGCGGCGAGTGGGGCTACAAGGGCACGGTCATGTCGGACTGGGGCGGCAGCCACGGCTCGCTGACCTCGATGTACGCCGGCAACGACCTCATCGAGCCCGGTGGCAACCCGGCCGAGGTCATCAACGCCATCAAGCAGGTGGCGCCGACCACCGACGTCACGGGCCTGCCCGTGTACAACAAGTCGGTGACCACCACCCGCACCAGCTACTCCTGGCAGTTCGGCGGCTTCACGCCGTCGGCCACCGGTGGTACGACCCTGACCACCACCGTCGACGCCGGGACCGACCTGTCGAAGACCCCCCTGTCCGGCGAGACCGTCCGGGACGCGTACAACAACCAGGTGTTCACCCCGAACGCCACGTACGCCTCGGTCGACGCCGCGTACAAGGCGGTCGCCGCGCTGCTCGACCCGAGCGCCGCCGGGCTGACCGCCGCCCAGAAGGCCGGCATCGGCCTGACCGACGTGCAGCACGCCACGGCCGGTGACGACAGCAGCCCGGTGGTCGCCTACACCGTCGCGATCAAGGGCGACTACCCCGCCCAGGGCTACCCGCTGCGCCTCGGCGACCTCCAGCGCAGCGCGATCCGCGTCCTCACCACCGCCGCGCAGAGCTCGTCGTTCGAGGAGCTCGCCGGCCTGAACGGCGTGAAGGGCATCGAGGTCGGCCCGTACACCTCGCAGTTCGAGAACCTGGAGCCCGCGGTCACCGCGAACCTGGGCAAGGTCTCCACGGCCTCCTCCGGCAACAGCCACGGCTCGGACGGCAAGGGCCACGACGACGGCCACGGTCCGAACGGCGACGGCCGCGACAAGGGCCACCCGGGACACTGATCCCACCGGGGTTCTGATCCGCGGGAGATTCCTGCCCTCCCGGGCGGCGGCCCGCACCGCTGCCGCCGCCCGCGGCCGGCCCCCTTCCACCCGGCCGCCCCCGGTCTGCTGCCCGCAGGCCGGGGGCGCCCCTGCGTCCAGGACCTCCGGATCCCTCGGGCTTCCCGCCCTCGCGCGGGGTGCCCCGGCGGCGATACCCTCGCGCCGGAACACCCTCACGGCGCGCCCACGGGGAACCGCAGGACGCGCGCGGGCCTCGCCGCCGGTCCCGGGCGTCCCGGCCGTTCCAATCCCCCTGCCCGGCACGGCACGCCCGACTACGATGGGTTGGTCAGCTGGGCGCTCCGGGGGGAAGAGGTCTGCGATGGCGCACGACGACGCGGTGGCGACCGCATGGCGCTTACACGCCTCGCTCGCCGACTGGATCGGCAGGATCGATGCCAAGGCATCGTTCGCCCTGACCATCGAGTCGGCGGTCCTCGCGGGAGTGGGGGCCCTGGCCGGTACGCACCACGGTGTCGGCGACCTGTCCGGCTGGTGGGCTCGGGCAGCACTCTGGATCGGAGTGGCCGCACTGGCGCTCGCCGCGCTCGCGGCCGTGTCGGCGGTCGTGCCGAGAGCGGGAACGCGGCGCATGGAGCCGCCGGGACCCGACGACTACCTCTTCTACGGCCACATACGCCGTTGGACCCCTCACGATCTGGCCGAACACCTGTCACGGGCCGACCCGCTGTCCGCGCTGACCAACCAACTGGTGATCATGAGCGACATCGCCTGGGTCAAACACCGCAGGGTGCAGCACTCGCTGGCGCTGGCCGTGTCCGGAGTGGTCTTCCTCGCTCTCGCCGTGATCACAGGCTGAGGATGACGCACGGTGCGGTTGTCTCGTCCCCGGAGGGCCGACGGCCTGCCGGCGAGTCCTTCTGGTCGCGCTTGGACGACACGGCCAGGGGACGCCTCATCGACGCCGGCCACACGCGCAGGTATCCGGTGAGCGCCCACCTGCTGAGGCAGGACGCCCCCTCCGACCACGTCCTGGTGCTGCGCAGCGGCTGCGTGAAGGTGTACGCGGAGACCGACACCGGCTACCGGGTCGTCCTGGCGCTGCGCAACAGCGGCGACCTGCTCGGTGAGCAGGCCGCCCTGGACCGCCAGCCTCGCTCGGCGTCGATAAGCGCGCTGATGGACGCCGAGGCACTGATCATTCCCGCCAGCAGGTTCAGCACCCTCCTGCGCACCCTGCCCACGGTGGCCTACGGGGTGCAGCAGGTCCTGTCCGGGCGCCTGCGCGAAGCCGACCGCCAGCGCGCCGCGATCGGCTCCGTACCGGTCGAAGCGCGCCTGGCCGTCCTGGTGCTCGATCTGGCCGAGCGCTACGGCAGGCGCACTGCCGAGGGAAAGATCCGGATCGATCTTCCCCTGTCCCAGGACGATCTGGCAGGGCTGGTGCTCAGCTCGCGGCGGACGATCAGCAGGATCCTGGAGGAATGGCGCCGCGAGAAGCTGCTCACCACCGGGCGCCAGGCGATGGAACTGGCCGCGCTGTCGGCCCTGCGCCATCGTGCCGGAGCCCCGGCGGCAGCGAGAAGCCGGTCGGCCTGGCCGGAGGAGAACAGCCCGCGCCGGCCGGGCGACCGGGCTGCGCCCCACACCTCGTACCCGGAGTAGGGTCCGCGGATCACACCTCGTCCCACGCGTAGCTGGTCAGCCCGTACTCGGCGGCGATGTCGTTCCACACCCCGACGAACGCCTTCTTGGCCGAGGTGGCCCGCTCGCTCGCGACAGCGGCGTCCTGGAACTCCGAAGCCTCCGCCGTACTGTCGGGCAGACAACTGCCGGACAGGTTCTCTGCCCAGAGCTGGTAGGCGTCGTCGGCATCCGCCGACGCGGACCAGGCACTCCGCAGATCCGCCAGAGCCTCCTCACCGCCGGTCAGCCCGTCGGCATCCAGGGATTCCAGCCGGCCGAGCAGATCACGGCGCGCGTCCGCGGCCTGCCGGAAGACATCGGCGGCGGCCGGGAGCGACTCGCACCGCTGTACGGACGCGACCGCGTCGCCGACTCCGCCGCGCGTGCCGGCGTTCGCCCGCAACAGCCCGTCGATCGCGGTGGCCTGTTTTTCCGCCTCGGATTCCGAGTCGTCCGCCGCGGACTCTCCGTCGTTCTCCGTCTCCGGCGGACGGTCGGTGGAGCTCGAACCCGAACCGCCGCTATGGCCGGATCCCGTCTTCTCGACAAGGAAGGCCACGGCGATCAGGGCGAGCACGACGAGGACCACCGTCGTGATCGTCTTCCCGGCCGGATTCCCCCGCCGAGGTGCCGGCGGAGCAGTCCAGGGACCGGCACCGGGCTGCGGCACGTGCTGGGTGCCCGACGCGGGCGGCCGGGCAGGTGGCGGGGTCTGCGCCCGGCCCGGCGGCGGACTCTGCCCCGACGACGGTGAGCGGGGCGGCCGGTTCGGCTTTCGGCCGGCCGGGGAGTCCTGTCGCGGCTGGGCGATCGCCCGCTCCAGCGCGCCTCCCCACTCCTTCATGGTCGGACGCGCCGCGGCATCCGCCGAGCTGCCCCGAGCAGCCAGGTTCATCAACTCGGTTGCGACCAGGCCCACTTGCGTCGTGTCGGTCCCCTCCTGCTCCCCCAGGAACAGCCGGATCACCAGCAGGGTGAACTTGTAGCGGTCGCTCTCCACCGTCGCCAACGGCTCCCCGGCCGGCACGTTCCATCCCGCGGTCTCCGCCTGCCCCAGCACACTGCGTCCCCGCAGCCGCATGGCGTCGCAGTCGATGAAGAAGCAGGCCGGACGCGGCGACAGACTGAACAGGAGGTTGTTGGCGGACAGGTCTCCCACCGCCACGTCCAGACCGTGAAGGCGGTCGAGCAGATCCGCGAGGTCCTTGAGCAGCAGCAGACGCTGCCGGACGCTGATGGTGATGCCGATCCGTTCGATGTACTGCTGCTCGTTCAGCAGGAACTGGAAGCCGGCGACACGCCGTTCGCCCGGCGCTGTCGCCAGCTCCACCAGGAACGCGTCCGGCACCTGGCGCATCAGGAAGCCACGCGGTCGGCCCGAGTCCTCGACGATCGCAGCCGGCCACGCGCTGTGCTCGGCCAGCCAGCGGCCCGTCGAGCGTTCGAGCGACGGCAGGAAGTCGACCATGCTCTGCAACGCGGTGAAGTCGGCCTCCCGCAGCGAAGCGGGCGAATACTCCTTGTAGGCGATGGGCCACACGTTGTTGATCTTCCGCTCCTTGATGGCCCACACCTCCCCCTGGCCGCCCTGGCCGAGGGGGCGGTCCTTCACCAGCGTGTGCAGGTCCACCCGCGGAGTCCGCCCGGTCACCGGCCTGCCCCCCGCAGCAGGTGTTTCGGCCAGACGGCGAGCAGGGTGCGGTCGTCGTCGAAGGTCTCCCGGGAGAAATCCAGCAGATGGGCGAGTCCACGGGCGGGAGGGGGAGTGCGCAGATGCCGGAGGAAGAGCGCCCCGACACTGCCCGTCCCGTCCCCCAGCGCGTCGCCGAAGCCGTCGGTTCCGACGAGAAGCACGGACGCGGGACCCAGCACGGCCTTCTGGACGCGCAGCGGCGTCGGGACCCGGGGCAGCGGGGTCACGGCGGAGGACAGCACTTCGGCCCCGTGCGAGTCCTTGGTCGTCAGCAGTCGCTCGTAGGACCCCCGGCCTCCGTCGAGCAACCACGCCCCGGAGTCGCCTACTTGGACGAGGGTGACCACCGGGACGCCGTATCCGTCCACCTGGACCACGCCGGTCACCAGGGTGGTCGCGTACTTCCGCTCGGCCTCCGCGCTGTAAGCCCCCTCGGGTTCCCTCCCGCCTGCCGCACGGGCGACGAGTTGCCAGGCGGCCGTCCGCACCACGTGCGGCCAGTCCAGCGCGGACGCACCGGAATCGAGCTGCTTCAGAATCTCGTTGACGGCACCCCGGCAGGCCAGGGCCGAGCCGATGGAGGACTGCTCGGCCGAGGAGACGCCGTCGGCGACGGCGAAGACCACGTTCTGGGTGGGTCCGTGCACCGCGACCGCCACGTCGTCCTCGCGCGGCCTGCCCTCGTAGCGGTGCGCGTACCCGCGCACGGACGCCAGACGTACCGTCACCTCGTCCGTCGACCACCCGTCGTGGACGGTGTCCGGACGGTAGGACGGCGCCACGGGCGGCTTCGGCTCGAACGCGTAGCCGGGCTCTCCCACCGGGATCACGGCCCACTCCGGGTCGGGGTACGGCCCCGGCGGCGCCGGCCGGACGGAAGCGGGCGGCCTGACGGCCGGTGACACCTCCGGCCGACGCACCACCGCAGGAGGCAGGGCGGGAATACCGGCGGGAGGGTCCGACGGCGCGGGGAGACGCGGCGTGGGCCTGACCGCCGAGCGGGAGGACAGGTGCTGAACGGCCGGTGGCCGTGCGGCAGGGGAACCAGGCTGTTCGAAGTCCCCGCGCCAGCCGTCCGAGCGCTCGTACTCGTCGATTCCGACGTCCCTGCCCGGCCGGCCGGGTGAGTCCGGGCCGGTCATGTCAGACCTCGTCAATCGCCATGTGGAAGCCCTCGGGCCTCGTGACGATCAGCTCGGCTTCGCCGCTCGCCACGCTTCGGCCGGTCTGCACCATGCTCTTCGTCAGCGCGATGAAGAAGGACGAGATCGCCTTGCCGAGGTCGGCACCCGGCACCGACACCAGGGCGAACTCCCGTTTGGTCGCCACCTCCAGCATCATTCCGGGGGCGGCCTGGCCTATTCCGCACGCGACGACGTTCGGCGCCGCGGGAGTGACGGCCCGGTCGGTCAGCCGGGCGTGCGGCGTCTTCCAGTCCTCCCCGGAGTTGGGCATCCCGTCGCTGAGGAAGAACACAGCCGGGCGGAGGACCTTGTACCCCTCCGACTTCAACCGGGACACGTCGTGGGGCAGCCGGTTCAGCAGGGCGTTGAACACCGCCTCGTAGCTGGTGGTTCCCCGCGTGGCCAGCTCCGGGAGCTCGTTCTCCCTGCGCAGGTCGGCCAGTTCCACCCGGGTCACGACGTCGTCGGAGAAACCCAGCACGGTGAAGCGGACCTTGGCGGCGGCCATCGGTTCGCCGAGCAGGGTGTGGTGCAGCGACTGGAGCCCCTGGTTGAGTTCGCCGAGGTGCTTGGTCATCGATCCGGACTCGTCGGCGAGTACGTAGACAGGCAGCAGAGAGCCACGGTTTTCGGACACTGCGGTGATTCCTTCTTGTCGGAGGGGGTGGGACCGGACGCGGATCCCGGACTGTGGGGGATCACCCCGCGGAGCGCGCCGGGATCAAGCCCGCCGGGCACTCGGTGACCAGGTCGGGACGGCCGGCGACGACCCCCCGGCCCAGGTGCAGCAGGGTGTTCTGCAGGAGGACGGAGAACTGCGCCGCCTGGTCCGGTACGGGCACGCCGGGCGCGGCGACGAAAGCGAGCTCCGGGCTGGAAGCGATCCGCAGCACGGTGCGCGCCTCGGCCGAACCCAGCCCACAGGCGACGACCGTGGGGGCGTAGCGGTGTGCCCTGAGGACCTGCTGCGCGTCCGGCCATCGGGCGTGGTCCTGCGGCGGGGCGGTGGTCACCAGGAAGACGACCGGCCGGTGCACGCGTCCACCGGCGTGCTTGAGCTGGTCGACGTCGCCGGGCAGGAGGTCGACCAGCCCCTCGAAGGCGGCGGTCAGGTGCAGTTCGCCCCCGGCGGTCAGGTGGGGTACGTCGGTGCCCCAGTCGACCCTGGTCAGCGGCAGGCGCATGTCGGGCCGTTCCGCGTACCCGATCACCGACAACCGCACCCCTGCGGCCACGTCGGGGCTCTGGGTCAACGCGGTGTGCAGCGACCGCAGCGCGTCGTTCAGCCCGGCGGTGAACGGCGCCGCCGACTGCGAAGCGTCGAGCACCACGTAGACCGGCATCGTCGCCCCGGTCGCGCCAGGAGCGGACGAGGGTCCCGCCGCCGGTCCCGCCGCCGTTCCCGCGGCCGGGCCGCCCCACATCACGGGGGCCGTGGGCGCGGGCCCCAGCGCGGGCGGCGAAGGCGCCGCCGCCTGCAGGCCGAGCGACTGGAGTGCGCCGGCCGCCTGACCGCCCAGCAGCGACATCAGGTCGGGGGCGCGGAACAGGTCCTTCTCGACCATGAACTTGAGCATCTCGTCGTGCCGCTGATTTCCCAGCGCCCATCGCGCGGCCTGGGTGTTCTCCCATTCGAGGCGCAGCCGCGCCGCGCCGTCGGTGTCCTCGGGGTGTTGTGTCAGGTGCTGCTTGATCAGGCCGTCGATGTCCCAGGTCGTACCGGACAACGCGTCGGCCCGCAGCCTGTCGCGTTCCAGTGAGGCGTGGAGGGCGGCGTCCTTCACCGCCTCGTCGGACGCGGTGTGCGCCATCCGCTTCTCGTGCTCCCGCTGCCCCAGCTCACGCTCCCGGCGGTACCGGGCCAGCGACTCGATGTACTCCCTGGCGGCCTCGTCGGGCTCGATGTGCACCCGGCACAGATAGATCGTCAGCCCCTCGGGGAGCCGGACCGGCTGCAGGAAGGCCCGGTTGATCTCCGCCTCGGCCCGGTCCGCCTCGTCGATGGCGAAACGGCGCACGGTGGTCCGGACGAGGTGGGTGACGTGTCCGTAGATGATGGGCAGCGCGTCGGGGATGTTCCTGCGGACCACCTCCTCCGGGTCGTGGACCCGGAAACCCACGTCCAGCCGGGCTTCGAAGCGGTGTGCCTGGTCGCTGCAGGGAAGCGGGGTACTGACCACCGCCGCCTGACGGCGGTGGTCGCCCACGTCCACCGCCAGCCGGGTTCCGCCCCAGTTGAGCACCTTCTCCCAGATCGTCGGGGTGGCTCGCGTGCTGACGGTGTAGCTGCCGTCCGCGGCCACGTGCACGATCGCCACGTTGCGGTGATCGTCCCACCACTGTCGGTGCTTGTTCTTCGGCACGGAGTCCACACTGAAGGTCAGCGGCAGATGCGACGGCATGTCATTCCCTCTCTCGGTCGAGCACTCTGGTCACGGCCCACGCGGTGACCGGAAGCGGCGCGAGTTCGTCACGGTCGGTCCACTCGGCGGCGTACTGGCGGATGATGTGGCCGGAGCGCGCGTCCCCGCGAACGACGGCACCGAGCATGCTCATGAGGGTGTCCCGCAGCCGGCTGTCCGCCTCGGCGAGCGTCGCCCAGGTCCGCAGCGTGCTCTGTGCCTGCGTGTGGGAGGCCGGGTGCGCCAGTGCCTCGCGCCACAGCAGCACCATCGGCTCGCGCACCTCGGCCCGGACCTCTCTCAGGAAGAGCAGAGCGGGCCAGCCGTCGTAACCGTCGAACTCCGGTTCCTTGCTGTCCACGACCAAGGCGGTCGCGATCGTGAGGAAGGCCGGCAGGCAGGTGGGCCGGGACTGGGTCTGCGTCATGCCCGCGCACAGGGCGCCGAGCACCAGCGGCGCCGTGTGGTAGTCCTGCGCGACGAGATCGGTGTAGCCGTCGCCGATCGCCGTCGCGACCGACGCGACGTCCACCGTCGACAGCCGGGCGAGCCGGGCGATGTTCTCCCGCACTCCCGCCGTCGCCGACGTCAGCCCGTACATCCGCGCGGCCGTCGCCTGACCGAGCGGTAGCTGCCGGTCGGAGAACCACCCCGCGGCCAGCGCTTCGATCTTCGGACGCAGCTCGGGGTCACGAATACCGGTGGCCAGCGCGTATCCGACCGCCTCACGCAACCGGGCGTCCGTGTGGAAGGCCCATTTCTCCAGGACCTTGCGGCTGAGGTAGGGGAAGGAGGGGGGCAGCAGCCCGCCCAGAGCCACCGCGGCGTACACCCGCACCTCGTCCGAGCCCTCCGTGATCAGCTCTCCGAGCCAGCCCAGCAGCACGTCCTGGATCGGATACCCGGACCACGCGTGGGCGATGACCTGGCGCGGGTACTCCGGGTCCTGGTACTCCAGGCAGCCGCGCGCTGCGGCTGTGTCGATCCGCCGGGCACGCAGCCGGGCCAGCAGTTTCCGCGTCGGCAGGGCCAGCGGGTCGAAGACGGTCAGCGGCGCGTAGCGGCCCGCTCCTTCCTTCGCGACGGCGGGCGAGCGAACGGAGTCGAGCCGGCGTACCAGCCTCCGGGCGGCCTCGTCGATCTCCTCCTGGGGCAGACCGTTGAGTACCGCCAGCGCGAGCGAGAAACAGCGCACGAAGGGGTCGGTCAGGCCGTCCGCCCAGATCTCGAAGGTCTCGACGCCCCTGCGTGCCATACGAGTCCGGATCCGGCCCAGCTCCGGATCGCCGGACCAGTACTCGTCGTGCAGGAAGGTGGCGAGGTCCGAGGCGCTCCGGCAGGTCGCGTTGGCGTCGAGGTGCTCGTCGATCAGCGCCGCCACCTCGGCGTCGGCGAGGATGCGCTCCGCCTCCGGCACTCCGAAGCGCCAGCGCAGATAGCGTCTGACGATCCCGAGGTGCGTGGGAGGCCGGACCAGATCCACCACCCCGGACAGCAGTTCGCTGTCGGAGACGTCGGTGTCGGTGAGGGTGACGACCATGACCGCACCCGCGTCCAGCAGCGCGGTCTGCAGCCGTTCGTAGATCTCGCCGCGCAGGTTCGCCGCGTCGACCGGCCGGTCCAGCAGGAAGCCCGCTCCCGGTTCGATGCCGATGCCGTTGCCGTCGCCGGCCGGTGCGTCGATCCGGTCGACCAGCGAGGCGAAGTCCACACGGCTGTCGAGGTGGTAGACGGGCCCGCGACACGGCAGCAGCAACCGTACGGCGGTGGCCGTCTTGCCCAGGCCATCGGCGCCGCGCAGCACGACGATGCTCTGCCGGGCCAGCTCCGAGCGGGCCTCCTCGTAGCCCGGCGCCTCCTCGTACGCGTGCCGGGCCCGGTCGCGCAGCACGGGTGACAAGGGCCGCAGACGCTCGCGGCCACCGCCCACCACCAGGACGTACTTGTCCCGGCCCACGACGTCGCCGTCCACGTTCGCGTAGGCGCCGCGCAGGTGCCCGTGGCGCTGCGAACCCTCGCCGAGCCGACCGGAGGGTGCCGCGCCGTCGTCCCCCCTTCCGGTCCCCTCGCTCTGCGTGCCGGTGCCGGTGGTGCCCGCGGGGGGAGCCGTACCGCCCGCGGAGGAGCCGCCAGGTCCGCCGGCCGTACCGCCCGGAGCGGTGGGACCCGTGGACGGAGTCGCGGCCGGGGCGGGTGCGGGAGCGGCCCCCGACGCTCCCGCCCCCGCACCGGCGCCCCCCGTCGGTGTGGGCACTGTCACGGGCGGACCGTCCCCTGCTGGTGGATGACCTTGTCGCGGCCCACCACGTCACCTCGGACGACGCCGACATGGATGGCACTCGCGCCGACTGCCCCGTCCGGCCGTGCCCCGGCGTCAGCGGCCCCGTCGCCCCGCTCGGGGCTCGTCGGCGGCGAGGCGGGGGCCGGAGGGGGAGTCGGGCTCGGAAGGGCCAGGCCGGGAGGCGCGCTGAAGCCCGGCACCATGACCCAGCTCTCCACCGTCCCACCGTGCTTCGTGGTGAAGCGGAGGGGGAGGTAGGCGGCCGGATCGATGCCGCGCGGCGCGTGTCGTACGACGCCCTCGTACACCTGGTCCGAGACCACGAAGGCCAGACAGGCCGTACCGGCGGCGCGCAGGGTGTCCCTCAGCGGCTCCGCGTCCACCAGGCGGAACGTGGTGTTCACCGCGTCACCGGACCACCCGCGTGCGTCGCGGACGACCAGCCCCTGGTGCAGCGCGAGCCGCATCCGCAGGGAGTGCGCGGAACTGTAGATCCGAGCCTTCTCCCGCAGCCCGTCGTCGAGCGCGCGGACCAGCGGTCCCGCCAGCTTCACCGGCGGGACGGTGGGCGCCACCAACATCAGGATTCCGTCTCCCCGGTCCTCGGTGGCGACCTCCCCCCGGTCGATGCCCGCCTGGGCGAGGGCACTTTCCACCACCTCGTACATGGCATCCCTCAGAGACCGCTGAATGGGGTCGGGCCTGGTGCTGAAACTCTCCAGGTCCAACACCAAGATCCAGTAATGCAGCGCTTCGGACGTCATGGAATCCCTCCCCGGCCACCGGTCGAATCCCGGTACCCATGTCCTATGGCACGGGTAGGCATCCGTCTACGCCATATGGCGCAGACCCGGTTCCGGATGGCGGGGCTGCGGATGACGGCGCGGACGAGCCGGGAACGCACGTGGGAGGGAACCACATGGTGGGCGTACGCGACCCGCGCGCCCGCCCGCGCGCCCGCCTGCCCGTGCCGCGAGGACGGCTGGATTCCGGAAACCGCCGGCGCTGCCGGCGACGAGGCCACGACCGGCGCCACCCGGCACCGCCGAACAGCGCGATGTGGCCACTGCGGCGGACCGCAACCGCGTCGAGTCGGCGCATCGGCGTGGGGCGGGGACGGTCCGGTCCGGTCCGGTCCGGTCCGGTCCGGTGAAGGGCTCACGAATTCACCGGCGGCGACGGTTCGTGCTGGTGGAGCCCGACGAAGGAACGCAGCGTGCAGCCATTCCTCGCCGTTGAGGCCGAACTCCGGCTGGACGCCCCTGCCTCGCGGGCGCCGCCGATGGGGAAGAGGGCCCGAAGGCCACCGACGTCGAGCTGATCGACACCGGACAGAGCTGCGGCAGGTCTTCGGGATGCCGGTCCGGATGCCGGCCACCGGGCAGCCGGCTCCCCGGCCCGAGCCCACCACACAAAAAGCCCCCGGCCTGGGTTTCCACAGGTCAGGGGCTATTCGGGAATGTGGAGCCTAGGAGATTCGAACTCCTGACATCTGCCTTGCAAAGGCAGCGCTCTACCAACTGAGCTAAGGCCCCGAACAACGCACGCCACCACCCGCCATCCGCACGTGGAGCGCCCGTCGCAGACCAGAGTACCGGGTCCCGGCGGGATTCCCGCAAAGAGATGGGGACTCCCGGGGGACGACCACTCTCCGTAAGATGTCCGACTAGGTTCGCAGCAGCGAAGGGGAGGCGTGATGGACGCAGCGCAGCAAGAGGCAACCGCAAGAGCCAGGGAACTCCAGCGCAGTTGGTACGGGGAGCCGCTCGGCGCGCTCTTCCGCCGACTGATAGATGATCTTGGCCTGAATCAGGCCCGGCTCGCGGCTGTACTCGGGCTGTCCGCGCCCATGCTGTCCCAGCTGATGAGCGGCCAGCGGGCCAAGATCGGCAACCCCGCGGTGGTCCAGCGCGTCCAGGCGCTCCAGGAACTCGCGGTCCAGGTCGCGGACGGCAGTGTCAGCGCGGGCGAGGCCGCCGACCGGATGGACGAGGTCAAGAAGTCCCAAGGAGGATCGGTTCTGTCGAGCACCGGCCAGGCCACCGCCACCGGCGGAGCACCCACCGTCCGCCGTGTCGTCCGCGAGATCCAGTCGCTGCTGCGCTCGGTATCGGCGGCCGGAGACATCATCGAAGCGGCCGACTCCCTCGCCCCGACCCACCCCGAACTGGCAGAGTTTCTCCGGGTGTACGGCGCCGGTCGCACCGCGGACGCCGTCGCGCACTACGAGGGACACCAGAACTAGGGGTCGCGCCCGGCACTGGGGTCGCTCCCGGCGGGACGGGAGCAGCACCGGCCGCACGGCGCAGAGCGGTGCCGGGGCCGCGTTCGACGCCCCGGACACCCGGGAGCCACCGGCCGCACCCGGGGTTCCGGCACCCGGCACCATCCGGCACAGGACTGGAGCGGACAGAGCGCAATGGGTGAGGTATTCGCCGGCCGGTACGAACTGGTCGATCCGATCGGACGCGGTGGCGTGGGCGCCGTCTGGCGCGCCTGGGACCACCGGCGCCGCAGGTACGTCGCGGCCAAGGTGCTCCAGCAGAGCGACGCGCACACGCTGCTCCGCTTCGTGCGCGAGCAGGCGCTGCGCATCGAGCATCCCCACGTCCTCGCGCCCGCCAGCTGGGCCGCCGACGACGACAAGGTCCTGTTCACCATGGACCTGGTCAGCGGCGGCTCACTGGCCCATGTCATCGGCGACTACGGCCCGTTGCCGCCGCACTTCGTCTGCCTCCTGCTCGACCAGCTGCTGTCGGGGCTGTCGACCGTGCACGCCGAAGGTGTGGTGCACCGCGACATCAAGCCCGCCAACATCCTGATGGAGGCGACCGGTTCGGGACGTCCGCACCTTCGGCTGTCGGATTTCGGCATCTCGATGCGCAAGGGCGAACCCCGGCTCACCGAGACCAACTACGTGGTGGGTACCCCGGGTTACTTCGCGCCGGAGCAGATGATGGGCGCCGAGCCGGACTTCCCCGCCGACCTCTTCGCGGTGGGACTCGTCGCCCTGTACCTCCTGCAGGGCCGCAAACCCGACTCACGGGCGCTCATCGAGCACTTCGCCGCCCACGGCACCCCCGGCGCCCCTCAGGGCGTTCCCGAGCCCCTCTGGCAGGTGCTCGCCGGGCTGCTGCAGCCGGACCCGCAGGCCCGGTTCCGTACCGCGACCGGTGCGCGCAAGGCCCTCGCCGCGGCGCTGGAGATGCTGCCCGACCCCCCGGCCGGCGAGGAGCCGGTGGAGGTGTTCGACCAGATCGGTCCCCTGCCGGACGGATTCGGCCCGGACGGCCCGCTCGGCAGCGCGCTCCGCGACCCGTACGGCGGCCCGCCCCCCGGTTCGCCCGCCGCCCCCGGGAGCGCTCCTCCCGGCGGCCAACTCCCGCACCAGGCACCCCCGGTATCCATGTCGGAGACCGGCAGCTTCCATCTGGCCCCGCCCCCCGTCCCGCCGTCGAGGCCCGCCGCCTGGGCGACCGGCCCGGAGCCGGCCGCCCAGGTTCCCTCCCCGGCCACCGCCGCCACCGCCGCCGGGCACCCCGGCCCGGCCCCGACACGCGGCTACACCGCGCCCCACGGGCACCCCGCAGGCGTGGCCCCTGCCCCGGCACCCGCCGCGCTCCCGCACGCCGCACCACCGGGCCCTGCGGCCCGTACGGCCCGGCCGGGTCCGTCCCCGAGGGTGGCGGCCTTGGTGCTGCTGGTCGCGCTGCTCTTCTTCGCCGTCGGCATCTGGGCGCTCACCCAGGCCTGAACGGAGCCGAGCGCACCCGCCGGGCCGGGCCACGGCAGCATGCCCGCCACCGCTGCCCGGGCTGCGGTCACCAAGCCTGCGGCGGCCCTCCGTACGGCGCCGGCCGCCCGGCCGCCCCGGCCACCGGCGCTACCGCCCGGCGGCGGGCCAGCAGCGTCCAGACGCCGAGCCCCAGCACCAGCACCGTCCCCGCCCCGATCCCGGCCACACCGACCAGCCGCATGGTCGCGCTCCGCGCCGCCCGCGGCGCGCTCCGTCCACTGCGCGCCATGTCCCGGTCGGCGTCGGTGACGCCGAAGATCCCCGCGTCACCGGCGTACGGGGAGGGCTGCGCCTCGTTCTCCACCTGCACCGTCAGCGTCAGCTTGATCGGGCCGGCGCCGTACTCCTTCGCCACCTTGGGGCTGAGCCCGACCGCCACGTAGTACCAGCCGGCGAACCGCATACCGGAGACACCGGCCGCCGAGGCGTAACGATTGCTCCAGCCCACCGGGGGAAGCGGGTCGAGGGAGACGGACGCGGGCCGTCCCGAGTACGAGAGGACCTCCCCCTCCACGTGACCGCGCGCGGGGTTCGCCAGTGAGAGCGAGAGGGCGTTGCCGAGGAAGGTGGTCGAGGCGTTGTTGTTGCTGAGTTCGGCCGTGACGTGGAGCTGCTGCCCCCAGTCGACCGGGACCCGGTAGAAGCGGGTCTGGCCGGGCGAGACGGTGTCCTTCCACTCGCCCGGTTCCAGCCCGGTCGCGTCGTTGAAGCCGGTGCCGCCGGACCGGGCGGCCCGGGGCGCCGACGTGGGCAGCGGGGCGGGCGGCTCGGAGGCGAACTCCGAGGGCGCGGAGGTGGGTTGGGAGCCGGCCTTCTTCAACACGGGCTCGACGTCGTGGCGGATCTCCAGGTCCCACGCCTCGGGGGAGGAGGTCTCCTTGCTCTCCCGCTCGATCAGGACGTCGTACGCGCCCGCCTCCTGGCAGTACGAACTCCCCTCCTCGACGGTCCGGACCGCGTAGGCGGACAGCGGACGGGCGAACTCCGCCGATCCGACCAGGGCGTCGCCCGAACCGCACTGCGCGTCGTTGCGGTCGCGGACGGAGACGGTGATCCCGTCGCCGTAGGCGACCGCCTGCTCGGGCGTTCGGGGCACCGCGACCGCCGAGACGTACGCGTCCGAGGCGGCGTCCAGGTTCACCCGGTAGTACAGCTTCTCCCCGGCCTCGATCGAACTGCGATAGACCGAACCGGCCTCCAGGAGCGGTGCGTCGGCGTTCGCCACGGTCCCGGTCACCCGCTTCGCGCCCGGGTCGAAGGCGTACGGGGCCGGGTCGGCCGCGTACGCCGGCCCGGACAGCGCCACCACCGCACACATCGCGGCGAAGACCGCCGACGCCGCCCGGCCGCCCCTGCCGATCTGCCTCTTCACGCGCTCCCCCTCGTCGTCCCGGCGACCGCCCGCGCCCCGGCCCGTAGCCGTACCCCGCACGGAACCGTGTCCGGCGCCACCGGAGCTTTCCCCTGCGGCGGTCGCGATGCGCGTCCATCCTGCCCCGGGGGCCCCGCCGCTGTCTGCGGCCACAGCGGATCGGTGCGGACGGTGCTGTATCCGGCCCAGGACGTGGTCGAGGCACGGGGCCCGGACAGCAGGAAGCCCCGGCCGCTCGGCGGCCGGGGCTTCTCAGGGACTGCGTCGTCTCACACGCCCGAACCTGCGGGCACGGAGTCGGTCGCCTCCGTCCACAGATCCTGCTCGGCGCGATCCGCCTGGATCTGGCGGTACACGAGGAGCCCGCCGATGGCGGCCAGTGCGACCAGGAGAAGCTTCTTCACCGCGCGACCTCGTCTTTCCTAGGTTTTAAGGGACTTCTGCCGCCCGACTATACACACCGGCCGATACCGATCGGTGACCTGCCCGGGCCCCGCCGCAGGCCCCTCCCCCGGGCGGTCAGCAAGCCCGCCGGACCTCTTGGAGCACCCTCCGGAGAGCCTCCGGAGGGCCCCTCGGAGAGGCCCCGGGGCTTTCCACCAGCCCGGTTGCACCATACGAGTGGTGTTCATCAGAAGATCGGCGCACCGGTGGCGTCGGTCCCAGAAATACGCTTCCACATCCACATCATCAGAAAGGTAAGCAAACCGGACCACCTGAAAGTGAGGGGCCATGAGCGCCTTCAAGGTCAAGAACCTCTGGACAGCCTTCATCACCGCCTTCTTCGCCCTCCTCGCCTCCCTCGGCCTCGCCGCGGCGAACGCCTCGGCCACGGAGCAGCAGCCGACGCACACGACCCAGAAGCAGACGGGTGCGACCGCGGCAACCGCGACCACCCCGTCGGTGCGATGGACCCTTCCGCGTGACCGGGCACTGCCACCCACGATGAAGCAGCGCATCCGCGCCGAGGCGCACGGCTCCTCCCCCGCCACCAGGCACCTGCCCGCCGACACCGCGAACGCCCCCGGAACCGAAGCCGCCCGCACCAACTACGCGGCCACGGAAGGCGAGTCCCCTCTCCCCCCGCCCTGACCGGCCCCCGCACCACCCCGAACTTCAGGCCCCCGGCCCGGTACCCACCGGCCGGGGGCCTTCCCGTGCGCCCGGCGCCCGGCGGCCTGCGGATCCGGCGCCGCAGCCGCACGGCCGGCCGGAGCTGAGTAGCCGTGCTCATGCGCGCCATCCGCCGCCCGAGCACGCTGGAACGCGTACGGCAGGCGGACTCGGCAAGCGAAGGGGTGGGTTGCTGTGGGACAGAGTCGACCGTCGACCGGCCAACAGGCCGGCATCAGCGTGGTTCTCTTCGTCCTCGACCTGATCGTCATCGGCTGGCTGCTCTTCCGCTACGGAATGACCGGGTGGGCCGACTCCGCCGACGACGGCAACCCGCCCGACGCCCCCCACGAGGCCGTGCGCGCGACGTGGACCCTGTTCGGCGCCGCGATCGTCACGGGCGGTGGCTTCCATCTCCTGCGCTGGCGTACGTGCGGCACCGTCCAGCTCCTCGTCCTGGGCGCCGGGGCCGCCCTGCTCGCCAGCCTGGCCGCCCACCGGTAGCCCCGCCCCCCGTACGCACGGCCGGGCGGGCCACCCACGGGTCGAGCGGGGGTCGGCGATCGCGGCGGGGCGGGCCACGGCGGCCCGGATGGCGACAGTGCCGTCCAAGGTATCGGACACGGCTCGGGGATGCCCCTTGGTCTCCGGGCGCCTCCAGGCCCGCGACGGCGGGCTCCGCCACCGCTTTCCGCGCGGGACGACACGCCGTCCACGACCGGCAGAACCCCCGGCGCCCCACCCGGCCGCATACGCCGAAGGCCCCCACCGTTTCCGGTGGGGGCCTTCGTACTGGTGGGGCTAACAGGATTTGAACCTGTGGCCTCATCCTTATCAGGGATGCGCTCTAACCAACTGAGCTATAGCCCCGCCGCGCTGCTGCGCTGACTTCTGAAGATTAGCGCACGTCGGGGCCAGTCCCAAAATCGATAGCCCGCGGGCTACTCGTCCTCGGCCAGCGTGAGCTCCACGCCGCCCACGAAACCCGCCGACAGGTTGTAGATGAAAGCGCCCAGCGTCGCCAGCGCGGTGGCCAGCACCACGTCGATCACCGCGATGACCGACGTGAAGATGAGGACGCGCGGCAGCGAGAGGAACGACTGCAGATCGAAGCCGTTGCTCTCGTTGGAACCCGTCGCCTCACTGATCGTGCCGCCCACGGTGGAGAAGACGCCCATGGCGTCCATCACCATCCACAGGACCGCGGCCGCGACCACGGTGCAGATGCCGAGTGCGATGGAGAGCAGGAAGCTCACCTTCATCACCGACCAGGGGTCGGCCTTCGACACACGCAGCCGTGCCTTACGGGTCCGCGGAGTGGTCCGCGCACCCGTCCGCGGCAGACGTACGCCCTGCCCGCCGGTGGCCCCTCGGCCTCCGGCCGGCGATTCGTACGCCTGCGGCGGGTGGTAGGGACCCGCCGTCCCTTGCGCGGGCTCCCGCTCCCCGGGCAGCGGCCCGTTCGCGTAGCCCTCGTACTGGGGCTGCGGGCCCCGAGTGTCCGTCACAGTGCCCCCTTGGGAGTCCGTGGCAGGGCCACGGGCACCGTTCGCTCCGTCTCCAGAAGCGGCCGAATCGGCGCCCGTGGCTCCACTCACGCTCTACTCCTCGTGCTCCCCGGTCGAGGGCTCCGTGCCCTCGACAGTGCCCTCGGTCAGAACCTCGACCGATGCCTCGTCCGAACCGTCCGCCTCGGAGGTCCCATCGACCTCTTCCGCCTCACGGCCGGCCTCGGCGTTGCGCGCGATGCCGACGACGGCATCACGCTTGCCCAGATTGATCAGTTGGACGCCCATGGTGTCACGGCCCGTCTCCCTGACTTCATTGACTCGCGTGCGAATCACACCACCGCCGAGGGTGATGGCGAGGATCTCGTCCGTCTCCTCCACCACCAGGGCCCCCACGAGCGACCCGCGGTCCTCCACGATCTTGGCGGCCTTGATGCCGAGGCCGCCACGACCCTGGACGCGGTACTCGTCGACGGGGGTGCGCTTCGCGTACCCGCCGTCGGTCGCGGTGAAGACGAACGTACCGGGCCTGACCACGTTCATCGAGAGGAGCTCGTCGCCCTCGCGGAAGCTCATCCCCTTGACGCCCGAAGTGGCGCGGCCCATCGGGCGCAGCGCGTCGTCCGTCGCGGTGAACCGGATCGACTGGGCCTTCCTGCTGATCAGCAGCAGGTCGTCCTCGGCCGACACCAGCTCGGCGCCGATCAGCTCGTCGTCGCTGCCGTCCGCGGTCTCCCGCAGGTTGATCGCGATGACACCGCCGGAGCGGGGCGAGTCGTAGTCCTTGAGCGCCGTCTTCTTCACCAGGCCGCCCTTGGTGGCCAGGATCAGGTAGGGCGCCGCGTCGTAGTCGCGGATCGCGAGGATCTGGGCGATCCGCTCGTCCGGCTGGAAGGCCAGCAGGTTCGCCACGTGCTGGCCGCGCGCGTCCCGGCCGGCGTCCGGGAGCTCGTACGCCTTCGCGCGGTAGACCCGGCCCTTGTTCGTGAAGAACAGCAGCCAGTGGTGGGTCGTCGACACGAAGAAGTGGTCGACGATGTCGTCTTCCTTGAGCTTCGTGCCGCGCACGCCCTTGCCGCCGCGCTTCTGCGAACGGTAGTCGTCCGTCTTGGTGCGCTTCACATAGCCGCCACGCGAGATCGTGACGACGATGTCCTCTTCCTGGATCAGGTCCTCGATGGACATGTCTCCGTCGAAGGGGACTAGCTTGGAACGCCGGTCGTCGCCGAACTTCTCGACGATCGCCGCCAGTTCCTCGCTGACGATCTGCCGCTGCCGCTCGGGCGAGGCCAGGATCGCGTTGTACTCGTTGATCTTCGCCTGGAGCTCGTCGTGCTCGGCGGTGATCTTCTGGTGCTCCAGCGCGGCCAGCCGGCGCAGCTGCATCTCCAGGATCGCGTTCGCCTGGATCTCGTCGATCTCCAGGAGGCCCATCAGGCCCTCCCGAGCGACCTCCACGGTCTGGCTGCGCCGGATGAGGGCGATGACCTCGTCGATGGCGTCCAGGGCCTTCAGGAGGCCACGCAGGATGTGCGCCCGCTCCTCCGCCTTGCGCAGCCGGAAGCGGGTGCGCCGGACGATGACCTCGATCTGGTGCGTCACCCAGTGGCGGATGAACGCGTCGACCGAGAGGGTGCGCGGCACCCCGTCGACGAGCGCCAGCATGTTGGCGCCGAAGTTCGTCTGGAGGTCGGTGTGCTTGTAGAGGTTGTTCAGCACGACCTTGGCGACCGCGTCGCGCTTGAGCACGACGACCAGGCGCTGGCCGGTCCGCGACGAGGTCTCGTCGCGGACGTCCGCGATCCCGCCGATCTTGCCGTCCTTGACCAGGTCGGCGATCTTCTGCGCGAGGTTGTCCGGGTTGGTCTGGTACGGAAGCTCCGTGACGACCAGACACTGCCGGTTCTGGATCTCCTCGACCGCGACGACCGCGCGCATCGTGATGGAGCCACGACCGGTGCGGTACGCCTCCTCGATGCCCTTGCGGCCGACGACCAGGGCGCCGGTCGGGAAGTCCGGGCCCTTGATGCGCTCGATCAGCGCGTCCAGGAGCTCCTCGTGCGAGGCCTCCGGGTGCTCCAGGTACCACTGGGCGCCCGCGGCGACCTCGCGGAGGTTGTGCGGCGGGATGTTGGTGGCCATACCGACGGCGATACCGGCGGAGCCGTTGACGAGCAGGTTCGGGAAGCGCGCCGGCAGGACCGTCGGCTCCTGGTTCCGTCCGTCGTAGTTGTCCTGGAAGTCGACGGTCTCCTCGTCGATGTCCCGGACCATCTCCATGGACAGCGGCATCATCTTGCACTCGGTGTACCGCATGGCGGCGGCCGGGTCGTTGCCCGGGGAACCGAAGTTGCCGTTGGAGTCCACCAGCGGCATGCGCATCGACCAGTGCTGCGCGAGGCGCACCAGGGCGTCGTAGATGGAGGAGTCGCCGTGCGGGTGGTACGTACCCATGACGTCACCGACGACGCGGGCACACTTGTAGAAGCCCTTCTCGGGGCGGTAACCGCCGTCGTACATCGCGTACAGCACCCGGCGGTGGACGGGCTTGAGGCCGTCCCGTACGTCGGGGAGCGCACGCGAGACGATGACGGACATCGCGTAGTCGAGGTAGGAGCGCTGCATCTCCGTCTCGAGCCCCACGGGCTCGACACGCATGCCCACACCGGCCACGACGGGCTGTTCTTCCGGTGTCACAGGGGTGTTCTCGTCGGCCATTGCTGGTCAAAGTCCTTTCGAGCGGCGGCTTGCTTGTACGGCCGACTCAGATGTCGAGGAAGCGGACGTCCTTGGCATTGCGCTGGATGAACGAGCGCCGTGCCTCGACGTCCTCACCCATCAGCACCGAGAAGAGGTCGTCGGCCTGCGCCGCGTCGTCGAGGGTGACCTGGCCGAGCACCCGGTGGTCGATGTCCATCGTGGTGACGCGCAGCTCCTCGGCGTTCATCTCGCCGAGACCCTTGAAGCGCTGGATCGAGTCTTCCTTGATCCGCTTGCCGTTCTGCTTGCCGAGCGCCACCAGGGCGTCCCGCTCGCGGTCCGAGTACGCGTACTCGAAGTCGTCCCGGCCCCACTTGATCTTGTAGAGCGGCGGGCGCGAGAGGTAGACGTGACCGGCCTCGACCAGCGGGCGCATGAAGCGGAAGAGGAAGGTCAGCAGCAGGGTGTTGATGTGCTGACCGTCGACGTCGGCGTCCGCCATAAGGATGATCTTGTGATAGCGGAGCTTCTCGATGTCGAAGTCCTCGTGCACCCCGGTGCCGAACGCCGAGATCAGCGCCTGGACCTCGGTGTTCTGGAGGATCTTGTCGATCCGGGCCTTCTCGACGTTCAGGATCTTGCCCCGGATGGGCAGGATCGCCTGGTACATCGGGTTGCGGCCCGACTTCGCCGAACCACCGGCGGAGTCACCCTCGACGATGAAGATCTCGCACTTGGTGGGGTCGTTCGACTGGCAGTCGGACAGCTTCCCCGGCAGCGACGCCGACTCCAGCAGACCCTTGCGGCGGGTCAGGTCGCGCGCCTTGCGGGCCGCCACCCGGGCGGTCGAGGCGGCGATGCCCTTGCGGATGATGTCGGCGGCCTCGTTCGGGTTCCGGTCGAACCAGTCCGTGAGCTGCTCGTGGACGACCTTCTGGACGAAGGTCTTCGCCTCGGTGTTGCCCAGCTTGGTCTTCGTCTGGCCTTCGAACTGCGGCTCGCCCAGCTTCACCGAGATGATCGCGGTCAGACCCTCGCGGACGTCCTCGCCGGTGAGGTTGTCGTCCTTCTCGCGGAGCAGCTTCTTGTCGCGCGCGTACCGGTTGACCAGCGAGGTCAGCGCGGCGCGGAAGCCCTCTTCGTGAGTGCCGCCCTCGTGCGTGTGGATCGTGTTCGCGAAGGAGTACACGCCCTCGGTGTACTGCGTGTTCCACTGCATCGCGATCTCGGCCGAGAGAAGGCGGTCCTTGTCCTCGGCCTCGATGTCGATCACCGACTGGTGGATCAGGTCGCCCTTGCGCGAATTCAGGTACTTCACGAAGTCGACGATGCCGCCCTCGTAGTGGTACGTGACCGTGCGCGCCGGCGGTTCCTCCGCGGTGGCGGTGGCCTCGGCCTCGTCGGCACCCACGGTCGCCTTCGCCGACTCGCGTTCATCGGTGAGCTTGAGCGTGAGGCCCTTGTTGAGGAACGCCATCTCCTGGAAGCGGCGCGCGAGGGTCTCGAAGGAGTACTCGGTGGTGTCGAAGACGTCGCCGTCGGCCCAGAAGCTGACCGAGGTGCCGGTCTCCTCGGTGGCCTCGTGCTTCGCCAGGGGCGCCGTCGGCACACCCAGCTTGTAGTCCTGCGTCCAGCGGTGGCCGTCGGTCTTCACCTCGACGGCGACACGGGTGGAGAGGGCGTTGACGACGGAGACGCCGACACCGTGCAGACCGCCGGAGACGGCGTAACCGCCGCCGCCGAACTTGCCGCCCGCGTGCAGGACCGTCAGGACGACCTCGACGGCGGGCTTGCCCTCGGAGGGCACGATGCCCACCGGGATGCCGCGGCCGTTGTCGACGACCCGGACGCCGCCGTCGGCGAGGATCGTGACGTCGATCGTGTCGGCGTGCCCGGCGAGAGCCTCGTCGACGGAGTTGTCGACGACCTCCTGCACCAGGTGGTGGAGTCCACGCTCACCGGTCGAACCGATGTACATGCCAGGTCGCTTGCGGACCGCGTCCAGTCCTTCGAGGACGGTGATCGCGCTGGCGTCGTACGAGGCGGTGACCTCGCCGTGTTCGCCGGCTGTGGACGGGTTGTTCTCGTTGGGGTTGCCGGAATCGGCCACGAAGCGCCCTTTCTGGCACAGCACAGGCCGTTCTCCGGCAGGCGGGAGCGGCTGCGTCGTTCGGCTGGTAATCGACGACACCCGCTCAGTAGCGGGATTGTTCATCAGTCTACCGCTAGCGCCGACCCGAATGGGGGTTTGGCGGTACCTGAGTCCGCATGTGCCGCCCTCAACCAGCGGCTGACGACTCCCCATATTCAGGACGGGGCTCTGAGAGGCTCACGCGGGCATTGAGCGCTTCTGCCTGTCAACCCTCCGCTACGGTGAGGGACACCCGCTCGGCCCCCGGAGGTTTCAACCCCCGCACAACGGCACAAGCCGGAAGCCTCCAGGTCTCCGGAGCCAGCCGGGCAGTACGGGCCCCGGGCAGCCCAAAGGGCCCGACGGCTGTGCCGCGGACGTGGTCACTCCAGGGCGGTGGGCGGAGAAAGCCCAGCTCACAGGGGGTAGGGGCGGGATCGTTCCGCTGCTGGACTGCGGCCGGTCAGCCGTACGTGTCGCCGGGACCGGTCGAACCGGGCGCGCGCAGCCGCCCGTACGTGCGCTGCGGGCCGCCGGGCCCCAGCACCTTGATCATGCGGACCGTGCCCTGCCCGAGATCGGCGTTGAGCCGCGCCACCAGCTGGGGCGCGAGCAGCCGCAGCTGCGTCGCCCAGGCGGTCGAACTGCACTGGACGGTCAGCACCCGGGCCTCGGGGGCCTCGTCGTACTTCAGGGGCACACAGTGTTTGGCCAGATCCTCGCCGACGATCTGCGGCCAGCGGCCCATCACCCCGCCCACCGCGGCGGGCGTCTCCCAGCCGCGTTCCGTGATCAGCCGGTTGATCGCCGAGCCGAGCGCCAGCGGGTCCCTGCCGTCCGACCGGGCGCCGGAGCGCAGGCCGCCGCCGCGTCTGGCCTGTTTACGCTGCTGGGCGGCGGCGCCCCGCGCCGCGGCCTGCTCCTTCGCGGCCCGCAGCGCCACCCGGGCCAGGTCCACCCCGGACGGCTCGGGCGCCTGGCCGGAGGACGTCCTGCCGGCGGACGTTTCGCCACCGGCCGCATCCCTGGCGGCGGCGCCGTCGGCAGCGCCCGGCTCACGGCCCCCGGAGGCGCTCACAGCCGGGTCACCTCGCCCCCCGCGACCGCGTACCGGGTGCCCGTGAGCACCCCCGGCACGTCGTCGTCGACCGCGGCCGTCACCAGCACCTGCTCGGCCGGGGCCACCAGCTCCGCGAGGCGCTCGCGGCGCCGCGCGTCCAGCTCGGCGAAGACGTCGTCGAGGACCAGCACCGGCTCGTTGCCCTCGGCCCGCAGCAGCTCGTACGAGGCCAGCCGCAGCGCCAGCGCGTACGACCAGGACTCCCCGTGGCTCGCGTACCCCTTGGCGGGCATCCCGCGCAGGCCCAGCAGCAGATCGTCCCGGTGCGGGCCGACGAGGGTCACCCCCCGCTCGATCTCCTGCTTCCGCACGCCGGCGAGCGCGGCCAGCAGCTGTTCGTACAGCTCCTCACGGGTCCGCCCCGGGTTCTCGCCCACCGAGCCGCGGTACTCCAGGCCCACCGGACCGCCGCCCGGGGCGACGTCGCCGTACGCCTTGTCGGTGAGCGGCTGGAGCACGGCGATCAGATCCAGCCGGTGCGCGAGCAGCTCGGCGCCGACCTGGGCCAGGTGCTGGTCCCAGATGTCGAGCGTCGACATGTCCATGGAACGGCCGCCGTGGCGGCGGGCCATCGCGGCGGACTTCAGCAGGGTGTTGCGCTGCTTCAGCACCCGGTCGTAGTCGGAGCGGACGCCCGCCATCCGGGGGGAGCGGGCGGTGACCAGCTCGTCCAGGAAGCGGCGGCGCTCACCCGGGTCGCCCTTGACCAGGGCAAGGTCCTCGGGGGCGAACAGCACGGTCCGCAGGATGCCCAGCACGTCCCGCGGTCTGACCTGCGAGGACCGGTTGATCCGGGCACGGTTGGCACGCCCGGGGTTGAGCTCCAGTTCGATCAGCTGGGAGCGTTCGCCCTGGGTCACCGCGGCCCGGACGACAGCACGCTCGGCGCCGATGCGCACCAGGGGGGCGTCCGAGGAGACCCGGTGGCTGCCGAGGGCGGCGAGATAGCCGACCGCCTCGACGAGGTTGGTCTTGCCCTGCCCGTTGGCCCCCACGAACACGGTGACGCCCGGGTCGAGAGGTACCTCGACCCGGGCGTACGAGCGGAAGTCGGCCAGCGAGAGATGCGTGACGTGCATGGTCGCGGGCCTTCCGTCCGTCCTGCTCCGTGTGCGTACTACTTCTTGTTCTCGACCGCGTGGCCACCGAACTGGTTGCGCAGCGCGGCGATCATCTTCATCTGCGGCGAGTCGTCCTGGCGCGAGGCGAAGCGCGCGAAGAGCGACGCGGTGATCGCGGGCAGCGGCACCGCGTTGTCGATCGCGGCCTCGACCGTCCAGCGGCCCTCGCCCGAGTCGGCGGCGTAGCCGCGCAGGCCGTCGAGGTGCTCGTCGTCGTTCAGGGCGTTGACCGCGAGGTCGAGCAGCCAGGAACGGATGACGGTGCCTTCCTGCCAGGAGCGGAAGACCTCGCGCACGTCGGTGACGGAGTCGACCTTCTCCAGGAGCTCCCAGCCCTCGGCGTAGGCCTGCATCATGGCGTACTCGATGCCGTTATGGACCATCTTCGCGAAGTGGCCGGCGCCGACCTTGCCCGCGTGGACGGAACCGAACTCGCCCTCCGGCTTCAGGGCGTCGAAGACGGGCTGCACCTTCGCGACGTCCTCGGGCTTGCCGCCGTACATCAGGGCGTAGCCGTTCTCCAGGCCCCAGACACCACCGGAGACGCCGCAGTCGACGAAGCCGATGCCCTTGATGCCCAGCTCGACGGCGTGCTTCTCGTCGTCGGTCCAGCGGCTGTTGCCGCCGTCGACGACGATGTCGCCGGGCTGGAGCAGCTCCGACAGCTCGTCGATGGTGGACTGCGTCGCGGCGCCGGCCGGGACCATGACCCAGACGACACGCGGGCCCTTCAGCTTGCCCACAAGCTCTTCGAGGCTGTGGACATCGGCGACGTCCGGGTTCCGGTCGTAACCGATGACGGTGTGGCCTGCGCGGCGGATGCGCTCGCGCATGTTGCCGCCCATCTTGCCGAGGCCGACGAGACCGAGCTCCATCAGAGATTCCTTAAGCGTTGTGCCGATACGTTCCCATGTCCGAGCCTACGCCCGGCACCGGAACACGGAGCGGCGGGCAAGCTCAGCGCCGAGCCTGCCCGCCGCATCCCTGGTCGTGGGTACGGGTACCGATCAGCGTCAGCCGGAGAGGCGGACCGGCATGATCAGGTACTTGTACGCGTCGTTCGCCTCGGCGTCGACGGCCGGACGGCCGCTGAGCAGGGCGGGCTTCGTGGACGTGGTGAAGGAGAGCTGGGCGACCGGGGAGTCGATGGCGCTCAGCCCGTCCAGCAGGAAGGTCGGGTTGAAGGCGATCGAGATGTCGTCGCCCTCCAGCACCGCGTCGACGCGCTCCACAGCCTGTGCGTCGTCGGAGGAACCGGCCTCCAGGATGAGCACGCCCTGTTCGAAGCTGAGCCGCACCGGGGTGTTCCGCTCGGCGACGAGGGCCACGCGCTTGACGGCCTCGACGAACGGGGCGGTCTCGATCACGGCGACGGAGTTGAACTCGGTCGGGAAGAGCGTGCGGTACTTCGGCAGGTCGCCTTCGAGCAGACGGGTGGTCGTGCGACGGCCGGCGCCCTCGAAACCGATCAGGCCCTCGCCCGCACCGGCGCCGGAGAGCGCCAGGGTGACCGTGTCGCCGCTGGTGAGCGCCTTTGCGGTGTCCAGGAGCGTCTTGGCCGGCACCAGGGCCACCGCGGAGGCGTCCGGGTTCTCCGGCTTCCACTGGAACTCGCGGACGGCGAAGCGGTACCGGTCGGTCGAGGCGAGCGTGACCGTCTCGCCCTCGATCTCGATGCGCACACCGGTGAGCACCGGGAGGGTGTCGTCGCGGCCTGCGGCGATGGCGACCTGGGCTGCGGCGGAGGCGAAGACCTCACCGGGCACCGTGCCGGTCGCGGTCGGCATCTGCGGCAGCGCCGGGTACTCCTCCACAGGCAGTGTGTGGAGGGTGAAGCGCGAGGAGCCGCAGACCACGGTCGCGCGCACCCCGTCGGTGGAGATCTCCACCGGGCGGTTGGGCAGAGCGCGGCAGATGTCGGCGAGCAGGCGCCCGGAGACCAGGACCGTGCCGTCCTCCTCGATCTCCGCGTCGACGGAGACCTTCGCCGAGACCTCGTAGTCGAAGCTGGAGAAGCTGAGGGCACCGTCCTCGGCCTTCAGCAGAAGGCCCGCGAGGACGGGCGCCGGCGGACGGGCCGGGAGGCTGCGGGCCACCCAGGCCACCGCCTCCGCGAGTACATCGCGCTCCACCCGGATCTTCACCGGAACCGCCTCCTGCTGTTGCTCGCTCGCCCTGCTGGCCTTCGTCGTCGATCGGGTCCGTCGGCCGGGGGGCCGGGGAGGACGCCGGGGTCCAGTCTGACGTACGGCACCGACACTCGTCGCTGCTCGGGGTCAAGTCGCCCGCAGCGGTCCGAGAGCCCAGCGAGCCAAGTTGTGCACAGCCCCCACTTCGAAGCTGATTCCTGGCTAACTCTGAGGGGTAGTAGTAGTAGGCCCTGTGGAAACCGTGGATAACGTCATTTGCGCAGGTCAGAGCCAATTTTTTGTCCACCGACCCTGTGGGTGCAGTCAGTGGATAACCAGGCACTTCTGTGGACACACGAAAGTTCTGCACACCCGATGCACAGGGCGGGGGTACTTCTCCCCAGGGCCGTCCCCAGCTTTACCCCGGTTCCCCACAGCCCAATCAGCCACCTTGGTGTGACGCCTTTCACTCTCGGCAGTGAGGAGGGGTGTCGTGTTGCCGAACAGTGGACAGCGGTGTGGAGAAGAGGGTTCCTCCTGGGGACAAGAGACCTGATCCTGTGAGTTGGCGGTGGACAACCTGGATGAGGTCCTGTGGACAGAATATTTATCCACAGGCTGTGGATCAAGGTTGACCACAAATCCCCAGGCAGTTGACCTGGCCTGATGGAGTATCGACAGTCGGTCCTGTGGACGCAATCTGGACAACTTCGTGGTCCCCAGGCTGTGGAGAGAAGATTTCCGGCACATCTGTGGAGAAGCACCGTGTCCGCTCTTCTGTGACCTTCTGTTCGAACAGCGACAAGCCCCGCGAGCGGCCGGAACGAGGGCTCCCCGGGCCGTCACGGACCCGAATCGGCTCCGTTCGGCTCCGTGGACGCTCCCGTCGGAGCTGCTCCTGGAGCGTTTCCACGAGCTCCGGAAGGAATGACGAGCAGTCGTCGGCCCGCCGCCGATGGCGCCTCGCGGACGCCGCCGGTGCATCCCGGAACCGCTGCTCCCCAGGCGCCCCGGGAACGACGGAAGGCGCCCCGGGAACGACGGAAGGCGCCCCACCGGACCGTGAAAAGGTCTGGCGGGGCGCCTCGTTGTCCACTCCCTGTGGGCGGAGCGCGCCGGGGCGGGTGCCCGTGTGCCGCTCGTCCCCCGAACGGGACCGGCGGGCTGTCAGCCGTTCTTGATGCGGTTGGTGAGCTCGGTGACCTGGTTGTAGATGGAGCGGCGCTCCGCCATCAGCGCGCGGATCTTGCGGTCCGCGTGCATGACCGTGGTGTGGTCGCGACCGCCGAACTGCGCGCCGATCTTCGGCAGTGAGAGATCCGTCAGTTCGCGGCAGAGGTACATGGCGATCTGCCGGGCGGTCACCAGCACGCGGCTGCGCGACGATCCGCAGAGGTCCTCGACCGTCAGCCCGAAGTAGTCGGCGGTGGCCGCCATGATCGCGGGCGCGGTGATCTCCGGTGCCGAGTCCTCCCCACCGGGGATCAGGTCCTTCAGCACGATCTCGGTCAGCCCCAGGTCCACCGGCTGCCGGTTCAGGCTCGCGAACGCCGTCACCCGGATCAGCGCGCCTTCCAGCTCACGGATGTTCCGTGAGATCCGGGACGCGATGAACTCCAGCACCTCCGGCGGGGCGTTCAGCTGCTCCTGCACCGCCTTCTTGCGCAGGATCGCGATCCGCGTCTCCAGTTCGGGCGGCTGCACGTCGGTGGTGAGGCCCCACTCGAACCGGTTCCGCAGCCGGTCCTCCAGCGTCACCAGCTGTTTGGGCGGCCGGTCCGAGGAGAGCACGATCTGCTTGTTCGCGTTGTGCAGCGTGTTGAAGGTGTGGAAGAACTCCTCCTGCGTCGACTCCTTGCTCGCCAGGAACTGGATGTCGTCGACGAGCAGGATGTCCACGTCGCGGTAGCGCTTGCGGAAGGTGTCGCCCTTGCCGTCGCGGATCGAGTTGATGAACTCGTTGGTGAACTCCTCGGAGCTCACGTACCGCACCCGGGTCCCCGGGTAGAGGCTCCGCGCGTAATGCCCGATGGCGTGCAGCAGATGGGTCTTGCCGAGCCCGGACTCCCCGTAGATGAAGAGCGGGTTGTACGCCTTCGCCGGTGCCTCGGCCACCGCCACCGCCGCCGCGTGCGCGAACCGGTTGGACGCGCCGATGACGAAGGTGTCGAAGAGGTACTTGGGGTTCAGCCGTGCGTGCGGCTCGCCCGGACCGGGCGCGGGGGACGGCTGCGCACCCGGACCCGGCATCCCGCCGCCGGCCCGGCCCTGCCGGTGCTGCTGGTCCTGGAGGTCGTGCCGTTCGGGCCGCTGGGACTCGTACCCCTGACGCTCCGGCGGCTGCGGCCGGTAGTCGTGCGAGGGCTGCTGCGGACGCCCGGTGCCGTACGGCTCGCGCCACTGGTCGGCCTGCTGCTCCCGGTCCTGGTAGCCGCCGTGCCGTGGCTGCTGCCAGGAGAGGTCCTCCTGGGTACGCGGCCAGGCACCCGGCTCGGGGCGCTGCTGGTACTCCGGATACGCGGGGCGGGCGGTCGGCATCCCGTCATCCTGCGGACGGTGACCGTACGGGTCGTACGGGTCGCCGTGCTGCTGCTCGTCGTGGGGCGGGTTCGCGTACCGGTGGTTCTGCCGGCCCTGCTGGGTCTGGTGCAGGGGCGGCGCAGGAGGGGTCGGCGGCTCACCGGCCGAGTCGTCGACCGTGATCGCGATCCGGATGGTCCGGCCGCACTCGCGGGTCAGCGTCTCGCTGATGAGCGGCGCGAGCCGGCCCTCGAGGACCCGCTTGCCCCACTCGTTCGGTACGGCGAGCAGCGCGGTGTCGGCGACCAGCGCGAGCGGCTGGCAGCGCTCGATCCACTGCTTGTCCTTCGGCTCGATGCCCTGCTGGCCCTCCCCGAGGAGATGTTCCAGCACGCGTGGCCACACTGCGGCAAGATCGGCAGGTACGTCAGCCACAAGGCACGCTCTCTCGCATGTCCCACGAAAATGTGTCTCCCGGGACGGAATGGGTCGGGTCGGGTCGGGCCCGGCAGGGGGGAACGAAAAGAAACCGGAGTTCAGTCACGGTAGTCACGGCGACCCGCCCGGTTCAAGTTGTTGTCCACAGCCTGTGCATAGCGGGGGGTCGCTCGCGGTCAGTTTGACCGGATGGCGTAGCCGCGCGTACCGTGACCAGGTCGAGTTGTCGATGGCTGCTGCCGCCTGCCTCCGATGGGCAAAGATCACGATCTGTGATCGTGAAGCGGTGCACTAAGGCGTTTACGCGAGTTCCTCGTGGGCGCACGGTGACAGCCAGGCGATGTTTCGCCACCACCCGATTTATTCTGGAGCCCCCGAGTGAGCAAGCGCACCTTCCAGCCGAACAACCGCCGTCGCGCCAAGACCCACGGCTTCCGGCTGCGTATGCGTACCCGTGCCGGCCGCGCGATTCTCGCGAACCGCCGTGGCAAGGGTCGCAGCAGCCTGTCCGCCTGATCATCAACAGGTCATGACGTGCTGCCTACCGAGAATCGGCTGAGGCGGCGCGAGGACTTCGCGACCGCGGTACGACGAGGACGCAGGGCTGGTCGCCCTCTGCTCGTCGTCCATCTACGCAGCGGTACTACGGACCCGCACGTGTCGGGGGAGACCCCTCCCCCACCGCGTGCGGGTTTCGTCGTCAGCAAAGCCGTGGGTGGTGCGGTCGTCCGCACCGCTGTGAAGCGTCGGCTACGCCACCTGGTTCGAGACCGGCTGGCTCAGCTGCCCCCCGGTAGCCTGGTCGTGGTGCGCGCGTTGCCCGGTTCGGGTGACGCCGACCACGCTCAGCTGACCCGAGACCTGGACGCCGCCTTCGCGCGGCTGCTGGGAGGGGGCGCGCGATGAAGTACCCGCTGCTGGCTCTCATCAAGCTGTACCAGTGGACGATCAGCCCGCTGCTGGGCCCTGTCTGCCGCTACTACCCGTCGTGCTCGCACTACGGATTCACGGCGATAGACCGGCATGGGGCGGTCAAGGGAACAGCGCTGACCGCCTGGCGCATTCTGCGATGCAATCCGTGGTCGCCGGGCGGTGTGGACCATGTCCCGCCGCGCAAGCGTCCGCGCTGGCACGAACTGCTGCGCAACGCGCTGCGCGGTGACAAGGGCGGGGACTCCGCCACTGATGTGTCCCCCGGGGACGCGACGACCGCGACAGCTGCGGCAGCCGTGACACCGGGTCCGGCCACAGAGACCTCGCCCAAAGCTCAAGGAGCCTGATTAGTGGACACGATTGCCAGTCTGTTCAGCTTTATCACCACACCCGTCTCATGGGTGATCGTCCAGTTCCACAAGGTGTACGGGGCGATCTTCGGTGCAGACACGGGCTGGGCCTGGGGCCTGTCCATCGTGTCCCTCGTGATCCTGATCCGCATCTGCCTGGTCCCGCTCTTCGTGAAGCAGATCAAGTCGACGCGGAACATGCAGGTGCTCCAGCCGAAGATGAAGGCGATCCAGGAGCGCTACAAGAACGACAAGCAGCGTCAGTCCGAAGAGATGATGAAGCTGTACAAGGAGACGGGTACCAACCCCCTCTCCTCGTGCCTTCCGATCCTGGCGCAGTCCCCGTTCTTCTTCGCCCTCTACCACGTGCTCGCGGCCATCGCCAACGGCAAGACGATCGGCGTCATCGACCAGCCGCTGCTCGACAGTGCGCGGCAGGCCCACATCGTCGGCGCCCCGCTCGCGGCGAAGTTCATGAACAGCTCCGCCGAGGTGCAGGCGCTCGGTGCCTCGCTCGTCGACGTCCGGGTCGTCACCGCGGTCATGATCATCATGATGTCGGCCTCGCAGTTCTTCACCCAGCGCCAGTTGATGACGAAGAACGTCGACCTCTCGGTGAAGACCCCGTACATGCAGCAGCAGAAGATGCTGATGTACGTCTTCCCGCTGATCTTCGCCGTGATGGGCATCAATTTCCCCGTCGGTGTCCTCGTCTACTGGCTGACTACCAACGTCTGGACCATGGGTCAGCAGATGTATGTGATCAACCAGAACCCGACACCGGGCAGCAAGGCCCAGGAGCAGTACCTCGGACGCCTGCTGAAGAGCATCACCCAGCACGGCGAGGTACGCGGCCGGACGCGTCGGAACACCGTCAAGCGCATCTTCGCCAAGGGCACGGAGCGCAACGACATCGAGCGCAAGTTCATCAACGGACTCTCCAAGCTGGGCCTTGCCGCCCAGGAGGACGGGACCGTGGCGAAGAGCGAGTCGTCCGTGGCCGAGACCGAGGGAACCACCCAGCGCCGGCAGCAGCCCAAGCGGCAGAGCAAGGCGCAGAGGACGGCCACCGTCGGTCAGACCGAGGCGGCCAAGGAACCGGACTCCGGTGACACCTCGGAGGCCAAGACCTCGCTCCAGAAGCAGGACGACAAGTCGAAGCCGGCGGCCAAGCCCGCGTCGGGCTCCTCACGCCAGGCAAAGTCCGGACCGCGCAAGGGCCCGCAGCGGCCCAAGCACCCGTCCAAGAAGTAAGGGAGTCCATCCGTGTCGGAAGGCACCATCTCCACGGCCGCTGAGGGCAGCGACACCTTGACCCGCCTCGAGCAGGAAGGCGAGATCGCGGCTGACTACCTCGAAGGCCTCCTCGACATCGCCGATCTCGACGGCGACATCGACATGGACGTCGAGGCGGACCGGGCAGCGGTTTCGATCATCAGCGAGTCGGCGCGTGAACTGCAGAAGCTGGTGGGACGCGACGGCGAGGTGCTGGAGGCGCTCCAGGAGCTGACCCGGCTCGCGGTGCACCGGGAGACCGGTGACCGCAGCCGCCTGATGCTGGACATCGCGGGTTTCCGGGCCAAGAAGCGCGAGGTCCTGGCGGCGCTCGGCGCGAAGGCCGCGGACGAGGTCAAGAGCTCCGGCGAGCCGGTGCGACTGGAGCCGATGACGCCGTTCGAGCGCAAGGTCGTGCATGACGCGATCGCGGCGGCCGGTCTGCGGAGCGAGTCCGAGGGCGAGGAGCCCCAGCGCTTCGTCGTCGTCCTTCCGGCCTGACCGGAACGTGTTCTGTCGGCCCCGTCTGTTCGCAGGCGGGGCCGATCTTTGTCAGCCTGATAGTCAGCCATCCACAGTGCGGTAGTGCGGTAGGGAAGGACGGTCCCCGTGACGGAGGAAGCAGCGCTCCCTCAGGCACCTGAGGCGGCCCAGGCGGTTTTCGGTGAGTTCTTCCCGGAGGCGGTCAGGTACGCGGAGCTGCTCGCGGACGCGGGTGTCAAGCGTGGACTGATCGGTCCGCGTGAGGTCCCACGTCTGTGGGAGCGGCACCTGCTGAACTGCGCCGTGCTCTCCGAGGTGGTCCCCCGGGACGTCACGGTGTGCGACGTGGGCTCCGGGGCAGGGCTGCCCGGAATCCCGCTGGCGCTGGTGCGTCCCGACCTGAAGATCACGCTGCTGGAACCGCTGCTCCGGCGGACGAACTTCCTCCAGGAGGTCGTGGAACTGCTCGGCCTGGATCATGTGACGGTCGTCCGGGGCCGGGCCGAAGAGGTGCTGGGAAAGCTTCAGCCGGTCCACGTCGTCACGGCACGGGCGGTCGCACCGCTGGACCGCCTCGCCGGCTGGGGCGTGCCGCTGCTGCGCCCGTACGGCGAGATGCTGGCGCTCAAGGGCGACACCGCCGAAGAGGAGATCAACGGCGCGCGCGCTGCGCTGAGCAAGCTGGGTGTGGTGGAGACCGAGGTGCTGCACGCCGGGACCGGTGTGGTGGACCCCACGACGACGGTGGTCCGGGTGGTCGTGGGTGAGAGCCCGGGCGGTGTGAGGTTCGCCGCAAAGAGGGCCAAGGCGGCCCGGGTGGGGCGTACGCGCCGTCGGCGTTGAATCGCCTTTCACGGACGGGACGGGGGAGCGGCCGACGCGCAACCTTGCCGAGGTCCGGTCTGGTGGCTTGCGGAGCGATGCTCCACAGAAGTAGCCCTGACCTCACCACGCGGAGTGTCGGTGCTGGGTAGTTGCCCCGCAGAGGCATCGTGTTTCACGTGAAACGTCGCTCTCTGTTGCAGGGAATCATCGGCCGTGGCCGTGCGGCTGCCACGCCGCGGGACCGCAACCCCGAACGAGCTACCAAGTTGTCCACATCGGTGGAGCCATCCACAGAACAGCGGGCCTCGCTGGTTCACAACCCCGAAAGCATGGCAGGCTCTGTTCATTGCGAGCCTGAAGTCGAGGAGAGTGAATCCTTGCGGTCCGACGCCAACATCGCGGGACCGATGACCGATCCGGTCCCCGGTCCCCGAACCGAATCCTTGGGGGACGGTGTTTCACGTGAAACACCGCCGCCGATGGATGACACCCCTATTGGCCGTGCGGCCCAGCTGGCGGTGGAGGCCCTGGGCCGTGCCGGCGAGGGTCTGCCACGGCCCGACCGGACGCGCGTCATGGTGGTCGCCAACCAGAAGGGCGGTGTGGGCAAGACGACGTCGACCGTCAACCTTGCCGCCTCGCTCGCTCTGCACGGTGCCCGCGTTCTGGTGATCGACCTCGATCCACAGGGAAATGCCTCGACGGCTCTGGGGATCGACCACCATGCCGAGGTCCCCTCGGTCTACGACGTCCTGGTGGAGAGCATGCCGCTCTCCGAAGTCGTGCAGCCCGTCCCGGACGTAGAGGGACTCTTCTGCGCCCCCGCCACCATCGACCTCGCCGGTGCGGAGATCGAGTTGGTCTCCCTGGTGGCACGCGAGAGCCGACTCCAGCGCGCCATCCAGGCGTACGAGCAGCCGCTCGACTACATCCTCATCGACTGCCCGCCCTCCCTCGGGCTACTGACGGTCAATGCGATGGTGGCCGGAGCCGAGGTGCTGATCCCCATTCAGTGCGAGTACTACGCACTCGAGGGTCTGGGGCAGTTGCTGCGGAACGTCGAACTGGTGCGTGGTCACCTCAACCCTGATCTCCATGTGTCCACGATTCTGCTCACCATGTACGACGGCAGGACTCGGCTCGCGTCCCAGGTCGCGGAGGAGGTGCGCAGCCACTTCGGCAAGGAGGTGCTGCGGACGAGCATTCCGAGGTCCGTACGCATCTCGGAGGCTCCGAGCTACGGACAGACCGTGCTGACATACGATCCGGGATCGAGCGGGTCGCTGTCGTACCTCGAAGCGGCGCGCGAGATTGCGCTGCGGGGCGTCGGAGTGCGGTACGAGCCCCAGCCCGCCCACGTGGGCAATCAGAGCACCCAGCGGAGCATTTCGGAGGGCATCCAGTGAGTGACCGTCGTCGAGGGCTGGGGCGTGGCCTCGCTGCGTTGATCCCGGCAGCTCCCACGGAGAAGCAGGTGGTGCCCCAGGGGCCCGGACAGGTGCTGGCCGCCGAGCGGGGAGTGCCGGCAGCGAAGCTGTCCGCTCTTCCTGACGGACCTCTGGTGCCCGAGCCGAAGTCACCGGAACCGCCGCTGGAGCAGTCGGAGCCGGGCCCGGTCGGCGCGTACTTCGCCGAACTGCTGCCGGAGTCGATCCGCCCCAACCCGCAGCAGCCTCGCGAGGTGTTCGACGAGGTGGCGCTCGACGAGCTGGTCACCTCGATCAAGGAGGTGGGGCTCCTCCAGCCCGTCGTGGTGCGTCAGGTCGGGACCGACCAGTACGAGCTCATCATGGGTGAGCGGCGGCTACGGGCCAGCCGGGAGGCGGGCCTGGAACGGATCCCCGCGATCGTCCGGGAGACGGAGGACGACAAGCTTCTGCTGGACGCTCTCCTCGAGAACCTGCATCGGGCTCAGCTCAACCCGCTGGAGGAGGCCGCCGCCTATTCCCAGCTGTTGAAGGAGTTCAACTGCACCCAGGAGCAGCTGGCCGATCGAATCGGCCGCTCGCGACCCCAGGTCTCCAACACGCTGCGCCTGCTGCGCCTGCCGCTTTCCGTGCGGAGCAGGGTGGCGGCCGGAGTTCTCTCAGCAGGCCATGCGCGCGCGTTGCTCTCGCTGGAGGACCCCCAGGAGCAGGAGGACCTCTCCCGTCGCATCGTGCGCGAGGGACTCTCGGTGCGTTCGACCGAAGAGATCGTCAAGGTCATGGAGTCGAAGAGCACCCGCTCCGCGAAGCCGAAGGGGCCGAGGGCGGGAAGTCTGGTCTCACCTGCGCTGAGTGATCTGGCGTCACGGCTCTCGGACCGGTTCGAGACCCGGGTGAAGGTCGACCTCGGCCAGAAGAAGGGGAAGATCGTCGTCGAGTTCGCCTCGATGGAAGATCTCAACCGCATCCTCGGCAGCCTCGCACCGGGTGAGGGACGGGTGCTCGAGAGCGGCGCCCCCGCGAAACCGGCCGAGGACGAAGCGGCGGGCTGACGGTCCCGGTACCGCGTGGAAGGACGGGTCCTGTTCCGGCAGCGGAACAGGACCCGTCCTTTGCTCGTTCCCGGGTAGGCGCTTTCTGTCCGCGTCGATACGATGCGATCTGGAAGGGCGTATCTCCCGGGATCCAAGGAAGTGAGGGATCGCCTTCATGGGGCGTCGGCTCGTACCGCTCACCCTGGACAACCTTCCGGATCTCCCCCAGCGCTGTCGGTCCTGCGTGTTCTGGGAGTTGGACCCCGTCAGGGCGGACGCCGCGATCAAGGCGGGCGAGTCGGAGACGGCTAAGGAATCCTGGCTCTCCGCCGTCCTCCTGGAGTGGGGCTCCTGCGGTCGCCTGGTCTACGTCGACGAGGTGCCGGTGGGCTATGTGCTCTACGCCCCGCCGGCCTACGTACCACGCTCCATCGCCTTTCCCACCAGCCCGGTGTCGCCGGACGCCGTGCAGCTGATCACCGGATGGATCGACCCCGCGTACCAGCGGCAAGGGCTCGGAAGGGTCATGGTCCAGACGGTGGCAAAGGACCTGCTGCAGCGGGGCTTCAAAGCGATCGAAGCCTTCGGCGAAGCGCGGTGGAAGGAACCCGCGTGTCTCCTCCCGGCGGATCACCTTCTGGCGGTGGGCTTCAAGACGGTCCGGCCTCACCCCGTCCACCCGCGTCTGCGGCTGGATCTGCGGACAACGCTCTCCTGGCGGGAAGACGTCGAGCTGGCGTTGGACCGGCTGTTGGGAGTGGTGCAGAAGGACCCCGTGCTCCGGCCGCTCTGACGGCCGAGGGATTGTCAGGACCGAGGGATCGTCAGCATTGAGCGTCCGGCACAGCGAAACGGGTACAGCAGAACGGGTCGGCCTCTTGACGAGGCCGACCCGTTTCACGTGAAACATGCTCCGTGCGTACTACTGGGGTGCACACGGAGCGGGTGGTGCTTACTTCGCGACGATGAAGTCCTCCAGGTCGCGGATGATCGCGGCCTTGGGCTTGGCACCGACGATGGTCTTGGCGACCTCGCCACCCTGGTAGACGTTGAGCGTCGGAATGGACATCACGCCGTACTTCGCAGCGGTTTCGGGGTTCTCGTCGATGTTGAGCTTCACGATCTCGATCTCGTCGTACTCAGCAGCGATGGCCTCCAGCGAAGGGGCGATCTGGCGGCACGGGCCGCACCAGGCGGCCCAGAAGTCCACGAGAACGGGCTTGCCGCTCTTGAGGACCTCTTCCTCGAAGGTAGCGTCGGTAACGGTCTTCAGCGCGCCGGCCACGGCGGCCTCCTTAACTACAGGGTGGGGTGTGGGTGGAGCAGTTCAGACGGCCGGGGTCTTCTCCGGCTCGGCGAGCTTCTCGTCCGCCAGGGCGGCCAGGAAGCGTTCGGCGTCGAGCGCGGCCGAGCAACCGGTGCCCGCCGCGGTGATGGCCTGACGGTAGGTGTGGTCGACGACGTCGCCGGCACCGAAGACGCCCGTGAGGTTGGTGCGGGTCGAGGGGGCCTGCACCTTGAGGTAGCCCTCCTCGTCGAGGTCGAGCTGACCCTTGAAGAGCTCGGTCCGCGGGTCGTGGCCGACAGCGATGAAGAGGCCGGTGACCGCCAGCTCGGAGGTCTCTCCGGTCTTGGTGTTGCGCAGGGTCAGACCGGAAAGCTTCTGCTCCCCGTGGACCCCGGCGACCTCGCTGTCCCAGGCGAACTTGATCTTCGGGTCGGCGAAGGCGCGCTCCTGCATCGCCTTGGAGGCGCGGAGCGTGTCACGGCGGTGGACGATGGTGACCGACTTCGCGAAGCGGGAGAGGAAGGTCGCCTCCTCCATGGCGGTGTCGCCGCCGCCGATCACCGCGATGTCCTGGTCCTTGAAGAAGAACCCGTCGCAGGTGGCGCACCAGGAGACGCCGCGACCGGAGAGGGCGTCCTCGTTCGGCAGACCGAGCTTCCGGTGCTGGGACCCGGTGGTGACGATGACGGCCTTCGCGCGGTGGACCGTGCCTGCCGTGTCGGTGACCGTCTTGATCTCGCCGGTCAGATCCACGGCGACCACGTCGTCCGGAACCAGCTCCGCGCCGAAACGCTCGGCCTGGGCGCGCATGTTGTCCATGAGGTCGGGACCCATGATGCCGTCCTGGAACCCGGGGAAGTTCTCCACGTCGGTGGTGTTCATCAGCGCACCACCGGCGGTGACGGCACCCTCGAAGACCAGGGGCTTCAGCGAGGCGCGAGCGGTGTACAGGGCGGCCGTGTATCCAGCCGGCCCGGAGCCGATGATGATCACATTACGGACGTCGCTCACGGGTGTCTTCCTCGTCTCTGCGGTCTGCCTGCTTGTCTGAGGGGGTCGGTTCAACGACTCTCACCCCACCCAACGGATCCTACGGGGCGTGCATTCCCGATTCCTTCCGCGTGGCGCGGGGCACATCGGGGTCAGGCGCGAGGGTAGGCGTGGGTGAACAGAAGGGATCCCGTGTCCGATGAATCGGAGGCGGTGCATCCGGCATCGACGAGGTAGGCAGTGACCAGAGAACCGTCCGTGGGATGCGGCAGCACCACGAGGTAGGTGTCGGCGCCCCGATAGACGCCTGTCTCCACCGCGAGGGCGGAAGCGGTACGCCCGAGCGCCCGCTGGACGCAGGCGGGTACGGACGGCGCCCGCAGTGGACGGTCGACGGTGGGTGCCCCGGACGGGCCCGCCCCCTGCGGGGTGCTGTCGCTACCCTCGGTGCGCCGAAGGCCGTGAGCGCTGTCCAGGAGGCCCCGCACCTGTTCCGGGAGCATGGCCGCGGTGAACTCGACGGCGGATGACGTCGCTGCCCCCGCGTCGTCCTCCGAGGGCGTGGAGGCCGCCACGGCCCCGGAGCCCGCTTTGTCGTCGGACGAAGTGCCGGCCGTCATCCCTGCCGTCTGGAACACGAGCGTTCCCATGCCCAGAATCGCGGCGCCGAACACGGTCCCGAGGACGATCCGGCGACGCCGGGTGGAACGGCGCCGGCCCGGCCCCGTGGAGGCGCCGGACTGGCTGGTGGCGGAACGGGGCGTCGGCGCCCTGCGCTTCGGCGGTTTCCCGGCAGCCGAGCCTGCGAGCTGCGAGGGAGTGCTCTCCGCGATGTGCCCCGTCGGCTGCTCCGCGGTCCGCGATGCCGTTCCGCCGGCTGCTTTCTCGTCGGCCGCTGTACCACTGCCCGCTGATTCACCCGTCGCTGTGTCACCCGTCGTCGTTTCACGTGAAACATCGACGCGCTCCGCTGGCGCGACCGCGGGGGTACGCGTGTGGAGAAGTGCCTCGCCGGCGAGGGCTGCGCCGATGCGGGCCGTGACGTCGGCCGGCATGGGGGACGGCTCCGGCAGTGAGCCGAGCAGAGACCTGATCTCTTCCAGGGAGGAGCGCATGTCCTCGCAGAGCGCGCAGGTGAAGAGGTGACGCCGGACCTCCGTGGCCCGGGCGACAGGGAGGACGCCTTCGCCGAAGTCGGAGATCTCGGCGACGTCCGGGTGCTGAGCCGTATCGGTCGTGGATGTCATGGGTGTCCGCCTCCGCCCTGCGCTGTGGCAGGATCCTGCGCTCCTGCGTCCATCGGTGCTGACGCCCGTGGGACGAATGGACCTTGTGATCGGTTCCGATCGGAACCTGGCGGGCCCGTGCTCGTCCTCGGTGCGTCTTCCGTGTCACGCCCGCGCAGATGATGCAGCAGCGGCAGGAGTCGGGCCCGTCCCCGGGCGCAGCGACTCTTCACCGTGCCGGTCGGGACTTCGAGGATCACGGCTGCCTCCGCGACGGGATATCCCTGCATGTCCACGAGGATGAGCGCGGCGCGCTGCTCGGGAGGGAGTGTGGCGAGCGCGGCCAGCAGCTCGCGGTGCAGGTCCTGACGCTCTGCGGGTGCCTCGGCCGACTCGTGCGGCTCCAGTACCTGATCGAGGCGCTCGGCGGTGTCCACCGGTGAGGTCCTGCGGGAGGCGGCCTTGCGCGCCCGGTCGAGGCAGGCGTTCACGGTGATCCGGTGCAGCCAGGTGGTGACGGCGGACTGGCCCCGGAACGTGTGGGCGGAGCGGAACGCGGAGACGAGGGCGTCCTGGACCGCGTCCGCCGCTTCCTCCCGGTCTCCGAGCGTCCGCAGCGCCACGGCCCACAGACGGTCCCGGTGACGCCGCACCAGTTCACCGAAGGCCTCCGGTACGCCGGCCACGTGCTGTGCCAGTAGCTCCTGGTCGCTGATGTCGACGAATCTGGCGTCGTCCAACGGTGAGCTCCCCCGCCCCTTGGGTCCGTCAGCTGGTGACCTTGATCTCGGAGACCTTGCCCCGGTAGTCCTTCCCACTGCCGGGCAGCTCGGTGAGCCAGACGAGAAGATACCGCGCCTGGACGGGGCTCCCGGGCTTGAGCGTCACGTCCGTTCCCGAGCCGTCGGCCACCTTGGTGAAGCCGTCGGGCATGGAGGGCGGGGACGCGTCCTTCGCGGTGCGCAGCTCGACCGAGGTGGCGCCGTCGAGGAAGGAGACGTCCACAGAACCGACCTGCTGCACCTTGCCGAGGTCGAGAACCATGCCGACGCCTGTTTTGAGGGCGCCGAACTGTGCGGTGTAGTAGCTCTGGGTGGACCAGTAGGTGCTCGGGTCACCGTCGTAGGCATTCTTTATCGCCTCGGGCTTCTCACCACCGTCGGTACCCAGGGGGTCGAAGTCCTTGGCTTCCACGATGGTGATCGGCTTGCCGGAGACGAGCGCGTTCTTGTCGGTGCTGCCGCTGTCCGTCGTCCGGGTGGTGTCGGTCTCCTCGGTTTTCTTGTTGTCCAGGAGCGTCTCGGCGAGCTGCCAGCTGCCGAGCCCCAGCGCGGCGATGAGCAGGGCGGAGACGGCCCACTTCAGAGCCCTGCCGGTGCGGCTCTGGAGCGGCGCCGGAGGCGCGGCCATGATCGGTACCGTCTGCGGGGGGCGGGCTGACGGACGCCCGTACGTTCCCTGCTGGTAGGTGGTCCGCTGGTACTCGGGCGGAGCGGTGAAGGTCGGCTCGGGAGGCAGGATCCGCGGCATCGCGGCGACCGCCTTGGCCAGCTCGTCCGGAGTGGTGCAGGGCGGCTCCTGCCGCGAGGCGGTGGCGCCGTCGTTGGCGAGCGCACGCATGGCGAGCTCGGAGAGGCCGCGGTGGACTCCCGCCCTGACCTGGTCGGGGGCGATGAGCCCCATTCCCTTGGGCAGGCCCACGAGCCCGTAGGCGTCGCTTTCGTAGGGCCACCGCTGCGTGAGCGCCGCGTACAGCAGGGCGCCGATCGCCTCGGTGTCCGTGCGCAGCGGACGCTCGGCCGTGATGCCCCGCAGGGCGGCGTCCACGGCGAGGCCGCGGATGCGGTACTGCCCCGTGGAGCTGCGCAGGACGGCGCCGGGGGTCAGGCGCAGGTGGGCCAGCCCTTCGCGGTGCGCTGCCGCCATGGCCTGGGAGAGCTGTCCGACGAGTTGAAACGCGTCGTGCGCCTCCATCGGCCCTGCGGCGAGCAGCGCGGTGAGTTCGACGGCGTCCGGGAGCCATTCGTGGACGACGTAGACGAAGTCGCCCTCCTCCACGGCGTCCAGCACCTGGACGAAGCGTGGGTCGCCGAGCAGGGCGGACGAGCGTGCCGCCGCCAGCACCGGCCGGGCGCGGGGATGGTTCGCCGTGAGCAGGTGGACGCCCACCGCGCGCCGCAGTTTCTCGTCGACCGCGCGCCAGCTGCTGAAACCATCCAGCCGGGTGACGCACTCTTCGAGCCGGTAGCGCTTGGCCAGCTTGTGGCCGCTGTGCAGATCGGGCGCCGGCGGCTCCGCAGGGGAGTCGGCGTCCTTGTCGTCCACGCCGTCGGGGCTCGCGCCCTCCGCGCTCTTGGCTTCAGCCGTCCCGTCGGTCGTGGCCTCGTCCGCCTTGGCGGCCAGCGGCTCGTCGCCGCTGTTGTCGGCCACGTCGACGGCAGCCGTGCTACGTTCCGCCACCGTCGTTCCTGCCTCCCCATCCGTTGCGCGATGTCAGCCAGCTCTGCTTGCAGTCACGCCAATTGTGCCCACACTCCGGCGCTATGCACGACACGCGGAGAGCGGCGATGGTTGTGTGCTGCGGCGCTCGTTCAGCGGCCGAGCCGTCCCCGGACCATACCCATCAGGCCGTTCACCTCTTCGATCCGCATCTTCTTGGCCGCTCCGAAGAAGATGCCGAGCAGGAGAAGGCCGCCACAGATCAGTGCGGCGACCGAACCGAGCACGCCTTCGCCGAGAAGTTCGAGCAGGGCGACTCCCACGACACCGCCGACCAGTGCGGCGGGGATCGCCGCCATGCAGAGGCGGGCGTACGTGCGGACGACGCGGGCACCGTCCAGATCGCCGCCGAGCCGCTTGCGCAGCCGGCGCCAGGCGATGCCGACCCCGACCGCGTAGGCGAGGCCGTAGGACGCCGCCATGCCGACAACCGCCCAGCGGGCCGGGAGGACGACGTAGCAGAGGGCCGAGGCGGCGGCGTTGACGGCGGCCACGATGACCGTGTTGTAGAACGGGGTGCGGGTGTCCTCGTAGGCGTAGAAGCCGCGCAGCACGACGTACTGCACCGAGTACGGGATGAGGCCGAGGGCGAAGGCCATCAGGATGAAGCCCATCGACCGGGAGGCATCGGACCCGCTGGACCCGTAGAGCAGGGTGCACATCGGCAGGCCGAGCGCGAAAAATGCGAAGGCGACCGGCACGATCGCGACGGCGGAGTTCCGCAGCCCCTGCGAGATGTCGTCGCGAACCGCGCCGGGGTCGTTGTCGTGCGCGGCCCGGGCGATGCGGGGCAGCAGCGCGGCCATCACGGAGACGGTGATGATGGCCTGCGGCATGCCCCAGATCAGCTGGGCGTTGGAGTACGCCAGGAAGCCGGTGCCGTCCTGGCCGGAGTGCTTGCCCGCCGAGGTGGCGAGCTGGGTGACGACCAGGACGCCCGCCTGGTTGGCGAGGACGAAGAGCACGGTCCACTTGGCCAGCTTGATCGTCTTGCCGAGGCCGTGGCCCTTCCAGTCGAAGCGGGGCCGGAAGCGGAATCCCGCCTCGCGCAGGTACGGGATCATCGCCAGGGCCTGCACGGTGAGCCCGAGCAGGGTGCCGATGCCCAGCAGTCGCACGCCGTCCGGCGGGATGGTCTCGACGCCCATCCGGGATTCGGCCGAGGTGCCGTAGACCCAGATGAAGAGACCGAACGTGGCGATCATGACGATGTTGTTGAGGACCGGGGTCCACATCATCGCGCCGAACTTGCCGCGTGCGTTGAGGATCTGGCCCATCACGACGTGCACGCCCATGAAGAAGATCGTCGGCAGGCAGTAGCGCGCGAAGGTGACGGCCACACTGTTGGCGTCGGGGTCTCGGGCGATCGGGAGCGACATCAGCTTGATGAGCAGTGGCGCGGCGAACACCGCCGCGGCCACGATCACGCCGAGCGCGACCATCACCAGGGTGAGCAGGCGGTTGGCGTACGCTTCGCCGCCGTCCTCGTCGTCCTTCATCGAACGGACGAGCTGGGGGACGAACACGGAGTTCAGGCCGCCGCCGACGGTGAGGATGTAGATCATCGTCGGCAAGGTGTAGGCGATGGTGAAGCTGTCGCCGAGCAGGGCGGCACCGAGAGCCGCCGTGATGACCAGACTCCGGACGAAGCCGGTGAGCCGGGAGACGAGCGTTCCGGCGGCCATCAGGGCACTGGACTTGAGCAGTCCCGAAGCCCGCCCGCCGGACTTCTGAGGCGCGGGCGCCTTGGCGGGCTCGGGTTCGGGCGGGCCGGCGTGCCGGCCGCCCGCGGAGCCCTCCTGGTCCCGGAAGAGGTGGGCGAAGGCGTCCGGCTCCACCTCGTCCTCCGAAGCGCGGGTGACGAGGTCGTCGACGCCCACGAACTGGGTCGTCAGGGCGTCGTCGCCGTAGGGAAGGTGCCGGGAGGGCCCTGCGGGCTCCGGTGCGGGCGTCTGGGCCCAGAGCCGGGGGTCCGGGGGGTACTGGGACGCGGGAGGCTGCTGGTAGAGCGGCTGCGGCTCCTGGTACGTGCCCGGGGGCGGCGGCGGGTGGGAAGCCCGGTCGTACAGGGCTTCGCCGACCGGGTCCTGGGAGGCGAGGTCGCGCGCCCGGTAGGGGTCGTGGTCGTAGGCGTGCTGGAGGTACGGGTCGGCCGGAGCCGTCCCGTCCGGAGCCGTCCCGTCCGGTCCCGTCTCCGGGGGCACACGGTCGGCGCCCGTCCCGCCCGCGCCATGCACGCGGTCACCGTCGTACGGCGCGTTCATCGAAACCCCACCTCATCGTCCCCGGCCGACCGGCCTCGACAGACATCGCTCAACGGTCCACTTTCTCACCCGTCCCGGACGGGTCCCCGCTTTCCGGCCCGGTGTCCGGTGTCGGGTCACTCGGCTGCTCGGGTTCGCCGCCGCCGCCTTCCGACGTGTCGCTTGCGACGGCGCGCTTCCGGTGGTTGTACATCCTCACACCCGCGAGGACCAGCAGCAGCAGGCCTCCGGCGATCACCAGCAGAACGGTCGGTGTCAGTTCGGAGACCTTCACCGTGAAGGTCATCTCGTCGCCGTACGGCGTCCCGTCCTGGGTGAAGAGGCGGGCCCTGACCTGCACCTGGCCGTTGACGTTGGCGTCCGCGTCGAACTTCACCGACTGGCTGTGGCCACCCGCGATCGCCACCGGCAGCTCCGCGACCGCGCCGCCGTCGTTGAGCTTGAGACGGGTGGCGTTGTCGGAGGTGAGCCTGAGCACCAGGTGGTCGACCCCCTGCACCAACTGGTTCTGCACGGTGACGGGGATCGTAGCGCTGCGGCCGGAAAGTGTGACGTCCGACTTCGCGATCAGGTTCACCTGGCCGACGAGTCCCTGGAGGTAGGTGCGTACGGCATCACGGTACTGCTGGGCCTCCAGCGGCTTTCCCCGCCAGGAGGTCGACATCGAGCGGTTGATCGCGTTGCCGAACGGGGTCACCACCCGCTCCGGCTGGGTCAGGATGACCTGGAAGCTGTTCAGCGAGTCCTGGATGGCCCTGATGTCCTGGAACGCCTGGGTGGGCAGTTCCTGGCGGCGCAGCTTCTTCGGGTACGCGGACGAGCTGGGCACCCGGGTGGTCGCACCGGCGTCCGGCTTGACCTCGGAGGCGCCCACCAGGTCCAGGGGCTCCGTCCAGCGGCCGTCGTCGAGCGTCCGGAGGGCCCGGGCCATCGTCTGCGCCTGGGCGGCGGTGGGGGTCCGCTGGGGAGCCACCACGATGCTGCGTTCCTTCTCCTCGTCCTGCTTGGTGAAAGCCAGGGTCTGGGAGAGGAAGTTCTGGACCGCGAGCGTGGAGCGCTCGCCCCCCGTCATGTCACCGCCGAAGACCGTGGAGAGGCGGTAGTCGGCCACGACCGCGTTCGTACCACCGCCGATGGGCCGGGCAGCCGTGGGGGTGTACAGCAGGTTGCCGGTCTCCTTCAGGCTGTCGCTGCGGGCGATCACGTTGTGGGCCCCGGCCGAGGTGGCCACATCGACGATCGACGGATCGACGGCACCGTCCACGGGCCAGGCGAACTCGGTGGTCGGCGTGGTGTGCAGGACCGTCTCGACCGTGGTCGTCGCCGCTTCGGTGGCGGTCTGCAGATGGCTGAGGGTTCCCGAGACGTTCTTGCCCCGGTGGGCGATGGACGCGAGGTCGGGGTCGGCGAACGGAAGGGCGACGACCTTGCCCCCGTTCACCGCCTTCTGCAGCGCCTCGAGCCACTTCTTGGCGACCGCCTGGTTGGTGCCCGGGACCGTGGTGTCCCCGGACTCGACCCGGTAGGTCCCTGCCATCGCGTCGACGCTCGCCAGTAGATCCGGATCGATCACCCAGGTCACCGGGAGGCCGCTGCCGAGGGAGACGAGCTGTTCGAGCCGGCCGCCCGGCTGCAGCTCGGCGGCGAGCTCGTCGTCCCGGAAGACGGGGGTCTGCTGTTCGTCCGAAGCGGTCTCGGCCGTGATGTGCGCGGAGGCGATCAGCGGCCAGAGGAAGGTGAGCTTGGACTTGGAATCGCTCTCCTCGGGCTGCCAGGGCAGGAAGGTGCGCTGGATGCCGAGGACCCGCTCGTAGGAGCTGGCGGACGTCTGCCCGGTCAGGGAGACGGCCAGCTGGTAGACCCCGGCGGAGTCCAGGGGCAGCTTGTCGACCGGGACGGAGAGCGAGAAGTCCTGGCTGACCCCCTTGCGGAGCGAGGACACCTGCACGGTGTACGGGTCTCCGAGCGGTTCCGCGTCGACGCCCGGCAGATATCCGGTGCGCTTGGCGTTCGCGTCGATCGAGGAACGCCCCGAGAGCCTCGGACCGACCCGGAGGTCCAGCTCGGCGTCCTTGATCGTCTCCTTGCCCTTGTTGGTCAGGGTGCCGGAAACGACCAGCGAGTCCCCTTCCACCGGTGCGCTGGGAGCGAGCGAGTTCAGCGCGACGTCGACCGTGCTGGAGACGGCGGCGGCCTTCTCCGCCGTGCCGGCGAGGGGAGCCGAAGCCGCCGGACCGGCGAGCAGACCGGTCAGGAGGGGCACCCCCAGCAACACGGACGCTGTACGCCTCATCCACCGGCGAGCAGGAGAGGGATGTGTCCCCTGAGAGTCTGCCGCCTCGGCCACGCGTGTACCCGTCCCTCGTCGTCGTCAGCTGGGGTGTCGATCGCTGTCGGTTCTGCGTCCCCGCATGGTAACGAGGTGCGCTGTGGCGGAGTGCTCCGGACCGCCCCTCATGATCGGCGAGAGTCTCGCAGGGCTCCTGGAAACGATGACGCCCGGGCCGGTCGGGGCACGTACCCTTTTCTGTTGTGCCGAACGCCAACGAAGACAAGACCAGCGCCCTGAGCCAGGCGGAGCCCCGTGCGGTCAGCGAACTGCTGCGGGTGTCCCCCGTCGCCGACGACCTCGCCCGCCGTTTCGAGGAAGCGGGGTTCTCCCTCGCCCTGGTCGGCGGCTCGGTCCGGGACGCGCTGCTCGGACGGCTCGGGAACGACCTCGACTTCACCACCGACGCACGGCCGGAGGACGTTCTCAGGATCGTCCGCCCCTGGGCCGACGCGGTCTGGGAGATCGGCATCGCGTTCGGCACGGTGGGCTCGCAGAAGGACGGCTACCAGGTCGAGGTCACGACCTACCGTTCGGAGGCGTACGACCGCACCTCCCGGAAGCCCGAGGTCTCGTACGGGGACTCCATCGAGGAGGACCTGGTCCGCCGCGACTTCACGGTCAACGCGATGGCCGTCGCCCTGCCGCGGAAGGAGTTCATCGACCCGCACGACGGGATGAAGGACCTCGCCGACCGCGTCCTGCGCACCCCCGGAACACCGGAGGCGTCCTTCTCCGACGACCCGCTCCGCATGCTGCGGGCCGCACGCTTCGCCGCGCAGCTCGACTTCGAGGTGGCCCCCGAGGTCGTCGCGGCCATGAAGGAGATGGCGCCCCGCATCGAGATCGTCTCGGCCGAGCGCGTCCGGGAGGAGCTCAACAAGCTGCTCCTCTCCGAGCACCCCCGCAAGGGGCTGGGCCTGCTGGTCGACACGGGGCTGGCCCGGTACGTGCTGCCGGAACTGCCGGCGCTCCGGCTGGAGAGTGACGAGCATCACCGCCACAAGGACGTCTACGAGCACTCCCTGACCGTGCTGGAGCAGGCGATCGACCTGGAGAAGAACGGCCCGGACCTCGTCCTGAGGCTCGCTGCGCTCCTCCACGACATCGGCAAGCCCCGGACCCGGCGCTTCGAAAAGGACGGCCGCGTCTCCTTCCACCACCACGAGGTGGTCGGGGCCAAGATGGTCAAGAAGCGTCTGACGGAGCTGAAGTACTCCAACGACATGGTCAAGGACGTCTCCCGGCTGGTCGAGCTCCACCTGCGCTTCCACGGCTATGGCGACGGCGAGTGGACCGATTCGGCCGTGCGCCGGTACGTGCGTGACGCGGGTCCCCTGCTGGAGCGGCTCCACAAACTCACCCGTTCGGACTGCACGACCAGGAACAAGCGCAAGGCGAACGCTCTCTCCCGGACGTACGACGCGCTGGAGGAGCGCATCGCGCTGCTCCAGGAGCAGGAGGAGCTGGACTCCATCCGCCCCGACCTGGACGGAAACGCGATCATGCGGATTCTCGACATCGGCCCGGGGCCCGTCATCGGCCAGGCGTACGCGTTCCTGCTGGAGCTGCGGCTGGAGAACGGGCCGATGGGCGAGGAGGCCGCCGCTGCCGCTCTCACCGAGTGGTGGCAGGCGCGGAACTGAGTCTCCGGTTCTTCCCGTGCGGTCGGTGTTTCACGTGAAACACCGACCGCACGGTGGCGGCCGGTGTGTTTCACGTGAAACACCGACCGCACGGCAGGTCAGGAGGCGGTGGCCGTGCGCCGCCACCGGAACATCGCCACGGCGACGACCGCGTAGAGCCCGGCCACGCCGGCCACCACCGAGACGGACCGGCCGTCGGCCGGCAGAACGAGCGCGGCGGTGGCGGCCGCGCTCACGAACGCCACGTTGAACAACACGTCGTAGAGGGAGAAGACCCGTCCCCGGTAGGCGTCGGCCACCGATGTCTGGACCACCGTGTCCGTCGCGATCTTGGATCCCTGCGTCGTCACGCCGAGCACGAACGCCGCGACCATCATCGGCGCCGGAGCGAACGACAGGCCCAGGGCGGGTTCGAGGACGGCCGCGCTCCCCGCGCAGACGACGATCCATCCGTACCGGCCGAACCGGTTCACGGCCCCGGGTGTCACGACCGCGGCGACGAAGAAGCCCGCCCCGGAGATCCCCAGTGCCAGTCCGAGCAGCGCCAGCCCCTCGGACTCGTCGTCCGACCAGGCGTAGCGGCAGAGCATGAGCACCATGACGGTCAGGGCGCCGTAGCAGAAGCGGAGCACCGTCATGGCGATCAGCGCCCGGCCCGCGTCCCGGCGCTCCACCAGGTGCCGCATCCCGGCGACGAGCCCTCGCGCGGTGATCCCCAGCGCCGCCCGCAGGTGTACCGCGCTCTCCTGGGCGTCCGGGCCCAGCAGGGTGCGGGGCAGAGCCAAGGAGACCAGGGCCGAGAACAGGTAGAGCAGGGCACCCAGCAGGACCACCGCGGCGTCCGAGTCGTCGGCCAGTAGACGTACGGCGAAGGCAAGTCCGCCGCCGGCGGTGGCCGCCAGCGTGCCGGCGGTCGGCGAGAGAGAGTTGGCGATCACCAGCCGGTCGTCGTCGACGACGCGCGGCAGGGCGGCGGAGAGCCCGGCGAGGACGAAGCGGTTGACCGCCGTGACGCAGAGTGCCGACGCGTAGAAGAGCCACTCGGGCACCGAGCCGAGGATGAGCAGCGCGGTGCAGCAGGCGAGGACGGCTCTGAGCAGGTTCCCGTGGAGGAAGACCTGGCGGCGCGGCCAGCGGTCGAGCAGCACACCGGCGAACGGGCCGACCAGGGAGTAGGGGAGAAGCAGGACCGCCATGGCGGAGGCGATGGCGCCGGCCGAGGCCTGCCTCTCGGGTGAGAAGACGACGTGCGCGGCCAGCGCGACCTGGTAGACGCCGTCCGCCGCCTGGGAGAGGAGCCGTACGGCGAGGAGGCGACGGAAGTTCCGAAGGCGCAGAAGTATCCGCAGATCACGCGCGACAGCCATGTGAGCAAGGGTCACATACGCCGAAGGTCCCCGAGCGCGCGGGCTCGGGGACCTTCGGTGTCAGACCTGCGTGGGGCGTTGCCGTTCCCGCGCGGGGGCGGTGCTGTCAGCCGTGGGGCTGGGTCAGCGCTCGACCTCGCCGGCGATGAACTTCTCGACGTTCTCGCGGGCCTCGTCGTCGAAGTACTGGACCGGCGGGGACTTCATGAAGTA